>CAYGRE010000004.1:0-88670 GCA_964352215.1 uncultured Bacteroidia bacterium
GTGCATTTGCGCAAGCGTCCGGCTGGCAATGGGCGTCCCCTCTCCTGGGACAATGTCGCTTATGAATCCGATTCTCTCGGATATATCGTCGCGGATCACCAGTCCCTGGGGCAACGGTCGGAGACGGTTGTCACCTGGTACAAGGCGCTGACCGATGGGCAGCCGGCGGATGAACGGAAGGCAGCTCAGGCCAGGACTTATGCCGAGTGGCAGGAGATGGTGGTGAAGGACCTGGAATGGATGCATCCTGGTATCCGTTCTGATATCAAACGGCTGGACGTTTGGGTTTGGGGGCATGGGATGATCCGGCCGGGGCCGGGGTTCATCACGGGCGAAGCGCGGAGGTTGGCGGCGGAGCCGGTGGGGCGGGTTCACTTTGCCCATACGGACTTGTCCGGGATCTCGATCTTCGAAGAGGCTTTTGCGCAAGGATTGCGTGCAGCCCGGGAAGTTTTGGAAGGGGGTGTTTCATGAGCAGCGAAACCGGCAACCCAAAAAATCGAAGCGGTGGACCAAATATTAACCAAAGGGGTACCCCCTTGAACTCAGAAAGTCAAAGCACCCGCAAATCCTACTTTACTGGACAGCCTTGGATTCACACCCCCTGGACCGACATCCTTTTTGTACTTTTCCCTGCATTTCTGGCCACCGGTCTGATATTGTTCTTCCCCCGTTTCTTCCAGGAAAGCAGCGAAATGCAACCCTGGTTCTGGTTGTTGTTCATCGTCGGGGTGGATGTTGCCCATGTTTACAGCACCCTTTTCAGGACCTATTTCGACAAACAGGAATTCAATAAATACCGCCGTCCGCTCCTACTGATCCCGGTGATCGCCTGGGGAGTCGGGGCCATGCTCTATCTGGTTGACGGTATGATTTTCTGGCGAATCCTGGCCTACCTCGCGGTTTACCATTTCGTTCGTCAACAATACGGTTTCTTCTCCATCTATGCCCGTAAGGAAAATCGCTCCCACTGGGAACGGCTGATTGATTCGGGCGCGATCTATATGGCGACCATTTATCCGCTGGTGTATTGGCATACCCATTTGCCCCGGAACTTCTTTTGGTTCCTGCCCGGCGATTTTGTCAGTATTCCCTGGCCGGTTTTGGAATACATTGCACTGGGTTTCTATGGTTTCTGCCTGCTGGCCTATCTGGTCAAAGAGATTCGGTTCAGCATGGAGGGACGTCCATTCAATTTGCCCAAGAACCTGATCCTGCTCGGCACCATCCTTTCCTGGGGGATCGGGATTGTCTGGATGAACGGAGACCTTGCCTTTACTGCGACGAATGTGCTCGCGCATGGAATTCCCTATATGGCATTGATCTGGTTCTATGGGCGCAAGAAGGCACTGGCAGCTTCTAGGGAAAATGCGCGTCCGAAGGGGCAAGCGAATCGAAAAAATGCGGCCTCGAATTCTCAGGCAACTGGAAACGAGGCTCGGCAAAGCCTCCCCTCCAAATCGAAGTATGCGCTCAACTGGAGGTCATTTTTCAAAGCTGAATTTCTCCCGGTATTTGTAGGCCTGCTCTTTGTCCTGGCCTACTTCGAAGAAGGCCTGTGGGATGGCTTGGTTTGGCGGGACCATGGAAGCTTGTTTCCCTGGGCGAAGGAATTCCCCTGGTTACAGGAGGAATGGTTGCTGGCGCTGGTAATCCCATTGCTGGCACTTCCGCAAATCACCCACTACGTGATCGATGGGTTTATCTGGCGGGTGCGCAAACCGAAATCCGAAACAGAACAAAAGTTGTTTGGTGGGGAGTAATATAACCAAGTTGCACTCCCGACCTCAATGGGGTTCCGGCCCTGGCGTGCCGCGTTGTCGCCTGACCTTAACTGTATTCTGTTCCCCCAACTGAATCTTCCCTCCGCCCCTTCTCCCAAGCCCGAATCGCATCCAGCACCATCCCGGGCTTCAAATCCATCATGCATTTAAAATGTCCTTTGGGGCATTCGTCGTATCCCAATTTGGTGCAGGGCCGGCAGCCCAAGCCGTCCACCTGCAGGTTGACAGCTTCCGCTTTCCAGGGATAAAATCCCAGTTCCGGCACGGTATTGCCCCAGAGGGTAAACAATGGCACCCCGAAAGCGGCGCCAATATGCATCAGCCCGGTATCATGGGTAATCAGATACGCGCATTTCCGGACCAGGGCCGCACTCAAGACCAGGTTGTACTGCCCCACTGCATCGAGGTGGTCCACCTTGAGTTGCGCCTTCAACACCGCTGCGTCTTCTTGATCCTCCGGTCCTCCCAGCAACAGAACCGGACGGTTCAGCGCATTCAACAATTCGACAAAGTAGGCAATCGGCCAGCGTTTGGTTGCATATTTACCCCCCAGCACCACCCCTACCGGAGCCGCCTTGAAATAGCGGTTGAGCACCTTAGCGGCCATCTCGTCAGCTTCAACCGGTAAATGAAGCTCCAATGGCCCCCTATCCAATTCGCAATTGAGCGGTTTCAAGGCTCTGGCATACCGCTCCACCGTATGTACCTGGGGCAGCTTGCCGATCTTGTACCGGGTGTGGAGGAGCACCGGCCAGCGGTCTTTGGAATACGTCCCCGAAGGGAGACGAAGGCGGGACTTGATGATGCGGGACCGGATGTTCCGGTGGAGATCGAGGATGAAATCAAAATTCTCTGCCCGCAAGGCAGCGATGGTCGCATTCATATCCCCCTCAAACCGATGGACCTTGGCCAACAAGGGGTGTTCCTCCAGGAGGGGAGCATAAGCCGCCTTTGTAATAAAGTGTAATTCCGCCGCTGGGTAACAAGCATGAAGGCTCCTCACAATGGGGCTGGTGAGGATAACGTCGCCGATAGAACTGAGGCGAATGATCAGGATCTTGCGGGGATTTGATCTCATTCAGGTTACAAAGAAAAGAAAGAATGGGGAAATAAGTATTTTCGCACCATGCTGTTCAACTCCCTGACCTTTGCTTTCTTTCTGCCGATAGTCTTCGGGCTGTACTGGTGGCTGGGGAAAAAGGCGAATGGCCTTCGGAATCAGAACATTCTCCTCTTGGTATGCAGCTATGTATTCTATGGCTGGTGGGACCCTAGATTCCTCAGCCTCATCTTCATTTCCTCTCTGACCGACTACCTGGCCGGGATGCAAATGGGGAGGCTCAAAGAAAAGCGGGACCGCAAGGGATGGCTATTCCTCAGCCTCGGGGTAAATCTGGGGATGCTGGGCTTCTTCAAATACTACAATTTCTTTGCGGGGAGCTTTGTCGAGGGCTTTGGCAAGTTGGGAATAGAATTGGATCCGGTCACCCTCAATGTGGTCCTTCCGGTAGGGATCAGCTTTTATACCTTCCAGACCCTGAGTTATACCATCGATGTTTACCGCGGCACGATCCGCCCCCATTCCAATTGGATCAATTTCTTTGCCTATGTGAGTTTCTTCCCTCAATTGGTGGCGGGACCGATCGAAAAAGCCCGGGACTTACTGCCCCAATTCGAATTGCCCCGCAAGTTCAGCTACCCCTTGGCGGTCAGTGGTCTCCGGTTGATTCTCTATGGAATTCTGAAAAAAGTACTGGTTGCCGACCGTTTGGGGGAATACGTCACCCAAATCCACCAGCACCCCGATGAATACCAGGGATGGGACATCGTCATCGGGGCTGTCTTCTTCATGGTACAAGTCTATTGTGACTTCTCCGGATACTCCGACATTGCACTCGGATCGGCCCGCCTCTTCGGATTTAAATTGAGCATCAATTTTCGCACTCCCCTTTTCTCTACTTCGGCGGCAGAATTGTGGAGGCGCTGGCATATCAGCCTTAATGCCTGGTTCCGGGACTACGTCTACGTTCCTCTCGGAGGGCGGCAGAAAGGCATAGGGCGGTTCTATGTCAATATGTTCATTGTCTTTATTGTTTCCGCCTTTTGGCATGGTGCTGGCTGGACTTACCTCGCCTGGGGTCTGATTTGCGCCTTTGCCTACCTGGTCGAAGGCTTGATCGGACACCCGCAACGAACGTCCGGCTTTCTGGCCAGCTTTTTTGGTTGGTGCTGGACCATCGGCACCTTCTGTTTCTCCTTGGTATTCTTCCGTGCCACTTCCATTGCTGATGCCACCCACCTGCTGGGTTCCCTGGATGGAATCTTCTCTGCCCCCCTTTCCCTGTTCAGCAGTTTTGAATCGGAACTGGACCTGTTTCTGTCGGACTATTGGGAAGGTGCCTATCTGTTGGGATTACTGGTCACCTTCTTCTCGTTTGAGCTCATGATCGGCAAAGGCACCCTGGATGAAGTCCTTGACAAATGGCCCCGGCCCGCAAGGTGGGCATTTTATTATTTGTCAATCGGCCTCCTCTACCTCCTGGGGGCTTATGGCATACCGCAGCAATTTATTTATTTCCAATTCTAGTCTAAAATGTAAGATTGGCCCGGAATGTGCTGTAACCTTTTTGTTCCGAACAATTCCAAGGCATTCGATTTTCTGCTACTCGCCATGTAGCCATTCTCTTACAATAATCAGAATTATTACCATGAATCTTTTAGACTTCTCCCTCAGAAGGATGATTTGCCTTGTAGGCCTCCTATTCGCTTCCCTCACTTTTGTTCAAGCTCAGCAAAGTGAAATCGGGATTCAGCTCAAATCATTTGACTTATTTCGCTCCAGTGAACTTGAAAACAATCCTTTTAATCCAAGCGATCGTGACAACGGTTTCAATACAGGGATTTATTTGCAGAAAAATCTGGACAAGTTCTATCTGAGGTACAATGCCAATGTTAACGGCAGAAGCAGTTTGCAGCAGTATACCGCCACAGATGGTACCTATGAAATCGATGTAGAGAATAAAATTTCATATTTCAACTCTACCATTGGAATAGAAATCGGTAAGAATATCGAACTGGGCAAACGTTTTCGGCTGCAGGTTGGAGCCGGATTGAATTTGGCCAAGGTATGGACGGACAGGGGATTCAAAATTGAACCAATAGTGATAAATGGCTCATACACTGGAGGATATGATGAAATCACCCGGACCAGTCCGAGGCCATTCCGAATCATTCCTCTGCTTGTGATGCGAGCCGATTACCAGGTCAGTAACCGAGTACGGATAGGCTTTGGACTGGATTGGGGATATACCCTTCTAATTGCACGCGGGGACAGCGAATCTACGGTCAGGGAATTCGATTCCAACAATCAATTTGTTGGCGAGTCTAAGGTCGTCATATCGGAATCACTCACATCTATCTATGCCCGTGGTCTTTCCAAGCCATTCCTCAACATTGGATTTAACCTTGGTAAATAACCAGTAACGCCATGTATTTGCAACCGTACTTCCCTGGAGGTACGGTTCTTTTTTTACTTCAGTCCGGGATTTTGCCTGGGCCTGCGGTTTTACTCAAGCCTGGAATTTTGCCTGGACCTCCTATTTTACTCAAGCCTGGAATTTTGCTTGAAACGCTTTCTTCCCGATATTTCTACCCATGCGTAGGTTCCTCCGGAATATTGTCCTGTTCTCCCTCCCATTTGTGGTCGGGTTGGTCTGGCTGTTTGCTGGCCCCTACGACAAGGAGTACGGCTATAATATGGTCACCAAGGACTGCCGCACGGGGAATTGGATCTACCGGCGCTTGTACGAAAGTCCCCATCCGGTGGATGTCGCTTTTCTGGGAACTTCTAAAACCATGTGCGATGTGCACGATGGGGTTTTGCAAGAACGATTGGCACAGGAAAAGGGGATTGAAGCAGAAGTCGCCAATTTTGGGGTCTGTAGAAAAGGGGAAAACCTGCATTACCTGATCGCCCGGGATCTTTTTGCCAAAAAACCACCCAAATATCTGTTTGTCGAGGTCAGCACCCACCTGGCCACCAACAGCCACTTCCATTTTCCTTACCTGGCCGAACCTGCCGACGTATTGGCGCCCCCCCTGGTGCTGAACCAGGATTACCTGGGAGACATCGGTGACTTTACCTGGAACCGCCTGATCTACCAACGCGAAAACCTGCTCGGAATCCAGCGGGAATTCAATGATTTCCTGGATGATCCCCGGCACAGCTTTATGGAAGTCGCCAACGATATGGTGGCCGACTCCGCCAAAATGGCTCGCAAGGCAAAGTCGAGGTCGGTGGAATTCAAGGCAGCAATACCTACCGGAATGGGTGGTTGGTGGTATCAGATGACTTCCAACTATCCGCAAAAGTATTACAAGCGGATCTACGAGTTGGCCCAAGACCATCAAACCAAAGTGTTCTTTCTCTACCTGCCGGTTTATGGTGCAGCGGGAATACCACCACGGGAAATCGATTTCTACGCAGAGATGGGGGACGTTCTGATTCCACCCGACAGTGTGTTCTCCAATCCCGGTTGGCACATGGATGACAGTCACCTGAACCAGATAGGGGCCGGGAAATTTTCCGATTGGCTGACCAATACAGTAGGAAATATCCTCTCCGCTGAACTTCCATCACAGGAATTGGTTGAATGAAAAAGTACTGTTATCCATCCGGTGCCATCTTATCATTATCAATTCGCGAACCCATGAAGCAACTTCTATTATTATCTTTCGCCGCTTTTTTTCTGCTTACCAGTTGTGGGCCTGCGGAAAAGGGGAATGAAAATGGAAATTCCGACATCTCCGACACCACCAACATCTCCGAAACCGAACGCCTGCGCGTATTCCTCGACTCCACTTTTGACGAAGCTGTTTCCCGAGATCCTCAGTGGGAATCCCGCCTTGGCATCAGAACCCATTACGGAGAATGGTCCGATTACAGCGATGAGAATGTATTGAAAGACATCGAGATCCAGGCCCGGGAATTCGAGGAAATGCAAAAGCGGATTGATTTTGATGCATTGGATACCCAGGGAAAGATCAGTTACCGCTTGGTGGAAACGAAGGTCAAAAGAGATGAGGCCCGGAAAGAGTTCCTTTATTATTCCTATCCGGTGGAGCAAATGCATGGTGCCCAATCCGAGCTTCCTTCCTTTTTGATCAATGTCCATCGGATTGACAGCGTTCCCGATGCGGAAGCCTATATTTCCCGGCTTCGAAAAATGCCGGTGCTCATGCGTCAGTTGGTCAAGAAGCTCGAAACGAGGGAAGCACTGGGGATCATCCCACCTCAATTTGTATTCCCGATGGTGATCAGCGACAGCCGCAATATCATATCGGGAATTCCTTTTGACGATACCGATCGCTCTTCTCCCTTGTGGGAGGATTTTAAGACCAAGGTGAATGATGCGGACTTTGGTGAGGAAGACACGGAGCGTTTGCTGGGAGAAGGGAAGCTTGCTTTGGTTGATTCCGTCCAATTGGCTTACGGCCTGCTCATCGCCAAACTCGAATCCTTACAGGAGATCGCAGGTACGGACGATGGGGTATGGCGCTTCGCCAGGGGAGCTCAGTTTTACGACTATGCCTTACAACGCACCACGACCACCGATATGAATGCCGAGGAAATCCACGACCTCGGGCTTCGGGAAGTGGCACGCATCCATGGAGAGATGAAAGAGATCATGGCAAAGGTGGAGTTTGAGGGTACGCTTCAGGAGTTCTTCGGATTCATGCGCAAGGATGAGCAATTCTATTACAGCAATGATGAGACCGGCCGGAACCGCTACCTGACCGAAGCTACTGCGGTGATCGACCAAATGCGGGAGACCTTGCCTGAATTTTTTGGTACCCTTCCCAAAGCCCCCATCGAGGTCAAAGCGGTCGAGCCCTACCGGGAGAAATCTGCCGGAAAAGCCTTTTACAACCGACCCGCCCCTGATGGCAGCCGACCCGGTACCTACTACGCGAACCTCTATGACATGGCCAATATGCCCTCATACCAGATGGAGGCCCTGGCCTTCCACGAAGGCATCCCCGGTCACCACATGCAGCTCGCGATTGCCCAGGAACTGGAAGGGCTACCTAAATTTAGAAAGCATACCAGCTTCACGGCTTATATCGAGGGGTGGGCCTTGTACTGTGAATTCCTTGCCAAAGAAATGGGCTACTACCAGGATCCGTATTCGGACTTTGGCCGTTTGGCCATGGAATTGTGGAGGGCCTGCCGGTTGGTAGTGGATACCGGCATCCACTCAAAGAAGTGGACCCGGGAAGAGGCCATTGACTACCTGAAAGAAAACACCCCCAATCCGGAAGGTGATATTGTAAAGGCGATAGAGCGTTATATTGTGATGCCTTCCCAGGCCACGGCTTACAAAATCGGGATGTTAAAGATTCAGGAATTGCGGGCCAAAGCCGAAGAGGCCATGGGAGATAAGTTTGACATTCGTAAATTCCACGATGTAGTGATCACCAATGGCGCGGTGCCACTGGACATGCTGGAAGAATTGGTCGATGATTATATCAAGGGGTAATTATGGCGAAGGCAAAAAAGCAAGATAACCTAAGGAAACTGTTGCGGACGGGTTGTCCAAAGTGTGCAGCAGAGCAGGACAGCACCCGGGTACAGTGCAAAGTCTGTGGGGTGGATCTTCATCCAGACCTGGACAGTGAAACATTGGCGGCTGTTAATGGAGATGTCAAAGCCTTCGAGGAAGCATACAAGGAAGTACTCGAGCCGGGCAAAGGCAACCCCTATCATCCGCTCGACCGTGCCTCCAACAGCCTGAAACGGCTGTACAGAAACCGATCCTTCCCTGGGATGGAAGCCTTTCTGGATGCGGCAGGCAAGCTACTGCTCCCCCACCAATTGAAATTGCTGCAACGTACCCTGGTTGCCAACATGGCCCTCTTGGGAATCCTGATCTTATTTGCCCTGTTGCCCATCATGGCGGGGTGGCCGCTGATGATTGCCGGGGTTATGGGCCTGCCAGTAGTCGGCTGGGGAGTCATTGCTTTCAAAGCCTATCGGCAATATGCCGATGTTAAAAAAAGGGTGGATGCACTGGACCAACCATAAAATCGTCCATTGGATTTTGGTACTGGCCACTTTCGCCTGTACCGGTACGCTGACTGCCAAGTTGGACACCTGGCTCACCCTGGCCATGGGTTTTGAAAAATACCACCTCGTCTGGTGGCTGCTTTTGATCGTACTGCTCCCCGTTTATAGTGTGCTTTTGCTCGGTTTTGCTTTTATCTTTGGGAAGTTCTCTCTCTTTAAGGAGAAACAACAAAAAATGTGGGGTCGGATTCTGGGGCGGAAACCAAAGAAAAAGAATGGCGATGAGCAATAAGGGTATGGTCGAGCACTTGGAATCCCGGATATTTTCCCGTCTTGTAATTTGTCTGTTGCTTTGCTTTTGGACTGTAATACCCGTTATGGGACAGCAATTGGCTTCGGCTCCGATGCAGGGACATACCACCGCCAATTCCTTCAAGATCTGGTGCATGGCCAAGGATGTGGACCAGATTCAATTGCGCTTGCGCCAGGGAGAAAAGACCATCAATAAGAAGACGATTGATGTTTCCGGGATTCAATTCTGGAAAGACTATGCTCCCTTTCAGGCAGAGTTCATTCGCCTGGAGCCGGAAACCTCTTATCAACTCTCGATCTCCCTCGATGGCGAGGAGGTGGAAGAAACGTATGAACTCTCGACCTTCCCGGTAGAGGTCAAGGAGCAATATTCATTTTTGATCGGAAGCTGTGCCTTCTTCGTTACAGGAGGATGGAAACTGCTCTGGCAAAACCGGAACAAGGCGATGAAGACCATGGCCGATGTGGAGGGTGACTTCATGGTCTGGCTGGGCGACAACAACTACATGCTGTTTGGTGAATGGGACGACAAGGAAAGGATGCAGAAGAAGTTCACCACCATGCGCCTGCACAAAAAGTTCAACCGTTTCTTCACCAGTCGCCCCCAATACGCTACCTGGGACGACCATGATTTTGGCCCCGACAACTCGGACGGCACCTTTGCCAACAAAGATGCGACCCTGGCGAACTTTCAGTCCTTCTGGCCCAATCCCTACTTCGGAACCGATGAAACTCCCGGCGTATTCAGCCATTTCAAATACATGGACAGCGAAATTTTCCTGTTGGATGACCGCTACCACCGGATTGATTCAGCCCGTCAGCAAATCCTCGGACCGGAACAGATGGCCTGGCTCAAGGAAAGGTTGTCAGCTTCCACTGCGACCTTCAAGTTTATCGTACATGGCTCCCAGGTATTGAATGACCTGAATGCCTACGAGTGCTTTGCCATGTATGATGAACGGCAAATCCTGTTCGATTATATCCGCGACCAGGAAGTGGAAGGGGTGGTCTTTCTTTCCGGGGACCGTCACTACACTGAGTTGTTGAAGATGGAGCAAGAGGGGGGATATCCTTTCTACGAATTTACCAACTCTCCCCTGACGGCTTTTCTCAAGCGGGCCATGAACCGGGAAAAGTTTGTGGAGCACAACAATCCGCTGCGTGTTCCCGGTACCCTGGTGGTAGAACGAAACTTTGGATCTGTGGATATTTCCGGACCGCTCGATGACAGAGTATGCACCCTGCGAACCTTTGACAACAGTGGGAATCTGGAATGGGAATACGAGATCAAGGCCCGGGAATTGCGCTTTCCAGATTGAGACTTACCTGACCAGCTATGCTTGGATTGTTTTCGGCTTGGATTGTTTTCGGCTTGGATTGATTTCGGCCTGGATTGATTTTGTTCTGGATTGATTTTGTTCTGGATTGATTTCGGCCCGCTTCCGGATTGCAATTCCAATACTTGCCAGAAATGTTCTTTACTGGGTACTGAGAAAATCCGCCATTTTCACCTGACCTTCTGATCTGGCCATGTCTTCCGGGGTCATTCCCTCCAGGTTTTTGACCTTTTCATCCGCGCCATTCTGTATTAGAATCTTTGCCAGGGTAATATTTCCTTCTGCAGCGGCACGGTGTAAAGGGGTATCTCCCCCATCGTCCTGGTGCTTGACATCGGCCCCGGCTTCGATCAACCATTCGAGACTGATGGAATCGGCATAGTAAACGGCCTCGAAAATGGGCGTTTCTCCAATATCATTGTTCAGGTTAACATCCGCCTCGAACTGGATCAGGGTCTCCATAGCGGGAAGAATATTGGAACGGATCGCGTAAAAAAGTGGGGATTCTTCGAATTCGTCCTTCGCGTCCACGTAAGCCCCGGCATTGAGCAGGGTTTGGATCAGTTCCACATTCCCCGATTCCGCAGCCCCATGCAATGGAGTTGAATAGAAACCGCCCTTTTCCGGGTCTGCCCCCTGCTTCAGCAAAGCTTCGACCACCGGCTTCATCTGGTACAAGAGCGCCAGGTCCATCGGGGAAAATCCATCTTTGTCCTGCACCTTGATGTCCGCCCCTGCCTCAATCAGAACCAGGGCTCCTTTGCCTTGGTCTGCAGAATTCAAGGCCAGTAAAATAGGGGGAAGTTCGCCAACCGATTGGTCCGGATCTGCCCCAGCCTTCAGCAACAACTCTACGATCTCTCCTTGCCCATTTTCAGCCGCGATCTCCAATGGATACCGCTTCCTTTCCGGCAACAATTGGGTCACATCCACGGAGCTTTCCTCGATCAATAGCTTGACCTTACCAATCTCACCCTCCACAATAGCTTTTTCCAGGGATGCCTGATCATCGGTCTGACAACCCGCTATGAGCATCAAACAACCTATCGCGAAACACAATCTTAGTTTGCTTATCCTTGCCATGTTTTTTTCGATGGAATGGACCTCTATCTTTGGTCAATGATTGGACCTGTTCTTTGGTCAATAATACGAAATTTCGATCATAACCTTAGGGGAGCATTTGAATTATGAATAAGATTTTGGTCTATGGTGCGTACGGGTATACCGGCACTTTGATTGCAGAATTGGCGGCGCAGAAGAATTTGCCCGTGGTGCTGTCAGGCCGAAACAAGGATAAAGTTCAAGCCCTGGCTGATCGGCTTAATTTGCCCTGGAATGCTGCCTCTCTGGATGACGATGCCTCCCTGGATGCCGCAATGAAGGATTGCGCCATGGTCCTGCATTGTGCTGGTCCTTACGTGCGGACCTATCGCCAAATGGCGAAAGCTTGCCTGAGAAATAGGGTGCATTACCTGGACATCACCGGTGAGATTGAAGTCTTTGAAGGGCTGGCTGCCATGGATGAAAAAGCCAAAACTGCCGGAGTAATGCTGCTGCCGGGAGTCGGATTCGATGTGGTTCCGACCGACTGCACCGCGGCACGGCTCAAGGAATTGCTTCCCGATGCCACGCATCTGGAACTGGCTTTCAAGTCGGTGGGCAGCCAATTGTCTCATGGGACAGCTTCCACCATGGTGATGAGTCTCGGCCAACCCAATTTGCAGCGGATCAACGGCAAGATCACCGAGGTTCCGATTGGCAAGCACAGCATTACCGTTGATTTTGGCCGGGGGCCTACCGTTGCTTCCGGCATCCCCTGGGGGGATGTCTCCACCGCATTCTACACCACGGGGATTCCCAATGTGTCTACATACATCAGTTTGCCGGCTTCGGCACGGAAGGGTCTGAAGATGGCCCGATATCTGGGGCCGATCCTACGCAGTAGTTTTGTGCAAAAGCGGGCCCAGGCAAGGGTGGAAAAGGCACCTGCAGGCCCTACGGCCAGCCAACGGGCGGAGAGTTTCAGCCTGATTTGGGGCCAGGCCCGCAATGCGGCAGGAGTCAGGAAAACAGTGCGGCTCAAAACCTTGAATGGATATGAATTGACGGCCAAGGCTAGCCTATATGTCGCAGAGCAGGTATTGAATGGTGTGACAGAACCGGGGTTCAAGACGCCAGCCGGTCATTTTGGGGCCGAGCTTTTGAGGTGGATTGATGCTGGTGCCACCTTCGAGGAGGTTTGATTCCCTGGCTCGTGCCACCAGGGGAAACCAATTACTCTGCCCCGATCTTTCCAGTTGTGAACCCTACAATCAGGTTATCAGGTCCAATAGAAATTGCAAACCGGGTGCGTAAGACTCCCTTTTCATAGGTGTCCTTGAAATAGAAGCCTTTTGCCAGTTTCCCATCTGGCAGTTTCAACTCATCACCTGCGCCTTCATATTCGGAGGACTGCAAAGCCCCCCATTGCTCTGACAAGCGCAGCAGATTGAAAGAAATGATAGAGTCAGGAATGAATTGGGAGTTGAAGCTGGAAAAGATCAAGAGCGAATCCCCTTCCAACCTTCCTTTTATAAACTGATCAGCCATCCGCTTACACCGGGCCTGGATTTCCAGTTTCTCAGTGGGATAGACGGTGGATTCTGTAAACTGGATCGCTGCGTCGGAAGTGGGGGCGATCCTGATAGCTACCAGTTCTGACCTCAGTTTTTCCGTGCAGGCTTCATAGGTGGTCAATGCAGAAAATGAAAATGCTCTCCCCTCTTTAAAACCCTCACGTTCCAATGCCGCCGAATTGATGACATCAACGGTTAGGTGCTTGCCTTCTCCAGCCATGCTCTTCTCTATTTTGACCGAAGTTTCTACCTTTTCCGCATCATATTTCAACCGGACTGATTCTAAATTCAATTCCGGACCACCCTTTGCCCCACCAGAACAGGCATTCAAAAAGATGATCGAAAGTAAGGTCAAGCAAACAGAGAAGAATTTCATGGATCGCAGATTGGTTTTAGTTTTGGAAAGTTCCCATTCCCGCTCTAACATCGCATAGCGGTATTCGCTGCCCCATTTACCATTGAAGAAAATATTCTCGATGAAATGCCCCTCTTGACGGAAACCCATGCTTTCCAGCAAACGGATCGAGGCCACATTTTCTACATCGACGGTCTCTTCTACCCGGTGCAGGCCTTCCTCCCCAAATAAAAAATCCAGGATACCGGTGAATGCCTCTTTGGCGAATCCCTTCTGCTGCTCCAAATGAGAGACAGTGATGCCCACCTCAGCGATCCTCGGATCATCCTCCTGCAATTTGATGGCGCAATCTCCAATCAGCTTTTTCCGCGCGCGGTCTTCCAGCCCGTATTGTACCCATTCGCCCGGCTTCCCGAATAGTTTTTCTTGCTGCTTTTCAATAAAACTCCGGGCTTCTTCCAGGTTCATCACATCGAATCCCTGGTAACGGGTTACCTCAGGGTTGGATCGGTAGACGTGGAAATCTTCCAGGTCAGTTGATCTGAGGTTCCGAATGAGGAGGCGATCAGTTTGGATGTGGAGAGGTTTCATGGTCGTGGAAGATAATAAATTTGTGGATATCCTCCTTTCGCATTCGTCTACCAAATTGTACGAAAGGGGTACTTATCCAATTCAAGTGTATAAAAGCGAGGGTTGACAGCCTTGAGATAAATCCCAAATTGCATGCATCGCAGGGACGAAAACCCCTGATGATCATTGCAAAGATTTCATAACAGTTGCCACTGTAGATGGCTCAAAAATAATCGCGTTTCTTTTCCGACCCTATAGAGGGTTTCGAACATTAATTCCGTATTAGTTTAAAGGAGGATAGCGTCGCCCGACCTACCTCCTTTTTTTGTGGGGCCGATCCGGGTTCATACCCCGATGGCAATCTCTGTGCATTCAAGGACAGCGAAAAGTTTGAGTGGCAAATAAAGGGATATCGTGGATGAACTTCTGGGTAGCACCAAATTCAGGTCAAAAGAATATCAGGTGACATCGGAGTAAGCAGATAAGGAGAAAGAGTGTTAAATTTCCCCATGCTCAGACTCCTACCCTTTCTGATTCTCCTGATGGCGATGCTTCCTGGCTGTGGAAATTCCCCCGAACCAGCTCCCGAATACAACTGGAAGCGATCCAACTTTGAAGAGCGTGTGTTTAATGGACAAGTTGACGGAGAACCCGTTCAGGCTCAACTCACCGCGGATGGCGATGTATTGTCCGGGACGCTCACCTTTGAAAAGACCGGCACCACGCGCATCCTGAAAGGTCGGATCAGTTACGAAGGGTTTTTCAGGGTGCTGGCAGAGCCTGATGCAACCAATGAAACTGAACCGATGCAACCGGGACGCAGAAATGGAAGCCGGGGCAGGGGGGTATTTTTAACTTCCGGCCGGGTGGTCGGAAATTGGAAGGGCGCCGTGAGTGAAGGAGAAGTTCCCATGGACCTCGGGGTGCCACAAGAAGAATTCTTCGAGGTAAAGACCGCACCCGCAGAACAGGAATCCGAAATCGAGTTCAGTCATTGGGTCAGAAAGATCTACTGCATCAATTCAAAAAGAGACACGGTCGGGCAAATCAAGGCGGAAATTCCCAGGATCAGTGCGCGTAAAAAGAGTCCGGCCCTGACCGCAATTCACCAGGCCTTGGTGGAAGAGATGATCTACAAACCAAGGTGCACCTGCAAAGCCCTGGAAAAACCGGGGGGAGGTGAACAGGTCTTTCGCGTCGTCAATCCTAAGGTTCAGGCGGGGCTGCTCAACCTAGAGCTGATCGGTCTGCTCAATGAAACGGAGAACCTGCACCTGGTACAGGTCTACGATATGGAAACTGGTATGCAGCTGCGGTCTGATGACAATATTCAACGTACTATCCAGTAAAATTCCCGCACTTTTCCCAAAAAGCTTACACCAGGAGCTCCAAAATTGGAATCAAGAGGGACATTCCCTAAGTTAAGTTCTGGTAACAATCGTGTTATACATGGTTAATCATATTAACACAGCGTAAAGATACTTTTTACTAGCACCTTTTAACCTTTCTGTTATAGCACCTGGAAAGGTATTTGTTCTTTCAGTCAACAGTCATATACCCATACGTCCATTTTGTCAAAGGTACCGGAGCTTATATCGGCTTCGGAAAGGATTATTGTACTTAATTTTTTATAAACTATGAGAAGATCACTTTATCTATTCACTCTAATGCTGTTCGCAAGCAGTCTGTTTGCACAAGCACCATCCGAAGGTCCCTTAAGGCCCGCTGAATTGGTCCAATTCCATAAAAATATGGGACAGCAATTCACCCCTGTGAACGACCTGCTTCAGGTACAAACCGCCTCCCTCAGAAGTCATCCGGAAATATCAGCCGAAGTCAGCAAGGCAATCCTTCTGGATTTCGACCAGCAATTCGCACAAAGAATGGCTATTGATGCCCCTGATTTCATTACCCTTCGTCTTCCATTTGAACAAGGTGTTGAGCTGGATGTCGAATTGGTCAAAGTCAACATCTTTGCCCCTAATTTTGCCGTCACCACCTCTGACCCGGTTGCACATGAATGGGAAATGGGTACTTATTACCGTGGTGTGATCAAAGATATGGAAGGCTCCATTGCCGCTGTTTCCATCTTTGATGGCGAAGTCCGTGGTATGTTTTCCGCTCCAAGAGTAGGAAATTATACCCTGGGCGCACTGCAAAACAACAATGCAGCCCGCACTCATATTATCTTCAACGATGCCAATCTGAATGACGCCAATCCGTTTGAATGCGGAACGCCCGACGATGGCGGTGTCTATACCAGTGATGAGCTCAATGGTGTACCCAATACCCGTGCGCTGACTGACTGCATCAACATTTACTACGAAGTCGATTACGATATCTACCAGGGTAAAGGATCCGGAACCACGGCCTTTATAACCGGAAACTTCAATGAAGTAGCCACCCTTTACGCCAACGAGAACCTGAACTATGCCTTGTCTCAGGTCAATGTGATCACTGCCAGCGGAAGTGCCTACACCAACCAAAGCTCTTCCGGGATGCTGAACCAGTTCAAGGGTCGTTACAATGGCTTCAATGGCGACATGGCCCACATGGTTTCTTACAAATCATCCGGTGGAATCGCTGCCGGGTTCGCAGGTCTTTGCAACAGCAACCCTGACAACAGCATGTGTTTCTCCAATATCAACAGCACCTACAGCAGTGTACCTACCTACAGCTGGAACATCATGGTACAAACCCACGAAATGGGTCACCTGAACGGTTCACGTCACACCCATGCTTGTGTATGGAATGGCAACAACACTGCGATTGATGGTTGTTCAGGTCAAACTGAAGGCAGTTGTGCCCTCCCAGGCTTCCCCTCCGGTGGTGGAACCATGATGAGCTACTGCCACATCCAAAGTGTCGGTATCAACTTCTCTAATGGATTTGGTCCCCAGCCTGGAAACGTAATTCGCAGTGCGACCACCAATGCCAGTTGCCTCAGCCCATGTGGCGGCGGTGGCGGTGGAAATCCATGTGACAACCCCATCGCAACCTTCCCCTACAATGAAGGATTTGAAAATACACTTGGCGACTGGTCCCAAGGTACTGGTGATGACCTGGACTGGACGTTGAGAACCGGTGGAACTCCTTCCAGCGGAACCGGCCCCAGTGCAGCATCTCAAGGTTCTTACTATGTATATGTCGAGGCTTCCAGCCCCAATTATCCTTCCAAGACCACCTATCTGAACAGCCCCTGTTTCAATCTCAGTGGACAAAGCAGCGTCTTCGCCAACTTCCAGTACCACATGATCGGTACCGCAGTTGGGACCCTGAGTCTTCAGGCCAGTGACGACGATGGAACAACCTGGTCAACCGTTTGGAGCCTCTCTGGTGCCCAGGGAACCGATTGGAACAGCGCAAGTGTAAACCTAAGCTCCTATGGCGGTGGCAATATGCTGCTCCGCTTCAACGGTACCACCGGAAGCAGTTGGTCCGGAGACCTTTGCGTCGACGACTTCGAACTCAGCAGCACCGGTGGCGGTGGTGGCGGTGGCAGTTGTACTGCAAACGTCAGCTCCTATCCTTACAGCGAAGGATTTGAAAGCGGTACCGGCCTCTGGAGCCAGGGCTCAGGCGACGACCTGGACTGGACCCGCGATTCCGGAGGAACTCCTTCCACAGGAACCGGCCCATCTACCGGAGCCGGCAGCAGTACCTGGTACATGTACGTGGAAGCATCCAGCCCGAACTATCCGAGCAAGGTGACTTACCTGAATGGCCCCTGTTTTGACCTTTCCGGAGAAACCTCCGCGACCTTTACCTACAGCTACCACATGTATTCAACTGGTGCGGCCAATGAAGTCGGCACCCTGGATCTCCAGGCCAGTGACGACAATGGTGCCACCTGGACCAGTCTCGGCTCCATCTCAGGATCACAAGGCAATGTCTGGAACAACGCCAGTGTCAATATGAATGCCTATCTGGGCGGCACCGTACAAGTACGCTTTGTCGGCACCACTGCCGCCACCTGGCGCGGCGATATTGCAGTCGACAATGTAGGTATGAATGATTCTCCCGGAGGAGGTGGATGTACCACCGTCGACATCTCCATCACCCTGGACAACTATCCCGGTGAGACCAGTTGGACCATTACAGATGCAGGCGGTGCAACCGTTGCTTCAGGTGGTACATACAGCGGACAGCCTGCCGGTTCTACCGTCACCGCATCCGAATGCCTGAATGCCGGCTGCTATAACTTCAACATCTTCGACTCCTATGGCGATGGTATCTGCTGCGCTTATGGCAGTGGCTCTTACACCGTAACCGCTGGTGGCAGTACCGTAGCGTCCGGTGGCAGCTTTACCACTTCAGAGTCCACCAACTTCTGTGTCGGTGGTGCCAGCATGCCAAGTGCCGGCCTCCCGAGTGAAGCTTCAGCAGCCGTCCGGCCCATGATCGCCTTCAAAGGATTCAACATCTTCCCGAATCCGGCACGTAGCATCCTCAATGTAGGTTTTGATTCATCCAGCGAAGGTCAGGCAACACTCACCGTTACCGATCTCACCGGAAAGATCATGCTTCGTCAGGACGCAGAAGTCAATGCTGGTCAGAATCAATTAACCCTTCAGGTGCGCGATCTGGCTCAAGGCTCCTACTTCCTTATCCTTAACAATGGAGACGTGAAAATTAACAAGCGCTTCGTGATTATGAAGTGATCTCAGTAAAGAAGCACTATATATTATATCCAAAGCTATTTTTGTTTAATTAACGGAAAAGGCCCCTTCAGCGGGGCCTTTTCTATTTCTATATAGTCTTCTGACTTGTACAGCAACCAAAGGTTTAATTACCTTTGAAGGAAGCCAATTAAATCAAGCTCCTTATCCGGATTGAAAAACGCACCGAATGGGAAACAGCTCCGCACCAGGAAAAAACCAGAATTCAGGGTCCAGTCTCTCGTCACAAAATGACAAAGACCTCGACCTGATCAACCGGTACAAAGAAACCGGCCACAACCGCTATGTCGGAGATCTCTTCCAGCAATACCAAAATCTGATCCTCGGTACTTGCATCAAATACCTCAAAGACCGTGAAGAGGCAAAAGATGCGACTATGGACATTTTCGAGGGATTGCTGGTAAAACTACAAAGCCATGAAGTTTCGAATTTCAAAAGCTGGCTCTACACCTTTACCCGCAACCATTGCCTGATGTTCATCCGCAAGAGGAAGGGAATCATAGAGGAGGAATTCCAGCCAGAAAAAATCGAACAAACTTTTATGGAAAGCCCCGACTTTGAGCATCTTGATACTGAAGCTCAATCAGAATCAGAAGTCTTGAAAGCCGCAATGGCGCAATTAAAAGAACACCAAAGAAGGTGTATCCAGTTATTTTACCTGGAAGAACTGTCCTATCGGGACGTGGCTGACAGGACGGGATTCGAGCTGAAAAAAGTGAAAAGCTATATTCAAAACGGTAAGCGTAATCTTCAGTTATTATTATCCCAAGCGAAAAACCCAAAAAGCTAGACAATGAGCCGGAATAATTCACAAATCGATCAAATATTCTTCCGCTCGGAAGCTCCGGACCCAGAGCAACTACTCGCTTACGCAAAAGGTGAATTAAGCCCTGCAGAAGCAAGAAAAGTTGAAGAAGCTCTGGCAGACGATCCTTTCCTGACAGATGCTCTGGAAGGTATTGAAACGACCGGAACCGAAGCATTCGAAGAAATGATGGCCGATATCGACCAGGAGCTTGACCGCAAGTTGAGTGACCAGGAAGATTCCGAAAAAGAAGGGAAAGAGATTCAGTTTAAACCAGCCGCTGTCTCAGAAACAGCACCAACCAAAAAGAACAAGTCTTTCCGCCTGTATTCCATTGCCGCATCTATTGCTATCATTGCTGTAGTTGGCATCTTCCTTTTTAAAGGAAATGGATTTAACCCCCAGGACTACTACGTCGATCCTCCAAATGGAGTTATCAGGGGTGACCTGAACTCTGAAGGGGCCGCAGGTCTCTCAGACGATGAACGTACTTACAACCGCGGCAGCCGCCTGTATGGAGAAGGCCAATTCGACGAAGCCTCCAAATTATTTGAGAGTATTCCATTGGCCCGTGCCAAACTCATGGCCGGACATTGCTACCTCCAATTGGAGAACTATGAGCGTGCAGCCTTCTACTTCCAGGAAGTCATCGATCTGAACGGAGGACTTAAGTACGATGGCGAATACAACCTCGCCCTCACCTTACTCTCCGACAATAAAACCGAAGAAGGCCGAAAATTGCTCCAGGAAATTGCTGGAAACAAAAGGCATACTTTCAGTGTGCAAGCCGATGAAGTTCTGAAAAAGCTCGATTAAAAGAGCTGACCAAAATACAAGATTGTTACCCAGGCCGCCTCAAAAGGGCGGCCTGCTCTTTGTCGGAACCAGGCTCCTCTGCTGATTCCTGTTGTCTCCACCATGAATTCCGTTTATCTTGTGTCTAAATTCATTGAATATGAAACGACTGATACCCGGTTTGCTTGCCTTTCTTACCGCTTTCCAATTGTCTGCTCAGATCACCCTGACCGATGCTGACATCGGTGCAGTTGGGTCCTCCTATATCATGGGAATCGACAATTCTCTCGACAGCACCTTCACCCTTGGGGGGGATGGTCCAAATCAAAGCTGGGACTTTTCCAGTCTCGGAGTGGATGGAGTTGATACCATTGGTTTTCTGGACCCGGCCAATACCCCCTACGGAGCCGATTTCCCAACCTCAAATCTTTCTATTTCCCAGCCTGATCTGGGAGGATACGGCTACCTGGAATACGATGCTCAGTCTTTGAGCATCATCGGCCTCGCGGGTGACCCCGCCAATGTCGGCCAGACCTTCATCATTCCATTGGAAGACCCACAAGTCATCGCGCAGTTTCCGTTTACCTACGGTTCCACCCTGGTGGATACTTCAATCTTCGACATCTCAGCTCCCTTTACCGCTGTCCCATTTACCGATTCCGTGCGCTACCGCAGCACTGCCGTTCGGACTCTGGATGCAGACTCCTATGGGGACCTGATCTTGCCCGATGGAAACCACAATACACTCCGGGTAAGGACCATCACCAATACCCTGGACTCCATCTGGATACACGTTCCCTTCCTTGGCTGGAGCCTTTTTCAGGACAGCACCTATACCGATAGCACCTTTACCTGGTGGGAGAATGGCTCTGGATACATCCTCTGTGAAGCCTCCTTTGATGGACCCGATTTGAGCTCTATTACCTACCAGGGACCAGTGATTGTTGGCAAACCTGTTCCTACCCAGGTTCAGTTCCAGGCATTTCCCAATCCTGCAAATGACAACTTGGTTGTGCGCCGGGAAAAGCCGGTTCCTGCCAATTTTGAACTCTATGATCAAATGGGTCGCCTGATCCTCACCGTTGAGTCCAGAGAGCTGGAAACTATACTCCCGGTCAATGACCTTCCTGAGGGTGCCTATATCCTGAGAGTACAGGACCAAAAGTCGCAAGCGTCTCACAGTGGTACAGTAATTATTTCCCACAAATAGGTTTATCTTCCTGCCCTGATAAGGCATCCCTGTTCAATTCCATTCAAGTCACTTTCGCCATGAAGAATTTCACGTTGGTTGTATTGTTTTGCCTGCAATTCTTCGCGGCAGAGGCTGGCAATGAACCATATTCATTGCGCTGTGCACTGATCGGCCTGGAGCCCGGTCTCAGCCTGCAAAGCATAGACGATCAACTCACAAAAACCGGAGCCTTTCTCCCCTTCAATGAAAAGGCGATCGTCAATGGACAGTATTACCTGGCCTGGTTTGATCCGGCTGAACCACAGGCACCCCATACCCAAAAGGAATTGGCCAACCTGCTCGACCGCTTACGCAAACAATCCGGCATCCGCTTCGCAGAACCATTTCTGGAGGCTCCTTCCGGAGAATTGGCTGGGATCACCAACCAAATCATGGTCCGGACCACAGCCGGCACCTCACCCGAAGACTTCAGCCCTTACCTGGAATTGCTTGGTATCTCAAGCGTGACGCCACATGCGTATCTTCCCGATTGGATGGTGATCGAATTGACACCTGATCGCCCCCTGCCACCGATAGAGGTTGCGGAAATACTCCAAGCTCAAGGACAAATATTGCTCGCCGAACCCAATCTCCTATTCCAGATATACGCCGGAACCAATGATACCTACTTCAACCACCAGTGGAACCTGGACAACCAAGGCCTCGCCATCCAGGGCAATGGCACTCCGGGAGCAGATATGTCCGTCACCGATGCCTGGACCTTGAGCACCGGCGATCCGGGAGTGGTCATGGTCATCATTGATTCAGGCGTGGACACCACCCATCCCGACTTGACCGGCAACCTCCTGCCGGGATACGATGCCACCGGCAACGGCTCTCAGGGTTTTCCAAATACAAATTATTCCAGTGATGGGCACGGTACCGCTTGCGCTGGCATTGCGGGGGCCAAGGGAGACAATGGGATCGGGATTGCCGGAGTTTGCTACGATTGCAGCATCGTTCCCATCAAGCTGTTCACCTACATCTTCAATCCTTTTGGAAGCCCCCTGCCATTTGCTACGGGTGGGGACATGGCCACCGCCATTTCCTGGGCCTGGCAGGATGGAAACGCTTCTTTGATCAGCAATTCATGGGGCTTGACAGATAACTTACTGGGGGCATTGCCGGGAGGTACCGGCGTGGTAGAAGCAGCCCTGGACATGGCCTTGGACAGTGCACGTTCCGGCCGGGGGCTTCCCATTTTCTTTTCCAGCGGAAATGAAGGAGATCCACCGATCTGGCCGGGTCGACGCGCGGATTTATTTTCAGTCAATGCTTCGTCCATGTGTGACGAACGAAAGAACCCCAACTCATGTGATGGGGAAAACTGGGAAGGAAATTGGGGCGACAGCCTGGATGTTACCGCTCCCGGAGTCAGAATAGCCACAACCGATATGGTAGGTGCCAATGGTTATGATGGAGCCGATTACACCTTTGGCTTTAACGGCACCTCGGCTGCCTGCCCCAATGCTGCCGGTGTGATGGGCCTGATCATGAGCCTCGACTCAAGCCTGACCCTTCAGGATTACCATACCATCCTGGAGACCTCCTGTGACAAAGTCGGTGGATACAATTACAGCACTCCTTTGGCAAATGGAACCTGGTCTCCCGAAATGGGCTATGGAAGGATCAATGCCTTCACAGCCTTGCAAATGACCAACCCGGTCGGAAGAGACCAGATTCTGCCCGCCCGAAAGCAATTGACCGTATCCCCTAACCCCGCAGTGGACATGCTGAATATTCAGGTTAACCTCCCCTATGCGACACCCCTGAAGTGTGAATTAATTGATATGAAAGGCCAAATTACCGTGGTAAGAGAATGGGCTTATCGCCCGGGAGAATCTTACAACTACCGACTTTACTGGAACGATGGAATTTTAAAGAGCGGCCTGTACATAATAAAAGTCGAAACAAATAAGGCAATACTGATCAACAAAATATTGATTAACAACTACTTATAAACCAGCCCCTCATCATATCCACTTAAGGAATTCGGCATAAATCAGTATTGAAGGGTATATACCCAATAAATAATCCATCATGTTTTTGTGTTTTAGATCATTTTTCTTACATTTGGAATACGCTATTTTACCCTTCCACTCCAGTACTATCAAAGGATATACATGTAATTGTTTCCTGTGATTGTACTCGATATCCCTAAGCTATATTCATTCGAGCAATTAAAAGACAATAAGTCAATTCAATCAATATTTTGTATAACGCACTTCGATTACTTCACGAAATCGCCCCCTCCCCGGGGGCGACTTTTTTTTGCTAGGCCATGGGCGCAAATTCAGGGTAGAGCGTTAAGATTGAATATTCTGCTGCCTCACAGATTCCACGTTCGGTAATCAATCCTGTGACCAATCTTGCCGGGGTTACATCAAAACCATAATTGATGGCGGGGCTATCTTCAGGTGTCAACAACACTTGTCGAACTTCTTTTCCATCCCATCCCTGGATATAGCGGACCTCGTCTGCATCCCGGGTCTCTATGGGAATCTGCTTCACACCGTCTTTCAGGGTCCAGTCAAAAGTCGATCCCGGCAGGGCTACATAAAAGGGAACATTGTTGTCCTTGGCTGCTAAGGCCTTGAGGTAGGTCCCGATCTTGTTGGCAACATCCCCGGTCACAGTGGTCCGGTCACTGCCAACGATACAGAGATCGACCATGCCATGCTGCATCAGGTGTCCACCCGTATTGTCCGGGATCACAGTATGGGGAATCCCATGCTGTCCCAGTTCCCAGGCAGTCAGGCGAGCCCCTTGGTTGCGCGGACGTGTTTCATCCACCCACACATGCACCGGAATTCCAGCATCATGGGCCTGGTAAATGGGTGAAGTTGCAGTCCCGTAATCTACCGTTGCCAGCCAACCCGCATTGCAATGGGTCAGGATATTGACTGTGTCCTGCTTCCTGTCATAAATTTCCTTGATCAAAGGGATGCCATGTAGGCCGATCATCCGGCAGGTCTCAACGTCTTCCTCCGCCAGTTTCAATGCATTGATGCGCAACGCCTCGGTCTTTTCCGCCCCGGTTTTGCCACGCCCCAGACAAAGCATTTGCTGCTCAATCGCCCAGAAGAGGTTCACAGCTGTAGGCCGGGTCTCGCGCAATACATCTGCCGCGGCCATCAATTTACGGTCATAGTTAGGGTCATTTCCCAGGCCCAAACCTGCAAGATACATCCCAAAAGCAGCGGTAATTCCAACTAAAGGGGCACCCCGGATATGCATATCCCGGATGGCAATCGCTGCATCCTGCATTGTCAACAGTTTCTCTATCACAAACTCATGGGGAAGATGGCGCTCATCGATGATATTGACTTCCAATTGATTGGAAGGATCCATCCAAATACTCCGAAATGCATGACCTTTGATTTCCATAGCGCAAAGATAGTTATTTCGCTTATCCTTCGACTTTTCTATCTTCAGGTCATGCAACGTACACTTTTGCTGACCTTCATCCTGGGTATTCTTCTCCTGCATTCCTGTGATAAATCCCCCAAGGCCGATCTCACCCCTATTCCCCCGCGTGGCTTGCTGGAAGATTCGGCGATGGTGGTTTGCGCCCATCCTGAAGCAGCCCAGGTAGGCCGGGACATTCTCTTCAACGGTGGCAATGCCATTGATGCAGCAGTGGGCGTACATTTTGCCCTTGCAGTTGTGTTTCCCTATGCCGGGAACCTTGGTGGGGGAGGATTTATGGTCTTCAGGCAGGCCGATGGACAAGCCACGACCCTTGATTTTCGGGAAAAGGCACCCGCTAAAGGACACAAAGACATGTACCTCGATGAAGCCGGGGAAGTGATACCAGACCTGAGTCGCCGTGGCCACCTGTCGGTGGGTGTACCAGGGTCGGTAGCCGGAATGTATGAAGCACATCAGAAATATGGCTCGCTGCCCTGGCCCGAGTTGGTCGAGCCGGCCATCCAGTTGGCGCGAAAAGGCTATCCGGCATCTGAAAACCAGGCAGGTTGGCTCAACGATGTAAAAGAGGACTTCCTGAAATACAATCCTGGTATCGAAGTGGAGTACGAGAGGGGGTACCTGGTAAAGGAGGAGGCCTGGAAAGCGGGAGACCTCATCATTCAGGAAGACCTCGCCAAGAGCCTGGAACGGATTCGGGACAGGGGCCGGGACGGCTTTTACACCGGAGAAACGGCCCAACTGCTGCTGGCAGAAATGGCAAGAGGGGCGGGATGGATCACCCAGGAAGACCTCGATAATTACGATGCAAAATGGCGTGAACCGGTATCTTCTGACTACAAAGACTTCAGGATCATTTCCATGGGGCCACCTTCCTCGGGCGGGATCATCCTTTCAGAAATGCTTCACATGGTGGACAATTATCCCATCGGTGAATGGGGGTTCCAATCCAGGGAAGCAGTTCACCTCATGGTAGAAGCAGAGCGGCGGGCCTTTGCCGACCGAGCCGAATTCCTTGGAGATCCTGATTATGTGGACATTCCCCTCGCTAACCTCACCTCCAATGCTTATGCCGACCAGCGAATGGCGAGTTTCGATCCTAAAGCTGCGACACCCAGCGACAGCCTGGGCCCCGGAGAACCATGGAAGGAATCCACCGAAACCACCCATTATTCCATCGTCGACCCAGCTGGGAATGCGGTTTCCATTACCACCACCGTCAACAGTGCCTACGGGTCGCGGGTATGGGTCAGGGGCGGCGGGTTCCTACTCAACAATGAAATGGACGATTTCAGTGCGAAACCCGGTGTTCCCAATATCTACGGTCTCGTTGGAAATGAGGCCAATGCCATCGAACCTGGCAAACGCATGCTCAGTTCCATGACGCCGACCATTATAGAAAAAGACGGGAAACTTTATATGGTTGCCGGAACCCCCGGAGGATCAACTATCATTACCTCTGTCTTCCAATGCTTTCTCAATGTGGCTGAATTTGGCATGACCATGCAGGAGTCGGTCAACCACTACAGATTTCACCATCAATGGCTTCCGGATGTATTGTATGTCGAAGAGGGTGGACTGACCGGAGAAGTCCGGGCCGCCCTTACCGAAATGGGCCACCACCTTGAAGACAGGGGACCGATCGGAAGGGTGGATGCCATCCTGGTACGGCCCGATGGCTTTCTTGAAGGTGCGGCCGACCATACCAGGAGAGATGATGCGGCAGCCGGATTTTAGTACGAATTTTATTATTTTACACCTTTGAACCCCATCTTCAGAAACTGCAGTTCAAATTAACACCCGCATGAAATTCAATTTATTTCTCTTTTGTCTCACCATCGGCCTGGTCGTTACTTCCTGCAAAAACCGAACCAGTGCTGTGGATGACAATGCCAATATGGATGCATCTGCCGATACGCGAAGCGGAGAAGAGATAAACAGGCCGGATGATAATGAAAATATGGAAGAAATGTATTCGGAAGACGACCAGGGACACGATGAAGAACTTGGGAAAAAAACAATCAAAGGGAAACTTTATACCGACAAAGGCTTCCAACCCAGGGTAGCAGGTATTTTTATCCAAACCGCAGCATTTGAAGAGGACGGGAAAGATTGGAGGGACCGGGTACGGGAGCTCGAAGGGAAAACTCTTGAAGTCAAAGGGATGGTGGTGCGGCACTGGTGCGGTCCTATGGAGCAGTGCCTGACCCAGGGATATATGGACTGGATGAGAGAAGTAGAGTCGCTAAAAGTACTCAAATAAGCCGCTTTCTGCTGAGATAATCCATATTCGTTCAAATACATCTGTGACTCTTGGCGGGATTTCTTAGATTAAGGATTCTAATGAAACTGTACACCCGTATGAAGAAGAGTCTACTACTCCTGTTTGCCTGCTTGTCATTTCAATTCCTCTCCGCACAGGAATCACACAGAATGCAATTCCCCCTGGGAGGAACTGTCGATGCCAGCCAGGTTGAGAATGATTACCATCCCCAACTGCGTCGCCTGGAAGCCCCTTCTCCGGGAGGAGAAAGTTACCGGTCTTATCTGGAACAAGTCAAGGCACAGCTTCCCCAATTGCGCCCCCTCGAACCCGCTACCGGGGCCAGAACTACCGGCCTCGCAGACAACCCCCTGCTGGGAGTCAATTTCAACGGAAATAACTATATCGACGGGGTTCCCAACGACAATGACATGTCGATCTCCAACGATTCCCAGATCGTCTCCGTCATCAACTCCAACATCTTCTTTTTCAAAAGTGATGGCAGTGGACAAGGGAGCATCTCCCTGGATGCCTGGGCTGCCCCACTCAACCTTTCCGCCTCAAAATACGACCCTCGGACCGTCTACGATCCTATTCATGACCGGTTCATCATCGTCTGCCTGAATGGTTTTGACAATACGACCTCGGCAATCGTAGTCGGATTCTCCCAAACCAATGACCCCACTGGAAGCTGGAATTTGTATGCCCTTCCCGGCGACCCCAACCAGGACACGCTCTGGACCGATTACCCCATCATCGCCCTGAACGAACATGAATTGTTCATCACCGGCAACCTCCTGCGCAATGGCGAACCCTGGCAAACCGGCTTTGATGAAAGTATCTGTTGGCAGATTGACCTGGACAGCGCTTATGCAGGCGGCACCCTCGATACCCGCCTCTGGGACAATGTCAACTTTGGCAACGGCCGCATCCGCAATCTCTGCCCGGCCCAGGGTGGCTCCTACCCTGTCGGAACCAATATGCACCTGGTCTCCAACCGCAACTTTGCCGTAGCCAACGACACGGTATTTGTCATGGAAATCACCGATACCATCAACGGCAATCCCCAATTCCTGGTCACCTACGGCCTCGCCGATGTCGACTACGGCATGCCCCCCAATGCCATCCAGCAATTCACCCAACTGCTGGCTACCAATGATGGCCGCTGGCTCGACGCCATGTACGAAAATGGCAAAATCCAGTTTGTAGGCAATTGCCTGGCTCCCACAACCGGCCTTTGTGGCGTATATCACGGTACCATTACCGATCCCGGCAATGCCAATACCATCAATGGAACCATTCTTACAGATTCGTTGCTGGATTATGGCTACCCTGCCATCACCTGGGCCGGATTGGCCCCGCCCTCAGAAGAGGCGATGATTGTCGTCAACTATACCGGTACCTCCACCGCAACCACCTACGGCATGATCTACTACGACCCACTGGTCGGCTATTCCGATGTAGTACGGGCCAGAGCTGGCCAATCTTATATCAATGTCATCTCCGGGGTTGACCGCTGGGGCGATTACAGTGGGTTGCAAACGAAATACAACGAACCGGGTGTAGTATGGAGTGCCGCCACCTGGGGACGCTTCAACCGTCAGGGGGGAACCTGGATCGCAGAATACAGCCACCCAACCCTGGTCCGCAACCATGCCCCCAAACCTGTCACCGAAGTCACCACCTTCCCGAATCCAACCCAGGACAGAGTTGTGGTCAAGTTCACCGTCGATGCCGATGTGATGGGTGAGATTTTCCTCACCGATCAGCAAGGCCGAATTGTCAAGACTTTCATCAGGGACCGCCTGCGTTCCGGACTCAACGAATTCCACTTTGCAACCGATCCCCTGGCTTCGGGCGTATACTACCTGACCGTGAAGGCTGACGGTGTAGTCCTTGCGACCAAGAAGATTCTAAAAGCAGAATAATCCCCTTCATAGGATGGGCATATTGATGACTTTCCTTTAAATTTGATTCATGCGCAACGTATTTATCCCGATTGTAATGCTGACCATGGTCAGCCTGTTTTGGAGCAGTTGTACCGAAGAAGGTCCCGGAGGCACAGCCCGGATTGAAGGCGTAACCGCCCACCATGCGGACCCCATTCCCAATGCAAAACTCTACATCCAGTACGGCAGCCTGTTGTCACCGGGGATCGACCCCGCACTTTACGACGACAGCACCACCTCCAATGTCAATGCTGAATTCCAATTCACCGGCCTCGAAAAAGGAGACTATTACGTCTTCGGGATCGGATTTGACAGTGCCATTGGGCAGCCGGTCCGTGCCGGTATCCCCGTCACATTGAAGAGTGGAGAACGCGCTGACGTAATCGTACCCGTAACAGAATGACAAAGAAATTCCCATCCCGTTTACTCCTTTCGCTGCTCGTTCTGGTAGCATTCAGTGCCTGTGAACGAAACGCAATCATCCAATCAGGCGGCTTTCCTCAGGAGGTGGGCAATATCCTGGTCACGACCTGTGCCACCCAGGGATGCCACGACCAGAACAGCTTTGAACGGGAAGGAAGATTGTCCCTGGCGACCTGGCAGGATATGTTCAAAGGAAGCCGGGCTGGTGCCGCGGTGGTTCCCTACCGGACCGACCAGAGCTACCTGATCTACTTCATCAATACCTATCCTGATTTGGGGATCACCCAGACCCCCAATATGCCCTTGAACGGAGCCCCACTGGACCGCTCCGAGGTGATGACCATCATCGACTGGATCGACCAGGGAGCCCCCAGCGAAGCCGGAAATATCATGTTCGCTGACAACCCGGACCGGGAAAAAATCTACATCGTCAACCAGGGTTGTGACCAGGTATGTACCATGGACCCGGAAACCAGGGTCGTGATGAATTATATTGACATCGGTGTCGACCCCAATATCATTGAGTCTCCCCACTACATCAAACTCTCCCCGGACAAACGGTTTTGGTACGTGGTTTTCCTCGCTGCCAACCCTTATATCGAAAAGTATGATTCCCGCACCGATCAACTGGTCGGACGGGTAGAGATCGGAAATGGCAGCTGGAATACATTTGGCCTTACACCTGACGGACGCTATGCCTTTGCCGTTGACCTGGCTGGTGGCGTAGTCAAAGTCGCTGACGTTGAGAACATGACCCCCGGCATTTCCATCAATACCGGGGTAGGTACCAATCCACATGGAATTTCCTTCAATCCTGCTTTTGACGGAATTTATGTAACCGAGCAGGAAGGCAGTCAGTTGTACAAAATCACTTTTGACACCGACCCGACCCAACCAGATGGCATCGACTTCATCGACCTGGTTCAGGGAAATACCGATACCGGTCCGCGTGGAGTCCTGGGACCACATGAAGTATTGTTCACTCCAGATGGCAGCAAATACGCAGTCACCTGCCAATACGCCGGCCAGGTACGCTTCTACGACGCCAGCACCGACATCCTCCTCTCCACCATTCAGGTAGGAGATTACCCCTCAGAACTTGATTTCCACGAAGCAAGTGGCCTCCTATTCGTCACTTGCTCTGAAGATACCGCCCTCAATTCCGGCGACCTCTTCAAGCGGGGTTCCGTCGCCGTCATCGACTACAATTCCATGACCCTCGTCAAGGAGGTTTATACAGGCTATCAGCCCCACGGTGTCGAAGTAGACAACAACCGCCGTCTCGTATACGTCGCCAACCGGAATGCCAATGCCGATGGTCCAGCCCCCCACCATACCACCGCCTGCGGTGGCCGAAATGGGTATATCACCGCCATTGACATTTCCACCCTGGAATTGGTACCTGAATTCAGGCATGAATTGTCGGTAGATCCCTACGCAATGGTTTATAAAGATTAGACAGGCAGCACCGTAACCTTTCCTACACACGGTCCCCTGAAATCGTCATACATTTACCTTGATACTTGTAGTTTCATGGTGAGACCCTTATTTTCAATTCCTATGCGTAACAGTACATTATTCACCTTCCTTTTGCTGCTGATCATAGCCCCGGTGCTTGGCCAGGCCCAAACCGGGTACAAATGGCTTACCGACGGAGGCAGTTCCAATTTTGTTGAATTTGCCATTGATGTCGATTCCGATGCAGAGGGAAATATCTATGTCGGGGGTGAATTTGCCGATGCTGCTTTTCTGTGGGACAGCACCTATACCGCAAATGGGGACAACGATATGTTCCTGGCGAAATTCGATCCTTATGGAAATGTCATCTGGGTGGAGACCTTTGGCGGCCCTCAACTGGACCGTATCTATGGGATCGATGCCGGGCCAGATGGTTCGGTTTTCGTGACCGGATATGGGAAGATTACCTTTAACCGCCCCCCCGCCGCTGGATCACGCCATGCCAGAGACATCATAGTAGCGCGTTTTGATGCCCAGGGAAATCGAATCTGGGGACTGGCCCTGGATGGAGACGTCTTCAGTGAAGGAACAGATATCCTGGGAAATGAACTCGGAGAGTGCTACATCAGCAGCCGCATGGAAACACGCTCCTTTTTTAACAACGATACCTTGGTGGGCAACGGTGCGGAAGATGGGATGGTTGCCAAGTTCGGAACCACTGGAAACCACCTTTGGTCCGTGGCCATGGGAGGTACCATGGACGACGAATATTATGCCATCGGTATGGATGGAAACGAAAACCTGGTAGCCGGAGGATATTTTCAGGGTACTGCAACCACCGGAGGACAGACATTGAACGGCGTCAACGGAGAAGAGGCTTGCCTCGTGAAAATGGATTCCAGTGGCAATGTCCTCTGGGCTGTAGAATTTACCGGACCCGGAGATGAAAAGATCACCGGTGTACGATGCGCCCCGGATGGAAGTATCTATTTCTGTGGCGTCTTTGACGGAAGTATCAATGTCGGGGGCACCAATCTAACCGCTACCAACTCTCAGGATATCTTCTATGGCAAAGCCAATCCCAATGGCAGCGTAGTCTGGGCGAAAAAAGCAGGAGGCTCTTCCCTTGATTTTGTGGAAGACCTTGAGATCGATGCTGAGGAAAATATCTATATCGGTGGATTCTACTTTGGTACCTTTGAAATTGGCAATAACAATGTCACCAGTGGTGGCGCCGACGACCTCTATTTTGCCAAAATAGACAGCACCGGTGCCCTGATACTGTTTGAGACATCTCACTATTTTGATACCCGCGACATTTTCGGGATCGGAGCTGATGCACAGCAAAATATTCTTCTTTGTGGTTCCTATATAGGTCAGCTGGAATTTGGGACCGATACTGTTCAATCAGTTCAGGGCAGCATGGATTTGTATGTGGGCAAATACGCCAGCCTCAATCCTGCCATCATCCTCGATTCGGTGACTGGACCGGGTGGTCCCTGCGTTGATTCTGCCCTCGGCTTCCACTACCATCTGGAAGGCTATTTTGAAGCAAACAATTCCTTTACCGCCGAGCTTTCCTCTTCCACCGGAAGTTTTGCCAGTCCTTATGCGGTTGCGGGTGCCAACACCGGCGTTGGTGGTACCCTCAACGGCACCGTCCCCCTGTTGGCCCCCAATGCGAATGCCTACCAGGCCCGTATCACCGGGACCTCCCCGGCCGCAACCAGCAACAACCTCGGGCCCCTCGCCATCAACGGCCAATTGTCCCCCCCCTTGATCATCAGTGACGATACCGTCGTATGCAATGGCTCCAGTGTACTCCCCACCATCTCAGGGAGCTATGCCTCCCAAATCTGGTCGACCGGAGCCACCACTCCATTTACCAACATCACGGCTCCCGGCCCCTACTGGGTTACAGCCACCGACAACAACGGATGTACCCAGACCTTTTCTTTCAACGTGACCGAATGCGTCTCCAATGATCCGGGTCAAATGGGTTCCATCCTCGTCTACCCCAACCCCGGCACCGGCAACTTCAAGCTGAAAGTCAGTACCCCGCTTACCGGACGCTGGAATATCTCCGTCATTGACCTCACGGGAAAGTCCACCTTCAACACCCAAATAGAGACATTTAGCACCGATTGGCAGGAAAACATGGATCTCTCCTCCCTTCCCGACGGAATCTATTTTCTCAGGGCAGAAGTAGATGCTTACCAATGGACCCAGAAACTGGTCCTTCGCAGATGATCGACGAAGGTTATATCAAATTTGATATCCAATGGGAGAAAACCCCTCCTCTCACCGATGACCTGAAGCAAATCATCAGGGTCAGGAATCAACTGTATGCCCAGGGACTGATTGGTTATTATGAAGAACACCAGGTTGGATATGGAAATATCAGCATTCTCTCCCCCAATCCACCGCAGTTCATCGTTTCGGGAACCCAAACCGGGGATATTCCTATTCTGAACGAGGACCATTTTTGCCGGGCTGTTTCCTGGGATCTGGACACCAATACGCTTGCTTGCAAGGGCCCGGTCAAGGCCTCCTCTGAATCACTGACCCATGCTGCGGTTTACGCCTGCTCACCGGACATCAAAGCCGTGATTCATGTTCACCATTTGGAGCTTTGGAAATGGATGCTTTCCCGTTACCCAAGTACCGACCCTTCCGTCGCCTACGGCACCCCCGAAATGGCTCGGGAAGTTTCCCGGCTTTACCGGACAACCCGGCTGCCGGAATGTGCCTCCTTTGCCATGTCAGGCCATGAAGAAGGGATTTTCACCTTTGCGGCTGACCTCGACACCGCCTATTCCATCCTGAATAATCTCTTCGGGGAGTGGCAGCAAATAAAGGCTTCGGAGTAGGCTTTTCGCTTTCAGACAAGGGGCTTTTCCGTTACCATTCCCATTTTTTTTCCATCCACTTCAGGGCTGCCTTGTTCCACCTTTGGAGCATGAAAGAAACATTTCTCCATTATATCTGGGAGACGGGCAGCTATTACGCAGCTGAATGGCATACCAGAGACGGTCAGTCTGTACGGGTGATTGATCCCGGAACACGCAACCACGACCAGGGGCCGGATTTTCTCCATGCCAGGGTAGAGATTGGGGGCATGAGACAGTATGGGCATGTCGAAATACATATTGACAGTCGGGACTGGTACAAGCACCGACATCAGGATGACCCGATTTACAACGCGGTTGTATTGCATGTGGTTTTGACGCCGGGGGCGGAAGGGCAAGTGGTTGCGGCCCCTGAGGTGAATGGGCAAACGGCCGCGCCTCGTGATGTGAATGGGCAAACGGCCGCGCCTCCTGGCGGAAATGGGCAAGCGCCCATTCTTCGAAAAGATGGCACCCCCATCCCGGAGGTTTCGCTCAATGGGCGCATTCATGCTGGACTGATGCAACGATCAACCAGCCTGGACAAAGTCGGAAATCATCCCAGTTGCGGACCCTTACTGAAGGGATTGCCAGAAGGAGTACGCACATCCTGGTTGGACCGGGTGGCTGCCGAAAGGCTTGAACGAAAGCTTGAACTTGCCCAAGCGAAACTGGATGTGTTGCATGGAGACTGGGAACAAGCCATCTGGTACGATCTCGCTGGATTCATGGCAGGTCCGGTCAACAAAGAAGCCTTTCAAACTCTTGCCACCCATTTGCCCATCAAAATCCTGCGCCGTCACCAGCATATTTCCCTTTCAAGAGAGGCCTTGCTGTTCGGAATGGCTTGCACCTTGATTGGGGAACCCCTTGATCCTTATATGGACTCCCTGCAATCAGAATGGAAATACCAATCCGCCCTGCATCAGCTTCAACCCGCCCCGATCATGCTGAAATTGCATAGGATGCGACCGGCAAATTTCCCCACGGTTCGACTCGCCCAACTTGGGGTGCTCATCAGTCACCAGTCGCGACTCACCGAACTCCTCGATCCAGACCGGCTGGCCGCATTCTGCGACAAAGTTTTTGAGACGCCCGAATACTGGCAGCAACACCTGCGGTTTGGCAAGGTCAGCAAAGCGGCCCCCAAACAAATCGGGTATACCACCCTCCGAACCATTCTCCTCAATTGCCTTCGCCCCCTTTCCATCCTCTATGCCAGGGCCCACGGAGACCGGAACTGGGAAGCAAAGAGCCGGAATGTAAGCAGATCAATCGCACCTGAGAACAACCGGTTTATCCGGGCATTTGAGAAAAATGGACTCGCTCCCATGCACGCAGAAGATGGTCAGGCCATGATCAGGCTGCACCAGACATATTGCCAGCCTCTCAGGTGCCTTGAATGTGGGATTGGGAAATGGGTACTTCAGGAACCAAATGCCCAGCCTTCCCTCCTTCCTGAAAGGAAAAATTGATCTATATTTGCCCGCATGAGTAAATCGCATATTGTACTGGTCGGCTCCGATGCGACTTCACGGATCGCCCTGGATGTCTTTGCTGCCCTTGATCAGGTAGTCCTCGGAATTCTGGAAAATGATCCTGCAAGAAATGTCCCTGAATTGAATGACGTCGGAGTGTTTGCCCGGATGGAAAGCGATGATACCAAAACGGTTATGTCGGGTGAGACGGTCGAATATTTTGTTGCGGTAGGTGACAATGCGGAGCGGAGACGGACTTATGAATACATGGCCGATGTTGCGAAGAAACCCGCTGCGGTCGCCGTCCACCCTGCGGCTACGGTTTCCCCCTACGCCAAACTCGGCTTTGGCAACCTCGTCAATGCAGGTGCCGTCATCAACGCCAATGCGGTGATCGGAGACCAGAACATCATCCATGCCCTCGTCTCGATTGAGACAGATGCCCGCATCGGAAACTATTGCCACCTGAGTTCAGGGGTCCGGGTCGGTGGAAATGCCATCATTGAAGACGATGTCTTCGTAGGAACTGGTGCCATCATTCACCCTGGGATTACGGTGGGCAAAGGTGCCTTAATTGGAGCTGGCTCTGTGGTATTGCGGGAAGTGCAGCCAGGGCAGGTGGTTCATGGCAACCCAGCGATGCCGGTGTAGGAATCCCCATCCCGGTGTAGGAATCCCCATCCCGGTGTAGGCATCACCATCCCGGTGCAAGCATCACGATGCCCCTCTAAATCTCAGTGTATCTCGTACCGATCAGCAACCGTTTTTGACCGGTTAGGGCCAGAATCTCAATATGGGTACTGCATAGCATTATCTTGATGTCCAAAGATTTACCCTAATCCCAATGCGAGACAAGCCGTTCCGAAACATCTTGCTGATCAAAAACAAGGTCCTGATTCCTGGACTTCTGATTCTCTCCTCCATCAATCCATGGAGTCAGCAAGCCAATGCAAGCCACGTCCGTGGCCTGGAAATATCCTATGAATGCATCGGAACCTGTACCGTCAGGGTTCACCAACGAGCCTATACAGATTGTGGCGCTTCAGTTTCGGCAGTCTTTGCCAACAGCGTCAACTGGCAGGTCAGTGGTCCTTGTCCTGCCCCCACCGCCACCGGTTCGGCATCCCCGGTTCTGACTACGGAAATCACCCCCATCTGCCCTGCTTCAGGTACCAACTGCACCAACCAAGGCAGTTTCGTCGGGGTTCAGTTGGAAGACAATTACCGGGATTTTGACTACTGCAGCCTGGTCCCGAATTGCATTGCTACCGTGAATTTCTCAACCTGCTGCCGAAACCCAGCTGTCAACAACGTAGCCCAAAATTCCGCTCTTTTTTTGGGATCTCTTACCCTCAATGGCACCCTGAGCAATTGTAACAGTTCTCCCGAATTCGCCTCCCCTGCCAATCCGTTTTTCTGTGCTTCGCAACCCTTTCAATTAGACATGGGGGCTTATGATCCAGATGGAGATTCCCTTTCTTACAGCCTTGGTCCCTGCTATGCCCAAATCAATACCCCTTGCATCTACGTCCCCTCCTTTACCCCCAATGCTCCCCTCGGACCAAGCTGGGCGGTAAATCTGGATCCCCATACAGGCAATTTTACCGCCATTCCTCAACCTGGGAATTTCCTCACCGCCATTGCCTGCGTTTATGTTACCGAATGGCGTAACGGGGTCCTGATCGGCACAAATTCCAGAGATTTCACCCTTACCACTATTCCCTGCTCGGGAAATACAATGCCCGCCTTCGGTGCCTACCAAAATATCACTGGCGGGGTACAGACGAGCCCGGATGTTTTCGAACTCTGTCCCGGATCAACGCTGTCGTTTGACATTCCGGTCGTGGACAGCGATCCCGGTCAGACCCAGGCCCTTTCCTGGGACAGCCATATTGCCGGAGCCAGTTTCTACCAGACCGGCAATCCTGCGGTTCAGAATACCATCACCGGCAACAATCCGAGCGGTCATTTCACCTTTACTCCCACCAGCAATGGGCAATACTCCTTTCTCCTCTCCACCGAAGACGATGCCTGTCCCATCTATGGAGAATCGCAAAAGCTGATTCTGATCAATGTCACCACCCCAACCCCCGCGGTAGCCACGGTCACCGGGTGCAATACCGTACAGTTTCAAGCGGCCGGATGCGGCGGCCAGGCTCCTTATACTTATGTCTGGTCTGGCGCCGCCGGACTCTCCAGCACCAGCAACAACTTCAGCTATAGCTACCCCGGAGCGGGCAGCTACCCCTGGCAATGCATCATCACCGATGCCAATTCAGTGGCCGACACCATCCTTGACACCCTCGTCCTTTCCCTACCCTTTCCTGGCACCCTCATTCCCGGCCCCGACACCCTTGACCACTGCCCCAGCCAAAATATCACCATACAAGGAGCACCCGGACTCGCCACTTACCTATGGTCAAATGGAGCCACGACCCCTTCAGCTTCATTCAGCACAGACGGCTGGCATTCCCTGACCGCAATTGACAGCGCGGGATGTACTTACACCGATTCTGTGTACCTCAATTCCATCCCCACCGCATTCAGCAGTATCATCACCAGCAGTCCTTCCCTACAATTAGATCCCTGCAACGGCCAGTCAAATATTATTTTTTCGACCTCGGGAACTTATCCGGGCTATCTCTGGTCCAATGGCGTCACCAACCAAACCAATGTCGTGACCCAACCGGGGAACTATGGCCTTACCGTCACCGATGCCAATGGATGTCTGACCCAGGATTCCGTGGATGTCACCATCACCGGGACCAATTTGTACGGCACCATCACCACAAGCACCCAGACTCCTCTTGCCTACCAGAAAGTATATTTGGTCAATTACAATCCAGTTGATGGCACCCTGAATGGAGTAGATACTGTCCTGACTGACCAAAACGGCTTCTACTACTTCTGCGGCCTCAATACCATCACCTCCTATTTTGTCAAAGCAGCCCCGGATTCGGCGGATTACCCCAACGAAATCCCCACTTATGCCGACAGCAGCCTGGTCTGGAACAATGCGACTCCGTTCTATACGGCCACCGCTGGTCCCTATCAGGTGGACTTCTCCACCATTGGTGGTCCCAACCCAGGTGGACCCGGATTCATCGGTGGGCTGATCAGTCAGGGGGCTAATAAGAACAATGGCCCCGGTGATCCGGTGGCAGGTCTGCGCGTATTCCTTGTCGATGCCAGTACCGAGGCGGTAGTGGGTTTTTCCGACACCGATTCCAATGGTTACTTCTCAATTGGCAATCTGCCCTACGGCACCTATAAAGTGGTCCCTGACCAGCCTTATGTCGATGAAACCAATGTTCCCGAGATCACACTGAACAGCAGCAATGCCCAACCTGACAGCCTGGACTTCCGGCTTTTCAGCACCCACCTAGACCTTTACCTTCCCACTCTGCTCAACCCTTCTGCTTCGGCATTCACCTTCACCGTCAGTCCCAACCCGGTGGCCGAACACGCCTATCTACAGCTCGATCTGCATGAAATTCAGACCCTGAAAATTGATCTCTATGATATTCATGGGAAGAAGTTGAGCACATTGTTCGAAGGGAATTTACAGGCCGGTCAGTACCAGCAAAGCTGGCAACCACAAGAAGCAGCAGGTATCTATTTCATCCGGCTGGAAGGGAATGGCGTTTCCCAAATGCACAAAATCATTCTTATCGGAAATTGATCATGGAGCAAATCAACCACACAAACCACCGCAGATGGACCAACTATTCAATCCCAATGGACTCTCACCAGGAAATTCGAGTAGCAAAGCAGGAGGGGAAGATGGTATCCCCTGGAAGAATGAATGCAATCCAAGATGGGGAAAACATCAAGAGAGCCTTCCAGGGAATATTCCTGGCTTTGGTCTTCCTTTTTCTCATTCCCCCTCAAAGCAAAGCCTCCCATACCTGGGGGTTTGAGATGACCTATGAATGCCTTTCCAGTTGCTCAGTGCGGGTCTACCTGCGCGGGATCAGACACTGTGGTGGAGCATCCGGAGCCATTGCCTACAATCCAACCATTGTCCCAAGTGCTCCCAATTGCCCCCCCTTGACACCTGTGGGACCTACCTCCCAACTCAGAACCTGGGATGTCACCCCGCTTTGCCCGTCCCAAGCATCCGAATGTGATACCGTTGGCGTTCAGGTCATAAGTGTCGAGTACCACGAATATTACCGGGACTATTCCTTCTGCAACAACAATTCCGGCTGTGACTACAACTTCGAATACCAATCCTGTTGCCGAACCTATGCCAGCACTGTGTTTGAGAATAACAGCCTGGGGTGGGCGCTCAATCTGGAAGTGAAAACCGGCCTGCCTACCTGTAACAGTTCCCCGATATACAATACCGATTGGGAAATCATTCTCGTTCAAAATGATTTTGTGAGAGACCTGGGAGGAATCGACCCCGATGGAGATTCCCTGAGCTATGAAATGATCAAATGCCTCAGGAGTCCAAGCCAGGATGCCATTTACAAGCCGGGATTCACCCACCTGACCCCTTTAGGGCCACATTGCGACCTGGAATTGGATCCCGTCACTGGAAACCTGTTCGGTCATTTCTATTCCACGGCCAATTTTGCCACCTTTTTCTGTGTCGAGATCACTGAATGGAGAAATGGTAGCATTGTTGGCCAGACAACCCGCGACCTGCTCATTTCCCCTCTGCTCACAAGTCCCAATCAACTACCCCGGATCAACCCCTATAGCAATATCAGTGGCGGAGCCGAAACATCCCCCGACCAATTTACCATGTGCCTGGGCTCAACCCTTTCATTTGACATACCGACATCTGACCCTGACCCGAACTCATCGCTCCGTATTTGGTGGAACCAGGGTATCAGCAATGCCACCTTTAGCGATGCCCTGAACAGCCAGGTCAATGACACCATTAGCGGCCCAGCTCCCATTGGAAGATTTGAGTTTACCCCGACCAATCCCGGAACTTATTATTTCCAAACCAGGCTGGAAGACGATGCCTGCCCCTATACAGGCGCACAGGAGAAAACCATTGTCATCCATGTAGCCAATACTCCCCGTCTGACCTCCCAACTCCAATCCTGCAATGAGGTCCACCTCTCAGCTTTTTCCTGTGGCACTCCTCCCTATACCTACCAATGGTCGGGGGATGCTGGTCTTAGTGGAAACGGGATCCAGGCTGCCATTACCTACCAACTACAAGGCACCTATACCTACCAATGCATCGTCACCGATGCCAATCAATCGCAAACGACCTTGATTGACTCCATTACCATCCCCTATTCCATTGCCCAACCGATCATTGATGGACCGGATACGATCACTGGATGCCTGGGCGCTGCCCTGCAAGTCAATGCCCTGAGTGGCTTCACCAACTACCAGTGGTCCAATGGTTTTACCGGCACCACCGCCAATGTGATTTCCAATGGGTGGCTGGTGCTGGAAGCAGAACTACCTTCCGGTTGCAGAATTCTGGACAGCGCATTTATTCAATTTGCTCCTGCGGTGAATGCCCAGATCATTCAGGCCAGTGGCACTCCAACCATTGATCAATGCAATGGCTCCCTCACTGCAACCCTGACCGCCTCCGGCAACTACACTGCCTACAGTTGGAGCAATGGCTCCAGTGCCACCCAAATCACGGTTAATCAACCAGGTGTCTACCATGTCACCGCCATGACTCCCAGCGGGTGTACCGAAACCGACAGCTTTGAGGTTGGCTTCGTACCTCCTGACATTTACGGACAGGTCAGGACCTCTACCAATACTCTGCTCTCCAATGAGAGAGTCTATCTGATCAAGTACAATGGCAATTCACAATTGTTGGAGAAGGTTGATTCCACCATGACCGATCAGGATGGGTTCTATTATTTCTGCAACCTGAATTCTACGGCTGCTTACTATGTGCAGGCCCACCCCAGTACAGTCAACTTCCCCGGTGAACTCGTTACCTATGGCGGCGGGGTGATGGTTTGGAATGAAACCTTTCCCCTTTATCCGTCCACCCTCGGCCCCCAACAAGCCGATTTCAATACCCTGCCCAAGTTCCTGACCGGAGGAACCGGCAGCATTGGAGGTCAGGTTCTGTCTTCCCAAAGCGGCAACCCTGTTTCCGGCCTGCGGATTTTTCTCGTCCTGAACAACCAGGCCATTGTAGGCTACCGCGATACAGATGCAAATGGAGAATTCTCCTTCGGGATTCTCCCTACATCCAATTATACCCTGGTTCCCGACCGCCCCTATGTCGACCACATCATGGTTCCCCAGATAGCCCTCTTCCCACCGAATACCGCCCAGGACAGCCTGAATCTCCGATTGCATCCAACTTTCCTGGAATTGGTGACTCCGACTGCCCTTCAAGCTGCCATCCCGGCCCTGAATTTCTCGGTCAACCCCAATCCGACCCATCGAAATACAACCCTCAAACTTGACCTTCCCGAACCCGGCCCAGTCAAAATTGAGGTATTTGACATCCGGGGCAACTCCCAGGGAATCCTCTTTTCCGGCCAATTACCAGCCGGAACCTGGAGCTACCCATGGGAATCCAGCCTCTCAGCCGGCCTGTATTTCCTCAAGGTTTCCACAAGGGATGCTCAAGAGGTACAAAAGCTCCTCCTTCAGTAAATTAGTTTATTCGTTTTTATACCCCCGACCGGGGCCATTCCATCTGGAGTGGCCCCGAACTTTTTTGTTCGAACTTTTCAGGTGCGATAAAGGTTGAATGAAGTAAACGATCGTACATGAAATATCTGATTACGGGAGGCTCCGGCCTGGTAGGAAGCAAGCTCATCAAAGAATTACTTGACGATGGGCATGAGGTAGTCAATCTGAGCCGCAGTTCACGCTCTTCGGATAAGAAAGGCCTGACCCAGGTGAAATGGGATGGCAGTACGATTCCTGAATCGGTCGGCCCCGTAAATGTGGTGGTCAATCTTGCTGGAGCCAATGTAGGCCAGCGCTGGACCGAAGCCCACAAAGAACTGATCTATTCCAGCCGGGTGAAATCCACCCGCGCCTGTGTCAAATACATCAATTCCCAGGACCCAAAGCCCCAGGTTTTCATCTCCGCCTCCGGGAGCAATTACTATGGAGACGATGAGCAAAAAGCCAAAACCGAGGAAGATGGACCCGGCACGGGATTCCTCTCCAAAGTATGTGTCGCCTGGGAAAATGAAACCAAAAATGCGGATACCAGAACGGTGATTATGCGGATTCCGCCCATCCTGAGCACGGATGGCGGCCCGCTGGAAAAGCTCCTCACGCCGTTCAAGATGTTTGTAGGCGGCCCTACGGGTAGTGGTGACCAACCTTTTCCCTGGGCCCACCTGGACGATATCGTAAGAGCGATCCGGTTCTTTTCCGGTAAAAAAAGCACCCACGGCCCCTACAACCTGGCCGCCCCTGAAAGCGTGACCAACAAAGAATTTGCGAATACCCTGGGCAATGTTCTCCACCGCCCCAGTTTCTTCCGCATCCCCAAGTTTGCCCTGGATATTATATTCGGAGAGATGGCCGTCATTCTATGGGGAGGGCTGAATATCAATTCGGATAAGATCCAGAACGAAGGATTTGAATTCAAATTCCCCACTTTGAAGAGTGCACTGGTGGACTTGCTGGTGTAAGCTGGAGGGGCTTCAACTATACATTGCACGGCACGCAAAAAAAAATGACCGCTCCACGGGGCGGCCATTTCAAGTTTAGCGTCAATTCGATCTCAGAGTGAATTCGAATTAAGTTTATCCGATCTCAGAAGGATCTCGAATATAGAGTGAATCCGAACCGGCTCACTTAAGCCGCCTGGTCCATGGGACCGTCTTCAGGGGCATTTTCATCTTCCACGGGTTCGGTCGTGGGTGTCATACCGGAACCACTCAGACGTTGGGCTTCGAAACGACGCGTAGCACGTTCGTAGAAAGGTCCAACACCAGGGATTCCGCGTTTGTAAGCCACCTTCAACAACTGATACACTTCCCGGGCATCCTTGTAAATCTTGGCACCGGCCAGGATTTTGGTATGGCGAAACATCGTAACGAGTTGCTTTGCCTCTACTTCAAGGTCTTCCATTTGCTGGTAAAGTTCCCAGACAGCGTCCCAATCAGCTTCCGGCAAAAAACCAGGCAACAATTCCGGGAAGGCATCCACCGCATCGACGATGTCCTCCACAAACAATTTGTTGGTCCGGCTGATGGTCGGAATATTGGTACGCTCGTCCAGGCTCAATCCCACGGCAAAGGGAAGGTGGCGGCGCATCAGAGAAAGGTGGTTTTTGAGGTCTGCAACCTCAGCTGGGCTGAGGGAGACACTCTCAATCGACTTAAATAAATTGTCTGACATAGTATCTACTTTTAAGGTTAAAAAATATTTAGATTGTCAGCACTCCGTGGCGTACCAACGTGCCAGGGACATCAATTACCAGTCCATTTTCCCGTGCCAAAAAGAATATTGCATAAAAATATTTTCTACCGGCCAAATTAACCACCCTCTTACCCACTGATAAACAGCCAGTTGAGAATTATTTTCAACCCACCTATTGAGAGTGAATATTTTTTTGTTTATATTTGCATATCGTGCCATTATGTACTGACATAATGGCAACATCCCCCTTTTGTGCCGCTTTGTCATGCCAGAACTTGGGTTCTGTTACCTTGTTATTTGGGTGTTTTTTGGGGATTGTTCCAGGCCTGGTTAGGTTTATTCCAACTCAGCTTTGTGAACTTCAGGCGGGGGAAATTGGACCATTTTATAAATGCGCGTCATCGGAACCGATATATTTAAAGACTTCAATTCAACGAATTCTTCCAACCCGACAAAGTTTTGGAATTCAGTCCAGCCTTTCTCTGTCCTTCTGAATACATCCACCTGAGGGCGATCCTGCTCCACAACTAAATATTCCATTTAAGCATCCACTGCATCAATTCGCACCTTAAGCGAGCTATCTATTATTTGACATTCCCTTCCTTCCAAAGCTACCCCAACAGCGATTGTCATATTCGCAATGATAACACTATGGCTCCTCGTCCCTCCAGACCTCGCAAAAATCTCCCCACCAAAATACTCATGCCGAACCTCATTCTCCGCTTCAAAAGCCAGGTACTCGGCTACTGTCAACTTATCATTCCCCTCAATCAAACTCATAGACTAAAAATACAAGTTTTAACCTGTATAGGAAATTACCAATTGTCAAAATACCCTTCCGGTGCCTGGGAATCCGCCTTGGGCAAGGCATGCAGGGAAACCGCGGCCAGAGGCAGACGATGGATTTCCATTGCCCCCGAAGTTGTCAGGGTGCGTGCGATGATGACTTCTCCATCCATAAGGTAAATCACCTTGAAATAAGGGATGGTGTGGGCTTTCAGGACAACGGTATCTCCGACTTTTATTGCTGCCATAGCGCTAAGGTTTTGATTCAGTACGACTGTAAAATAAGGATATTCCTCAAAAGCGGGAAGGTTATTGTTAGATGACCTTACATTTTCCAATCTCTTCACTTCCGCCCGCTTTTACCTGGTCAGATCATAGGTGGCACTCGGCCTCATCCTTTCCTGACCATTTTATATGTGCCACCCGGCCTAAGTGTATACTGGCCATCCCGGAGCATGGGTCTTATTTGGCCTCGGCGTAAGTTCAGCGGTCCCGGAGCATCAGTTTCACTCGGCCTCAGCATGAGCTGGCAGTCCCGGAACATGAGCACCACTTAGCCCAGGCGTGAGTGGGCGATCCCAAATCATGAGTTCCACTCTCGCAAGGAATAATTGTCACTTGGCCTCGGCATAAGCTGGCCCGGCCAAATCATTAGTACCACTTGGCCAAAGTAAAAGTTTCACTTAGCCGCGGCATAAGCTGGCTCAGCCAGGGAATGAGTTACACTCGGCCCTGGCATCAGTGGAGGCACTCGCACCATGAGTGGTACTTGGCCTGAGGCCAAGTGCCAGCCATCACCACCTCAATTGAACTTCGCCAAAAACCAAGCCTGCTTGGCCTGAACGGCAGTTCACTCATGAAAATCATGAGTGCCACTCGGCCAAATCATGAGTGAAATTTCCCCGGAGGCCAAACGAAAATCTGACCAAGGCCCGGTGAAACTCCTCCAAAACGCCACTACAACTGTCCCAGGGGCGATTTGATACCGGCGCCCTGCCCGGCTCAAACATATCTCCCGGCCAAGCCGGCTGTGCCTGAAGCCAGGCATCACTCAAGCTACTTCCCCCCCCAAGTGTTCCCCAGGGAAAGCAGAACTTCGGCTCCGCCCTGATGGATATTCACCACTCCCCAGGCTGGCTGGGCCCTGCCTTCGCCAAAAATAGCCCGGAGAACCACTCAAGGCCCATTCGAGAGACAGCTCCACTCTCATTACAACCCCTGCCGCTCATGAATTTCGTGAGTGATACTCACTTCCAGCGTGAGTGACACTCAAAGCTGGCGTGAGCCAAACTCATGATTTGGCCAAGTGCTACTTATGCCTGGGCCGAGTGAACACTCATTCTGGGAAAATGAAATGACCCTGATGTGACGTCGGATTCAAAATCGCGGAAACAAAAATGCATCCCGTAATCTGTGTTACCCCTACCCGCATAAGTGTTAGAAAACCTGATGCCTCCCATCTATCTTTGTAGAATGGCAAATGACATCATCCACATCCAATCCATCAGCCAGCTTCACAAAGCCCTCGGCTTTGAAAAGCCTCAGCATCCACTCATCACTGTCATTGATGTAGAAAAATGGAATGTCCCCCCGGAAATCAAAAAGATGCGTACCTCAGCTGATTTCTATTCGGTGATGCTCAAAGATACGGATTGTGGGTTGCAATATGGCCGCAACTATTATGACTTTGAAGAGGGTGTCCTGATATTCACCGGGCCCAACCAAGTCGTTTCTTCAACGGGTGACTCGGAGACCACAGATGATTCGGAGAACTCCCGCGACTCAGGAACCCCCGGAAATGCCAAAGGCTGGATGCTCTTTTTCCACCCCGACCTGATCCGCAATTCGCAACTCGGGAAAAACATCGACAACTATTCCTTCTTTTCTTATGAAGTCCACGAAGCCCTCCACCTTTCCCAGAAAGAAAAGGACATCCTGAACGACATCGTGGCCAAGATCGAATACGAGTACAACCAGAATATTGACGCCCACAGCCAGACTCTTTTTGTCTCGCATCTGGAATTGCTGCTCAACTATTGCCTGAGGTTTTACGAACGTCAATTCCACACCCGAAAGAAGCAAAATATAGATGTGTTGAGCCAGGTTGAATCCCTGCTCAAGGGCTATTACGAATCGAATCAGCAAACGGAGCATGGCACCCCGACCATTCAATACCTCGCTGAGAATGTGAACCTGTCTGCCAACTACCTGAGCGATCTCCTGAAAAAAGAAACCGGCAAGAATGCCAAAGAACACATCAATCTGTTCGTGGTGGAAAAGGCCAAGACCCTGCTCCTGAACTCCAACGACAATGTGAGCGAAGTCGCCTTCAACCTTGGCTTCAACTATCCGCATTATTTCAGTCGGATGTTCAAGCAGCATACCGGGCTGACTCCTAAGGCCTACCGGGATTCACGGGTCAATTAGAATTCAATTGACCACAGCATCAGAAACACCCCATCAGAAACACAGCATCAGAAACACAGCATCAGTAAATAACCACAGCATCAGTAAAATGTGTTTTCTCTTCCGTGATCTGTGTTCTCTAAGCTGATAAAATAACCCGTCCTTTGTATTGTTAGTAATCGAAACCCTCGAATAAAACAACAATATCATGAGTAAAACAATACTGATCACCGGAGCCAGCAGTGGCATTGGAAAAGATGCTGCCAAACATTTTCAGTCCAAAGGCTGGAACGTAGTCGCCACCATGCGCAGCCCTGAAAAGGAAGAAGAATTGACCCAGTTGGACAATGTCCTGGTCAACCGCCTCGACGTTACCGATCTTGCTTCGATTGAAAGCGCAGTCAAAGAAGGAATCTCCAAATTTGGCAAGATCGACGTCCTCCTGAACAATGCCGGCTATGGCGCTTATGGTCCGCTTGAAGCATTTAACCGTGACAATATCACCCGTCAGTTCAATGTAAATGTGATCGGCCTGCTGGATGTCACCAGAGCGGTACTCCCTCATTTCCGCGCCAACCAGGATGGTGTCATCATCAATATCTCTTCTATCGGAGGTAAAATGACCTTCCCAATGGGAACCCTTTACCACGGAACGAAATTCGCAGTTGAAGGGATGTCAGAAGCACTCCATTATGAGATGGAAGCGATCGGCGTGAAGGTAAAGATCGTCGAGCCTGGTGCCATCGCAACCGACTTTGCAGGTCGCTCATTTGACTTCAGCAACGATGAATCACTCACCGAATACCAACCACTGGTCGGTAAACTGATGACCGCCTGGCAAGGAATGGGCGGTCATGCCTCACCAGCTTCCGTAGTTTCTGAAGTAATCTGGGAAGCTGCTACCGATGGAACCCCCCAGCTCAGATATACTGCCGGTGAAGATGCCAAGCAGTATATGGCCCAGAGAAAGGCAGCCGATGATGCGACCTTTATTGGCGGGATCAAGAGCCAGTTTGGGATTTAAGCACACAACAGCAAAAACCGGGGTTAGCCATGCTAACCCCGGTCGATTGTGCTTATGAAAATTGCCTGATAATTTACTTGTTAAGAGCCACTTGCCTGGCTAATAGCCGGTCCAGGTTCTGGACCCATGTAGTCCCAAAGCCTACCCCTCCTCCAACCTACTTGCTCAACACCACCCGCCTCGTCAAAACCTCTCCGGTATGGGTGGCCATCCGCAACAGATAAATCCCACTCGGTAGCTCATCCACTCGGAAGGCGATTTCTTTTTCCTCATCGGCCAATACTTCGCCAGTGAAGACGGCCCCGACCTGCTGCCCAGCCAGATTGTACAGGTCCACTTTGGCAAAGCCGCCATCCGGCAGGTACAATTTCAAAGTCCCCTCTGAGCTGAGCGGATTGGGGAAGACCTCTATCCGAGCCAATCGTGCCTCTACCGGATCGTCTTTAGAAGGTGGCGTCGGCTGCAAAATGGCCACGGGGCCCATGGTTGCCATTTCGTACTGGGTACACCCATTTCGGTTGTAAGCTACCAGAGGCAAGCAGAATCCACCGCCGCAACTGCTGTCCAAACCACAGATCTCATAGGTGATGTGGAAAGTCCCAAGTCCGGTAGAATCGATGCAATCGCTGGGCAATCCATAGACGCGGATACCCGTCACACCCGTCACCGAATCCTGAAAAATCACCTCCATCGGCAACTCAGCATCGTTGGTGATGGAGGTCACATTGCCACAAGGGATGGAAATGTCCATATAACCGGGAGAAACCGGACAATAGGCGAGTGCGGAAATGCCGCCAGAGCCGGGGAGGATCACCCGCAGTTGGACTACACTGTCCAATTGGATCGGGATCGTATTCACCGCATTGTCACCCAAACCGGGAATATTGAAATCGGTGACCCGGTTGCCGGTTTGGTGGACGCGGATGAGGCCATTGCCATTGTCCAGGTCGACCATACTCAGGGATTCGACATAGTAGGGAAAGGCAAAATTCATCTGCAATTCCCCACCAGCGCCTTCGTCATCGGGATCGTCGATCAGTCCATCGTTGTTGCTGTCAGTGGTATTTTCCGCGAGGATCAGGAGGTTGCCCAAGGCTGTATTGTTCTCACCGGCTGCGCCCTGCTCTCCGCCGACTCCGATCCCCGGACCGCCAAAGTCCTGGTTCGGGGTCCCCAGATCCCAGTCCCCACCGGTAGGGTTGCTGCTGTCAAAGATCACCCCGACCGGGGTCTTGTTCGGATTGTTGTTGACAAAGGTGAAGCTCACCCCCATACTGGCCCATTGGTTGCCGACCACGGTGCCGGCCGGAATGGGATTGCCAAAAGGATCGTGGTCAAAACTCACCACCTGGGTACCGGGACAACTGCCCAAATTGACCGTACACAAGGTGTCGCAGGCCACTTCCATGGTCACGGTGCGGCAAGCCCCCTGGTCCTGAACGCTGATCACCCCGGTATTAACACAGATGTCTTCGCAGGGGCCACTGCAATCAGTCGCACCAATGGTAATCGTGCCACAGACGGTGCCTTCACATTCGGAATAGGTAGAGGTCACGGAAATGAGTTCAATGATGGTGGTCTCCCAGATGGGCACGCTGATGATCCCAATCGGGCCGGTCGGAAAAATCAAACTCATGGTATCCCCATTTTGCAACCAGGTCACTTCATGAGCCCCCGTACCGGTCAGGAGCACTTCGATGTCGAAGGTCTCGCCCATACATACCGCAGTATCCTGACAACAGCCGATTGAAGCACCGAGGTTGTTCTCCGCGGCCACGGTCACACTCCCGCTGATCGTACAGCCATTCCCATCGACGACGGTATAGTTGTACACCCCGGCAAACAGGCTGTCCAGGTGTTGATCCAACGAACTGAAGCCATTCGGACCGGTCCAGCTGACCTGGTGTGGCAGACATCCCCCCGTCACCGGGAAGAAGATCGCCCCGTTGGCGGAAGCATCGCAACTGGCATCGGTGATCTGCGGACTGGCGATGAGCTGCCCGGGCTGGCTCAGGGTCACCGAACGAACGATGGCACAGCCATTGGCATCGGTGAGGGTGACGTCATAAGGAATCCCCGCGGACAATCCGGTGGCGGTATCCGAAGTGGCGCCACTGCTCCAGGAGTATGTATAGGGTGGACAGCCACCACTTTCACCGACCACATAGGCGACGCCGTCGGCAGCGCCAAAGCAGGAAACGGTGAAGCCACAGGCATAGGAATTGGCCTCCACCTGCGCCGACAGCGGCGGGGGCTCCGACAAAGTGATGGCGGAGCTGCCCACACAGCCATTGGCGTCCGTGACTTGCACGGTATAGGTTCCGGCCCCGAGGCCGGATGGGTCTTCAGCGGTCGAGCTGAAGGCGCCTGGTCCCGACCAGGCGTAGAGGTACGGTGGAGTGCCGCCGTTGACGGCAAGGTCAATGCTGCCGTCGGCGGCGTTGAAGCAGGTAATGTGGTGCCCGCAGGGCAGCGTCGGACTGCTCAGGCTGAGGGTGATTTCGCCGGGTTCGGCGATGACAGCGGAGTCGGTGAGGCTGCAACCATTGGCGTCGGAGACGGAGAGGTAATAGGTGCCGGGGCCGAGGCCGGTGATGACCGGGCTCGTGGCGGTATAACCATTTGGACCGGTCCAGGCGTGGGCTACGGGACCGCTCCAACCACTGCTGGTGGAGGTGATGGCACCATCGGAAGCCCCGTAACAGGAGATCGGATCAATGGCAAGGGAAAGTGAGAGCACCGGATCGACGAGGGCGACCGACTCGGTGATGCTGCAACCCGCCTGGTCGTTGATGGTGACGGTATAGACACCGGCCGCCAGGCCGCTGATATCTTCATTTGTGGAGGTGAAGCCATTGGGACCAACCCAGGCATAGGTATAGGGACCGGTTCCGCTCGTGATCTGCAGGTCAATGCTTCCATCGGAAGCTCCGGGGCAACTGACATGGGCGCCGTGGCCATAGACATAAGGCGTCAGGGTGGCGGCCAAGGTGCTCAGCGTGATGTCAGAACCGTTGTCGGGACCGGTGAAGGCCGGATTGGAAGAGGTAATGCGAATGCGGTAACCTGTACCCGCTTGGGTATTGGGTGGCACCACGCCATTGATCACGCCAGAAGGGTCGGAGCCGGAAAGGCTGAGAGATCCAAGCACAACCGGAGTAGAAAAACCTCCACTGGCATCGGACAATTCAGCCGTAAATGTATTGCCAGAGAAGTAATTGCCTGTGCTGGAAAAGGGGATGGCAAGATTTCCACCTGAACTGCATAAGGTAGCGGGCAGATTTCCGGGGGTAATGGTAAAATTAGCATTGCATTGGACCCCGGATATTTCCACTTCGTCGATGCCCCCACAGAGAATGCCACTGTTTTCCCGCGCCACGATGGCAAGACGGACATGGCTTGCGGTAGGTGGGACATTTACCTGAACCGTATTCCAGGCCGCAGAACTGTAAGGGAGGGTGGTAAAACTCCCCCATGAAGTACCATTGTCGAAAGCCACCGCGTATTTCAACTCATCGTTGGCAGTGGAATTGAAGGTAAAATACTTAAAGGACAGGACCGCATTGGAGATTCCGGCCAGGGCGATCGGGTCGAAGGTGAGGATATGGTCAAATGCTCCCCCTCCCACTGTATTGTCGATGTCCTGCATGCCCCAGAAGTAAGTTCCCTGGGGGGCAAAATAGGTCGCGTCAAAGCTTTTGATAGGTGCCCAGACCTGTTCCTGTCCATAAATACTGGCGGGATCGGGGCCGGTTTCCGAATTGTAGCTCAGGGGGACGATCGAATAATTCCAATTGTCCTGAGGTGTGCTTTCAAATCCCTGGGCGACTGAAAAGCCAATTCCGTCGTTGTCGGCAATTGAAATGCCGAGGTCATTGGCCAGTATCTGGGCGCCGTTGGCAGCTTGAAGCCGCAGCACGATATGCTCAAGCGGCTCGCAATCGGTGTCGTCCAGAATAGGAAGGTTGTATGTAAATTTACCCGTTCCCGTAAATGCAAGGTTAACGGTGCTGAGGGCCGTGAAGTCTGAACCATTCTGAGCCGTACCCCCGGCCACAATCATTTGTGCCGTATGGCTTCCGGCCTGGCTGGAATAGATATTTATGTCGATACTCCCACCCCCTTCTTCGGTATAGCGGACTTCTCCCATGGTGATGATGGGGCTAGTGGCAGCTACCGAAAAACCCATCCCCGCAAAGTTCTGGTTGTAGGCACTGCTGCCGATCCAGTTCTGAGGATCGTGGATGGCTTGTAAGAGTTGAGCTTTGTTGCCTGAGAAGGGTCCATTGTATTTCAAATTGTCCCAATTCCCCACTGAGACCGCCGTATAACCCTGAGCCAGGTCGATCGGGACGGCTGAAGTTTGCTCCGAAACGGCATTGGCATGGAAGGCGTTCCCGAAATTATTGATCGCGGCAAGGGGGCGCTTTTGCCCGTTCACCATTTGGTAGGCGGTCACCTGATCACCCAAAGAGGACAATTGCCCATAAAAGGAAATGGCAACCACAGTTCCGGCCGGGAGGCCATTCGCGGGTACGGAATAGCCAATCAAACCCTCACCGGGCCTGAAATCCTCCGCTACTACATCCCAGCCGGCGTCTGTAAAATAGATCATCTCATTGGCCGGCAAATTTTGCAGGGCAACGAAGGCAAATTGATCCGTATTTCCATCGGTGTTCATGCCGACAAAGGCAATCGCTCCGGGATGGAGTTCGGCGGACAATTGGGAAAACAATCCTCCTAACAGTACCAAAAACAACACTATGGGTAGAGCAATTCGGCTACGGGAGTGATCGCGTATAGATTCAGGCATGTGGAAATGCTAAAATTTAGGGGTGATGACCAGATCGTACGTAGGAATTGTTCGGTGGGATTACTACAAATTAAGTGCCAGAAATGGGGTGATTTTAGAAATACCTTATTTCAGGGGCTGGAGCAGGATTTTCGAGGAGATCACTGCGGACCATGATGAATTGATTGGCCCGAACTGTATAGCCTGGCATCCAGGACTGTCCCGGTTTGATGGAGCCTTCCTGCCGATCACTACTTGGCAGCACCTTCCTTCCGATCACTACTTGTACTTGGCAGCACCTTCCTTCCGACAAACCAGGTGACACCTATTTTAATAATCCCGAATCGCTACAAATTGAAAGCGGCTGACCTCCAGTCCGGGGAGGAATGGGTCACCTGTTTCCACATATCCTCTTTCCTGGTACAGGAGCCGGTAGCCATCCAATGCGTCCTTGCGTTCATCCAACTCATTGTCGAGGTCAAAGATGAGGTCGGGCAGGGTAAATCCGCACTTTCTTTTCAGTTCTTCCTGGTCTTGGATCAGGTATTTCAGGTCCATATTGAGGCCTCCGAATCCGTGGCCACGGTCCGCAGTTCGGGGGCAATCGTGGAAGTCGCTGGTGGTCAGTCCCACCAGGTCGATGAAGCGGAATTTCCGGAAATGGTCCCGCGCGGTATAATAGGCTACCATTCCGGCTTGTTGACTCAATACCCTGGGAGGAATTCGCCGGGTTTGGTATTCTGCTTCCACGAGGTCTCCCATCGCTTCGATTACGCCCAGGTCGCGGGCATGGATGCGGTTGGCCCGGACGAACCAGGGATAGTCACTCGCGGCGGGATTCATTTGAGCGGTGGCGGTATACATTCCCTGATCTGTTGGGGGAAGGGCGGTCCACAGCGGTCGGCCCGTAGAATGGTGCCTTGCGGTCCAAACCACTCCCATGAGCTGAACCGTGACCAGTACCGGTACCAGCCAGGTTCTCCAGGTCCTGCCTTCGGGTAGCAGGAGCATCCCCAGCAACAACCAGGGAACAAGAAAACGACCGTTTTCCATCCAGTCACCCCCTGAAAATATGACTGCCAATACGCCTGTGGTGATGGTGATCAGGAGGAAGGTATGAGCTGGTCTTCTATTCCAGCGACGGACGACCGTCCAGGCGCCGGCCAGGGTGGCCAGGGTGTAGAGGATCAGATCGGGGTGGTCTTTGAGTTGTATGAACAGATACCGAAGCCCCTGGTAAACTCTTGCAAATCCCAGGCCCCCGGCTTTGGCATATACCGGGAGTGGAAAGAACCGTTCAAATGCAAGGTAGCGGAACAGGAAGAGGCATCCGGTCAGGAAGACCACCAGTCCGGTCAGGTAAAGCAATTGTTTGCGGGAATCGCGGAGCAGGAGTGCTGCGAAGCCCAAGATGGCGATGGCCAGAAATGGGTTTTCGGGTCGACAGAGGAGAAAGAGGGGGAAGAAGATCAAAACGGGTCCCCATTTCTGGTGTCCGAGATAGCGCAAGGTTCCCCAGGCAAAGCCTGCCAAGGTCAGGGCCTGGAGGCTGGTCTCCATCCCGGAAAAGGACCAATAAACCAGAAATCCACAACCGGCAAGCAACCAGGGGATTGCCTTCAGACGTTGAGGATCGGTTTTCAATTCGAGGGCGATCAGGAAAACCATCCAGATGCTGCCTACGCCAGCGAATATTCCCATCCAATACCCCCAGACCACGATGTCCCCTCCGAACAATGCACGCAATCCTCCCAGAAGAAAGACCTGAAGCAGGGAGGAACTTTGCTCGACTGCTTCTCCGTTGTAGTTCAGGATGCTGCCGAATTCGCTGAGGCTGTAGGCAGACCAGAAGGTTTTGAAGACATCGTCCCGGCCGGTGGAGCTGAACAGGAGAAAACCCAGGCCGATAAAGGTCAGGGAGGCGAGGGTCAGGGATATGAGGTGTTTCCGGGTCAAAGGTTCAAGGGCTTTTATATTGAGGATTGCAAGTTTTCCCTCTCAATGGGGAAAGCTAAGTCAATTTCAAGTATTCACCAACCGGGATTTTGTTGCAAAACACCATTAAAATGGCGAAATTAGTGCCAATACATGTCTATCTATTGCCAAGCCCAAGCCCTATGAAAGAAAATTCGCCCCAACACAGTCAAGAAGGAGCATCCCTGGAAGGAAATGAATCCATGCCTGGTATGGCCCCCCCGGTGCTTAGCCTCACCGCCTCCTCCATCAGCAATAGCTCTTTAGCTCCCGGCGCTACCACCATGCAATTACAGCTTGATCCCCAAGCTCCAATGCAATTGGCGCAATTGCGAGAAGACTATCCCTGGCAAGGCATAGTTGACGCTGCCGCTGGTACTTTGTTGATGCGAGAGTGGGGCATGTGTAAGATGGATGATCCGATGCTGGCATCGGGAACCAGGCTGACGGTGATCGCCGGAAGAGAAGATTATCTTCAGGTGAATGTAGGAGGTGATTCTGGCTGGGTAGAAAAAGACAATGTAGACGATGTGGTTTCTAACCACATTGAAAATAATATGGTCGGGGACCAAATGGACTGGGGTCCAAGCGGAGCAAACGGCAATACTGATTTTGCCCAGGCTGCCCGGGACCCCGCGCTTCCGATGCCAGATGGATCCGATAGTAGTTTTCTCAATTGCTGGGAAATGATCCTGCTTGCTGCATTTCAAGTAGGAATGCTCAGCCGGGCTACCATTCAGGATCTCTATCAAAATGACCGTCTGGAGGATATGATGACAACCTCTGGAACCTACACAATTGGGGATCCGGACAGTCCTACCCCAGCCAGGGGCGACATTATGTTTATGAATGGCCTCGCCCATGTCGTGATTGCACAAGGTGAACGGGATGCTGCGGGTAATCTCAAAGTTTGGAGTTTTTGGCCACCCTCTGACTTCTCAGCTGATGACTTGAATGCAGCGGTTGCTGCTGGAGAAGGTATTGGTGCCTTTACCACGGGAATAGTCCAGGACACCACCATCGAAGCACTCTCAGGTTGGATGGCCGGCATTGATTTCACGGATATTAACCCGAACCCTATTACCTTTGGCACTCCAATATGGTAAGAATTTTTTGTCTGTTGTTAATAGCTCTCCCTTCTTGTTCTTCCCAGTCGGAATCTATTCGCAAGACATTAAATTCCACAGAAAACAATGCAATCATGATGCCACTACCTCAAGACCACTGGCTTAACAAGGCTGAAATTGATGTTTTTGCCCGCCTTCCCTGGAATCAGCAAGCGGGTATCACCAATCAGGTGCAGACAGATGCCCTGGGCTTGTTTCAGGAAGGAGTAGGTATTAAGCGGTGGGCTCCGGTAAAGGTTTATGGCTTGACCAAGGGCGGTGTGGTCGTACAGGCTCAGGATAATTGTCTGGTTTTGGATAAACAGGGGAAAGTTACAGGCCGTTTTTCTTTACCTGGTAAGCGAGTAGATGGTCTAATTGATCTTGAGAATGGTGGCTACCTGGTCCTTGCTCACGATCCCGCGGTAGGAAAAGAGCTTGTCCAGATCAAGTCCCAGGAAGTTTCCCTAATTATTCCGTCAGAGAAAGACTTGGTTCAGTTGCTCCGCTCCGGTGCTAAGGCGATGGGGATTTATAAAGAAAATGATCATTTTTCTGTGGTAGATCTGGGGCTTGATGGAGAGGATCATAACGACCAAGGGCCAACCGACGCCCAGGTCAATCCAGTTTTTATTGATTCCAATGGAGGGGTCCAATTCCTGAGCTATAACCCTCAGTTAAAGGCCCGGTTGTGGAATACACAGCTCCCTTCCGGGGAAATCACTCCTGTAACTATTCCCCGGGAATTGTATGGTAACTTTTCCAAGCCTCATGCCATTGATCAACACGGAAGTGCCTATGGCTTATTCGGAGCAAGCTTAGGGAAACTGGGGGCTGATGGGCAAGAGGTCTGGAAAATCGAATTGGAATCCTTAATACCCAGTGAGGATGGAGGATGGTACCTTTCAAGGTTCGTTCAAGATTCCTCTACGGTAAAGGTCTACTTTTCAGGAACAGAGGGCTCAGGTATCTTTTGTGAGCTAAAGATTCCTGCCACAGTTCAAAGCAAATACCACAATCCTCTCTGGAAATTGGTGTCGGTGGAATCGGAAATGGTCACCCTGCTGGGACGTGATCCAAGGTCCTATTCTTACCATCAACTCCAATTTAACTCCAAGACCGGAGAGATGACCGAACAAACCCCACCCACTGATCTGAGTCGAACGGGAAGTTTCCTCCAGGGAGGCAATGCATGGGTAGTAACTCCCAATGGTGATGTTATTGTTCCTATTGCAACCCCCGACGCCTTGGTATTGGCCCATATCAGGATGTAATAAGCTTGAAAAGGCTATTTACCTTTAAATTCAATATGGGACCAGATGCATTTTAAATCCATGCAATTACTGCAGATTGTTGTCGATTGTTGTCGATTGTTGTCGATTGTTGTCGATTGTTGTCGATTGAAGCAGCCGGAGCCATTTGGTCAAGTTCCAATAAAATCCCTAAATGGGATAATTAACATCAACTCAAAGTTTAGGGTATAGAAAGAGGCTGCACTTTCGGCACAGCCTCTTTTATTTTATGAACAGTATGCTTTTACAATCACTTCATGATCACAAAACGCTTGCTGATCTGTCCGCTTTCGTTGTTCAGGAAGAGCAGGTAACTGCCCTGAGCAAGATCGCGTACCTTCAGGATGATCTGGTTGTTGCCCTGGATGACATCTGCATCTTCACGCAACATGATCTTTCCTGCGAGGTCGGTAACCGTTACCGTAGCCTGACCGCTGCTTGAGGATTCGAATCCTACGTTGAGGATGCTGCGGGTCGGGTTGGGGAAGAGGGTAAAGTCCTCGAAGAATGCTTGTGCTGCAAGTGCGGAAGGAGCTTCGTCACGGGTACCGCCACTGACACAGAAGTTGGTGGTTTGGCTGGTGGTAAAGCTACCGCCGGAAGCGAGGGTGCCGCCAGTGGAGTTGGTCACGGTATAGGAACCATTGCCGTAGGCGCAGCAGATACCGTCACCATAAGAATCGGTGATGGTGAAATCGTAGCATCCGTCAGGAAGGCATTCGGTCAGGTTCAGGGTAGAACCAGCAGTCTGAGAACCGTAAGTTCCACCTGAGGCGACGGTTGAACCACTTGAATTGGTGATGGCCCAGCTGGTCTCTCCAGGATAGTTGTCGAAGGTCAGGGAGATGTTCACGGTATTGCAACCGCCACCTCCACCGCCCCCGGTGGTAGACATAGCTACATCATCAATTGCGATATCACCGCGCCAGGTTGCCGCCGTTGTACCTACAAAACGTACGCGAACGGTTGAGCCTGTGTAGGAGTTCATGTTGACGGTGCCGGTATTCCAGACATTGCCTTGTGATCCTGAGACGGAGCCGATGCTGGTCCAGGTAGAACCATCATTGGTACTGGCCTGGAGATCCAGGGTTCCGACTTCGTTGGCAGGGCCTGAAGAATACATGTGGTAGGCGAAGGAGAAGTTGGCCTGACTGGCGCTGCTCAAGTCAAAGCAAGGACCATTGAGGTAGGTGACTTTGGAAGGATAGTTGGGGCTGGAGGCCTCAACGTACATATACCATGAACCAGTAGCACCGGTAGCCGGACCAGTTCCAGCGGAAGGAGTTCCACCAGAGTCGCGGGTCCAGTTGAAGTCATCGCCTGAGCCTTGGCTCCAGGCACCGAGTCCGCTTTCAAAGCTTTCTCCATAGGGGAATGAGCTAACAGAAACGGTACAGTTGCTGCCGCCGCCGCCACCACCTGAGGTGGAGAGCCCGATGTCATCAACCGCCATATCACCTGACCAGCTGGCTGCAGTCGATCCGACAAATCGGAGTTGAACGGTAGTTCCAAGGAAAGCTGCGAGGTTAACACTTTGTGCGTTCCAGTTGGCTCCCTGATCACCAGCAAGAGACCAGATAGAGCTCCAACCGCTGCCGGTGTTGGCTTCGAGAGAAGTAGAACCTACTGCGGTTCCCTGGGCGTGGTATGAAAAGGTAAAGGTAGCCTGTGACTGACCGGACAGGTCAAAGCAAGGACCATCGAGAATTGTCGTTTTTGAGGGGTAGTTAGGGCTGGAAGCCTCAACATACATATACCATGATCCGGCTGCACCCGTAGCAGGACCGGTTCCGCTGGAAGGTGTTCCACCAGAGTCGCGGGTCCAGTTGAAGTCATCACCTGAGCCTTGGCTCCAGGCACCGAGTCCGCTTTCAAAGCTTTCAGCATAAGGGAAACTGGAGATGGTAGTTCCACAGGTGAGTCCACCGCCACCGCCACCGCTTCCACAGCGGTCAGAAGTTGCAAGGCTGACACGGCGAGGGCTGTTGGCCATCACCGCCTGGATACGGGATTTCTGATCCTGGGTGAAGATGTTCATGCAGTTGTCATCGGTATAGTCCATATAGTTACGGACCATATCAGTTGAACCACAGGATACGTGGGTGGTTGGACAACCGAAGTTGGATGCATCTGACTGAGGCGTATCTGCACAGAAGTCATCTACTCCACAACCACCATCGCCCCAGATGTGGCGAAGACCTACCCAGTGACCAATTTCGTGGGTCAGGGTGCGGCCCTGGTTGTAGGGAGCACCTCCGGGATATGGAGTGGTAGTAGAACCAATAGAAGTATAGCGTACAACCACACCATCGGTGTTGGCAGCGCCGCCATTGCTGTTCAGGCCGGGAAGACCTGAAGAACTTGGGAATTGCGCATAACCCAGGGTTCCACCTGAGATATCACAAGACCAAATATTACAGTATTGATTGGGATCCCACTGGGTAGCGGGCTTTACACTGTTGTCGATAAAATTGGTGGAAAATGGTGCACCGCTGATCTGTACCCGGTTGATTCCAGGTTCCGCCAGAGTAGCGCCGTTCTCATCCAAGGTTGCGAGGCAGAATTCGATTTCGGTGTCCGCACCAACCGGGTTGGAGTTGGAACCAGAAGTACCGGCCACACGACGGAAGTCATTGTTCAACTGATCAAGCTGGGCCTGAACATAAGAGGCAGAGATATTACGTCCACTGCCGACGGCTTCTCCATTGTGAATGATGTGGAAAATGACAGGTATGGTAGTTACTGCGTTGACCCGGTTACTCGAAGCATTGTAATCAGCAACCTTAGGTGCCAGCCAAGCTTCAAAATCATCAAGTGAACCGAGTTCGGGGTGTTGCTGTCGCAGGTCTGCGTCAGCTTCCATTGTGTAACAACGCACAACATTGGGATTTACATCCTGTTGCGCTTTTGACATGAAAAATCCTGCTAGCACGAATGCCAGTAAGTGAATTACCCTAAGTTTCATAAATGTGATACTAAATTAGTCCGAGTGAACAGCTATCTGATTGATATAAAAAATGCGGTGCTGTTTAAATTTTCAGATACGGAAGTAATAAAAACTTTAAGGAAAGCGCAAGCTATATAATTGCATGAAATCACTGAAGGCTAGCTTTTTGTGCGTCCGACACTAAGCAGCTACAACGGTTTAGTCTTATGAATATGAATGTGTTCCAACATCAATATCAGCAATAATAAAGATTCAGGCCCCTTCGACAAAAAGGGGCCTGAATCTTACATCTGTAAAAATGGTCGTCATGCCGACTATCTTGTGGGGGAAATCCCCGTCGAAAATCCCTGGTAGGGGCCTACACCGCCTACCTCTGATAGCGATTTGCTGCCTTTACCAGGCAGTGATCTAAAGCTCCTACCTCTGGCGGCGGTCTTCGCGGGTCTCACGACGGTCTTCGTTGAGCTCTATCTTGTCTTCGCGGAGTTCTTCCCAGTTTTCACCCATGTCGCGGACCATGGTTTGCTCAAACTCTTCGAGCAACGCCCGCTTGGTGCGAAGGGAGGTGAAGTCATTGGGGCCTTCTACTTTTACAGCCCGGAAGACAGCCAAAATCTCTTCCTGACGGGCATTGCGTACCTTCAATTCTGCACGGTCAGCTTTGTCGTCCCGGAGATCAGCTTGGTCATCGCGCTTGTCACGGCGGTCATCTGCGGTGGCCAGGGGGCGACCGGTTCCTCTGGTATTGCGCAATTCGCGGCGGTCACTGCGGACTTCAGAAGTACTCTGGTTGACCTCGCGCTGAGCCTGGGCAATTTTGGCTTTGCCTTGCTTGATCTCTGTTTCCATGGCCGCGACCAACTTCGTATGGAATCCTTTGGCAACTGCTGGTTTCCCGTTGTCCACGGCATTGTAAAGCCCGGCCCGGTAGGCTTTGAATTGCTTGATCTCGGAGCGATCCCGGTCAATTGTCGCTTTATCTTTCTGAATCTGATTGTGATCCTGTGCCCTTTCAACGCCATTGCGAACTGCTTGGGCATTGATGGAGGAAAACAATCCGAAGGTCATGATCAGGGCAAGTGCGGAAATCAGGTAGGTTTTCATATTGCTGTCTTTAAACCGTTGTACAATTTTGTTTCTGTTTGCTCCTTTGACTTTCCTTCCTTCCCAAGGTTTAATTGCCTTTCTGCTTTTTTTAATAATTTCTGTAAAACCCTTGGAGACGACCCACGACCTGGTCATAGATCGGCTTGGTAAACTCGATGAACAACTGCTGTGGTGGAGGCGGCATTTGCTCTCTCCCTCTGCAGAGTGCCAATTGCTCCTTGGAGAGTGCGCGCTCATCTCCATTGAATGAGCCCCATTCGCAGGTCCAGGCAAACCCACCCGGAAACTTATCTCTGGTCAACACCCGGTCGTTGCGGTTGTCAATCACCTGGAAATCCAGCAAACCATTGGAATCCACCGTTTTTCTAAAGGTCCTCAACTCAGCACTGACAGAACCATAAACAGGATTTTCTCCTCTACCCTGCTTTCCGATCACAACAGAATCCTTGGTCACCTTTTCCACGGTCTCTTTGATATAATGCTGTCCGACCACAAAGTCATCAAATTGGAACAGGACGACATGGTCAATCCCGACTCCATTGCCCTGAATCTGCCGTGGGGTATGGAACCGGACAAAGTCGTTGATCCGGGTATTGATGAGGTATTCATTGATCTTGTCCTGAAAAAACTCATTGCTGATCTGGAGGGCCTGGGAATGGACGGGAATCCTTTCTACCAACACTTGCAGGGTGGCCATTTCTCTTGCTTCGGCAATCTTCTGATTCACATTCTTATAGCCTGGCTGGAAACGTCCGGCAGTTTTATAGTGAAAGAATGCATCTTTGGCACTTTGCCGGGTTCCTATATTGATGGACTGATCTCCCAGGGCATAGCGGACTTCGGCGGCTTTGAGTGCGGCCTGGTTCGCTTCATTGACATAAGAGCGGCGAGACTTGGCCAGTGGACGGCAAGTCGGGCAGCGTTCAATCTCATCGTTCAGGCGGTTCAGCAATTGGTATTGCTCATATACACTCTCCCATTTGAATTGATTGTTGGAAGTCTTCTGACGGGCAATCAATCCTTCATGGTAATCCTGTGCCAATGGATAACCCCGGTGCAGGGTCTGCTTGGCCTTCTTATTGTCCGGGCTCTTGCGGAGGCGGGTGATCGACTGCATCACTGCCTCATAATAATTCCCTTTCTCCAGGCTGTTCTTTCCAGACGAACAGCCAATAAAGACGAACGTAGCAGACAGTAATAGTATAAGTAGATTTCGGGTCATAATTCTATGTAGGTTTCAAATCAGGTTTCCGGGGTATTTTCCGAACACCGCCATAATTTAATGAATTTCTTATTTCAAGCTACTTCAACGACGATTTTGCTGAAGAAGATTTGCCAGGGTATCAATCACATAAGATACATCCCGATCGGTCATGGCGGGGTAAAAAGGCAGGCTGATGACATTCCCGCCAATGAATTCTGCATGGGGATAGGCACCCGGCACGGTACAAAACTGATTTCTGTACCAGGAAAACAGGTGGATCGGTACGTAATTGACTGAGAGTTCAACCCCTCTTTCCCGGGCGGCCTTCAGAAAGGCTTCCCTGGAAATTTTAAGTTTATCGGGATTCAATACCATCTGAAACAGGTGGAGACTCGGTTTTCCTCTGGGGTTTTGCCGGATCACTTCTACTTCCGCTAAAGGTAAAAATGCCTTCAGATAGTGCTGATGGATTTCTACCCGACGCCGGTACATCTCCCCGAGTTTCTTGAACTGCTGCAATCCGATCCCGGCCTGGAGATCAGTCATATTGGCTTTATAGCCCGGCATCACCACGTCGTAAAGGGGCATACCCTCCACTTCCATGCGCTGGAAGGTGCCTTTGTCCAGACCATGCCGGCTGAGGACAGACAGCAGGTGCCTGAGTTCTTCATCACGACAGGTAACCATTCCCCCTTCGGCCGCGGTGATGTTCTTGGTCGGATAAAAGGAAAATCTGCCCGCATAGCCAAAGGTTCCCAGGGGTTTGCCCATGAATTCTCCTTCGATGGCATGGGCGCAATCTTCGACCACTTCCAGTTCGTGGGCGGTTGCCAGTTCCATGATCCGGTCCATTTCGCAAGGGTTCCCTCCGATGTGAACTGGCAGGATCGCTCTGGTGCGTGGGCCAATCTTTCGCTCAATCTGATCGGGATCGATATTCATGGTCACCGGATCGATATCGGCAAATACCACCTTTCCCCCGGCATGGACGATGCAGTTAGAGGTCGCCACAAAGCTCATTGGGGTGGTGATAACCTCATCTCCCGGTTTTAAATCCAGACTTTTCAGGGCAAGGAAGATGCCATCCGTACAACTACTGACGGCCAGGGAAGGTACCCCGCCCTTCAATTCACTGAAGGCTTTTTCGAAAGCGGTAACCCGGGGGCCAGAGGTTAACCAGCCACTCTTCAGGGTGGCGACAACTTCCTGGATTTCCTCGTCGGTAATCCAGTAGCGGTGGTATGGAACATGGTGATCGATGATCAGCGGCTCAGGTAAAGATTTCGCTCACGGTACAGTTTAAGGAAAAATTCGTCGTTGAGGTCATCAATAAAATAAATGGCCTCTCCGGTGGACTTCATTTCCGGCCCCAGTTCTTTGTTGACGTTGGGGAACTTGTGGAACGAGAAAACTGCCTGTTTAATTGCGTAGCCTGTGAGTTTGGGGTTGAATTCGAAGTCGGTCAACTTGTGGGTGCCCAGCATGACCTTGGTGGCATAGTTGACATAAGGAATTCCATGTGCTTTGGCGATGAAAGGCACCGTCCTGGAGGCACGTGGATTGGCTTCGATGATATAGACTTTTTCATGGTGAATGGCGAACTGGATATTGATCAGTCCTTTCACGCCCATTGCCAAGGCGATCTCTTTGGTATAATTCTCCATCATGGTCTGCTGGAGATCTCCGAGGGAAAAAGGAGGCAGGCAGGCACTTGAGTCGCCAGAGTGGATTCCGGCAGGTTCAATGTGCTCCATCATACCGATGATGTGGACATTTTCCCCGTCGCAGATGGCATCTACTTCGGCTTCAATGGCTCCGTCCAGAAAACGGTCGATCAGTACTTTGTTGCCCGGAATTTCTTTCAGGGTATTGATCACGTGGCTCTCCAATTCTTCGTCGTTGATCACGATCCGCATGCTCTGGCCACCCAACACATAGGAAGGACGCACCAGGGCGGGGTATCCGACTTTCTTGATCACTTCCAGGGCATCGTCCGCATCTTCTGCGACGCCAAACTCCGGATAAGGAATGCCAAGGTCTTTGAGCAGGGTGGAAAAGCTACCCCGGTCTTCCGCCATGTCGAGGGACTTGTAGGAGGTGCCGATGATGGGAATTCCGTAGCGGTCCAGCTTTTCTGCCAGCTTCAGGGCAGTCTGTCCACCCAACTGCACGATCACGCCTTCTGGCTTCTCGTGCTTGATGATGTCGTAGATATGCTCCCAGAAGACGGGCTCAAAGTAGAGCTTGTCTGCGATATTGAAATCTGTAGATACTGTCTCTGGATTACAATTGATCATGATGGTCTCGAAACCTGCCTCCTGGGCAGCGAGTACACCATGCACACAACAGTAATCGAATTCGATTCCCTGACCGATCCGGTTGGGACCAGACCCGAAGATGACCACTTTCTTATTGGGTGAACTGACCGATTCAGTCGCCCCATCAAAGGTACTGTAGAAATAAGGTGTTTGTGCCTCGAATTCAGCCGCACAGGTATCTACCATTTTGAATTGACGTACCAGTCCGATCTCTTCACGGCGTTTGTGGACTTCTGATTCCCAGCAATTAAGGACGTGTGCGATCTGGCGATCGGCATAGCCATTGCGCTTGGCTTCTTCCATCAACCGTGCAGGAATGGAGTCCACGGTGTACTTACTCATCTGCTTCTCCAGATCGACCAGTTGGTGAATTTGTTCCAGAAACCAGGGATCTATCTTGGTTGCTTTGTGGATGGAGCGGAGGGGAACCCCCAGTTCCATGGCATCTTTGATGTGCCAAAGTCTATCCCAGGAGGGTCTGTGCAGGCTTTCCATGACTTCATCGAGGTCGGTCAGGCCTTTGCCATCAGCCCCCATGCCGTTCCGTTTCACTTCGAGTGACTGGCAGGCTTTCTGGAGGGCTTCATTGAAGCTTCGGCCAATGCCCATGACTTCTCCCACGGACTTCATTTGCAGTCCCAGGTAGGGATCAGCTCCTCTGAACTTGCTGAAGTTCCAGCGGGGGATCTTGACGATTACATAGTCGAGGGTCGGCTCGAAGAGGGCGGAAGTATTGCCGGTAATCTGGTTGGGGAGTTCGTGGAGCAGGTAGCCAACCGCCAGTTTGGCGGAGATTTTGGCGATAGGGTAGCCGGTGGCTTTGGAGGCCAGTGCCGATGAACGCGAGACCCTGGGATTGATCTCAATGCAGATCATGCGCCCTGTATCCGGATCGATGGAGAATTGCACATTGCAACCACCACTGAATTCTCCGATGGCGTCCATGACCTGAAAGGCTGCATTCCGCATCATCTGCATCTGCGTATCAGGGAGGGTCATGGCAGGCGCAACCGTGATGGAATCGCCGGTATGAATGCCCATGGGATCGAAGTTCTCAATGGAACAGACTACGATATGGTCGCCGCCATGGTCCCGCAACACTTCCAACTCAAACTCTTTCCAACCAAAGATGCTTTCTTCAATCAGTACCTGGTGGATTGGGCTGGTATGGAGGGCGTGGGTCAGGGCTTTGTCAAAATCTTCTGCCTTGTGAACGAATGCACCTCCTGATCCACCCAGGGTATAAGATGGCCGGAGCACGAGTGGAAATCCGATTTCCTGTGCGATCTCTTTTCCCTGAAGGAAAGAACCCGCAATCCGCGCTTCGGGTACATCAATCCCGATCTCGATCATGAGCTTGCGGAATGCTTCCCGGTCTTCGGCGGTATCAATTCCTTTGAAATCAACCCCAATCGTCCGGACCCCAAACCGATCCCAGATACCTGCTTTGTCGCAGTCGATGGCCAGGTTGAGACCGGTCTGGCCTCCCATGGTCGGCAGGACCGAATCGATATCGGGGTGCTCTGTGAGAATTTGAATGATTGATTTCCGTTCAAGCGGAAGGAGATATACATGATCAGCAGTGACCGGATCGGTCATAATCGTCGCAGGATTCGAATTGATCAGGGTGACTTTAATCCCCTCTTCCCGTAAGGAACGGGAAGCTTGAGAGCCAGAATAATCAAATTCGCAAGCCTGGCCAATTACAATTGGACCGCTGCCGATGATGAGAACATGTTTAATGGAAGTATCCAGTGGCATATACTGAGATTTCCTGCAAAATTAATACAGAACAGGCTACGACCAACCCGTGTGGATATCTATTGAAAAGTTATTGGTCTTGTAAAAGCTGAATAATACCTGTGCCAGGGGGATGGAAATCTTGCTTTCGCGCTCAGTTCACCGGCCAAAGTTCGGTATGGTGAACCCCAGTACGATCCCGGCGCGGGCGGAGATCAGATTCCGGAAGAAGTCGGGTTCATCCTTGAAGAATTGTTGGCCGGGGGCCGGGATGCCAGTCAGGTCGATATCGTCAAGGTTAAATTGCTGAACACGTTCCATCCCCAATCCAATGCCAACATAGCCCCCTATGATAAAATAATCTCCAATCGGGATATCGGTCCCACCCAGGATATCGAGGCGTCCCCCGGTGCGGATCTCATTTACATTCTTTCGATAGGTCCGGGTCAACTCAAAGTATTCGAGCGGGGCAGTTGGAAATTCTATCCTTCGGAACATGAACTGGGCCGAAAGATAGATATTGGACAAGCGAACTTTTCGGGGGATGAAGAAGGGATAGACTTTGTAGCGGAGGAAGAAGCGGGTACCGCTCCCATCCAGCCAATTGTCAAGGGTAGGGATGGAATCGGGTGACGGGACGAGGTGGAGCGCCTTGGACATATAAGTGAATTCCAGGCCGAAGGAATGGCGGGGAAAAGCACGGTAATCCACGGCAACGCCGGCATGCCCGACCGCAAAGATGGCCGGATTCGTGGTGACGGCCATGCGAAATGGGGCGCGTACCTTGCCATCCGGTTGAGAATATCCGGTCAGGGCAAGGATGGAAAAAAGTAGCAACCATCCGTAGGCTCGCATTGTCATGGCACAAAATTACCAAAATATTGGGGACTATCAGGGGGGATTTTACCAAATTGGCAGGATGCATATTGGGCTGCTAAACGATCCGAACAATTTCCACACCCAGAAATGGGGCAAAGCACTTCAGGATGCCGGGGCGGAAGTGACGGTCTTCAGCTTTGATGCTGATCAGAATGGGGGCTTGCCTTCGGTTCAGGTGCCGACTGCCTCCGGCAGCTCTGACTATAATTACATCAGTTACCTCAAGTCCGGACCTGCACTGCGGGCTGCTCTTGACACGGCAGGGGTTGACCTGGTGAATGCCCTCAACATTACCCCTTTTGGGGTTTGGGCGGCAAGGTCGGGCTTCCGGCCCTTGATTGCCAGCGCTATGGGTGCGGACATCCTGGAATATCCTCCCCAGGGCCAACGGAGCCCCTTGCTAGATGCCCGGTCCTGGGACAATGTGGAAGGAAGTCAACAACCCTTTGTCAGGTTCAAAGGGAGGCTCAAGCGCCAATATTTCCGGCGAAAGGTGGCCCAGACCCTGCGCAGGGCAGATCTCATCACGGGTGACAACCGGGTATTGGTGGATGCGGTTCGTGATTGGTTTCGGATTCCGGAGGAAAAGGTGCGGTTGCTGAGGTGGGGAGTGGAACCGGAGCTTCTGGTCCCGGACGAGACGGAGATGCAAAAGCTCAGAGACCGGTTTGGAATCCGGAAAGGTGCCAGCGTGGTACTCAGCCCCAGAGGCGCCAAGGCCATCTATCAGGCGGACCTGATACTGGAAGCCTTTGAAAAACTGCTGGAAAGAAATCAAAGGGGGGCAGACCAATTGGAGGCAGACCAACTGAAGGCAATCCAATCGAAAACAGACCAATTGGGGACAGACAACAGTGAAAACCCTCCCCCCCACTTCATCATGCTTTCAGCCGGTTATGAAGTATCCCGGAAAATCAAAGACAAGGCCCGGCACCTTTCAGAGAAGCATCCCAATTTCACCTTTGTTGATGGTATGATAAGCCGCCAGGAGGTCGCTCAGTTGTGGCACCTGGTGGATGTATTTGTCTCTGCCCCCATTTACGATGGGTATTCGGCATCTCTCGCGGAAGGCAGGTATACGGGGGCAATTCCGGTTGTCAATTCAATACCCGGAAATCTGGAACTTATCCAACACGGAGAAAATGGTTGGATCACCTCTCCATTTACCCCCGAACAGCTTGCCCAAGACCTTCTTACAATTCTCAAGGAAAAGACACAACTCAAAGCAAGATTTCGGGCTAAAAACAGGGAATGGATTGAGAAACATTCATTGATCGACCAAAATGCAAAGCTATTTCTCCAATGGGCGGAAGAGTTGCTCCATAAAATCAGGTAAGCAATCATCAGGAATTGTGCGCTGGCCTTTTTTGCTGATCCGATTTAATTGCTAAATTGTAACTGCTCATTCAGTGTTACTGGACTGTTTTACCCGGCCATTTGGTGATTTATTGTTTGCTCAGAAATTAACTATTCGCAATTCATTATGAAGCGATACGGACTTCCGGTATTGTTGTCGGCAATCTATGTTACTGCCATGTTTTTTGTCTTTTCCAGCGATTACAGTAAGGAAAATACCTTTTTGTATCCCGACGTAACCCAGGAAATGGACAGTTCCCCCTCTTCTGAAGGGCCTATCCTGGTTGACCAACCATCCGAGACACCGAATCGGATTGAGCTTTCCTCCCCCTCAGAAGGGGAAGATTCGGAAAAAGAACTTCCTTCCCAGCCTGAACGGCATTCTCCTGAACACCATTCCCCGGAAGCCTCCGAGGGAGATTAATAAAATTACAAGTCGATTACGATCCCAATGGAAGGCAAAATAGTTCCTGTTACATTGGGCAGTTCCTGTACCTGATACGAACCCGGATTGTTGGGGTCCACCACTGGATTTCCTTCGTCATCCCGGACCACATCAATGAATGGCGCCAATTCAGATTGGAAATTGTAGACATTCTGGATGTCGAGGTAGAGGTTCAAACTCCATTTCTCAAAGAACCACTTCTTATCGATCCGCATGTCCAGGTTATGTGAGGCGGGTATGCGCTGTGAATTGAGCAGGGCATAATTGGGAATTCCCCGTCCGGTCACATTCCACACCGAAATCTGCGAAGTCAGCCCCAGGTCAAAGGGGGTAAAGGGGGTGCCACCGTAGTATCTCCACCGTGCTCCTACTTCCCAGGTTTTTCCGAACTTCTTACCCAAAGTAGAGGTAACGATATGGCGGTTGTCCCAGGCAGTGGGGGTAAATGCATCGTCGGCATTGTTGAATTCACTGCGCACCAGGGTATAAGCGAGGATTCCGAAAAACCCTTTGAACAGCTTTTGCTGGGCCAGAATTTCTACGCCATAGGTCCGCCCTTCAGAGGTGGATGTCGCAGGCTCATTGCCAATCACGCCAAAATCACCGCCGAGGTTGGCCAGTGAGATCGAGTCGCGCAAGAGGAAGGGATAGTTGTCATAGCGCTTGTAAAATCCTTCTACAGAAAACTTGGTATTGAAAGAGGTATTGTACTCAATCCCAGCCACTGCATGCGAGGCCCGGATGTATTTGATTCCATTGTCCCGGTTGACCAGGGTTCCGTTGTTGTCCCGGTATCCCAACACCGTATAGGGAGGCAATTGGTAGAAAATGCCAGTATTGGCGTTGAGGCTCAGGGAAGGGGTCAGGTAATAGGAAAGCGATAGACGAGGGGAAATCTGCTCAAAAGGATTGCTCATTTCTCCGGAATAGCTGTTGCCATCCATCCGCAAGCCGAAACTGGTGACCAAACGGTCGTCGAAGAATTTCCGACTGATGGTACCGAAGGCGTTGTACTTGTGGAAATCTATATCTGACTGAAAGTCTATGGTGTCGAGGCCAAAGGGGGTACTGATGCGCTGGAAAGTCGAATTGTTGTATTTGACGTATTCGTAGCCAGCTCCATAAACCAGTTTGAACTCGCCAAACCTCAGGTTGTGTTCCACCCGGAACTTGTTCTCAATCTCCTGACTGTTATAATCCAGGATCAGGTTGCTTTCCTGGGACTCATCGTTGTTTTCGTACTTGAAGCTCCGGTTGTCAAGCATGTTTCTGGAAGCCACTACGGTCAGGAAGCTCTTTTCGAAAAAGTGCTTGTAATTGATCCCGGTGGTGTAGTTCCACTGGGTGGAAACGGGGAGGTTGCCCAGAATGTAGCGCTGCTCCTGGGTGGAATCTGCATCCAGGTTGAGGCTGAACTGGTCGATGGCCCCCAAACCGATCACGGTCAATTCATTCTTGGCGTTGAATCTTGTCTTGGTCTTGAACTGGAAGTCGTTGTAAGTCGGCAGAAAGGGGAGGCCAAGCGTATTGAAGAGGAGTTGCAGGTAGGATCTGCGGGCTGAGGCAATGAAGGTGGTCTTTTTTCCAAGTGGACCTTCAAGGGTGGCACCGATGTCGGTAGAACTGACGGTGGCATTCAGCCCGAGGCGGTCATCCCGCCCGGTCACTTGCTTGATGTCCATCACTGAAGAAAGCGCATTGCCTCTGGTTGCGGGGAAGGCACCGGTATAAAAGTCCACTTCCCGGATGAAATTCACATTGATGAGGCCGACGGGGCCACCGCTTGCCCCTTGGGTACTGAAGTGATTGATATTGGGGACTTCAATCCCATCGAGGAAAAACCGGTTCTCATTGGGCGAGCCGCCACGAATGATAATGTCGTTCCTGAATCCTACCGTACCGGCCACTCCCGGCAGTGATTGGATGACCTTCGAGATATCCCGGTTGCCACCGGGGTTCCGGGCAACTTCATTGACGCCGATGGTGCGGAGTGAGACCGGGCTTTCAGCCGTCTTGTTAAAGGGGGATGCGGTGATGACAACCGTATCGGTGGTGGAACCTCCTCCATCCATCGCGATGTCCAGCACAACCGGTTTTGAATTGGTTACCTGCAATTCAGGTACAGACTTCCTGGTAAACCCAGTATATGATACCTCCAGGTTGTAAAGGCCGGGAGGAAGGTTACTGATCTCAAAGCTGCCGGTGGTATCCGTGTAAGCACCTTTTCCAACATCTGGCAGGGCAACGGTGGCAAATTCCAGGGGTTCATTGGTGAGCGCATTGTAAACCCGGCCCCGTATGATTCCATTCTGCCCCAGGACGTCTACCACCAAAAGGAGTGGAATGAGAAGCAGTAAGCTAAATATCTTCAGTTTCATTTCTTTTCTGATTGGATAGATCAGGTTCATAACCTTATCATTCCGGGAATGTTTGGACCTTTTGGGACAGTCCATTTATTATTCCCGAAGGGAATTGAACTTTGTTGCATACCGAATTGAACTTTGTTGCTGTTTCCACGTCCTTTGTATAGCATGGAAAAAATTAAGGCAGGATCATATTCAATTGTACTCGGAGGGGATCTTCACTTTCAACTTACTGAGTTTCTCAAGGCGGCCGGGTACAGCCAGGTTTTCCTGCTTGCGGACGACCATACGGTTGTGGATTGCTTTCCACTGTTGGGAATGGACAGCCTTGCCCCGGTGGTGATCCCGCATGGCGAGATGCACAAAACCATCGCTTCCTGTGAATCGGTTTGGCAACACCTGACCGAGGCCGGGGCGGATCGCAAGGCGGTATTGATCAATGTAGGTGGGGGGATGATCGGTGACCTGGGCGGCTATGCCGCTTCTTGTTATAAAAGGGGTATTGATTTCATCCAGGTTCCTACCAGCCTCCTGTCGATGGTGGATGCCAGCGTAGGTGGAAAGACGGGGGTCAACTTTGCCCATTTCAAGAATCAGGTTGGTCTTTTTCGCGATCCTGCCGCAGTGTTCATCCACCCGTCTTTTCTTCAGACCCTGCCCGAACGCGAATTGCTGTCTGGCTACGCTGAAGTTCTCAAGCACTGCCTGATTGCGGACCGTTCCCGCTGGGAATACTTAATAGAAGTGGCTGACATTTCACAGATTGAATGGTCTGGCCTGATTGCAGACTCGGTCCGGGTAAAACTCGCCATCGTAACCGAAGACCCCTTTGAGAAGGGGCCACGCAAAGCGCTCAACTTTGGCCATACGGTCGGGCATGCCCTGGAGTCCTTTTATATGGAAGACTCCTCCGCTACCCTGCTGCATGGAGAAGCCGTGCTGCTGGGCATGCTTTGCGAATCCTGGATTTCCTGGCAGCGTGATCTGCTGACAAAGACTGAGTGGGACAGCATTGCGTTTTACCTCCGTTCGGTTGCACCAAAGTTATATCCTAACGAAGCGGACCGGTTGAACATTGCCCAATTAGCTACCCAGGACAAGAAAAATGAAGGAAAGCGTATTCTGTGCACGCTCCTCAATGGCATTGGAGGATTTAAAATCAACCAGGAGATCAGCATCCGGGAAATCCTGGACAGCCTTGATGCCATATTCCCAGTCAAGCCCTGAAAATTCTCACCCCGGATTGTTCTCCATCCATCCTGAACTTTCCCACCCTACCGATCTTTTTTCCACCAATCCTGAACTTTTATCCCATTCTGAGCTTTTTCCAATTATGTCCGAAACCATTCGTCTCAACGCCACCTCACCCCACCTGAAAGGCCGGATTCAACTGCCTTCTTCTAAGAGCGAAAGCAACCGCGCCCTGATCATCAGGGCTTTGAGCCATGGCTTCGCGGAGGTAGAAAACCTTTCAGAGGCCAAGGACACCGTTACCCTGGAGCGTCTGCTCCGTGAACTGCCTGACGAATTGGATGTCGGTCATGCCGGGACTGCGATGCGGTTCCTGACTGCATTCCTGTCTTTTCAACCCCGGGACTTTATCCTGACGGGGTCGGCCAGGATGCAGGAAAGGCCGGTTGGGCCATTGGTAAAGGCCCTCAGGTCAATGGGAGCTGAGATCAATTACATGCGGCAGGAGGGTTATCCCCCTTTGATGATCCATGGCCGCAATGCAAAATTTGGTGACAGCGCGATTGAGATACCAGCAGATGTTTCAAGCCAGTACATTTCCGCTTTGCTCATGCTTGCCCCTACCCTGACCGATGGATTGTCGATCCGGCTGGTGGGTGAGGTCCGCTCCCGGCCCTATATCGAAATGACCCTGCGCCTGATGGCTCACTTTGGAGTAAAAGCTGCATGGGAAGGTGATACCATCAAGGTTCCGCGCCAGCCTTATGCGGCTGGAAAATACAGTGTAGAAGCTGACTGGAGCGCTGCCAGTTACTGGTTCTGCCTGGTTGCCCTTTCTCAGGAGGCAGAGATCGAACTTCCTGGTTTGAGGAAGGGTTCCTGGCAAGGTGACAGTGTGGTGGTAGAAATGATGGCGAACATCGGGGTGGAAACCGAGTGGCTGGAGAATGGACTGAAACTGACAAAGAACGATCTTCCGTTGCCTACCCATGTCATCTGGGATTTTGCGGGTTGTCCCGATCTGGCCCAAGGCCTGCTGGTTGCCCTCTCCGCTTTGGGGATCAATGGGAGGTTCAGAGGATTGGAAACCCTCCGCATCAAAGAGACCGACCGAATTGCGGCCCTGCAAAATGAGCTGGGAAAGTTTGGCATGACCATCGAAGAAAAGGAAGACACCTTGGGGAAATACTGGGATTTGTCCGGAACATTCAACCCAACCGAGGCGACGATCCCTACCTACCAGGACCACCGGATGGCAATGGCATTTGCCCCCCTGGCACTGAAAGTAACGGGTTTACGAATTGAAGCAGCAGATGTAGTGGTCAAGTCGTATCCCGGATTCTGGGACGACCTGGAAAAAGTTGGGATTCGTCGGGCTTAGTCCCCTACCGTATGCAGGGAAATCCCACTTTTTGCATCTACAAAATCAATGGGACCAATCTGTGCGATTTGCTCAGGATCATCTAAATCCAATAAGAGAAAGTGGATGTATTTAACAAATTTCCCTTTGGTAAACTTGAGCGTTGTAGCCGAATCATGGGTAATAACTATATGCATAGCCGGCTGAGCCTCAGGGAATACATCCTTAATCTTGTCTTGATGGGCCGGGTTCAGGCTGAACTTGAAGCCATCCGTTTGCTTGGTGACTTTGATTGCAATTGACATGTTGGTAGAGCTATTTGGTTGGCTAAAAATAGGAAATTGTTCCTTTATATAGAGGCACAAAATCAAACAGCAGTAGAATAAAAGGCAAAGCGGTCCCCTTTCTGTTGTTTCCAACACAAAGAGAACCGCTTTGATTTGATCCAGGATAAGCCTATTTGTTCACCACAAACCTCTTGGCACCAATGCCATCCAGGTAGATAAGGAATACACCGTTGGGCAGCCCGGAAACATCTATTTCCTGGCTACCAGAGCGCAAAGTGACCTTCTTTAGTACTTTCCCTTGTAAATCAGTGATAGAAGATTGAACTCGGTTGATTCCCGCCAGGGAAATCCGCAACCTGTCCTTTGCCGGCACCGGATATAAATCCAGACTGGCTAATATAGGATCTCCAATTGCATTTGGGGTCTCCATATCCAATCCAATGGTTGAGTCTCCGAAGATATCATTCGCCAAGGCACTTGGAGGAAACTGACTGGCAAGAATCTCCTGGAAGTTTTGCGAAGCTGGGTTGGCTTGAACGTTGTAACTCATAGTTACATTTTGCACCACTCCTCCATCAAACATCAGGAAATCCAGGTTGTATTGCCCCATCGTCTGGTATTTGTGTTTAAATGTATAGGCTTGTGCATCATAGGTACTACCGTCACCCCAATTCATTGAAATCAACGCATTGGCAGTGTCCCCACCGGTCAGAAAAACGGTCAGGGTGTCATTGATGTTGAGGTTAAAGTTCCCCAGAAAAGCAAAATCCTTGGTCAATCCCTGCGAATCGCCAAGGGAATCAGGATCGGTATGGCCGAGGTTCTCCGCTGACTCATAGCTGGTATCATGGGGGGAGTTAGCTTCCAAAGGCCCCCCATTGGGTGCTACATTGCTAATGTTCTCACCCACCGATCCACCACCAAAGGTCCCACCCGCTCCGATATTGCTGAGGGATGTCCAAAGCACATTTGGATCTTTGACCCCGATGCGATTTGCAGCAGCTGGCAAGACGATTCCGGCAGCGGCGGCAACTCCGCAGATAAAGTCCACGCAATTGAAATTGAGCAGGTGATAGTTGGGAGGTGCCGCAATGGCTGCATTGACGATGGCAGCAGCGGCATTGTACTGGGCGGGAGTAACATTGTAGGTGATACAGAAATCCCAGTTGCGTTTGCTGTCATTACGAATCACACCCGGACCGCCAAAGACATTGCGACCCGCTGGATAAAATCCATAAACCAGATTGGGATTACCGGCCTGGGCATTGTTCATAGGAATGAACTGGACAAAGGCATGACCGGGGGTCACTGGTAAATTGGGGGCTCCAACGGGACAGTCAACGCAGAAGCGAAGTGCGGTTGCCTGTAGGAAATTGGTGCTGCTGAATATCAAAAGCAGGACCAACATCGGAAAAAACAACCTGGACCTGATCTTGAGCCAGAAGACTTTTTCCCTGTTGAAAAGGGTTGGGTAAGGATACTTCATAAACTAAACGTGTTGGTTAGAAAAAATAAGAATCAGCCCTATAAATTGATGTATAGAGGGCTGTGTCTACGTAATGACAATCACAGAGGCAGGAGGTGAAGTGCTCTTTCATGAGAAAGACACTTTGTCGTTTACAACTATAATATACCAAAATTAATTGGCTTTACCAGCCTGATTTTTGTCAGATTCAATAAGCCTCCATCCATATATTCAATGTCCCACCCGACCAGCAAAACACCACCTCAAACTGTGAAATATTGACCCTATCCGCCTTTTACAGCACCTTCCTTTTTAGTAAATTGCAAAGGATGTACGCGATCATCGACCTGGAAACAACTGGAGGAAACGCCAAATCGGATAAGATCATTGAAATTGCCATTGTTCTTCACAATGGCGAGGCGGTGGAAGAGGAATTTTCCACCCTGATCAATCCTGAGCGTCGGGTTCCTTACCGCATCACGGGCATTACCGGGATCAATGATGTAATGGTGAAGGGTTCTCCCAAGTTCTATGAAATTGCCAGGCGCGTGGTCGAAATGACAGAGGGGCGGATATTGGTTGCCCACAATGCCCGCTTTGATTATCAGTTTCTCCGCAATGCCTTCAAGGAATTGGGATATGATTACAAAAGGGACGTTCTCTGCACCCTGACCTTGTCCCGAAAGCTTTTACCAGGTCAACGGTCGCATTCTCTGAAGAATTTATGCCTGGCCCTGGACATCCCGCTTCCGGTTCAGCACCGTGCCCTCGAAGACACCAGGGCGACCATTCAACTGCTGGAGATTCTTCTGAAAATGAAGGAAGGAGACCCACTTGCATTGGGGAAAGCAGCGCCAGGTCGAATGGGCCCGGAAGCCAGTCTCCACAAAGAGATGATCGATGCACTCCCTCATACCACCGGAGTCTATTATTTCTACAATGCCCGCCGCGACCTGATTTACATTGGCAAGAGTGTAAACATTCGCAGCCGTATTTTGAGCCACTTTAGCAATCAGACCACCTCTAAGGCGCTGGAAATGAAAGGTCAGATCGACCATATCCGCTATGAAGAAACGGGGAGTGAATTGGTCGCTTTGTTGAAAGAGTCGGAAGAAATCAAGCAGTACAAGCCAATTTACAACCGGGCCCAGCGGCGATCGGTGTTCAATCACGGGATATTCTCCCATTACAACGAGGAGGGCTATCTGCAATTACGGGTAGAGCGGCTCAAGAAAAAGGGAGCAGAGGCAGAGGCAGCGTTTGCGAGTGCAAAAGAAGCCAAGGGATTTCTGGAGCGAATGCTGCAAAATTTCGAATTGTGCCAGCGACATCTGGGAATTCACCGGCTTAGTGGCCCCTGTTTTTACCATTCTATCCACAAATGTCGGGGTGCTTGTGTGGGTAAAGAGGGACCGGAATCGTACAATCTCAGAGTCGACCAAGTACTGCAAAAGTTGAGGTATCAGCATGTCAATATGTTGATCATGGACCGGGGCAGACATGAAAATGAGAAGAGTTTGGTAGGAGTTGTAAATGGTAAATATCTGGGCTATGGGTTTCTGGAGAGCGAATTGGTTGACAATGACCCTCAACTTTTACTGAAATGCTTACATGCCAAAATGGACAACCGGGACGTGCGTCAGATCATTAAACTTTTTCTCCGGCAAGAGAAACCAGAGCAGATTCTGACCTGGGAATAGCCCTGAAATGTCCTAAAAGCTTGTTACCGTTCATACACCAATTTCGCCCATACACCCCATCTTTTTGGTTGCCTGTGGTCTTTATATTAATTTTAGCTTCGGACATATTACAGGTCAAATAAGCCTGATCGTCAGGCATCCATCAATTGGCTTAAACTTAAGAATCGTTGTTGTTCAGGTTATGAAAAGAATTTCAGTTTTCGCAATTCTGCTCTTGGGAATACTCGCCTTCCTTCCGAACCAATCCAAGGCCTCTCACTTGATGGGGGTTGACCTCACCTATGAGTGTCTGGATTCGTGCACTATCCGGCTGTATCTCAGTGCATACCGGGATTGTTCCGGGTCCAATATTATCACCAATACGGTTACGTTCACCCCCCAGAGTACGGGCTGTGGTCAACCTACCCCCATCGGTGGTTGGTCTCCGCAGTTCACCACGGAGGTTACTCCTTTGTGTGCCAGTGCGCAGACCCAGTGTACCAACAGCAGTGCCCAAATCAATGGGGTTCAGCAGTTTTCATGGTTCCGGGATTACAATATCTGTACCCAGCCCAACTGTATTTTCACCATCTCCTGGGGAACCTGTTGTCGGAATCCGGTAATTACCTCCGGTTCTTCCAACCAGGGAATGGGTATTTCCCAGACCACTCTGAACACCAATATTGTCCCCTGTAACAGTTCCCCTCAGTTTGCCAACCCACCTGTTCCTTATATCTGTGAGGGTCAGCCTTATGTCTTTAACCAAGGTGCAACCGATGCCGAAGGTGATTCACTTGCCTACTCACTCGGCCCCTGCTTTACTGACAACGGCACACAGGTTACCTACGGTGCTGGTTACTCACCTGGCCAGCCACTCGGGTCTACCTGGAACGTTTCTATCAACCCCATCACGGGTGATATCACCGTAATTCCCAATCCAACTGGTGCCCAGGTAGTAGGGGTTATGTGCGTGTATGTGGAAGAATGGCGAAATGGTGCTTTGATCAATACCATTGTCCGGGATATTCAGATGACAGTAATTCCCTGTCCTGCGAATACCCTTCCTGCAATTGACTCGATCGCGAATCCAAGCGCGGGTGTTGCCAACGGATATGTGCTGAATGCCTGCCTGGGTGATAGCCTCTGTTTTGATCTTCCGATTGTAGATCCTGATTCCGGCCAGGCACTGACCGTGTTCTGGAACCAGAATATCCCAGGCGGTTTGTTCTTCAATACCAGTAATCCCAGCGTTCAGGATACCATCAGTGGTACCGTTAACCAAGGTTTGAGCGCTACCTTCTGCTGGCTTCCTCCGGCGGTCGGTGTTTATTCTTTCCAGGTAACGGTGCAGGACGATGCCTGTCCGATCTTCGGTCAAAATCAATTTACGGTCCAAATTATCGTCGGGGAGGTGACGCCTGGCATTGCCCAGGCCAACCCAGGCTGTGGAACGGTGACGCTGTGTGCGACACCGTCAACCGGGGTCCCACCCTTTACCTTCCAATGGACAGGCAGTGGTGGCCTCTCGGGTAATCCCGGTGCCAATGACTCCTGTGTGACCCATACCTACCCGGGTGCCGGAACTTATGACTATCAATTACTGATCACCGATACCTCGGGCTGCTCTGCGGTTGATTCAGGTTCTGTGACCATTAATATCAATGTGCAGGCCAATGCCGGACCGGACATCTCTTTCTGTTCCGGAGGTTCCGGACAGATCGGAGCCCCGGCCCTTGCCAATGAGTTGTATTCCTGGTCCCCAACCACTGGTCTTTCCTCCGGTACCTCCGCGAATCCATCCGTCACCCTGACCAATGGTGGTACAACCACCACGGTCCAACAGTATATCCTGACCACCACAGAAACGGTCAATGGTTGTACCTCGGTGGACACGGTAGACGTAACCGTCTTCCCAATCCCCAGTGCCGCCTTTGCCACTTCTCCCTCGACTTGTATCAATGATTCGGTCGTAGTAGCCTACACAGGCTTCAACGGTGCTGGTGCTACCTACACCTGGAACTTTGGTGCGGGTGCCTCACCCGCTACCGCTACGGGACAAGGTCCGCACAGTGTCTCCTGGAACACGGCTGGTCCGAAAACTATCACCCTCTCCGTGACTGAAAATGGTTGTACTTCTCCGGTGGGTTCTCAATCGATTACGGTTAACCCGCTTCCAACCTCGACCTTTAATGTCACTGGTCCTCATTGTGTAAATACACCTGCGACCATCACCTACACTGGTACGGGAGGCTTCAATGCCACCTACAACTGGAACTTTGGTGGCGGTACGGTGCTGGCAGGCACAGGCCAAGGCCCCTACCAGGTAAGCTGGCCAACTTCTGGCAACCAATTTGTGACCCTCGATGTTACTGAAAACGGATGTACCGGTAGTTCTACTTCCATTCCGGTAATCGTAACTGATCCCGGAGTCCCTTCGACTTCAGTTACCGATGCAACCTGTAATGGATTCAGCAATGGAGCAATTGACCTTACGGTCACGGGTGGAACGCAAAACTTCGCTTATAACTGGTCTGGCCCCGGTGCTTTCAGTGCCGCTTCTCAGGACATCAACAACCTGGTTCAGGGTACTTACACTGTCACCATTTCCGATGCTGCTGGTTGTGTCACCACCTTTAGTTCAACGGTTGGTCAACCTTCTGCCCTCTTCACCTCCACCAGCAGTACTCCCGCCCTTTGTGCTTCCAGCCCATCTGGTACAGCTACTGTGAATGTTTCCGGTGGTACTCCCGGCTATTTCTACTCTTGGAGTCCGGCAGCTGGTGGTCAAACCACTGCTTCTGCAGTAAACCTGGGCGCTGGCACTTATTCTGTAACGGTTACAGACAACAACAACTGTGTTGCTACTACCCAGGTAACGGTAACTCAACCTAGCCCGATTACCATCAGTACCAGCAATACTGCTGTCTCCTGTAACGGTGGCTCTGATGGTACCGCTACTGCAACTGCAGGTGGTGGTATAGGCCCTTATACTTATGTCTGGCAGCCCGGCAACTTTAACGGCCCAACCCTCTCTGGTGTTCCTGCCGGTGTCTACAGTGTAGTCGCTACCGATGCCAATGGTTGTACGATCGCTGGCAATACGACTGTCAATGAGCCACAGCCATTGACCGCCAACACAACTACTACTCCCAACTCATGTGCGGTTGCAGCCGACAATGGAACGGCGGCGGTATTTGCCTTTGGAGGCAATGGTGGATATACCTACCAATGGGACGACCCCAACACCCAGACTACCCAGCAGGCCACTGGCCTCGCTCCTGGTTCATACAATGTCACCGTTACTGATATCCTGAATTGTCAGGTTGTGGTAAATGCAGTTGTAGGCGATATTCCTCCACCAACCGTTACCACTGGTCCTTCTGTCTCCTTCTGTGAAGGGGAAGGCGGTGCTATTGTGACTGCCTTCGGTGCTGGTGGAAATCCCGGCTACTATTACCAGTGGTCATGTGGTTTGGCCAACTGTGGTATCGATTCCCTCTTTGACAATGACCCGCTGGTCAATCCAACCTCTTCTACCTGGTACTATGTACAGGCAATAGATACCAATGGTTGTGTGAGCGAGTTTGACTCGGTATGGGTAGAAGTTCTTCCCAAACCAATCGTAGATGCTGGCATCGACATCATCCTTTGTGGTGACAGTGCTCCCTGCCAGAATCTTCAACCGACCATTAACAATGCGGCTGGTCCTTATACCTACTCCTGGTTCCCTTCCGCTGGATTGAACGATTCTACTCTTCTCAATCCTTGTGCGCGTCCTGACACGACCACCATTTATACCCTGGTCGTTACGGCCGGAAATGGCTGTACCAGTGACTTCACAACTACGGATACCAACGCAACCGTAACGGTCCATGTGAATCCGATTCCAGTGGCAGAAGCCGGGCCTGACCGCGACATCTGCTTTGGTGATACGGTGCAATTGGAAGGCTTTGGCAGCAATGCCGGCCCTGTTTACAATTACCAATGGTCCCCTCTTACGGGTGTAATCAACCCCACTGCAGCCAATCCCCTGGTGAACCCTGGTATTACCACGGACTATATTCTCGTGGTACTCTCCAATGGCTGTCCCAGCTATGGAGATACAGTGACCGTCAATGTACATGCCCAACCTACGGTTGATCCAGGTCAGGATACAGAAACCTGCCTCGGTGGGTCTGTGCTGCTGGATGCTCAGGCCGACGACGGCGTACCCGGCACCATTTTCACCTACAACTGGACCCCTACGGATGTATTGAATGATCCTACCCTGGAAGATCCGACCGCAAATCCTGATACGACTACTACATTTACGGTGGTTGCTACCTCAGAATGGGGTTGTGAATCGGCTCCTGCTGATGTGCTGGTAACGGTATTGCCTACCCCCATCGCGGAAGCAGGTGACAATATGACCCTCTGTCTGGGTAATCCGGTTACGCTCCAGGGTGGTTTCTCCTATACCACGACGCTTCCTGCAAATCCACAAGATGTATTCATCGTCTGGACCCCGGATACGGATATGGATGATCCAACCATTGCGATGCCAACGGTTGATCCCCAAATCTCTACGGTTTACTATATGATGGTTTCCACTGGAATCTGCTCTACCATGGATTCGGTCATTGTCACCGTGATCCCGGAGATTGGTCTGAATGTAATGGCAGATACCAACACAGCTTGTGAAGGTTCTCCCGTACAGTTGACCGCAACTGCGGGTATCGGCAGTGCCAACTTCCAGTGGTTCCCAACCGCGGGACTCGACGATCCTACCAGTGCTACTCCGATCGCTACCCCGGACCAAACCACCACTTATTCGGTGGTCGCATCTGAAGGTGGCTGCCTCGATACCATGGAGGTGATGATTGAAATTATCCCCACTCCAACCCCAGGTTACCTGAGCTCGGCGACAGAAGGGTGTACACCTCACACCGTTAGCTTCCTCGATGCTTCTGACAACGTGATCAATTATATCTGGGACTTCGGTGATGGCAGTGATGTCTCCAACGAGTCTCAACCCAATCACGTTTTCTCAGAGCCCGGTACTTACAATGTATCGCTCACCGTGGTCAACTCCGGTGGTTGTGCGGCTACCATTAACGACATGGAAATCATGGTGATGAACCCACCAATGGCGGAATTCACCACCATCGAAGCCTTCCCGGTTGAGCTTTCACTCCCCAATACCTCGGTACAGTTCAACAACCAGAGCCAGGGTGCAGTGTCTTATACCTGGTCCTTTGGTGATGGAAACGCTTCTGACCTGACCAACCCGAATCACACCTTTGCTTCCATTGGTGAATTCATGGTTACCCTGGTTGCGACCAACTCCCTCGGTTGTAGCGACGAAGTGGTCCACGGTCCATTCATTGTCTTTGCACCGGATCTGTTCATCCCGAATGTATTCAGCCCGAACGATGACGACAACAACGATCGCTTCCTCGTAGAATACAGTGGGTCACAGCCCTTCAATATCCAGATTTTCGATCGCTGGGGTATCCAACTCTACGATGCGAACAACAAGATGGAAGGCTGGCGTGGCAATGACATGAATGGCAAAGCCGTTTCCGAAGGTGTCTACTTCTACCGCGTCAAGGTCGGTGACCGTGAGTATGCGGGTGATGTCACCTTGGTGAGGTAAATACCGGGAACACTTTCCCTTAAGGTAAATAAAAGAGGCTGTCCAGTGATGGGCAGCCTCTTCTGTTTTGTTGTTGGTAGTATTAATTTGCCTTCCGGCTCCGCCTCCACTTCCCCCATTGCCGCAAAACTGCATTCAAGCCCAATCCAAACAAGGCCCCCAAGGTATCAATGAGCACATCCTGCACCAGCCCGGTCCGCTTGGGGATAAAGGTCTGGTGGAATTCATCACTGGCCGCAAAGAGGAAAGCAAGAAAGAGGGCTGCGTATCCCCGCATGGGCCAGGGTGTTTTCTTGCCCAGGCCAAGGAAGAAAAACTGAAACAGGATAAAGTATTCGGCAAAGTGGGCGGCTTTTCGGATGAAGACAAAGGCGAAATCTCCGAAGATGGCCTTGAGGTCGAGGCCGTAGGCGGCCAGGGTTTCCACAATGAGGCGGCTGAGCCGTCCTGAACCTTCCCCTTTTTGATGGGACATGAGAAAGATAAGCGTCATCCAAAGGACAGCTGGCAACCACCTAAGCACTGCACCCCATGAAAAAGATGGCTTATTGTTCACTGGGAATGTATTGGGTCAGGATGCGGGCTTTCTGCTGCCGGATGTAATCCCACATTTCCCCGATCTTCAGTTTGTCGTCGGGTCCGGTTGCCTCACAATAGACAAAACGGCGGTCCTCAAAACGGAAGAATTCTCCCTGCACTTCCGGGAGTTCAAGTGCGACACCGACATGCTCCTCAAAGTCCAATACGATCGCGGGAATATTCAGCAGCTTACGACAGAGGTAGAAGAACAAAGCTGAACGGTCCTCACAGTCTGAGTAGGAATAGTATAAAGTTTGTTCCGGGCTCATGGGTTTTTCATGACCAAAACGGCTACGGTCATCCTTGTACAAAAACGCAGTCCGAACAAAAGACATGATGAATTCGACCTTCTCTACCCGGTTCCTTCCCCGCAGCATTTCCTCCAGCTTGGGCAGCAAAGATTCCTGTGCCTCTTGCGACATCTCGAGGTGGAAGAATTGGGTTTGGTTGTAATAGGGGTACTCATCCATCATTTGCAGATGGTCCTGGTTCAGTTTCACATTGAGTTTGTGGACCTGCCCATCGTGACTGAACTTAAGTACGCGCTCTACGACCATTGAACCTGGCAAATTGGGGAGGGCCTTAATTTGCAGGGTCATGGGTCGCCCCTTGTTTCCATCCCAGATGAATTCGGGCAAGTAGGCCGTCACATCATCCATATCCAGCTTGTTGCGCTTTGCCGTCAAATTGAAGTACTTTTCCCCTTTGAATTCCAGGATATAAAACCCAAACTCTACATCGGTAGCCGGCGCATGGAGGTAGACCTCCGGGCCATTGTAGAAGAGTTGGGCATCAATTCTGGCTTTGCGCAAGATGAACCACTGGAAAAATATCTGGTATCGTGCGTCGTGGAACATTGCCTCTGAAGCACGGGCCACAATCTCATAGAGGTGCCAATCACTGAGTTGATAGGCTTTTTGCTTAGCCGAAACTGTTTCCAGGAAGGGTCGATAGCGGCAATTCTCAAAATGCTCGTAGGCATCCAGGATCACGGCCTTGTCGATGTCCCTGGGAAGATCCAGTTCTGAACCGTAAAGCGCCGGAAGTTCTATCCCGGCAGAATAAAAACGAATGGTAATGTTGGGGTGCCCGTTGGCGAATAACAATACCGGGACCAACACCATGAGGGCGGTGGCCAGCATTCTACGCTGCCAATGCACTTGTATATTCATTCGTGGCGGGGTGCCGGTAAATGTGTCGATTCTCTATTCGCCGACCAGCAGTTTCTTTGTATAACGCTTTCCTGCTGATGTACTGACTACAAAATACGTCCCATTAGACAGGCCTGACAAATTTATCTCTGTTTTTCTTTCTCCAGGCGACATCTTTTTGTTCCCTACCATTTGCCCCATGGCATTGTAGATTTGGTAGTCTACCTCTAAAGTGGGATCACCTTCCCATGTCAGGAAAATGTTTCCAGCCGAAGGGTTGGGATAGATGGTAAATGGATCTTCCATGATTTGCGCGTCCTCTAGAGCGACGGCCAGGCTACAGCCTTGTGAGCTGAACAACGCGACGCGATCGGTATTGATAAAGGACCAGGCCCTCGTCTTCTGTCCTTCTGAAAACATGTTCATGCAGCTGTCATTGGAGTAATCCATGTAGTTTTCAACCTGGTCGTCGTAATCATAGAGGCTGTCGGTGCATGAATTTTTCACATTGAGGCAGCCTCCTGAATTGTTGGCATCAGAGCCGGGGGTGTCGGCGACAAAATCATCCATGGTACAATCACCGTCTCCCCAGATGTGGCGCAGTCCCAGCCAGTGCCCCACTTCGTGGGTGGTGGTACGGCCCTTGTTATAGGGTGGAGTCAGGTCTCCAATTGTTCCAAAGAAACTGTATCCGATCACCACGCCATCGGTGAGAGAATCTTCTCCGGGGAACTGTGCGTATCCGGCAATGATGGGGAGCAGGTTGCAAACCCAGATGTTGAGGTATTGGTCGGTTGGCCAGGGGTCGACACCACCAGTAGAGGCAGATTTTACATCGTCCAGGGGACCAAAGAATCCGAACAACTGCCCACCCTGGGTTTGGGTGCGGGTGATGCCAGTGGTGGGGTTTCCATTTGGGTCGGTGGTAGCCAGGCAAAACTCGACTTCAAAATCGGCCGCCGTACTGTCAAATTCGGGACGGGTCAATAAGGTATCTGCATTCAAGCGGCGGAAGTCCTGGTTAAGCACATCGATCTGTGAGATGACCTGGGCATCAGAAAGGTTCTGGTCGGGATCAATCCAGACTACATGGACCACGGTTGGGATGGTCAAGACAGTACCGCCCATTTGGTCCCGGTTATTTTCCAGCCAATGACGGGCATTTTCTTCTACCGCTGCCATCTGGTCAGCATAACGGGGGTCATTTTGAGTTTTCCAATCCAAGTGCTGCATGGTACCACAGCGCTCGGGAGCCTGGCCATACATAGGGGAAACCAAAACAACAAAAAGGAGTCCCAGAAGGAGGTGTAAAGAAGTTTTCATAATGGGTACTATGACAATGTGTAGTCTGTAACGATGTGTTTCAGTTGCAAAGATACAATTGACATTGTGGAATGAAAGTGAGATTTATCAGCGCCGCGTGGGATGGTCTTTTGGCGACACTGAGGAGGGCCTTTGTATTGATCGGGTCGGAAGTTGTCGGGTCGGAGTTTGTCGGGTCGGAAGTTGTCGGGTCGGAAGTTGGAGCTTGGGACTGGCCAGGTGGACCAGGCCGAGAATCCCGGCCTAGCCTAATGGATAATCCTCTTGAATTTACCCCCCACCAGGATATAGGTTTCTTCTTCAAATTCCAGACTTTCAAATGGCCCTATTTCACCGAGACCTTCCAAATCCTGGTCTTTGCTATGGATGGATCCTCCGGTTTGATGGGCAATATCCAGGTAATCGGGTTCATAGCGGTCGTGGTAAACGCCACAGATGATGATTCTTAGCGGGCGTTCTACATTTTTGAGCAATTCCATATCCCGGACCGGGCCGCTGTTGTCGGCGATCAACACGAACTCCTGTGCTTCCGGGAACCAATCCATGGCTTCCAATACTGCTTCGAGGTCATTTTCCCGGTGATCTCCCCCCGATCCGCCGTAGCTGACCCGTTTCATCACCGCCATGATGCTGTCCCGGTCAAAGCCCTCTACTGTATATATCCCCCCGGTTGAACCGACCACTTTTTCATTGTCCCATTTGTCGTTGCCATCGTTGAAGAATACCAGTCCCAGGATTTCATCCCCTTTGCCCATTTCTTCGATCCAATGTATCACCTGGGCCCCATGCTTGAACATAGATGCCGTCCAATCTATGATCAGGACTTTGGTTCCCCATTCGGGGTGCCGCTCAAATACCCATTGGCAAGTGGAATCGTAAAAGGTTTTTTCGCCGGAATAGATTGCGATAGCTGCTTCGAGGTTCTGCTCCAGGTCGACGCTGTCGAATCTGGGTGCACGGGGTGATTCTGGTGTGGAGCGTTCAACCGTATTCACGGCTGTTTTGGGGGGAGTTGGCAGGTCAATCTCGGATGGGTTTTGATCGGTTGTCGCGGGGAACTCCAGGGTGTCAATCTGGGATGGGTTTTCAAATGTAGTGGTCAGACCATCACCGGGGCTGTCCTCTGGGCCATTACCGGGACCTTCATTGGGACCGGAATAAATGGAAAAGCCATGGAAGAGCCCTTTTGCCTCCTCCATATTCCGGCAATCTGTTTGCAGGACCAGCCTCCATTCCACCTCTGAATCCGTAAATGCACGTGGCAATAATTTGTGCAGTTCGGTAAATCGCCTTTCCATCAGGCTGTCGTAGCCGACCTCCCATTCGTCGAGGTGGTAAGGATAACGGGTATAGACCAAATCCACTCGTTTGACCCTTTCCTGAACCGCCTTGACGGCATTGGGATTGTAAATGTGGTAAAGGGCAAAGTCCATTTTCAGGATGACGGCTCCGGCTTTCGGTTGGTACCTGGGTTGGTGGTGGATGCTGGGTTGAAGTTTCTGGTACCAGGCTCCCGCGCTGTGGGTGGTTTCCCGGTGAGAGGTTGCTCCATTTATATCCTTCGGTCCGGTCTGTGCCTTGCCGGTCTGTGCGCTGGTGGATATCGCGCAACAGATGATCAGACAAAGAAGGAGGTGTCGGAGCATAAAGTAAAACTAACCTTTATTATATAATGAACTGATGCAATTTGGTTACAGATGGGGGAGGGGAATTCGTTTCTCGGTACTATATATTTGCTCTGCAGCTTTGTTGATTTTCTCTGTATTTCTTGATTTTTTCTGCATTTCCTGATTTTTCCTGCACGGCGCTCCACCAAAAACATGAAAATGCAGGAAATACAGAAATCACTGTCATTTCATTTTTTACTGCAAGACAACCTTGCCTTATTGCATGCATACCAAACCCCACAGCATAAAATATGTATTGCGTCAACGATCTGGGAGATCCGTCTCCTATCCACAAGCCCGCGAACAGTTCCTGGAGGATTCTCCTGGGCGCGGGGGAGTGGTGTTCCCGGTGGGCGGGCAAGGGTGAAAAGGGGACAACTTTCGGGGACTGTTACCGTATCACCAGAGAAGAATACAAGGATGTTTACCCTTCCCTCTGTGCGGGGCTGCTCACTTGGTATGATGAGCCCTACCCTGATAAGATGAGGATCTCAAGTGCTGCTTATGAGTTCTTTGTGGACTCGGTTCGCATATTTGAGGCCGCTTCCGGCAAGGCAAAAAGTCCTAAATCTACAGGCCCGGTCCTGCGACCTGTCGGGTTCAGACCCGCGAACCTGCGGGTTCGGACCCGCGAACCTGCGGGTTCAGACCCGCGACTCTGCGGGTTCGGACACGTGACCTTGCGGGTTCAGACACGCGACTCTGCGGGTTCAGACACGCGACTCTGCGGGTTCAGACCCGCGAACCTGCGGGTTCAGACACGCGAACCTGCGGGTTCAGACCCGCGACTCTGCGGGTTCAGACCCGCGACTCTGCGGGTTCA
>CAYGRE010000004.1:88770-161704 GCA_964352215.1 uncultured Bacteroidia bacterium
AGACCCGCGACTCTGCGGGTTCAGACCCGCGACTCTGCGGGTTCAGACCCGCGACTCTGCGGGTTCAGACCCGCGACCCCGAACCTCAGAACCTGCGAGCTTGAAGGTCAAGACCCGCGACCCCGCACCTCAGAACCTGCGAGCTTGAAGGTCCAGACCTGCGGCCTCGCACCTCCAAACCTGCGTCTTCGCGAGCCCAAATCTACGTGCCAGGACAATTTCCCTACCCCTTATGCAAACACCCGGCTTGCCGAGTCGGAACCCCGACCTGCCACCTCCAAACCACCACCTGCCGAGCCGGAACCCCCGGCCTATCACCTCAGTTCCCCCGACCTACAAGGGTCCGGACCTGCGGCCTAAAGCCGTAGCATCCGGACCCATTAATAGATAACTTGAGGCTTGAGTCCTTCCTAAGTCACAGATTAACCAGGATCAGAATCCTGGGAATCCACATAACCCTATTTTTTACAGGCGAAATCACAGGTGAATTTGCACCCCGTAAAAATAGAAAACTTCATTTCAGCCTTTACGTCTTTGACATTTCCTTTCCCACAGGCTTTGATTGCTTTGTCGGTGCAGCTGTTAATCAGATTGATGATTGTAGTTATTCCGCATAATATGATCCACGCAATAGGTATGATGATCAGGGGAACAGCTGCGTTATAGGTCGGACGGGTTTCTAATTTCAGGTCCGAAAACAAGTCCCTTGGATCGGCTCCTTTCAAATCAAGGCGGTAGGTCATGGTGTTCTTCTTGTCCGGGAAGGAAAGTACACCTTGGATCAAGTCTTTTTCTGGATCAGGTCGAAAATAATTAAACTCGGTGTCCGGACTATCCTTTAGGTTGAGCTTCAGCCCACTTTCCGCTCCCGACTTTTGCAAATCCCAGGATTCAACCCCTTTCAGCACTTCAACCAGGGTTTCCTCATCCGTTTCAAGGGTTACATAGTGCAGGAAGTCATTCGACTTTCCATCTTTTAGCACCATGCCTTCAGCCTTAAAAGGGAAGCCTGAAGAGAGTTCGAGGTCAAAGATAGCCCCACTAGCGTCATGGATCAGTATATGGGGAAGGTTACCCGTTGATAACCCGAGGTTTCGCAAGCCTTCGGCAAAACCTTTCGAAGCGGCAAAGATCAATTTTTCTTCATTCTTTTTCATAGTAAAATAATTTGATTAGCGTGTATAGATATCCCTGGCATCCCATTCGAGATGCGGGCAAAATGATTGAATATGGTTTTGGGATTAGTCCCTACACCCCTTTGTCCTTAAGGTGATAATCGCCCCTTCGACAGCCACCTCCAGATTTGACAGGCAAACTGTGGGGACCGAAATCCTGACTTCACCGGGTGAGACTCCATTCAGTAACCGGACCGGACTGTTGAGGATTGGAATCTTAACCATTAGGAATTTGGTCTTAATCAGGAATTCATTCTTACACAGGAAAAGTTCATCTAAGGTGACCCTCCCATAGCCATAGCGACTGGGGAGGTTGGCACCAGAGTTTGCAATCGCAACGTCCGCGTACCAACTGATCAACGATTCAATTTCGGTATGTGAGAAGGTTAACTGAGGGCAGGAAGCAGGAGGCTGATTGCGAACCGGTTTGACCAGGATTATCCCCAACCCTCCACTGCTCGCACGAAGGTCGAACTGCTGGAAGCAGGAAGCATTAGATACCTCAGTATTATAAATAAGGGGGAGATCGTAAAGATCATCTTCGGAAAGGAAATTTCTCAGGGGAACGGCCTGGTCGCAATCGCCGTGCGAGACCGAACTTTGGTGCTCATTTCTGCTTGCACCCCGAAGGTCGGTTGAGGAGAATGCGGCCACGGAGTAAAGTCCCCAAATCAAAAAGCAAAAGATAAAAAATGGCTTGGCAACTTTCTTGAGGCCTGCATGGGATTTGGTTTGAAATTGGTACATATGAATTGAAATAAGTGTTAGGTGAAAGTTCTCGTGGCTGACAGCCATAGGACTACTCTAATAATACACTTCAAAATTGCCTCTAATACTCGCCTCATAGAAACCAAAAAATGAAGAAAATTTGAAGTCTGATTCTTTCTAAGTCCTACTTTCGATAAATTAAGACCTCACTCGCTTATCATTCTAAATGTCTGTAAAATCGGAGCTATTCGAATTGATCCAATCTCTCAATGGGCCGGAGAAGCGGTATTTCAGTATTTACGCCAACCAGCACAGTCCCCAAAAGCACCACCAATACCGTAGCTTATATGATGTACTGCACGAGATGGAAGCATACGATGAGCAAACCCTTCGAGATCATCCTTCCATCCAGCCCTTTCGCCACCAAGTCCCCTTCTACAAAAACTACCTGAAAAAACTAATTCTCAGGAGCCTCCGTGAATTTTACCGGGACAAAACGCCGGAAATGGAACTGCGGGGAGAGTTAAGCCTGGTCGAATTACTGTATGATCGTGGGCTCCACGGAATGGCCTTGCGCAGAGTCAGACGAATACGGGAAAAAGCCGAGAAAAAACAGTTGTATCATTTTTTGTTAGAGGCTATCCGCTGGGAGAGTCGGTTTGTCCGCATTCAACAGGCCAAAGATTTCCGTACCACTCTGAGAGACCTGACTAAAAAGTTGGAAGTCGTGACCGGTCAGCTTATGGAAGAAGTCAAATTGGAAGCCCTCTACAACCAGCTATTGTCATTTGTTTCCAACCATATATACCCCCGCAAGCAGGAAGAGTTGGATAAGATAGCTGAATTGATACAAAACCCGATCCTGACCTCCCCCGATCCCCCCAAGGGAAAAAAAGCCAAAGTCTATTTCTTCTTATGTAAAGTCTATAGCAGTCAACTCTTATCGGATCATACCGGGGTAGTTTCCTGGTATGAGCAACTGTTGAATTTGCTGTCGGATCCTCCCCCCTCGGGAGAGAAGGAAGAAGAGCTTTACCTGAAAACCTTGCTTGGGTTTCTGGATGGTCTGTTGAATACTCAGGATTTTAACCGGTTCCTCCAATATCGGGGCCGCCTCCGCCAAACAATTTCCGACTCCCCCGCAATCAAAGCCATGGTATTTAAATCATGGGTTCATCTCCAGATCAGATATTGCCTGAATTCTGAAAAATATCAGGAAACGGGTGCATTGGATGAAGAGGTTAGGCATGGATTTGAAAAATATACCGGATATATCTCCCTTCCAACCCGACTGTCATTTGCTTTTAATCTACAGGTTATTGGGTTATTGGCCGGGGAATACCGCCTGGCACTACGCTGGACCAATTATATCCTGAACCATTCGGAAAAGGAATCCAGGGAGGATATCCTTACTGCAAGCCTGGTCTTCAATTCCATCCTGCACTTTGAACTCGGAAACTATGATCATGTCGCCAGCAGGGTCAGAAATTCACAACGGACCATCAAGACCAGGAAATACGATATGAATTTTGAGCAGATCGTATTGCGGGCTCTCCACCAAATAGTGAATTCCGGGCCGGATCAGCAGCGAAGACTCTTCACCGAACTGGATGAGGATCTTAGTCACCTTGTGGAGCAGAATCAGGGGGATATCGTTGGGATCAAAGAGGTTCTATTGTGGATCAGGAACCATAAAACAGGCTGAATCAGACTGGCCCCATTTCTCGAATTGGCTATTGCAACCTTTTACCCCCCTACCCCTTGTACAAGGTCCTGGAATCCGCCTGTGCGGTACAAGTCAGCAAGATGTCATTGATGCAGACATGCGGCGGCTGACTCGCGGCCCAATAGATGGACTCGGCGATGTCCTTGGCAACCAGGGGTTCGTAATTCTGGTAGACGGACTCTGCCTTGGCTTCATCCCCTTTGAACCGGACCACGGAAAACTCGGTCTCCACCAGGCCTGGGCTGATCGAAGTCACACGGATTTTATAGGGGAGCAGGTCAATACGCATGGAACGTGAGATCGCTTCCACAGCAAACTTACTGGCACAATAGACGCTCCCTCCGGCATAGACTTCACGTCCTGCAATCGATCCAATATTGATGATATGCCCATGCTGGCGTTCGATCATGCCGGGCATGATCATCCGGCTCATATAGAGGAGCCCTTTGACATTGGTGTCGATCATGACATCCCAGTCGTCGGGGTCGTTGTCCTGGATCGCGGACTTATCGAGAGCGAGTCCGGCATTGTTGAGCAGGAGATCGATGCGTCGCCATTCTTCGGGAAGGGATTCCCAGGCCCCTTCCACCGCGGTGCGATGGCGGATGTCAAACTCCAGGGTATGGGTCCGCACCCCGAACTCATTATTCAATTTATCCGCCAGCGCCGCGAGCCGATCTCCCCGACGGCCAGTCAGTACAAGATTCCACCCGTTCTCAGCGAATTTGATGGCAGAGGCTTCTCCAATCCCCGCAGTTGCTCCAGTGATAAAGACAATTTGATCCATGCAAAGTGGTTTTGGGAGCAAAAATAGATATTTTCGCAGCATGTCAATCTGGTTTTCTGATTTTGAGCTTGAAGAGGTCGCCAAGGGGATGCGGATCAATATGGTCGCCTACCTTGGCATTGAGATCACCGATTTAGGAGAGGATTATCTGGCCGGGACCATGCCCGTGGATCACCGGACCCAGCAACCCTTCGGCATTCTGCATGGGGGAGCGTCCTGTGTATTGGCCGAAACCCTGGGGAGCATCGCCGCGAATTTGGTGGTTGATTCAAAGGTTTCGTATTGCCTGGGACTCGATATCAATACCAATCATCTCCGTGCAGTTCGCTCTGGCACCGTCACCGGAACGGCCCGTCCGATCCATTTGGGACGCAATACCCAGGTTTGGGAAATCAAGATCCATGATGACAAGGGGAAACTGGCCTCGATTTCACGGTTGACCATGATGGTCATGAGTCATAAGTAAAGGGGACCATTGTCCCCGGTGTCATAACCGGAAGCCAGGGATTAAAATTCAGTAACCCGAATCAGAGTGCTAAGAGGAGACAACCAGTTTCCGACAACCAGAATTAAAGTAGGATGAAACAGACCAATCAGATGCCCTGGCTGTCGTAACCAAGACAGAAAAAGCCCAATTACACCAAATAGATGGTATTTTCTCAGGTTCATTTCAAGTCCTCTCACGTAATCCAACCCTCAATTCTAAAAGGCTTCTTGAGCCAACTGAATCCTTGTATCACCCGACCAAGGCGCAAAAGCAGCCGCCCAAACCCTGTAATCAATCCCCTTTAGTAAGCATTGTAAATCCTTGAAGCTGGTGCATTATTGTAATGTATCCAGTAAGCAAAACGTTCTTTCCGTTTTTAATTACTACGAAGTAGTGATTTCTCATACCACAGCGACGATTGATGCCAACCGTGGCATGCAAACCAGTTTAATTCCTCACGGAATTTCATGAAACAGCAATCCTGTCGGTTCCGCCTTGCGGAGCTGATGGGGAAGCTGTTTTTGTTTTTGGGGTATTTTCATTTCCAAATATCAATTCTGATCAGCAAAACAGCGAAGGGGGTTTCCCATCCGGATCATTCCCATCTCACCGCTTGCGAAGCTTGCCCTGGCTCAGGATTCGGTCCTGAGCTGTGATTCGATATAAATAGAGACCAGTTGGCAGGTGTTGGATATTCAGAAGGTGCATCCGGTTATAATCCCAAGATTCGCAGGTAAGAAGGCGTCCGGTATGATCATAAATTTCACAGGTATGTTCTATTCCGGTGCCTGTGTCTGCTATTCTGATATAAACCAGGTCCGTAGCTGGATTTGGAAAAAGTTCGACTATGGGCTGTTTTTGAGATGCTGTGACCTCTGTAATGACCTGAGAATTACAATCCTGCCAGATACAGCCATTGGCATCAGTAACGGTGACGCAATAGGTACCTGGACAAAGATTGACGGCCAGGGCGGTAGTCTGGTTCCCTGCCCCGGCGTCCCACTGGTAGGTAAATGGCGGCGTGCCGCCAAAAACCAAGGCCTCGGCAGTCCCGTCGCAAGCGATTTGTTCAGGGGTGGCCTGGGTGATTCCTTGCAGAAGGGGTGGCTCCACAAGGACAAGCGTGTCATGGCCCATGCATCCCAGGCTATCGGTCACCTGCACCGAGTAAGTTCCCGGACCAAGGCCAACGATACCTGCAGTGGTCTGCCCATTGCTCCAGTTGTACTGAACCATCCCCTGTCCATTCTGAACTGACAGAGCAAGGGCGCCGTCAGAGGCCCCATAACAGGAAATCGGCGTAACTATGCTTGCGCTTGCGCTCATTACGCAGGAGTTCAGACGCACCAGCATCATATCCTGTTCGTAGGCTCCAAGTTGCTGATTGGAAGTCGTCGGGTCGAAATCAATAATCCCGTTGAAATAGCCAGTGAAATACAGGGCTCCTTCCGACGTAGAACTGAGACTGTAAATCTTACCGATGGCAGAAGTAGCCCCCATATTTCCTGCCCAAATAAAGGTTCCAAGGGAATCATAAACAGCCAAGTACATGTCGTAGGATGCCCCTGCGTCCAGGTTGAAAGTTGCCGGTCCGGGATCAAAATCCTGAGTGAAACGAAATATCCCCCCTAGAATTACCCTTCCCGCAGCATCAATGGTCAAAGCACGTCCCTCGATATAGGCCGAAGGCGCCGCAACCGTTGTTGCCCAGAGGAAATCCCCTTGAGTATCGAAAGCTGACAAAAATGCGCCTCGGGAACCAGGATCATTTGTAGTAGTTCCCGGCCCAGGATCGAAGTCAAGGTCACCACTGAACTGTCCCGAAATATAGACTTTTCCATTCTCATCCAGTTCAAGGTCAGAAACAATCTCCGTAGAGCTACTTCCAAAACTCCTCTGCCAAAGCAAGTTCCCCAGTAAATCATACTTAGCCAGGAAAGCATCGGAAGTGCCATTCGAGATCGCGTTACTGACAGTTGCCCCAGGTGCCAAATCGACGGTCCCCTGGAAATCTCCTGCAATGGTGATCTCTCCAAAATCCCCTATCCCTATGCCTTTTACACTCGCCCATTGGTCAGACTCCAGAGCTTTGGCCCACACCAACTGCCCATTCGCGGAATAGCTCGCGATGAATCCATCTCCAACCGCGGCAGTGAGGCTCGTATTTCCAGGTCCCCCATCAAAATCAACGGTTCCCGTAAAATCGCCGGTCAATACCACTTGCCCCAAATCATTGGTCGCGAGTGCATGGCAGCGGAGGTTGCCAGTTCCGCCAAAAGTAAATGCCCAGATAAAATTTCCGTTGCTATCGTATTTTGTCAGAAAGCCATCCCTTCCGCCATTGCTGTAGAAGATGCCACCACTGGCAAAGGAAGTAAAGTCAATGGTACCTTCGAAATAACCAGCCAGATAGACGTTTCCCGTATCATCGGTAGTCACGAAGGGTCCGGTAGGTCCGGGATCACCATTGTAATTGCTGATGTCGATTCCCCAGATATAATCTCCACTGCTGTTGTACTTGTTCAGAAATATATTCGCGGTTGATGAGGTACCCAGTACAGCATGGTTGGTCGTGCCGGGACCGGGATCAAAATCGGGGCTTTCCTCGAATATTCCGGAAACGAGCAGGTCGCCGTTGGCATCGACGTGGACATCATAGGCTTCCTGATCGCCAGGGCCTTCAAAAGCATGGCCCCAATCATAGTCAAAGTCGGGACTTTGGGCTCTGGCAAAGTTTATTGAAATCAAGACCAGGATGAATATCATCATCCAGGTTGGGAAACTTAGAAATGGGGGTATTGTCTTCATAATAGATAGCTGAAAATTTGTTATCTCTTGAGGAGTCTCTGTGTGAAATCAATGGCAGGGGTGCGCAGCCGGAGGAGGTATATACCGTCTGGCAGTGCCCGCAGGTCCAGGATGCCGTTGTCGTAGTTGGGTTGAACTATCCAAGCCCTGCCCTGTGCATCCACAACCTCTATCTCAGCCCTCTCGATCCCATCAAGGGCAGGAACCCTGAAAATGCCGGGAGAAGGATTTGGGAAAACCTGTGGACGGGGAATTTCGGGCAATATGGCCCCGGTACATAAATCCACGTTGATGGTAGTCCCAGCTGAATCGAGACACCCCGCAGGGGTGGTGAAAGTATAAGTGACGATATGCATCCCGATCCCGGATACCTGAGGGGAGAATTGATTTCCGGTTACACCAGGGCCGGAGAAGACGCCACCGACAGGACTACCGCTGAGGGTATCTGGTGGATCGTTGTCGCAAAAGGGACCGGCCCCACCAATGGAAACCGGTGGTATACTGTCAACTGAAAAGCCTAATTGAAGCGAATCAATGCAATTCCCATCCTGGGCAATCAACCATACGGAATAGGTACCTGCTGCCGGCGCCAGTATCGCTGCATCCCGGCCAGTTCCGAAGACCACACCGTCCTTTATCCATTCAAAATTGTAATTCCCTGCCGTCGTATTGGTAAAGAATATCGAATCACCCGGGCAAAAGATGCTCCCTGAAACGATTGCTTGTGGGTTGACCTGACAGGCAATGCTACATGCTGGTACGGTGCTGAAACCAGGATCATACCAAATCTGCGAAGGAGTCGATACAGGAGCAAATGTCTGGATCGTAGTTGATACAGAATTCGTGGAAAGGATAATATTGGAATCCAGACTGAGGCTCAGGGGCGAGGTTTGGCACATCTCCAGTGAAGAATCGGTGCGCAGGATATGTCTTCCCCCGCTGGCCCAGACAACCCCTTGTGAATTTGCTGTGATGCGCATGTGCTCAATCCAGACAGGAAGGCCTCCCATTTGCAATTCGTGGCTGGAGAGCAACCCACCTGTTCCATCGGTAGTTACAGTAAACATTCGGCTTTGATTTCCTGTACCCAATTCCCCCGTAAACAAGAGGTTTCCATTTAGGGCTTCCACCACGCTGAGAGCATACAAACCGTCCTGGTGTTCAAAGGCCCGGCTCCATACAGGTAAAAGACTACTGTCGAGCCGTGCAATCAGCATATTGAACTTTCCGGAGTAGGTCGTGGAATTTCCACGGAGGGCGAGAATGACATCACCGTTACTGGTTTCAGTCATTTGCGGATGTGCCCCATTGTTGTAGAAGTAGGTACGATGCGAAGTCAGATTGCCAAGGGAGTCCAGTTTACCGATCCATGCTCCTGATTGCGTGCCACCACTGTTCAGGTAACTTCCGGCAACCAGAACATCTCCATTGGAATTGCTTATAATTTCCTCCCCCAGGAGGGTGCGGTTGGTAAGACCTATCCTTCTAAACCACTGCATATTACCGTTGAGATCAAAGAGAGCGACCCCGGCATTGGTACTGGTGGCGATGGCAGTAAGTGCGATGTAACCAGTAGGTAAATAGGCGATCCCTCCCAGAACAGCGTCGGAGAAGCCACCGACCCTCCGGGTCCATAGCGGTGTTCCTGAACTGCTGAGACGGGACAGGGTGGCAGATTGTTCTGCGCCCCGGTACATCCAAATGATACTGCTGTCCGGCAACTCGAGACAGGCAATGCCTTCGCCATCGTAGGTTCCGGTGTAGACCTGTGGCTTAAAGGATTTCGACCACTCCACTTGCCCCTGGTCATCGAGCTTTGCCAATAAGGGACGCGAAAAATTACCGGACAGTGAGTCTTTGTAACCAGTGATCAAGGCACCTCCATCCTGACATGCCGCGACATCGAAAATCTTAGCGAATTGGGGATCCGCAGGCCGTAGTCGAAATTGGTTTTGAGCGAATGATTGGGCCATCGGGATGGAGATCAACGCCCAAAAGAGTAGTAAAGATCCTGATAACTTCATTGTCACCTAATGATGGTTGGTATAATAGATGAATCTCGTCCCGGGAAAGGTTTTTTAAAATAGCATCGCTGTCAACGCGATGCTTACAACTGCTGGTGCGTCAATTTTTTGGACAGGCGCGTTTTTGGACAGACGTGTACCAGGAAAGGTATTTAATAGAGAAGGCGCGTTAAATTCACATGGCTTTCCGTTATTCTACAATTGGAAGAATCACAGTCACCCGAGTCCCCAATGCGGAACCATTCTCAGATTTCAGGTCCTCGATTTCCAGTGCCGCATGCTCGGTATCGAAGCTACTGCGGAGCAATTCCAGGCGCTCAGAGATCATTTTGGTTGCGAGGGATTCGTGGTCATCCTGCCGGGCGGAGGCTATCCTGCCGATTCCATTGTCCTCGATGACGCATCGAACAGCTTCCTTTTCCTGGTGGAAATGAATGCTTAACCTTCCTGGGCGGTCTGAAGGGATTATGCCATGCCAAATTGCATTCTCCACGAAGGGCTGCAGCAACATGCTGGGGATCAGAACCCCGCTGTTTGAAGCTTCCCCATGAGCCACTATCTCGGTCTCAAACCCATGGTCAAGCCTGAGCAATTCGAGTTCAAGGTAGTTTTGAATGAAATCGATCTCTTCCGCAAGGGTGATAAACTTCTGCCGGGAATTCTGTAAAATGAGTCGAATGAGCCGCCCAAACCGGGAGAGATAATCCAAGGCTTTCTTTTCCTCTTTCCCCAGGATCATGCTCTGGATGGCATTCATGGAGTTGAAGATGAAGTGAGGATTCATCTGCGCCTGCAATGCTTTATGCTCTGCCTCTATGAGTGCAAGGCGCAGGTCGGCCCTTCGCCGAAGCACGCGCAATCTTAACACAAAGCCCGTCCACAAAAGGCCGGCAAGGATCAACAATAAAAGAAATCCGAACCACCATGTCTGCCAAAAGGGACGCGCGATCCTGAAATCAAGGGTGGCAGTTCCAGATGACCAGGCACCACCGTTCACCCTGGCGCTAACCTCAAAATGATAGTCACCGGGCTGAAGTGCCTCGTAGGTAACATTCCGTGTTGTCCCCTGCTTCCATACTGAATCATAGCCGCCCAGGCGGTAACGGTATTCCGGATGCGAGCCGCTGAGGTAGCTTGGAGCCAGAAAGTCAATCCGCAACTCTTTCTGCCCATAAGGGAAGAAATGTGTTTGCTCCTCCCCGAGATCGAATTGTTCCTCCCCATCCCTCAGCCCCGTGATCTGGATGCGTGGGGCCGGTAGCGTGTCAATGACATCTTCGGGATCAAAGTAAAGGAGCCCTTTTCCGGTTGCGAGAACGACCTTGTCCTGCAAGATCAACAGGTCGTTGATCTCGTTGGAGGGAAGCCCTTGCTGCTGAGTGTAGCCATTGATCCGAAAGTCGCGATCCTGTTCTTTTGAAGGGGTAATCCGGTTGAGACCCGCGGTGGTCGCGGCCCATATATTTCCCTCCTCATCGGTGGCCAACGATTGTACAATCTCACTCATGAGGCCATCCGACATCTGGATGGAGCGTAGAGAATCACCTCGGATCCAGATGACACCAAGGCCATTACTCCCCAACCATATATCGTCCCGGTCATCGACAAGGACATCGGTAACGCGGAGTTGGGAGAATCTGTGGTCGGGGAAAAGTTGGGTGACTTTCCCGTCGCGGTAGGCCGCCAATCCTGTCTTTGTACCCAGCAACAGCCCATGTTCAGGATGCTGCGCAAAAGCGTAAGTTCGTCGTTTCCAGATCTCGGCCTTGTCCAGGGTATCGACTTTGCCGGTTGCCAAATCGATCTTATGGCCGAAACCAGTAAGCAGGGTACGCTGGTCCAGCATGGTGAGCGATTTGCCGAGATTACCCACCACACGTGCTTTACCATCCTTCAAAACAAATCCCTTGTCCCCTGAGGCTCCCCATATTCCCCCCGCTCCATCTGAAATCAGATCGTAAATGATACTGCTTCGGTTCAGGGGCAAGGAGATGTGTTTCAATTTACCATCACGGTAATGCGTGATCTCGTTTCGATCATAAGCGATCCACAAACCGCCTGCAGTATCAGCCGTCACCCGAACCACCCGGTCTTCCAGCAGTCCCTTGGACCGGTCCAGCACGGGAAGCGCATTTACCGGTGCCTGGAAAATACCCTCGGAAAGTGTGGTCAGCCACATACTGCCTTCACGGTCCCGCGAAATCGAGGATACGGCTTTTCCATTCAGCAATGACCTCTGCAGGTTCCAATGATCTCCATTACGCTCTGCCAGATAGGCCCCGGTGGTACCCCCAAGGTAGATTTGGTCGAGATCCGGAGATGTCATCAGCGCGTTGAAGAGCGGACGAATGCTGTCCAGGCCTTCGATTTCCAGTTCCCGAAGTTGACCATCGAATGCAAAGATCGCAGCTCCAGCAGTAAAACGAATTTTTCCATCTGCTCCTTTTTCATAGCCAGAGAAATACCTCGTCCCTCCTTCACGCTCAAAACGGTGGAGTTTGTCGCGGCTGTGGTTGTAAAAGGAATAGCATACTATTGTATTGTCGATGCGACTCTGCCCTGCCCCCCAGAAATCTCCATTTTCATCCTCCCAGAAAAACTGTGGGGAGAACAGCCCCCAATCTTCTTTGCTGTCAAATTTCGTCACTTCCATGGAAGGGGAGATCTTCAAGACCTCACTTTGGATGCTGCTGATCCATAAGTTTCCATCACTGTCCTCAAAGAATGCAGAAGGAGAACTCTGAAGGTAAATCCCGGCCAGGGCAGGATTGTTCCTCGAATTATAGATCTTCCCTTTGTCAAAATAGCAGAGCCTCCCGTTAAGACACAGGAACCAAATTCTCCCCTGCCGATCCTCCTTGATTTTCAAGACTTCGCTATCCTCAAGACCGTCAACTACATAGAAGTTTTGAAAGTCGTATCCATCGAAACGGCTGACCCCGGAATTGGTAGCAATCCAAAGCTGATCCTTGCTGTCCTGAAGGACATCGTAGGTCATCATGCCAGCAAGCCCATCATTGGTGCTGAAGTTGCGTAGGAATAACTGCGCCTCTACGGGTTCAAAGCAACAGGCAAGAATGATCATGAGGAGTAGGCGTGCCATCAGGACCGATTGAACAGTTGCATGAACTCCTGTTTCCGACGATAGGCAAGGGAAATCTCCTTTCCGTCTGACATCGTGATCGTCCCCCCTCGTCCACCTGTATAGGCTTCGACTTCCTGGAGGTTGATCAGGAAAGATGCGTGGGCCCGGAAAAACCCCATTGGGTCCAGGGCTTCTGCGTATTCTCCGATCGACTTGCTCACCAGCAATGGGGGGTGGGAACGAAAATGGAAGGTGGTATAGCTGCCATCGGCTTCGAGGTAAAGGATATCGGGGACATCTCGAACGACAAAGCCTTTGAAGGTGGGTAGAATGATGCGGGAATTTCCTCCGGGAATCTGGTTCCCAAGCAAAACATCCATCCGCTGATCTCTCTCATGGTCTTGCTTCCCCAGCTGGACTTCGACCTTGGCGATGGCTTCCCTCAATTCATCGATGTTGATGGGCTTTAGCAGGTAATCGATCGCAGCCACCTTGATGGCCTTCAAAGCATATTGATCGTAGGCAGTGGTAAATATTACCTGGAACTCCCGTGCCTCGATGGATTTCAGCAATTCAAATCCTGTCTGGCGCCTGAGCCGCACGTCCAGGAAGAGCAAGTCGGGCTTGGTCTCCTTGAGCACGGCGATGCCTGTTTCCACCGAGTCCGCCTCAGCAACGATGATCAGGCCGTCGCAATAACCTTCGATCAGCCCGCGCAGGGAATTCCGCGCAGTAGATTCATCGTCTATGATTACTGCCCTTATCATTTGAGGAATATCCGAAAATTATGGTTGCGAGGAAATATTGTTAGACGGAAGGTGCCACCTGTGGCTTTCAAACCAGTTTAAGTCCCAACGAAATTTTATGAAGCCGTAATCCTTGTGATTCCTGCCTGGCGAGGCGCATGGGGATATTTTTATTTAAACTCATTCCAAATATCCCTTAAAGGTCAATAAAAATTGGCCAACCCATTTGCAGGTTTCAGTTTTTTGCTAAATTCGGTAATAGTTAGTCACCAAATAATCATCAATAGTTAGTAATAAGCTACCTACTTCGCTCAATAATTATGGTCATTCGTATATTTGTACTAGGGCTTGCTCTATGCCTGTATCAAATAGCTAGACCTCAATCGATAACCGGCACCTTTGTCGATTCGAGTTCTACGCCTATTGAGTTTCTGAAAGTGATTGCCTCTGCCGACAACGGCATTGTTGCAGGAGCATTCACTGACTCAACTGGTAGCTTTTCCCTTCAATTGGACATGGGAAAAATGTACAACATCATTGTAACTACATTAAGTAATGACACGGTTTACACAAACCCCGGCATTTCCCTCGTGGCCGAAACCGATTTAGGTACCATAAAACTCAACTTAAATGATTACCAAACAGATGATGTAGTCATCACCGCCCGGAAAAAGTTAATCATCCGTAAAGTAGATCGCCTCATATTCAATGTAGAGTATTCTATCACGAGTACAGGTGGTACAGCCCTGGATGCGTTGAAAATCACCCCTGGAATACGTGTACGGGAGAAAAGCATTGAAATGATCGGGAGAAGTTCGGTATTGATGTACATGGATGGACGCCCATTGAAAATGGCGGGAGAAGATCTCTTTAACTTTCTGATGTCTATCCCTGCTTCAGATATCAAGCGGATCGAAGTCATTAGTAATCCTCCAGCCAACTATGAGGCACAGGGTAACAGCGGTGTGGTGGATATCATCCTGAAATCTTCGAAAAATAAAGGCTTGTTTGGTTCTGTACGTGCAAGTGGGGTTCAGGCTTTCTATCCGGGCGGCTCAGTTGGTGGATCATTTAACTATTCGACGGAAAAAATTCTATGCTATGGTGGCATCAACGTGGGAGATGGAAATATTGCGCCTCGTGGAAGAAGAGAAATCATCTATCCCAACCAGGAATGGATAGAAACGATGTGGTCGAAAACGGGCCAATCTTTCCTCAATGGTCGTTTGGGCATGGATATTGTCCCAACCGAAAGGTCCCGGTTTGGTTTCCGCTATTGGGGTGGCAATAAGGAACCCAGGATATTTGAACGATTGGGAACCAGCATCACCTCTTTAGATGATGGCCAGTTAGATTCAACTCTCTCGACAAACTCATCTGTCTTAAGTGAGGTCAACGACCACTATATCAATGGTTATTATCAATTGGACCTGGATAGCAATGACAAACAGGTGGTTCTCAATGTTGACTACTTTAACTTCAAAAATATTTCTTCTCAGACGTTTACCACGCTGACCAATGGGAGTCTCTCTCCCAACAATAACCTTTACAGCTACAACAACGGAGTGGATCAGGATATTCAGTCTGCTTCGGCCAGTTTGGATTTCGATCTTCCCATGGAGGTCTTCGATCTAAAAACGGGCGCAAAGGTCTCTTTTATCCAAAACAATAGTTCGATTGAATCCTTTAATCTTTCCAATGGCAACCCCGAACCCGACCCTAATCAAACCTCTTCATTTGACTATACTGAGAATACCCAGGCTTTGTATGCCAGTGGGTCCAAGAGTTTGGGAGATGTGGAATTTCAAATCGGTTTACGGGGGGAATACACCCAAACAGAGGGATTTTCAGAGACGACCTCTACCCTGACGAAAAATGACTATTTCCAGCTGTTTCCCACGGCCTACTTTTCTTATGCCCCCAATGACACCCACTACTTTGATATAAAATATGGGCGTCGCATCGACCGCCCCGCCTACTGGAGGCTCAATCCATTCCGCAGATTCAACAGCATTTATTCCTATACTGAAGGGAATCCTTTTCTTCAGCCAGCCTTCTATGGCAACCTGGAAACCTCCTACACCTATATGGACGCCTTGACGATTGGGCTGTTTTATTCCCGTGGAGCACAAGGCTTTAATGAGATCACCTTGGTGGAGGCACAAAGCCCCCTTCAGGTTACAACGCAACAAAATTTCCTCACCACCCACTCCATGGGAGGCTCGGTATCCTATTATTTTTCAGTCGGCTCATTTTGGGAATCCTCTAATGATGTCTCCGTCTACTACAATCAATCCATTTCGGACAACCCCTCTACCGTCTCCCAGGTTGATGGCTTCACTGCATACGCATCCACGACCAACTCCTTCGTGTTCAACGAAGCCAGTACCTTTACCGGTGAATTGAGTTTTTATTATCAGTTTCCCGAAGTGGATGGAATTGACCTATTCGAAAGTTACTACGGACTTTCAATGGGGTTGAGGTGGAAACTATTTGACAAAAAGCTCAACGTATCCTGCCAGATGGTAGATATGCTTGGCTCTCAGGAATATACGTTTAACAATACGATCAACGGAGTGAGTCAGACCAGTACCCGATACTGGGATACCCGTCAACTGGTCGTAGGATTAAGCTACAGCTTTGGGAAATCTGGAAACCTTTCACCGAAAAACAGCTCCAGCAACAACGAAGAAAAGAACAGGCTCAACTGATATTTGGTAGAGCACTTAAGATTTGGCCAACGTTCGATATAAGACCTAAAAACGCAAAACTATTGGTTCATCACTATTTTAATTAACACTATCATGAAAAGCAAGAATTTGAAAAACGCATTGAGAATGTTCAATGAAATCCAAGAAGCAACTTCCAACTTTGAAGTATTGAACCCAGAGCAATCTGGTGCCATCAAAGGTGGACTGGCCGCATGCCCATGTAAGCGCGGTGCTCTTACTTGCAGCCAAACCTATACTTCCAAGTAAAGAAGGTTTTGTCAAATGGCGGGCGAAAATTCGCCCGCCCTATTTTCTTGCTCAGTTTCACATTTCTTCCTCATTTGTCGAGAACCCGGTATTCTTCACAACCCATAACTCATGAAATATAAATTCTCCTATTACACCATCCCTTCAGGTATTCTGGATGAATCTGCCGCCATGCCCCAGCGCATTGTCTTTTCTTCACGAAGTGGTATATCTATGCTCTTGAATGAAGATATCTTCACAGACTTGAAGAACAACGAATTTGGCAATGTCCCCTCTGAGCTTTTGGACATTCTTTTCCGGCATGAATTCATTGTTCCCGAACGTGAGAATGAATTTGCGAAGATCATGTTACAGAACCGGGAAGATGTTAAAGACAATAAAGCTTTGTCCACGACGATTCAACCCACCGCAAATTGCCAACTGGGGTGTCACTATTGTGGTCAGATTCACCGGAAAGAAAACATGAGCGATGATCTTTCAACAAAGATTGTCAAGAGAATCCGGAACAAAATGGAGTCCGGCAAATTCGAATTGCTTGATGTGACCTGGTATGGTGGGGAGCCGTTGCTCGGATACAATCAGATCAAGGAAATGACCCGGGAGTTCCACCAAATCTGTAAAGATACCGGGACGGATTACAGTGGATTCATGATCACCAATGGTTTGAGCCTGAAGCCTGAAGTCTTTAAAGAATTGTATCTGAAAAACGATGTTTTCAAATTCCAGATTACCATTGACGGAATGAAGCGCTTTCACGATACCCGCAGGATTACCAAGAAGGGAGGAAATGCAACCTTTGATATCATCATGAAGAATATTCTGGATATCACCAACCTGCCGGAGTATCAAACGCATCGGGAACGTCCAATTTTGATCCGTATGAATATCGACCAGACCAACCAGGATTACATTCCTGAATTTCTGGACTACTTGGCTGATTTGGGGCTCGCAGATAAAATTGGACTCTCATTTGCTCCCGTTATCAACTGGGGAGACCTGGATTTCGGAACCAAAGATGGCCTGACCAAAGAAAAATATGCAGAGAAGGAAATCGATTGGTTCATCTACGCCATGCAGAAAGGATTCAATATCACAGAACTGCTGCCAGAGCGAGCTTATCAGCCCTGTATGGTAGTCGATGAAAATGCTGAAGTTTACGACACCGATGGCAATGTTTTCCCCTGTTATGAATTCTCTTATACCCCGGTCTACCAAACAGAGGAGTTCATCATCGCCAACTTGAATGATCCCGAGCCTAAGTTCAATCAAAACGTCACGACCCGGGATTGGTTTGATAAACTAGAGGAAGGGAACATCTCAACTTGTAAAACCTGCACCCTCCTGCCTTCCTGCGGTGGAGGATGCGTCAAAAAATGGTATGCCGATGACCCTGAGCCAGCCTGTCCATCATTCAAGTTCAACATGGAAGACCGGCTCATTCTGGAATACCTGATGAAAAACAAGCCTGAATTAATCACTGAAGCCTAAAGAATATGGATGCCATTGCCTTACGCCACGAACTGCTCCAGTTGTTTCAAAACACAGCCACCAAACCCTCCAAGTATAACCGGGGGCACGTTTTCGAAAGTATATTGGACTTTGCCAAAAAGGAGATCAGCAAGGAGGAATCACTCTCCATGATGTATTGCTTCCACCTTTATCAACGGGTACTGAAATCTTCACAGCATGGCCGGCTCAGGCTGGCAAAGGGTTTTGCCAAAGAGGCCGAAGAATTCAATACCGAATTCAGCCTTGAGGTAACCAATTTGGGAATGCGCAGCCTCTACCATCCGGCCATAGGGTACTACTATTATGTTTCGGAGGATTATGACCGGGCCTTGAAAGAAATCCGAGCAAGCTACGAACCGATCCATGAACTCTATCACCTGGGACTGAAAGAGGCTATCCTGATGAAGATCGAACAGGTAACCAATGAATTCCGGGTATTGTACTCTATGGGCAGAGAAGCAGAAGCAATGGACATAGCCGGGAAATTGGTCAGCTACGTCCTCTCCGGTAAAACGGATCCTGAAGTGTTTCCTTTTTCTCTGGATGAAGTGATGCCAGATACAGGGGAAAGAGAAGTTTTGAGTAGCTATGTCATTGACTGCCTCTTATTCAAATGGGTTGGACAGGCACCCAAGGATACCAGCAAGACCCTCCAAAACTTAACAAAAATTCTCGAAGCCTATCCCAATTCTACCTATTACCGAATGGCACAAAACCTCAAGGAAATTCAGAACTCCGGGATCGAAAAGTGGTTGAGCAAAAGGGACCTCGCACCATTTTTTCATGACGTGACTCCTTCCATGGTGAAGTTGTTAGCAATCTATTTCGCTTTCTCTTATATTCATGTAGAAGGAGCTTGGACTCCGGAATTGGAAAAAGCCTTTGAAGACTACAATGAAAAAATAACGCGAATTCCAGAAGTTACTTATAAGCCATTGCTGGAGTTTGCATCTCCTGTACACATTTGATTCACTCTATCATGAAGACTCTTAAATTTACCGCCCTAATCTTCTGCCTTTGCCTCTCCTATGGATTGAAGGCCCAACAGACCATGCCCAATACCGTTGTACAACTACAAAAGAAAACCCTTTTCTCTGAAACTGAATTCACCCATCTTGACATTGACCGTATCGGAAAGGTCGTCCTTGCTTATGGCCCGGTGTCCAAGGTAGAAATCGAAGGCCCGGCTGAAGATCTTCCCACCATCAAAGCGAAGCAAAGTGGCCAGAAGGTTACGGTTCGAACCAAGAGTTCAGTCGCGGTCAACAATTCGACGCTCTACATTACCTTGAATTGTAAAAAATTGAAGCTGGATGTCAGCACCGTTGGCAGCATTCAAAGCATGGGTACGCTCCCGATAGAGACCATCGATATCGTTGCGGTGAGTATCGGTTCCATCCAAATGGATTTGGAATCGGAGCGTCTTACCTTGAATGGCAAAGCCCTGGGAGATGTCGTTCTGGCTGGTGATGTAACCAACTCTAAATTCAAGATAGATGCCATCGGTAGTTTGGATTGTTCGGCGATGGAAGCTGATGGAGCCCAGGTCCACATGAAGGCCTCAACCGATATCAAATTGAAAGTATCTACTTTTCTGGAGCTGGATTTATATGCTTGCCCAAGTATCTCGGTCATTGGCGACCCTATAGTGAAGGTCATCCATAAAGATCCACAAGTGAATATTGAAACAGTGAGATAAGTGGGGTTAAAATCTTTCCCATTTTTTGCGCAACATGATCAAATGGACTGTGGTCCGGCATGTTTGCGTATGATCACCAAATACTACGGAAAGAGTGTACCCTTAAAATTCCTGAAGGAAATCTCCTATCAGACCAAGGAGGGGGTAAGTTTATTGGGACTCACCCAAGCCGCGGAACGACTTGGCTACCAAAGTATCGCGGCAAAATTATCCTTTGAGGAGTTAATAACGCACACTGATAAGCTTCCGATGGTGATCCATTGGAATGAGAACCACTTTGTTGTACTCTTTAAGGTTAAAAAGAATCCGATAACCGGGAAAAGGATATTTTTCATTGCCGACCCCTCCCACGGGCAGATCAGGTTACCAGAGGATAAATTTCTGAATTCTTGGTTGAAATCAAAGGAGAAAGGGGTTTGTCTACTCCTGTTCCCGGGGGAGGAATTTGAATCGCTTACTGCCCCAGAGGAACCACAGGTCGGGTTGCTTACATTTTTCAGGTATGTCCGGTCCTTTCGCAAAGAGCTTATTTTGCTCATGCTGGGGATGTTGATCATCAGCCTGGCCACTCTGATCCTCCCCTTCTTGACCCAACTGCTGATCGACAAAGGAATTCAGCCCAAAAACATGGGAGTGGTAGCGACAATTCTGATCGCTCAAATTGTCCTTTTCCTGGGGGTCCTCTCCACTGAAGTTATTCGAAATTGGGTTTTGTTGTATCTCGGAACCAGAATCAACATTACCATCATATCAGATTTCCTGAAGAAGTTGCTGAAGTTACCCCTCCATTTTTTTGACACCAAGCAAATGGGAGACATCAATCAGAGAATTCAGGATCATGATCGGATAGAGTCCTTTCTGACCTCACAAAGTCTGCTGGCCTTATTCTCCCTGGTAAATTTCTCAGTATTCTTCATTGTTCTGCTTCAATACAATACCTGGATTGTCACCATCTATTTTGCCCTGACACTCTTAGCTGTCCTCTGGTCTGTGATCTTCCTGAACAGACGCAAGCAATTGGACTACCAAAAATTCATCCAGCGCAGCGAAAACCAGGATGTGGTGTTTGAGATGATCAATGGGATTGAAGAAATCAAGCTCAACGGGTTTGAAACTTACAACCGTCGCAAGTGGGAGGGAATACAATTCCATCTCTTCAAGGCCAATATGCGTATCCTCAGACTTGACCAGGTCCAACGGGTAGGTTTCGATCTCATCAATCAGATTAAGAATATTATTGTCACCTTCGTAGCCGCCCAGGAGGTCATCCATGAAAGTATTTCACTGGGAGCATTGCTTGCCATTTCCTATATCATCGGGCAAATGAATTCTCCGGTCAACCAGATCATTCAATTTTTTCTTGGATATCAGGACGCCAAAATCAGCCTGGAAAGGTTACTGGAGGTTGAACAACACGATGATGAAGGACACGGGCGAACAGATCACATTGTCTTTGAAAATGGAGCCGATCACATTGAAGTGACCCTCGATAGGATCAGCTTTCAGTATGAGGGGCCCGCTTCCCCTTTTGTCCTCAAGGACATCCTGATGACCATTGAAAAAGGGAAGGTTACCGCAATCGTAGGCGAAAGCGGAAGTGGTAAAACGACCCTGATGCGCCTGCTCCTGGGTTACTATCCTCCCACTGCGGGAGAAATTCGTGTCAATGGCTCTTCACTTGAGAACCTGGCTCCTGACAAATGGCGGGAAGAGTGCGGAACTGTCCTTCAGGACGGCTACCTGTTTTCCGATACCATTGAAAGAAATATTGCCATGGGGCAGGATGAAATAGACCTTGACCGCATGAATGCCGCCCTGAAGACCGCCTGCCTCCACGAATTTGTCTATAACCTTCCTCTGCGGTCGAAAACGAAAGTTGGACCGGCGGGAATTGGATTGTCCGGAGGGCAGAAGCAGCGGCTCTTCATCGCAAGGGCGGTTTACAAGAATCCGTCCTTTATTCTCTTTGACGAAGCGACCAGTGCGCTTGATGCGGAAACCGAAAGGTCAATTCAGGACAATTTGAGTCAATTCCTCGCTGGAAAAACTGCCCTGATCATTGCGCACCGACTCAGTACCGTCAAGAATGCTGACCAAATCATTGTACTGAAAAATGGCAGGATCGTTGAGCGGGGCAATCATGAGTCCCTGATTGCAAGCAAAGGAATTTATTTCGACTTGGTAAAGAACCAACTAAACCTCGGAAACTGATGGAACCATCTGAATTCAACTCGATCATTGAAAAAAAGGGGGGTAAATCCATTACCTGGGGCTATATCCTTTGGCTGGTCATGGCATTGGTCATCGGCTCCATGCTGATTTTTATTGAGATTGATGACACCCCTCTGGGATCCTATTTCCTTGAGAATTTTTTCTAGGCGCAGAAGAAAGGCGGTTCTATTTCCCTACCTGAATCTTACGAATGACATAAGGATAGGTCTCCATGTCCCATTCCCCAAATCCCATCTCCGGGTCGGTGGTCATGGGGTTTTCCCGGTAGAGGATCAGATCAGCCGCAGAAAACCAGAAATCCTCTCCGGCAGTGATCTCATTGTAAGGTGAATTTCCTTTGGGGCCGTAATGGATGCTGCACTCGTATTTCCGCTTTTGCTGCAAGGCCCCATTTTCCAGATCCAGGACGAACAGCTTTGCTCCCTTTTTGTAGCGATCCGGATTCAGATTGACAAAGGCGATGCGGGTCTTTTCCCCCGGCGCGATGGCGATCCCGGAAATCCCTTCGGTCTCGGGAAAGAGGGACATCAGGGTAGATACTTCCTGCTTTGCAATGTCGAGCACACGCAACTCTACCCCCCGGAACCAGAGCGCATAGCGGTCGCCCGGCAAGATCACCGGTACCACGTGCCGTACGTCTGCGATTTCATCGAGGATGGGTCCGGGAAGAGAGACTGGCTCCCCGGAGGCGTGCTGCAATTCCCACCAGATATCGGAAGCGCCATCGGTCTTATCTCCCCATTGGTAGCGGGATGTCGATTGGGAAGGTGAAGCAGACTCCCTGCTTGCGGAGGACTGGGCAGAAAGCCCTTGAAAAGAGATCGGCAGGAAGGAGAAAGTCAACAACAGGCTGAGGAGGAAGTTATTCATATTTATAAAAATAGGAGTCTCTTTTCATAGCGTCAAACTACAGTGGTGATTTACCATCTGCCCCAGCCAAAGCAAAAATTTCCCGCTCCGCGGGAATACTCCATTCCTGTCATTGCACTTGCCGTCGCCCTTCCAGGGCTCCTGGCCCGTTTCATTCCATCCATTCCGTGTGCTCAAAATCATGGAAGGAGGATGAACCACTATAAACTGTGGGCCAGGCGGAACCCGACACCGCCGTTACGGTCGTCGGGGATCCAGTTGCCGCGGCAAGCAACCCGGCAGAAGCGAGGGTCGTAGTCCCAAGCACCACCGCGTAACACACGAAGATGACCACTATCTATCCAAGGACTACCATCTGCTGGGGCTCCCACATAATCAGAATGCCAATTATCTTCACACAACTCAAACACATTCCCACTCATATCAAAGAGTCCCAAAGAATTACCTTTCTTCCTGCCTACCGGATGGGTCTTGTATTCTGAATTCTCCCAAAACCATCCCACATCATTGAGATCCTCTCCCCCTGAATATGAAGTCCCTCCATCCTTCCCTTCTCTGGCAGCAAATTCCCATTCCGCTTCTGAAGGAAGTCGGTATCTCATTCCCGTCTTTTGGTTCAGGCTATCCAGAAACTCTTGCACATCATACCATGATACCCCTTCAACCGGGCATTTGTCGCAACCTGAAAAATTTAAGGATTCCGGATATTTTCCCATAACCGCAGACCACTCTTCCTGGGTAACTTCATACCTGTTGATCTGGAAGCTTTGCACGTTTACCGGATGCACAGGTTCCTCGCTTTCACCGCAACTGTCTTGTTCCTCTGTACACCCCATCATGAAGCTGCCTCCAGGGACAGTTACCATGTTTCTTTGCAAAGCCGCAATCAGCGGGTGAAGGGTGTCCAGGGCTTGTTCCTCGCTACCATTACCAAGAGAATCACCCCGATCATCATTGGAAAGTGTATCACTCCTTTTTTTAACTCTATTGGAAGGAAAATAATCCTTTCCAGTGTACCAATCATCAATCCTTTCCGGTGGCTTGGAATCAGTGATCTCCCCATCACCAAGCTCCCCCAAAGCCTGTTTACTGACCAAATCCTCCGGATTGAGCCTCACCGCCTCCCGATACTCCCTGATTGCCTCCGGTATGCTATCCAGATTTCTATAACTTCTTCCCCTACCGGCATGAATCCGGCCTTGAAAAGTGGAGTGTGTCCCCTTTATAGACTTCAAACATGCCAAGGCTTTAAAATAATCTCCCTTCAGGCAGAAAATCTCCGCAGCTACCAATCTGACCAGGGAGGCGGTCTCTTTGCTCCAAACTTTGAACTCCGGGATGGAATGACGCAGTTCCGTTTCAATCATGTTGTCAGACGCATCCCATGGGAGGGTGTCAAATTTGTTGACGTCAATGTAGCAGGTATAAAAAAGAGAATCTTCCGATTGATTGTGCAATGGATCCAGCGAACCCCAAACGACCATGCCATTAAAAAAGCAATCCTCATTGAGAATGCTGTCTACCTTGTGTTGCCCATCTATCGCACAGCCCAAGCATTCCCTGATCGGATCTGGCATAACACTGGTCTCATCCTTGAATTCTCTTTCGATCTCTGTGACCAGATGTTTGGAAAAAGTTTCATCGCTTTCAGCTCCAAACCGCGCTACCCTGATCTTGATTTTGTCCCTGTCCTCCTGGCTGCAAGTATCCGAACACCCTCTGAGAAACAAAACCGCCAGTACAATGCCGCCAATCAATAAGGATACTAACAGGCCCAACCGAATCCAAGGCTTCCTTCCCCCTTCCGGAACCTCTCTCCTTTCTTCCTCCCCGGACCTGGACACCTCTCGCCTTTCTTCTTTCTCCACCACTTCCAACAGGCCCATTCTGATGCGGCTCCATTCCAGATTGAAATCAGCTGGTGAAATCGTTCCCGCATTTTGTTGCCGCTTGAGTTCGGTCAACCGACCTTTCAATAACCTCACTTCTGTTCTGGCATCGGCCCGCAATTCCACCTCACCAGACAATAATGCATCAATGGCTTTTTCCAATCTATCATCGGAGATCAATTGAATGATTTTTGCTAAAGCCTCTTTCCTGCTCATGGATGTTCAAATAGTCTGGTCACGGGAATTGAAAGTGGAATTTAGAAAATATTGGAAAAAGGGCCATTGATACCTGCAAGTTTATCAGCTAACAAGTAATATCTGTAATTCGTCCGAAATGCTTCGCTGAAAATTCTAAATCAATGAATCAGTTTGTTCCTGCTCAATTCAGGATCGGATCCACCGGATAGTGCGAAATCACCCGGTACTTCCCGCCCATCGACTGCAAGACCTTCTGCCAAAGCTGATCGGCTTCATAGCCCAACTCAAGCCCCTTCGGAGGGTTGGCAACGTACCAGGATTTTCCCTTGATCTCTTCCTCCAACTGTCCTTCGGACCAGCCGCTGTAGCCCACAAAGAACCGGACATTGTCCTCGTTGGCGGTGCCCAATAAAATCTTCTCCTTCAGGTCTTCGAAATTGGTTCCCTGGAAAATTCCGGGAAGTAGTTCGTCATCGGGTCTGGCGAGTTCAGGTATGGTATGTAAAAAGTGAAGGGCATCCGTACCGACCGGACCTCCGAGATAAACGGGAACATCCAGGGTGGGAAAATCCTCCAACAGTTCATTGAGCTTATAATCCAGCTTCCGGTTGAGGACAAAACCGAGGGTCCCCTCCTCTCCATGAGAAGCGAGCAATACGACGGCCCGAAAGAAATTGGGGTCTTGTAAATAAGGTCTCGCAAGCAGCAAGCGGCCTTTTGCAGGTTCGAGTTTCATTGCTGGTGTATATCTCTTCCTAAGTTAGCCGAATTTTTCAAACTAAAAAGGGGAGGACTGTCCTCCAGAAAACCCAAAACCTTTTAGATGGCTTCAGAACCGGGTCGGAAATAAGATTATCGAAATCGGTATGTTTTTTTGTTTAAATTGTGGTTGCGGAATCAGCCAACGATGGTACGGAATTAACCAAGTATGAATAATAATATGCGTGGAACTGAGGCGCGGGGTGCAAAACTACCGCCTGAAGCCGAGTCCAATCTTTTGGGCTTGCTGCGCAGTATGGATTCCGAAAACCAGGTGCTGGCCCTCAATTTCCTCGAAGGCATGGAAGTCCCCCGCAATGCTTTGACGGACTTGCTGGCCCTCAGCCACTTCTCCCGCCACCATTGGCTGCGCGAACAAGCAAAAACGCTGTTTGAAAAAGAAGCACCCCGGGGATTTGTACTCGCCTTACAGGACGAGCTGAATTTTCGAAATTTCACTCCCAATCGCCACGTAGAGTGGTTTATGGCGGTACGGAGGCGGCACGGCATCGACAGTCCGGTACTGGCTCAATATATGTATCACTGGGAAATGATCAATCTCCCGGCTTATATGAAGTACGGCATTTCGGATTCGCCCTCTTTCTTTGCTCCCTATATCAACGGCGACCAACTCGACCTGTCCTTCCGGGGCATGGATGAAGTTCCTACTGACCTCCAGGAATTGCGGCACATTGCCCATGTTGACCTGAGTGGCAATGTCCTGACACGTCTGGGACGGATCGTGGCACGCCTGCCCAGGCTGGAAAGTCTGAGAATCAATGGCAACCAATTGAGTCACCTCAACCCTACCGTTAGCCGGATGGCCAGACTCCAGTTTCTGGATGCCTCCACCAATCTGCTTGAAAGTCTCCCTGCCGGACTTTCCAAGTTGCAACGGCTGCGTTACCTTGATATCAGCCGCAACGAATTGGACGTACTGCCCAATTTCATCACCGAGATGTTTGCCCTCGAAGAATTGCATGCCTCCCGCAATCCTATCCGCGAAATTCCGGAACACCTGGAAGGACTGCGGAATCTCAAAAAGCTCTCCCTTGACAACAACCCCAAGCTTACCATCCTCCCACCATCAATGGGGTCCCTCATCAGCCTGGAAGAATTGAACCTGCAACGAACCGGCATCAAGACCCTTCCCGATAGGATGGGCCGGCTCCCCAAACTGGAAAGGCTGAACCTGGCCGACAATCAACTCGATGACATTTCGGTTGTCCTACAGATGCGGAATCTGAAAGAACTGGACCTGACCGGGACCACCATCAACCACGGGTATGAGCAATTGACTGAAGTGGAGCAGCGCAGGCTCCATCAATTGACCGAAGGACGGCAACAAAATCTGGTCTTTGTATAAAGCAAAAAGCCCCGGATTTTCTCCGAGGCTTTTGGTAGAGGCTTCCGGGTCTGCCTCTTCTTTTTACACATGCTCTGTGTTGAACTGAATTCTGTACCTAATAAAAAAGCTGTATTTATTCTTGATATAAACGCTGCTTGTCAAACTCCTTTTGTTCGTCGCTGCTGGCTAGAAACTCCAAAGGTGGTGTTCGAAGTCTATCATTTGGTCCTGACGGAAGGCCGCATCTTCCAGGGTGCGGACGCCACGTCCTGAGACATTGGTGACATAGCCATTGAAGATGCGCTCTTCAAAGATCTCCCGCATATTGCGGTGCTCTGCATCGTTGAACTTGTTGAACCACTGGCAATCTTCGAGGGTCTCCAATACATCGCTGTACTTGAAGCAGATTACGTTCTGGTCGGGAAGGGTTTCGCCCGGATCAACCCAGACCATGCGAAGGTACTGGACATCGTAAATCTGTGCGGAACGGTTCTTGTCAAAGATGCGGTTCTCGATGAATTCGATCACGGATTCAAAGGCGCTGATGTCAAAGTCGCCAACGAAATCGGCACTTGCATTGGTATTGGCGAATTCATTGCCGAACCCTTCCATATTGTCACCTTCAACATTGTAATCGCCCTCGAATTCGAACTCAAATTCACTTTCCTCATCGTACAAGGGTTCATCATCCCATTCCGGATCCTCTGCTTCTTCACCATTGATGTCCTGAATCATGGCGACCACATCCTCATAGGTGAGGGATTTGTTCAGGCTATCCGCAGAATAGGCAAGGTACCTGCCACTTTTGAGGCCATTGAACAGGGCTGTGATCACGCCCTGTGTTTCGGAATAGGTGCCAGAGGCATAGAGGGAGGATTGCTGGGCAAGCACCATGGGTTGATTGATCTTTTCGCCCATGTCGATGCGGTTGACTACCAGATTGCGTTGAAAATGGTCGTCGGTGCGGGGTGGGATGTTAGCGCCCGGAATTTGGGCAAAAGCTCCCATACTGGCTGCGATAGCCACCAAGAGAATTGTCAGTTTTTTCATCTGATCTTTAGGTTTCGGTGTGAAAAACGAATGCGCCTGGCAGGTTGGAATGATATTTTCATCCTGCTTACATCCCCATAATGAAGGCCACCAGATTGGTTACAGTTTTCCTTAAAAAAAATGTAAAGGGTGAAATCCTGCCTTTTTGCTTTGTCTTTTTGCCTTCCATACCCTTGTTTTACAGATAGCAGGATCAATTCATGGGAGCAGGCAATCAGATAAAGGCTTATGAAGAGATGTTTCGCAGGTTTCAACCTGCCCTGGTGAAGTATGCCGCCTCCATGCTCTACTCTGTCGAAGATGCCCGTGAAGTCGTTCAGGATGTCTTTATCAAAATCTGGCAGAAGAGAGACTCCCTGGAATTTGGTGAAGAACTTAAGTCCTATCTCTACCGTTCCGTACGCAACCAGACTCTGAACAAGATCCAGCGCAACCGAATCGATACCGTATCCCTCGATGAGAAAATCTATGTCCTCACCCAGGAAACGGATCTTCGGGACGATGAGAAAAACCGGAGACTCAAGGAAATATTCAAACAGATTGAGACCCTGCCCCCCAGTTGCAAAGAAATCTTTATGATGAGCCGGGTGGAAGGCCTCAGCCACAAGGAGATCGCCGAGATTCTGGAAATATCCCGGAAGACGGTCGAGAACCAGGTCGGCATTGCTTTGAAGAAAATCCGCAAAGGGGTCTTTAAAAAAGCTGAAAAATAATCCCCTCGCTTTGAGGGATAGCCATTACCAGGGTGTTGTTAATATGCCGGGAATACACTCTGACTCTTGAATTCTTTACCCGGTGCCTGAATAATATGGAAGTAAATCGTCTACGCATTCTCGTTATCTGCCTCTTAACCTGCTTCTCCGGTACTTTTCTGAAGGCCCAGGAGGTCAAAGTGGTTGATGGTCAACTATTGGTTCAGGTACTTGAAAATCATACCGGTGGCGAAGTTGCTTCTTACCTGAATGCACAAACCGGAGATCTTGCCAAGGCCCGCTCCCTCCGGGAACTTTCTCGCCACATGAAGATCTGGCAGATTGCCTTCGACGACGAAGCTGTCTCTATGGATGAGGCCCTGCGGATCGCCTGGTCTGCCCCAATGGTGACGGTGGCGCAATTCAACCACCAACTCAGCAACCGGGCTACCCTTCCCAATGATGCCAATATCAGCAGCCAGTGGCAGTATGTAAATACCGGGCAATCCGGTGGCACCCCCGGTGCTGACATCGACATGGACCTGGCCTGGGACATTACCACCGGTGGTCTGACCTCCCTCGGAGATACCATTGTCGCCTGTGTGATCGACGATGGGCTTAACCAGGCGCACCAGGACTTTGGCGACAATGTCTGGATCAACCACAACGAAATCCCCAACAACAATATCGACGATGACAACAATGGCTTTGTCGACGATTACCGGGGTTGGGATGCTTATAATAACAATGACAATATCTACACAGGGGGAGGACACGGAACCCCGGTTGCCGGCATCGTAGGTGCCAAGGGCAACAATGGAATTGGGGTGGCAGGTGTCAACTGGGATGTGAAGCTAATGATTGTACGTGGAGGGGGTAACGAAGCCCAGGCCATTGCTGCTTATGCCTACCCATTGGAAATGCGCAAGCTGTACAATCAGACCAACGGTAATCTCGGTGCTTTTGTCGTCACGACCAATGCCTCCTGGGGCGTTGACTTCGGCCAGCCTTCTGCGGCTCCACTATGGTGTGCGATGTACGACACCCTGGGTGCTTATGGCATTGTCAGTTGCGGGGCTACCGCCAACCTTGGCATCGACATCGACCAGCAAGGTGATCTCCCGACTGGTTGTCCCAGTGATTATCTGATCTCAGTCACCAATATGAACCACAATGACAACAAGGTCAATTCGGCTGGCTATGGAGCCACTACGATTGACCTCGGTGCATTTGGTGCAAATGCTTATACCACCTCATCCCCCAATAGCTATGGTGGCTTTGGGGGAACTTCTGGTGCGACTCCCCATGTCACGGGTACGGTTGCCCTCCTTTATTCCGCAGCCTGTACCAATCTGGCGGCGATCTCCAAGACCAATCCCGACAGTGCGGCGATTCTGGTCAAGCAATTTATCCTGGATGGGGTGGATGCCAATAGCAGTCTGAACAATATCACGACCACCGGCGGTCGTCTCAATGTCCACAAGGCATTGCTGCAACTGCAAGCCTGGGACTGCAACGGCACCGGGTGCATCTCTGCGTTTTCCCTGAATGTCACCAATATCATTGACACCAGTGCCACCATCAGTTGGGCGGCCACTGCCAGCGCAGACTCCTTCCATGTGCAATTTCGCCCAGCTGGCATGCCAACCTGGACCGATTTCTATACAGTAGGTAACTCCCGCAATATTGATACCCTTCGGGCTTGTACCCAGTATGAGTTCAGGGTGGAGACTTTCTGTGATACCACCATCGCTGCCTTTACGCCTGTTACTATTTTCCAAACCGATGGATGTTGCGAAGCACCCACCGGTTTTTCTGATTCTGTGTATGCAGCCGGAGCGGTGATCAGTTTTGATCCGGTGCTCGCGGCTCAATCCTATACCCTGAGGTACCGTCTGACCGGTACCAGCTCATGGACCACCATTCCCGGCCTGACGGTTCCCCAGTACAATCTGAATTCCCTCGACTCCTGTGCGGAATACGAGTACCAGGTGCAAACGGTATGCGATACAGGAGCCACTCCCTTTACCGGTAGTTCCGTTTTCCGTACCGAAGGATGCTTGGGATGTGATGCCACCTTCTGCGCTGCCTTCAGCAACGATGATACCGAGGAATGGATCAACCAGGTCCGCCTCTCCAATGTGAACAATTACTCCACTGGTAACAACAATGGATACCAGGACTTCACCGGACAATTTTCCATGCTGGTCAAGCGGGATTCGATTTACGACATCACCCTCAGCCCGGCCTTCGGCAGTTTCCCCTTCGATGAGTATTTCCAGGTTTTCATCGACCTCAATCAGGATGCTGACTTCGACGATCCGGGAGAAATGGTCTATGCGGTGGGTCCAGTCCAGAGTTCGACTACCGGGCAGATACAATTGCCCTTGTCCACTCAACTGGGCACTACGCGGATGAGGGTGACCATGCGCTACGATCAGCCCGCAGGATTCTGTGAAGCAGGTTATGGATTCGGAGAAGTTGAAGACTACTGTGTGGAAGTCCTCCCCGCGCCAATTGTCTCGATCGTCGATCGTCTGGAAGACCAAGTCCGGGTTTATCCCAATCCCTTTCAGGAAAATTTGAATATTTCATTCACCAATGAGTTTGCGGCCGATTGCCAACTTTCTTTGTTCGATGTACAAGGAAAGGCGGTGCGGACACAAGCATATAAAAACCTGAACGCAGGCGCAATTGATTTGCAAATGGCGACTTCAGGCTTGAAACCAGGTATGTACTTTCTGGATGTTCAGGTTGGCGACAACCACTTCTGGAGAAAATTGACAATGATTAAATAGATATATGGTCATGAAGGAAGAGCAACTGTATGCCTTGATCGAACAAGAACTGCGCGGCACGCTTAATGAGTCCGATGCCGGTATGCTTGCTGATTGGGTCGGGCAAGGCAGAGAAGAGGAGACGACTTACCAGGAAGTGCGATCTATCCTTGAAATCACTGCGGAAGGGATTTCTGTTATGGATCCCCAAACCGATACTTCCTGGGATGCATTGCAATCGCTGATCGGAGAGGCAGAAGTTTCCACAGTTGGAGACGCTGAGATCACCTCCGTCGGAAATACTGAAACCAGCGCGGTCGGAAATACTGAAACCGAAAATACCTCATTCGAAGGGGCTCCCGTCATTCCAATGCGGCGCTCACGCACCCGTATCTACGGCATCGCCGCCACGGTTGTCCTGCTGGTCGTTGCCGCCCTCTTTATCGTTCTCCCCGGTGACACCCCAGGAGTTGACAAAGGCAAAATATTTGCTTCCACCCACAGCGAAGTCAAGCAGCTTGACCTCCCGGATGGAAGCCATGTGACCCTGAATTCGGAGTCTAAGTTGGAAATGCCAGCTGATTTCAACGATGAGGTCCGCCGGGTAAAACTGGAAGGTGAAGCCTTCTTTGACATTGCCCGCAACGAAGAGAAGCCATTCATCATTGAGGTCATGGGGACCGAAACCAGGGTTTTGGGTACCAGCTTTACCATTTCTGCCTACCCGGCAACCCAGCAAGTGATGGTCAGTGTCGTCACCGGACATGTTGAATTCAGCCCTATCGGCAGTGATGCCAAAATTGATCTCACCCCCAACCAGGCTGGCAGATTTGACCTGAAGACCAATAAGTTGAGCCGTATGGAAACTGCAGCGTCAGACGATGCGGCCTGGCAGGATGGGAAGTACGTCTTTAGAAAGGTTCCTTTTGGAATTGCACTTGAAAGACTGGAAAAACATTACGACCTTGAGTTTGTAGTTTCCCCGGACTTAGAGAACGAGCCTCTTACCACCACCATCGATGTCAATACGACCAGTGAAGAAGATTTACTCAGCCTGCTGCAAGTAACCTTCCAGGTTCAGATCGAAAGAAACGGGAAGCGCGTGGAAATAAAGAAGTAGAAACACCCAATAATGCAGAGAGTTTGTTGGACGATCATCCTCCATCTACTCCTCGGGTCGCTTGCATATTCTCAAACTTCCGGCCTGGATTTTCCGGTTACGGTTTCCTTTGAAAATGCCGACCCTGACATCGCTCTGCAACTTATTGAACAAGCATCCGGCCTCCCTTTTTCCTACAACAACAATATTCTTCCCAACCGGAATGTTTCAGGAACATTTGAGAAAACCCCTTTGCGGGAAGTCTTGTCGCAGGTCCTCGGTAGCCTGGGTCTGACCTATACCTACCGAAGAGGGCTGATCATTCTCCTGCCGGGAAATAAAGCCCCCCGAATCATTCCCGCCCATACCATCAGTGGATATGTCGAAGACAATGCCAGTGGGGAACGCCTCATCGGCGCTACCGTCTATGATGCCTCCTCTCGTTCTGGGGTCATCACCAATGAATTTGGTTTTTTCAGTCTTCAGGTACCCAAGGACAGTGTGAAGTTGGTCATTTCCATGATCGGTTATGCTGTGCATGCAGAAATGCTTTATCCCGAGACAGATATCAAGGGGGTTGTTCGTCTGAAACCCGACCTGAGCCTGGAAACGGTTGAGATCATCGATCAACAGGAAAAAATCCGTTCTGAATTGGGGGGAATCAGTGCCTACCGGATTCCCATCTCTGAATTGAGAGCCCTGCCGGCCCTGATGGGGGAAACCGATGTCCTTGCCGGGCTGAGTTTGCTCCCCGGTGTCAGCAGCGGCGGAGATGGTGCCACTGGCCTCTACGTCCGTGGAGGAGGACCAGACCAAAATCTCGTTCTGTTCGATGGCGTTCCCATCTACAATTCATCACACCTCTTCGGTTTCTACTCCATTTTCAATTCCGATGCCATCAAAGATGTCAAGCTGGTCAAAGGGGGTTTTCCGGCCAGGTACGGCGGCCGGCTTTCTTCGGTGATCAGTATTCGGATGAATGAGGGAAACCTGAACGAATGGAGTGGACAAGGTAACCTGGGGCTAACCTCAGGCCGCCTGATGCTGGAAGGCCCGTTGATCAAAGACAAGCTGAGCCTGACCCTCTCAGGCAGGAGAACCCTGCTTGAACCCTATCTGGCCATCGTTAGCAACCTGGCCGAAAAGAACAATGGCAATTCTATTGGATACAATTTCTACGACCTCAATGGGAAGCTCCATTGGAAAGTCAGCGAAAGGGATGGCATCTATCTTTCGGGTTATAGTGGAGGAGATGCATTTTCCTCCGGCTATTCTATCGACACCAACGGGGTACTCGACGCATTTGATTTCAATCTTCGTTGGGGAAATACAGCGGGGATACTGAGATGGCACCGGGACTGGAGCAAAGAACTTTTCAGCGACTTCTCTGTATTTACCACGCAATACCGGTACCGGTCACTGAGCAGTACGGAGATTGATTTCCCCAATGAACCCTTTGAACGCAATGAATTGACCAACCGTTCACAAGTCAGGGATTTCGGTGCACGTCTCAATTTCGACTATATCCCAACCAATAAGCAGGTAGTCCGAATGGGGGCCACCGTGACGCAACATGAATTTACCCCTGAAATCCTGCAAAGGCAGTCCTTCAGCACTGGGCCCAGTGTGGAGATTTCCCAAAGAATTCTTCGTCCCATAGAGGCCAATATCTACTTCGAAGACCAGGTCCAGGCCACTGAAAAATTCTCCTTTAACCTGGGCATACATACTTCCTATTACCAGTTGGACACTTTCAGCTTTGCCTCTATCCAACCAAGAGTTTCCTTCCGGATAGGCCCGACCGATCGCTGGGGGGTATATGGTTCATATTCTACGATGACCCAGTTCTTGCACTTATTGAGCAACAGTGGTACGGGTTTACCCATCGACTTGTGGGTTCCTGCCACCGAAATTGCCCAACCTGAGTTTGCCCGGCAGGTTTCCCTGGGTGTAGATCAAACTTTCCAGAACCCTGGTCTGCAACTCAGCGTGGAAGGGTATTACAAGCGTATGGAGAATCTGATTGATTACCAGACCGGGGCCAACTTCCTGGGAGATGTTGACTGGCAGGAACGTGTGGAAAAAGGAGGGACGGGAGAATCCTATGGCATGGAAGTCTTTGTGCGAAAGCCCAAGGGAGTGATCAAAGGATGGCTTGGCTATACCTGGTCGAAAACCACCCGTCAATTTCCCACCATTAACGACAACATACCCTATCCCTATAAGTATGACAGGCGTCACGACTTCTCTGCGGCTGCGATTTACGACCTGAGTGACAAAATCCAATTCTCAGCCAACTTTGTCTTCGGGAGCGGAACTGCCAATACACTTCCCCGGGCTGCGAGCCTTACTCCCAGTAATCCGGCTTTCGGTTTCATCGAATTAAATGAAGGAATCGGTACCAATGTAGTGATCACGTATGGACAGCGAAATGAATACAGGCTTCCCGCTTATCATCGTCTGGATCTGAATATGAAGATATTCAAAACAAGGTCGTGGGGGGAAACCTACTGGAACTTTGGCTTGTACAATGCTTATAACCGGCGGAATCCATACTTCCTTTTCTTACGAGCAGATTACAGCAACAATATTGATGAGCCTGAGATCAAAGCCAGAAGGTTGAGCTTGTTACCGATCCTGCCAAGTGTCAACTGGGGTTTCAAGTTTTAAGCCCCCATCCCCTTCCTAAAATCTTATCCCAACCTTACTTCTGTACGACATTGCTTGGTCTGATAGGTTAATTCTTTGTATATTGCTTTATAGAATCACCAAAATCCGCTGTGTTGTCCAAAGTGCATCACATATTGCTTTCCTGTTTTGCAGTTGTCTTTACCCTGACAGCCTGCAACAATGAGCTGGAGTTTGCCATTGATACCGATCCTCCTCAACTGGTCGTCAATGGTGTATTTACCAACGACAGCTTGTTTCAGATCGAGGTCAGCAATTCTGCCAGCCCGGGACAAGGCAGTCAGATTCAATTCCTGGAAGATTGTGAAGTGCGTTTGTGGCAAAATGACAAAGAAATCAAGGATATCCGGTCGATTTTCGAGACTGAAGTGGTGATGATGAATGGAGAACCTCAGGATATGGTCCGGCACTACTATGGTACCGAGACTACGCTTGCTGAGGTAGGTCTTGAGTATGAGATCGAGGTGAGCCACCGGGATTATACGAAAGTTTCAGCAACTGGATTAATTCCTTATCCGGCTGATCTCCAATGGCTCAACCTGAATGGCAATACCGAGATCATTGACGTTGATGGCAAAGCCTATCGCAAACTCACTTTTCAACTGCAAAACAACTCTCCTCAGAGAGGATATTTCGCGATTCAGGCCCTTTACAGCAAAGCCAACGGGCAACAGGAAAAGATTGAGTTTTTTGCGAGTGATCCTATCTTCAGTGAAAACCAAATCTTCGACGAAGGCGACCGTACAGTTGAACAAGGAAAGATTTATGATACCAAGGAGGGAATCTTCTTCTCAAGTGAGGCCTTCAATGGACAGCAGCACAAGTTCGATATCTTCGTGGAGTCTCACTACCTTGATCCAAACGACGATTTCGAGTTACGTATCCTAACCTTTTCCCGTGAATTGTACTCCTACTCCACCTCTTTGCGGCTCCAGCAAAGTGTCTCCGGCAATCCATTTGCAGAGCCGGTCCAGGTGCATTCCAATATCCAGAATGGCTATGGCATCTTCAATGGGTATTCCGTTTCTTCCCTGCCTTTCCCGCATTGATTTTGGGGTCTCCCCCTCATTTTTCCATTCACCCGTCAACTGTTCTCTCCCATCAACTGTTCCAAGGCTTCCTTGATCATAGAATGTAGTTTTCTCAAGGTATCGTATTCAATAGAATAGGGTGGCATGAGGTAAATAACATTTCCCAGGGGCCGCAGTAATACTCCTCGCTCATAAAACCATTTCCCTACTTCTTTTCCGATTCCGCTCAGGTATCCCTGGCTTTCGTTCAGGACGATGTCCATGGCCAGGATCGTTCCGGTACAGCGAACATTGGTGAGCAGAGGATGCTCCTCTAACATCTGCCGGCCTTCCTCCTGGATTTTGCATATCTCAGCTACCCTGGCTTGGGTTTCTTCCTGCTCAAACAGGTCGAGGCTGGCATTGGCCGCTGCACACCCAAGTGGATTGGCAGTGAAGGAATGCCCATGAAACAACATCTTAGAGCGGTCCTCGTCCAGAAAGGCATTGTAAATCTCCTCGGTGGAGGCGGTAATGGCCAAAGGCAGGAATCCTCCGGTCAGCCCTTTGGACATGCAAATGATGTCTGGTGACTCGGCACACTGAAGGGCAGCCAAGAGGCTCCCCGTGCGGTAAAACCCAGTCATCACCTCATCGAAGATGACCAGAATACCTTTGGAATGACAATAGCGAATGATCGCATCCAAGGTCTCTGGTGAATACATGAGCATCCCTCCTGCCCCCTGCACCAATGGCTCCAATATGATCGCAGCGAAATCCCGCTCTGCGGTCAAGTTCTCCAACTGCTCCAGGACCTTTTCCAGCCCTGAATTCAATTCGCCCGGACTGGATAAAAAATGCACATCGAACAGCAGTTCGTCAAAGGCCTTTGTAAAAATAGAGCGCCCGGAGACGGACATCGCCCCAAATGTATCCCCGTGGTAAGCATGTTCCAGGGCAAGCAATCCCGTCCTTTCTTCCCCCTTGTTTTGCCAGTACTGCCAGGCCATTTTCAAAGCTACTTCGACCGCAGTCGATCCATTGTCCGAGAAGAACATCCGGGTGATCCCTTCCGGGGTAATGCCGACCAGTCTTTCTGCCAACCGAACTGCCTGTGGATGGGTAAAACCGGCAAATATGACCTGTTCCAGCTCTCTGGCCTGGTTTCCAATCGCATCTGCGATATAAGGATGGGCATGGCCGTGCACCGTGACCCACCAGGAAGAAATGGCATCCACCAGGGAACTCCCATCTTCACGGTACAACAAAGCGCCTCTGCCCTTTACAATAGGCACAGCGTCACCAGCAGTCAACATTTGCGTATAGGGATGCCAGACCGCGGTGCGGTCTCTTTCCGATAAAGTCATGCATGCAATTTAGGGCTTCTCAAGGACGAGGTACAACTCCTTGACGACTTCTACCCCAATTTCCTGGGCCTCCTTGAGCAGACCCGGAATTCTTTGCAGCTCATTGCCTGAGCCGGCTAAATGCTCTATTTTTTGGAGCCGGTCTTTCAGGTCCATACAACCTGCATAACCGGAAGAAGATTTCAGGCTATGGGCAGCCCGTTTGAGTTCTTCATATTCTCCATTGGCCAACAGTTCAGCCAGCTCATCCAGGGAAGAGGGCATCCGGTCGACAATCTTTCCAAGAATGGCCGACATGAAGACGGGGTCTCCCCCTGACAACTCTCTCAGATTGTCAAGGTTAATGAATTTATAGGTTGTGGATGAGTCAGACCCATTGGCCGTGATGATCTCTCCGTTGCCATTTACATGGAATCGCTTGGGCACAATCGTCTTCAGGACTTCCACCACTTCTTTGAGCAGAATAGGTTTACTGACATAGCCATCCATTCCTGCGCTGAGGAAGCGCTCCCGGTCTCCCTGCATGGCGTTGGCGGTCATGGCGATGATGGTAGGACGCTCATCACCCAACTCGGCGATGATGCGCTTGGTGGCTTCGATGCCATCCATCTGTGGCATTTGCACATCCATAAAGACGACATCATAATGCAGGTGCAAAACAGCATCTACTGCTTCAACTCCATTGTTAGCGACATCTGGGGCATACCCCATTCTTTTCAGAATTCCAGCCGCAACTTCCTGATTGATCTTGTTGTCCTCGACCAACAGGATACTCAATGGATTGTCTTTCGCAAGAAGATCTAATTTATGCATGGCTTGCTGATTCGCAGCTTCCTTTGATTGAGGATCCTGCAGGAGTTCCTTGACCAGGTGACTGGGCTTGAATGGTTTCAACAACAGAGATATACCCAGATCTTTCTGGTGGGTTAGCTCCATGGCCTGCTCAGGTACACATAGGATCGTGATAGGTAGCTCCGAGGGGGTATATTGTTCCCTTATGGTCTCCAGTAATTCAGGTTCAAAATCAAGACAGCGGGCATCCATCACCAAGTGATCATACCCCTTGCTCAATTGCAACACGTCTGCAAGTTCCTCACCGTTTTTGGCGGTTTTGAACCAGACTCCCCAGGCATCACAATAGGACTTCATGACCTCCATAGTCGGTTGGTGTGGAGTAGCCAATACGAGGTGCTGCCCGATAATACCTTCTGGCTGAGAATTGATGGCTCCCTCGGGCAGGTCAACATCCAGATAGAAGAGGAAGTCAGTTCCTTCTCCCTCTTTGCTTTCAACCCAGATTTTACCGTTCATCATGGAAACCAGGCTGCTGGTAATTGCCAGCCCGAGACCTGTACCACCGTATTTACGGGTGGTCGATGCATCCACCTGGGTGAATGATTCGAACAGGGTATCCAATTTATCTTCGGGGATACCGATTCCGGTATCCTTGACGGAGAACAAGATGCGGTTCTTCCCTGCTTCATTCCCGACGGAATTGATTCGGATGCTGATCTCACCACTCTGGGTAAACTTGATCGCGTTTCCGACCAGATTGATGAATATCTGACGAAGCCGGGTATGGTCTCCGAGAATATGCTGTGGTGTGTCCTTATCAATGCGGAACAAGAGGTCAAGACCTTTGGAATGTGCTCCATAAGCTAACATTTCCATCACCTCTTCCACACATTTTTCCAATTCGACCGGAACGTGTTCCAATTCCATCTTGCCGGATTCGATCCTGGAGAAATCAAGGATATCGTTGATCACGGCCAGCAGGCTTTCACCACTCAATTTAATATTCTTCACCAGGTGCTTTAGGTCCTGATTCATATCACTCATCATCAGGAGCTCAGTCATACCAATGACCCCGTTCATCGGGGTGCGTATCTCATGGCTCATGGTAGCGAGGAATTCAGATTTGGCGCGGTTGGCGGCCTCCACTTTCTCCTTTTCCATAACCAATTCTTCTGTTCTGGTATCCACCATGTCCTGAAGTTGCTCACTTCTCCGGCGCAGGCTCCGGGTTCTGAGGTTAGACATCAGCAACAGCAAAGACACAACCGCAACCCCGCAGATGAAATAGAACCACCACATTTGCCAGAAAGGAGGGGTAATCTCAAAAGAAAAAGAGGTTGGTTCTTCATTCCAGATGCCATCGGCATTACTGGCAATGACCTTAAAGGTGTATTCACCCGGCGGAATATTGGAGAAAACAGCATGGTTTTCGGAGGTCTCCGGGGACCAATCCTCATCATACCCTTCCAGCATGTAGCGGTAATGGACCTTTTCCGGATTTGGAGAAGTCACCCCTACAAAATTGAATCTGAGGTGGTTGTCTTTGAAAGGCAATTCCAGAGACAGTGGCAATTGACTCCAGCTCAGGATAGAATCTGCTCGGGTAGACCAATCTACATCCTCCAGAAAAAGCTTGATTCCTGTAATGCTGACTTTAGGTGGCTTGGAACCCTCCTCGTTGCGCGGCGGTGTATAAGCAGTGAGGAATTCGCTGGTACCAAAGTAAAGCTTACCTTCTGATCCCACACAACCTGCATTCAGATTTGCCTCTATTCCTCTGAAACCCTCCGAATAAGCATAGCTCTTTATGCTCAGTGGATTCGAGTTTTCATCTAATGTAATGCAGGAAAGGCCCTTTTCGGTACCCGCCCAGAGGCGCCCCTCGCTGTCCAAAATAGAAAGGTATACGACATTGGATGCGAGTCCTTCCCGGTCAGACAGGTAGCAAAATGACTCCCCGTCCCATTTTCCCAGACCTGAATAGGTTCCAAACCATACCTGTCCATTATTGTCGACCGTCAGGTTCATCACCCGGTTGCCGATCAACCCATTCTCTTCATCCAGAAATATGACGGTATCACTGTTGTACCGGATTACACCATTGCGCATGGTCGCCAACCAGATATTTCCATCCTGGTCTTCGTCAATGTCAATCCCATAATTTTGGAAAGCCTCATCCTGTTCTGCCAGCGAGATGACCTCTTTACCTCTGATCTGAAAAAATCCCTGGGAGGAGGCCAGCCACATATTGCTCTTACTGTCCAGGTGCAGGGAAATTGCAAAGAAAGGGCTTTCGTATTTGGGAAATGCTACCTGTTCCAGGTTCTTTCCATCCCAGATAAACAGACCTTCAAAAGAAGCGATCCATGTTTTGCCTTGTCTGTCATTTTCAAGATCCAGCACGAAACCAGATTCAAACAAAGGCGGTCCTTTTAATTTTTCCAATCCCCCCTCTTCCAATCGGTAAATCCCGGCATCAGTTCCAACCCATACTTCACCGTTAGGTTGTTCATGTACCGTATAAACCCTTGGATTTCCCTCCCCCACTTCGTAATGCACGAATCTTTCATCGTCCAGACGTGTGATTCCATCTCCGTCACTTCCAAACCAGATCGCGCCGAAGCTATCTTGAAAGATGTCCGTCATCCTCCGCTGTCTCAACCCATTTTGGTTGTTAAGTATGACCAATTGCCCATCCTTAATGAAATGGGCACCTGAACTTGTGGCAAGCCAAACCCGATTGTCACGGTCTACATACATGCCAAATACCCTGGACCCGAAAGCTGAAATATCTATATCCGTCAATTGAAAATTGCCGGTTTTGTACCTGACATATACTTCTTTGCGGGTAACGATCCAGATTTTCCCCGTGGTGTCCTTGGCAATTGCAGCGACTTCTCCCTTTAAGTTTTCAGGCATTCCACCGGGTCGGCGGATCTTTTTACCATCGAAAGTGGTGATCCCGTGGTGGGTTGCGAACCAGATGGTGCCTTCAGAATCATAGAGCGCATCATATATCGTATCGCTGGGGAGCCCATCTTCAATATCGTACCGCTTGAACTCGGACCCATTGTAATCATAGAAGCCATCCGAAATGGTATAAATGATGACCCCACCGTCCGGTTTGGGTAAAAGATTGGCCTTGGTTGAAAAGAACAGACCATCGGATTCGGAAAAAGAGCGAAACTCCCGACCGTCGTACATGGAAACCCCATTTCCATCGTGGGTAAACCAAATATTTCCATCTGCATCTGTTGCATTGTCAATAACGATATTGCTTCTCAATCCGTCATCGACGGTATAGGTCTTGAATTCTCTCCCATCAAATACGCTGACTCCACCTCCATAGGTTGCTATCCACAAATAGCCGCGGTCATCCTCACAAAAAGCGTTGGCTTGCATTTGTGCCAGACCTTCCGAAACGCCAAAATTGGTAAAATTCAGCTGTTGCCCCATCAGAACCACTGTTCCTAGGGCAAAGAATAAAAAGTATGCTACAACTGTTTTGTAGATGATCTCTGTTGTTGATTGCATTTCTTCGCTGGCTGCTAGGAACTAAAATAGGCAATAATTCAGCTTTAACCGTATGCAAGAAAGATTGAGCCTCATTTTGCGCAGAAATGCAGAGGAAGGAAATCAGTGAGTCTAAGTTCTATATAGAGGAGGAGGCTGGCAGGCAATTTATGATGTAAGATACCGCATAATAAAAGAGACTGCCCTTTTGGGACAGCCTCTATATCGTTTTGGAGATGGTATCGCTTAAAGATTCATGCCTTCCAGCACATCTTTCACACTGCGGACAGCTGCAGCAGATTCTTTGAGCAGAGCCATTTCATCATCGGTCAATTTCAGTTCGATGATCTCTTTGATTCCTCCTTTGCCCAAACGGACAGGAACACCAAGGTAAAGGTCATTGATTCCATACTCACCGGTCAGCCATGAGCATACAGGGAAGATGCGATTTTGATCAAGTAGGATTGCCTCGACCATCTGAGCGGCGGCATAACCTGGTGCATACCAGGCAGAGGTTCCGAGCAATTTAACGATCTCTCCACCCCCCTTTTTGGTACGGTCAACGATCGCATCCAGCTTGTCTGCGTCGATCAGATCAGTGACAGGAATTCCGGAAACGGTGGTGTAACGTGGTAGTGGAACCATGGTATCACCATGACCACCCAGCAGCAAAGCGCTGAAATCTTTGGGGGAGAGGTCAAGTTCTTCAGCAAGGAAAGCACGGTAGCGGGCGGTATCCAATACACCAGCCATACCCATGACACGCTTGGAGTCAATACCAGCTGATTTGTAAGCTTGGTAAGTCATAACATCCAGCGGATTTGCTACAACGATGATGATAGCATCCGGAGAAGCTGCAATGGCCTGTTCTGTGACCGTCTTCACGATCTTCGCATTGATGGAGATCAGATCGTCACGGCTCATGCCCGGCTTACGGGGTACACCTGAGGTGATCACGATCACATCTGAACCAGCAGTCTTGGAGTAGTCATTGGTGCTGCCTTTGACACGGGTGTCATATCCCATCACAGGAGCTGATTCCCACAGGTCAAGTGCTTTGCCTTCGGCAACACCTTCAATGATGTCGATCAAAACTACTTCTTTACAAATGTCCTTTTGGGCGATCGCATCAGCACAAGAAGCACCTACTGCTCCGGCTCCGATCACTGTTACTTTACTCATAGTATTCTAATGTATTTTCGGCGTGATAAAGTCTAGCAAATCGGGCGCAATTTACCTCATGTACAAGGAAAAACAAAGGTATTCAGCGTCGTTCAGCCCTGTTTTCAAATAAATTCACTACCTTTTTGCCATGACCCTCTTGATCGCCTTTTTTCTGCTTTCGATTATCTTTTCTTTTCTCTGCTCGGTGTGGGAAGCAGTCCTCCTCAGCATAACCCCTTCTTTCATCAAAAGGAAAGAACATGATGCCCCCGCATTGGCAAAATTATTGGGTGAACTGAAAGGAGATATCGACAAGCCACTGTCTGCCATTCTGACTTTGAACACCATTGCCCATACCGTTGGAGCCATCGGCGTCGGTGCCCAGGCGGGTGTTCTCTTCCAGGACAGTGCCATCGAAATTATTGGGTTGAAAATCTCCATTGAGTCCATCATCGCGACCTTGATGACCCTCGGAATTTTATTCCTCTCCGAGATCATCCCCAAGACGATCGGTGCCAACAACTGGCAGAGCATGGCCGGGTTTACGGCCCGTTCCCTAAGGATACTCCTGATCATTCTCGCCCCATTTGTCTGGGTCACCAACCTCCTCACCAAGACCCTAAAAAAGGACAAGAAGAAGAGTGTCTTCAGCAAGCAGGACTTTGCAGCCATGGCCGAGATTGTCACTGAAAGCGGAGAAATCCAGGAAGATGACTTCCAATTGATCAAGAATGTACTGCAATTTGATGTGTTGACCGCCCGGGACGTGATGACCCCGCGTCCGGTCATGGTCATGGCCAATGAAAGCCAAACCATCCGCGAATTTTATGAATCTTCCAAGCCACTGATATTTTCCAGGATACCGCTCTTCCGGGAAGCCCGGGATTCTGTCACCGGCCTCTTACTCAAAGACGATCTGCTTACTGCAATTATTGAAGGCAAGGGCGATGATACCCTGGATACAATCAAAAGAGAGCCTCCATTTCTGAAAGAGCGCATGCCTCTGCGTGAGGTGTTCATGCACCTGAATACGAAAAGGGAGCACCTCGGGGTAGTGATGGATGAATTTGGGTCCTCCATCGGTTTGCTGACCCTGGAAGATGTCTTCGAGACTTTGTTTGGGATAGAGATCATGGATGAAACCGACTCTGTGTCGGATCTTCAAGCTTATGCCCGGCAGCGTTGGGAAGCAAGAGCAAAGAAACTGGGCCTGATTGAATAGCTTAGTGCAATTCCAGCTTGGTCCAATTCCAAATCACTCCTTCATATTGCGTCCTCACCCGGAGTCAGCTCCTGAATTTTCGCAAGGACCCAATCCCGGTTTTGCAGATGCGGGCATCCCTCCACCTCATGCGCCAGGGCAAGCCTGCCCTTCTCCTCCCCCTTTTTCTCCCGCAGATCGAACAACTTCCGGCAAAAGCGAATCAAATTGACCAAGGAGGCTTTCAGGCCATCCGATATATCTGTGCTCCGGTTAAGGTAGCGCTGAAAACTCTGGGCCAGGGAATCGAATGATTCGAAGTCATTGGTCTCATAATAGATGCGCATCAGCAGGTTCTGATGAGAGGTACGGTAATACCAATCGTGGAATTCGACTTGTAGCAGATGCCGCTTCGCCTCTTTGTAGGCCCCTTTGGCAAAGTCCAGGTAGGCACATCCATAGTGGTACAGGTCATCTCTCCACTTGACCGGCAGCTTTTCAAAGGTTTCTTCCAAAAAGTTTCTCGTCCAGGAAATATTACCCAGTCGAACCCCAATCGAGATCAATATCTTATAGTTCTGGGCTGTAAAGGCATCTTCCCCCCACAACAGGCCCAGGGCTACGACTTCCTGGTACACTTCGAAAGCAGTTTCCAGATACCCAGCCTTACCTCGACTGCTGGAAAAAAGACAATGATTGATCAGAAGGCCATATACATTTTGCTGCTCCACCCGCTCCAGCCAGGGACCATGTTCGCGGACAATCTCCCGCAACTGGAGAAACTGGTTCTCCGTATCTTCTCCCAGGAGCAGCCGCAACAAATGCGAATAAAGGTCTACCAAGGGGCGATTGTCCAGATTAAGCTGGTCACTCAACTGAAGGGTCATTTGATAAATATCTCCCTGCCCCTCCCCCGATGACCTTACCTGACTGAGATTGCAAATACCACACAACACCCTTAAGCGGCTGGTCAGGTAGTACGTATCCAATTCCTCCAGAAACTCCTCCATCACCACCTTGGGGTTTTGCTCACCTTCCTTGATCGACAGGTCCACTTCCAATTCCCGTAGTTTCAGGGCATGGAAGTACCGGTCCAGATTTACCCTGCGGTCATCACCATGTTCTCGCCAGGCCTGGTCCAGCATTTTCCGTCCCCGGTTCCGCAAGCCTCTCCGGTCCATTCCACTGATCAGCAATCTTTTCTTCAGATCATCCCTCTCCTGCAACTCTGTCCATATCACAAATTCTCTGAAGTGGTCGAGGAGGTAAGTTCTGAGTACACGCAACCGGGCATTTTTATAGTGCTTGTTTGGAAATGATTTGGCAAACAGTTCCTCGTCTGAGACCTCAAAATCGGGATAATAAGCACTCAGGCCACCCAATAGCTGTAATGTTTCTGCATGCTGGGTTACCATCGGTGAGCCAACAAAATCCTCAAACCTCCGGTAGTCGCGCTTGGAAAGGCCGCTCAAGTGGGCATAAAGATCCGGTTTCTTCATAAACCTTCCCGGTTAAGGAATCAGAAAATCTAACAATACATTCTATGCTACATCTCAAAATAAGTAATTAATCCATATAAAGGCACAAAGGGCAGCACCATCCGTCAAGTCTACACCTAACAATGGTTGGAAAATGTCTTTCATGTTCCCGGAGAAAAGTCGGTTCTTTGAATTGTTGGCCGATTAAATAACTCCTAAGAAGCTGACAACGAAAAAATTAACTTTGTCAATTATGGAAGATCAAAACACCCAACCAACTCTCGACCCGTCTTCTACGGATACCGCACAAGAGCAAGAAAGCACTGATGGAGGATTGATCGTTGTCATGACTGATTCTTATGGCACGACAAGCGACACTGACGAAACCGACGGAGCCCAGAGCGACGTAATTGTCTAAGGCTGCCAACCCACTTACACCCGGACCACTTGCACTGAAATAAAAGGGTAAGGATTTACCCATGGGACAGGTCTGTCCTGACCGAGAATGAATTTCAACCCCTATCCCTGCTCTTCAGAAATAATTCTAAACCAAGACCAACTGTTTTTAACCAACACTGTTATACCAACCATTTTTAACCAACGTTTTTTACCAACCAATTAGACCAACACTTTTTAACCAACCCGTTCTTTAAAAACATCAATTCAAGACCAATTAACCTTAATAATCCTGAGCACTAGATTCTTTCATTCCATTACTGATTAGCTTTTTCGAACAACCCACATGGTAGGAAAGTAGATAAGTATCTACATCTGACAATTCATCTCGTTTGCCGCCGTCCTTGATAAATTGAATTTAGCGAGGGCGGTGGATTTTTTTCCGGTGGCAGGTCGCAAAACACGGCAGTGTAGTTAATAATGGACAGGGTGTGTTTGTAGTTTTGGGAAAATAGCCACAAAGGTTTAAATTCGATCAGATATCTAGTAACCAATAGGTACAAATACCACTCTAAAAGTATATGAAAAGGTCCCTGTTAATCATTGTTGCCCTTATCATCGGCCTTGGCGCCGCTTCCCCTGTTGCAGCCCAAACCTCCAAAGAAGAGAAGAAGGCGGCCAAGAAAGAGAAGAAGCTCTGGAAGAAGAAGGCTAAGAATTATGCCAAGAGTCCGCTGTCTTTGCGGGACGATTTGGAAACTGCCAACAAGAAGCTCCGTGAATGTTCTGAAAAGAACAAGGGTCTTCAGGACAAGTATGCCAATCTTCAGGCTTCCTATGACAGCCTCTCCTCTATCCTTTCCTCACGTGAATCAGAATTGGCTGCTTTGGGCCGGAAGTACGAAAAGCTGGAAGCAGCTTATCAGGCACAAAAGAATGTCAATGACAAAGGGATTGTTCCCGGACTTGTCTATCGGGTTCAGGTAGGTGCCTATGTTCATTTTGACATGAACCAATACCTGGGAGACACCGACAAAAGCTTTGAAGGAGAGAACCAGGATGGGATGAACAAGTACATGATGGGCAATTTCCGAGGGATGACCAATGCTGAATCCTTCCGCGATGACATCCGAAAACTTGGAATCGAAGATGCCTGGGTAGTACCCTATATTGATGGTACCCGTGTCACTACGGAAGAAGCTGATGCTTACTTATCCAAGCAGGGTAACTAGTACCTCCGCACCCTTCCGTAGCGAACATAAGGTATTCTGGTACGTATAGTAGGCTACCATGCCCTTTCTTAACAAGGATTTTGACCACCCGGACATCTCGCTCGGCCTGTGGAAGGTAGAGGAAGATGAAGAGTACTTCACAGAACGTCTCAATATTTATGAGAACGAGGCTAAGATTTTGTCCAAAATCAGCCACCCTCAGCGACGGTTAGAATGGTTGAGTAGCAGACTCTGCCTCAAAGAACTCCTTAAGATTCGGCACCGGGTTGAATCGCTGAATGAAAACTCCGGCAAACCATACTTGTCGGATTTTTCATTCCACATCTCATACTCACACTCTAACATGTTTTCCGGGGCGATTGCTTCACAGCGCCACAAGGTCTCCATCGACCTCGAAGACCTGACCAAGAAGCGAAACCCCAAAACTGCATATTTATTTATGCACCCTGACGAACTGGCTCATTACCATGAACTTGGGGATATCAAGGTATTTTTTCTAATTTGGAGTGCAAAGGAAACGCTCTATAAGATCTATGCCAAGAGGGGCATTGCCTTCAAGCATAACTTATTGATCAATCCAGAGAAAAAAACATTGAAACAAGAAGGCATCGTTTCGGGTATACTGAGAACAGATGAATACGAAAAGAAATACGACATATACTACCGCTTTTATCCTGAATTTCTGCTTACTTATACTTTTGAGCAGTTGTAAACAGGACCATAATACAGGTGGTGGTGAAGGCGTAGATACCCCGAAACCGGAAGCCAACCTCGAAAAGGAACAGTTGCTGCAGCTCATTTACCGGGCAGAACGCCCCTATGTGCTGGTCAATTTCTTTGCCACCTGGTGCCGACCCTGTAAGGAAGAACTTCCCGACCTGATCGCCATGCAGAAAGATACCAACTCTGATGTGGAGGTCGTTCTCGTTTCAGTTGACAAGCCCAACGATGCAGAAACCAAACTGCAAAATTTCCTCAATGACCTGGGGGTAGACTTCCAGACTTACGTGCGCAGCACTAACGAAGCAGCACTCATCCGCAACTTTTACAATTTCTACGACGGGCGCATTCCACTCACTCTGCTCTACCACAATACCGGAGAGCAATTGGAAGTATTTCAGGGAATGACGGACCGGGAAGAAATCGAACTCGTGGTAAACAAATACCGCTTAATGGACAGCCGCAAATGAGCATACGCTACCTTATCTTCATACCTTTTATATTTTGCTTTTCTGTGGTTCAAGCACAGATAGACTCCGCATTTGCTGAGATTGAACTCATGAGTACCGACAGCAGTCAGGTAAAGGTTGCTGACTTCAAAGATCAAAAGGCAGTGGTGCTCATCTTTACCGGAATCCATTGTGTTTATGCCAAGAAGTACGAAGATCGGATTTTGAAAACCATAGAAACGTACAAGGGCAAACCTGTTGCTTTCCTGCTGGTCAATAGCAATGATCCTGAACTCAGCCCGGAGAATGACTTTGGAAAAATGGTCGCCCGCGCCATGGAGAAAAATTACAGTTGTCCCTACCTCAGTGATCCCGAACAAGAGTTGTCCAATGCCCTTGGGGTAAAGAAGGTCCCTGAAGCCGTAGTTATTGGCATATCAGAGGGAAAATTCTCAGTGGTCTACCGAGGGGCAATTGACAACAACCCTTTAATGGGAGACCGTGCTACGGTATACTTCCTGAAGGACGCGCTGAACCACGCTTTGGAAGGGAATATGGCACCGACGCCTTTTCAGCCCGTGAAAGGTTGCAATATTAAGTCGATGAATTATTGAGCGCGATTCGATTCGCCCTTAACAATTCTCCATTCTCAGGTTCTCAGGCAAGAATCTTGTCCTGAAGTGGCTCAGGAATCTCCCGAAAATTGTACAGTTGATCCCTTAACTTGGGGGTAAAGCCAGCTTCGACGATGCAGCGCTGAATCTCTTCAGAGGTAAAGCGGAAGGGGGCACCCGCCGCGCTCACCACATTCTCCTCGATCATGATCGATCCGAAGTCATTTGCACCTGCATAAAGGCAGACTTGGGCAACTTTCGGTCCAACCGTCAGCCAACTGGCCTGAATGTTCTTGATATTGGGGAGCATGATCCGACTGAGGGCGATCATGCGAATGTATTCGGTCGCGGTGACATCGGTATTGATGCCTTTTACTCTCTGGAGAAGGGTGCCGTCATCCTGGTATGGCCAGGGGATGAAGGCGAGGAAGCCATTGGCGTGCTCAGGCTTCTCAGCCTGCACTGCACGAATCCGCACCAGGTGATCGAAACGCTCTTCGATCGTCTCCACATGCCCGAACATCATGGTCGCACTGGTGGTTATGTCCAGTTTGTGCGCCTGACGCATCACATCCAACCAGGATTCTCCGTTGCATTTACCATTGGAGATGAGCCTGCGTACCCGGTCGTCCAGAATTTCTGCACCGGCACCGGGTAATGAATCCAGACCGGACTCCTGGAGTGCCTTGAGGGTATCGTAGTAGGACATCCCCTCCATCTCGGCAATGTGTACCACTTCTGGCGGCCCCAGCGAATGGAGACGCAACTCAGGATACCAGCTTTTCAGCTTGGAGAAGAGATCGGTATAGAACTTGAGTCCCAGGTCGGGGTGGTGACCACCTTGCAACAGCAACTGATTTCCACCCAGGGCAAAGGTCTCTTCGATCTTAACTTTGTAGGTCTCGTCATCGGTGATATAGGCTTCTTTGTGTCCGGGAACACGGAAGAAGTTACAGAACTTACAGTTGGCAACGCAGACATTGGTCGTATTGACATTGCGGTCAATCTGCCAGGTTACGATCCCATCCGTATCTTTTTTATGGACTTTCCGCATCTCATTCGCAGTGCGCATGAGCGAAGCGGTATCGGCATTGTGAAACAGGAAGACACCTTCTTCGAGCGAAAGAAATTCGAAGTTGAGGGCGCGTTCGAGCAGGTCGTTGACTTTCATTCCTTAGGTCTTTCCTAGAGAACCCTTCAGCGGCCGGAATGTTAGGCCGTGGTGTATGAATTGAGCATAACGGGCATGATCAGCATCAAAAGGTGCTCCCCTTCCTCCTGAACATCCGGCAATACGTTGCCAGCCCGGTTCGGAGTGGACAACTCCATCACGATTTCATTCGTGGTAGAATTGTTGATGATGTCGATCAGCAGAGATGCATTGAAGCCGATTTCCAGGTCAGAACCTTCATAGGTACACTTCAGGGTTTCCTTGGCTTCGTTAGCGAAGTCGAGGTCTTCCGCAGAAATGGTCAGCTCGCTACCGGAAACTTTGAACCGAACCTGGTGTGAGGTCTTGTTGGCAAAGATATTGACCCGGCGGAGGGTGCCGAGCAGATCGGTACGGCTGATGATGAGGCGGTTTGGATTATCGGTCGGGATTACGTTTTCGTAATCGGGGTATTTCTGATCAATGAGGCGGCAAACCAGGAGTATGTTCGAAGAACGGAAGAATGCATTGTTGTCGTTGTATTCGATGCGGACCTGGTCGTCATTGCTGGCAAATGATCCTTTGACAAGGTTCAGTGCCTTGTGAGGTACGATGAAGCTGGTAGGCTCTTCCACGGTGACATCGAGGCGGCGGTAGCGGACCAGACGGTGGGCATCGGTAGCCACAAAAGTGAGTCCATTGGTACCCAGGTTGAAGTAGATCCCATTGAGGGCTGCTTTGTCTTCATCGGTAGAAGCGGCAAACAAGGTCTTGTTGATGGCAGAGTACAGCACCCGGCTGGGCATGGTCGCTGCCTGGGTATTTTCCGGGACTGGAATCTTAGGAAAGTCCAATCCATTCTCACCGCTCAACTTGTACTTACCATTTTCGGAGCTGATCTCAATCGCGAATGTTTCCTCTTCGATCGAGAAATTGATCGGCTGGTCCGGAAGGGCCTTCAGTATATCCTGAAGAATCTTGGCAGGAACTGCGATCTTCATTGCTTCTCCACGTGCTTCGATCTGAAGCGACGTTTGCATGGAGATTTCCAGATTGGTAGTAGAGATGGTCAGCTTGCTTTCCTCGATTTCAAACAGGAAGTTTTCGATGATCGGGAGCACGGAGCGACTGGGGATGACACCCGAGATCTTACTCAGTTGCTTAAGCAATGCGGAAGAAGAAACAATGAAATTCATAATCAGTCTGTAGTAATACCCTGCAAATCTAATCACAATCCACCAATCAGGGCAATTAATATTTATCCCCGAATCAAGGTAAAATACGATAAGTTGTCAAGGAAACGCTTCGCTTGAGGCACAGGCGCGTAATGTTGGATTGCCCATTCTCTCCCAGCCTCCCCTATCCTGCGCATTAGAGCCTCATCCTGGATCATTTTTATCGCCTGCTCCGGTGCTTTCAGATCGACTCCCAAATAGTGTTCTCCATTGGTCGGCATCTCCGGTAAAACGATTCCATATTTTTCCAGATCAACGTGAATCGTCACACTTCCATTGGCAAAGGTCTCCCAGAAACGCCAGGAGTCCCATTGATAAATCCGGTAAACATGCGCCTTTGCCATCCCCAGTTTCGTGGCTACGGTCTGCATTCTCCCCACCGAAGCCGCACTTTGCACAAAATAGTTGGTCACCTTGAAGGCCGGCCAGTTCCAGATCGAGGGTTTGATGAAGAAGACGCCACCAAAGCAGGCAGTGGCCAGACTGCTCCCGATCCTGTGGTTGTAGCCCAGGCTGTGGCGACCGGCACTCTGGTAGACACAAAACTTATTGTAATCTTCAGAATCCCCCCAGGCCTGCCAATTGTCCATTTCCCGGGTTCCATCAATCATCCCCTCCGGCAATTGATCAAATATTTTTTCCGAGGCCAGACGGCGCACCGAATGGGAATTGCGGTAGTTGAGGCAGATCTTGTTTTCCTTGTAGAGATCGGGGCGGGAGAGGTCGAGGATATGCTGGGAAATACCAAAGGCCCAGGGCTTAAAATTGTCCGGATACCTGATTCCTTGGTAGAGGTGCATCAAAACCAGATCGAATTGGGCATAAAAGGAACGGAGCTTTCCCATATTGTATTGATGCCCCAACCCATCACCGGTATGAACATAGACCTTTTTCCCGGGAAGCTTAAAAAAGCCTTCCGGGAATTGCCCGTTTCCATAAGTGATGTATTGCTCCGAGATGACCACGACATCGAAATCCAGAGGGGACTGTCCAGGATCGTAGGAGAATAAATAGGTGCCGTCCGCCTTTTTCCAATAGTCCGTGCTTCCGGCAAATTGTCCTCCCATCTGCTCCAAACCCTGGGCCAGGCTGATCAGGTTGTGCTGATAGCCACCGTTTTCGATGGGGAGGACGTAGAAGTAAATGGATGGGAGGGCCATGCTACTTTAGGATTTGGGCGAATATAGTAAATTGCGGCCCTTCAGCGAATTCCCTATGATCAAGAAACTCCTTATCAAGATTGAAAACCGGATGATCGGCCGCATCGGTCTGCAGCGCATGTTTGAGATGCTGCACCGGATCAGCGTCCGGGGAATGAACTATATGAAAGGTCATACCGTGGGTGAAAGCGGGGAATTGTGGGCCATGAGCTATGTAAACCTGAAGTTGCAGGAGACGAAAGGGATTTCACCCTCGCAGGCAGAGCTTTCTACGCCGGGCGAGTCAGTCACGCCGGACTCCTCAGCTATGCCGGGCTCCTCAGCAACCGAAACCTCTGCCCTTCCCCTCATCTTCGATGTCGGCGCCAACAAGGGCTACTATGCCGAATGCCTTTTCAGAGAATTTGGCAACGACATGCGCCTCCTCTGTTTTGAACCCGCGCGGCAATCACATACCAACCTTTCCGAAACACTGAAAAGCATCCCTCCTGCCGAGGCCATACAGATTGGATTTGGCAAAGTCAATGCGCAAATCGAACTCCATTACAACCACGAAGGCTCCACCATTGCTACCCTCTACCCCATGGCCGACATGGACAATCAGGTAGCCCTCGACCAGAAAGAGGTGATTGAGGTGCGCCGGATCGAAGACTATTGTAGAGAAGAGGGGATCAAAAAGATAGACTTCCTGAAAGTGGACGTGGAAGGTGCGGAATACGATGTATTGGAAGGCTGCGGGGAAATGCTCAACAATGGGGCCATCCGGTTTGTCCAATTCGAATTCGGTCCTAACAATATGGTTTCCAAGACCTATATGAAGGACTTCTTCCGGGTGCTGAAGCATTACCGGATTTACCGGATCGTACAAAACGGGGTGCGTGAAATTCCGCAGTATCATGAGATCATCGAGATTCCGTTGGTGGTGAATTTCCTGGCTGAATACAGGGCTTGAAATCCAATCTGAAAGGGTCAGGGCTGAGATGCGATGTGAATTCACATTTTCCCGAATTCACATCGGAAAAGAACTGTTATGACTTTACCTGTTTCCAATAGCAAATAGGTCATGAACTGATATCCTTAAGGCTCCTTTCTAATATGCCATCGGTTTCATGCTGAATTCCAACGGGCTATTTCCTGATATGGAATCAACTCTGGCCCGAATTCCAACGGGCTATTTCCCGATATGGAATCAGTTCTTACCGCACTGCATTACAGTTTACTTTTGATCTGGCTTTGGAAATGAAGCCTAAGGGTATGCATTCAAGCCCAAAAATCGAGAAATTGTCCCCTGGTTTTTTATTCGAATCCAAGGACCAGCGAATTTACCTTCCATTCCGAACTCAGAGTCTCTCCAGCAATGTTCTGAAGGCCACAAACCGGTCCTTGTACCGATCCGTATGGTCCCGTTGCAATTCCGGGGCAAATCGCTCCTGATAGGCGACGTAATCGGTCATGGTGGCACAACTGTATTGGATATTATAGGTGGCGGAACCGGGCTCATGGGGTGGCGGATCAAGCAAACGGTGGATATTCCCATCCATAAACAAGCCTGTAGAAAGCACATCCGGAATATGCGTTTCCTTCATCCAATAGAGCCAATCGGCTTCTACAGCTGCATCAATGCTAACGGTGACGCTGTAAATGATCATATATCAAAGTTTTTTAATGCCTGCGGGCGTATCAGGGGACCACGGTTAAAGTCAAGGAAACTCCGCTTGAAAAACCACGTCTCAAAGTCTGCAAATTCCTTTTCATGCGTTGTGAGCCAGTCCCCAAATTCGAGAGGAGCCCCATTCTGCATGAGCCAATAGTTGTACGATTCGAGATGGCCACGCTTGTCCAGCAATTGGAGCCATTTGGTATAGGCAATACCCGCTTCAGGATTCCCCTCCTGCAACAGCAGATTAAATGCGTCGATCTGGATCAGGTACAAGAGGTGAATGGAAAAGCTCGTTTCATTTACGGGGAGGGAAAGCGAATAAATTTCACTCATCAAAGCCTGAAGTTCACCGCCTCCGAAATTCCCAGCCGCGTCATCAGCCTTGCCAGAGCCGTGGAAGCGAAAGACGCAGGTCCCCATTCCACAGCGACAGGCTTTCTCGTAAGTTTCGAAGATAAACCGGCTCACATCAGAGGCCCAGCCCGATTTCCTTTCCAGGTTGAGGTATTGCTCCGCGTACAGAATCGCCCAGCCATAGTTCTTTTGTCCGGCAAGGACTTCTGCGGCCATGAGATAGTTCCGGGCAAAACCGGGTTCGATCAGGATTCCCTTTTCAAATTGGGCCATTGCTCCGGCCTCATCGTCATTTCCCAGCAATACCAGCCCGTATTCGAAGTACAATTCTCCCGATTCAGGGTAGTTCTTCTGCCCGCTTTCCAGGATTTTGATGGCCTGCTTCTGCTTGTCCATGAGGTCAAGACAGGAAGCATAGATGCGGATGGCTTCGATTTGCTGAGGGCCCCTGAGTTTGCGGGAACGGCTTAGGGGCTGAACGATCCGCATGGAGGGACGGTACTCCCGGTTCGCGAAGTAGGCGCGGGAGAGTTCCAATTGGTAGTCAACATTGCGCCGATCGTTGAAGGTCGCCTTTTCGAAGTATTCGATGGCCCGGTCATATTCCTCAGCCCGATAAGCTTTTCGGGCCTCACTGGCAAATTCTGTAGCCCGCTTCTTGTCTGCCCGCTGTGCAGGGAGGGCAATGCTGCTCGTTAGCAATACCAGGAGGAGAAGAACATATTTAATCAGGGCCATTGACATTGAAAAGCAAATATACGGTTATCCTCTTCAAATTTTGCCCACTGAGACCAACCGGGGTAGTTCGGAAAAAGTTTAAGGATGCATCAGGTTTAGGGAGGAGGTGTTGGGTTATGCGATCATTTACCTTTCATATCCGGACAAGTGGCAGAAGAAGATACCCGTCGCATTTCAAACTCATCCTTTTCGGGTATTTCAGGGAGGCGGGAGAATGACAGGGTGGCCTTGCTTCGATTCTTTTCCTTGATAAATAAATATTCCAATTCGGTGTAAAAGGTCTTGAACTCATATTCATCCTTGGTATCCGGCAGGTACCAAATCTCTCCGTATTCCACCTCGACCTTCTCCGGTCCCCATTCACGTACCACTCCGACTTTTCTGGTCGCTTCCTCTGCAAACTGGGAATATGTGGAAGAGATCACGGTGCTGTCTTCACAAAAGATGAGCTCGGTACGCAGTTGGAACATTTTCTTCCCTTTCCTGGCCACATTCGCAAATTTCCAGGCTCCGATATAATCATCGGGTATTTGAGCACAGGAAGTTCCAGCCGCCCCGAAAAAAAGCATCAGGAAAATGAGCAATACGGAGGAAAACCTGAATCTGGCGGACCCGGATCTGGTCGACCCGGATCTGGTCGACTTGGATCTGGTTGACCAGGATCTGGTTGACTTGGATCTGAATGGCTTGGGTTTGAGGGCCTTCATCTATTGAATGAATACCTTCCAGTAACGGGGGCTACCTGGTCAAGGGGCACAAGCTATCAGCTCGCGCAGCTGTCAGGGTACCAATAGCTATCAGCGTACCAGAAGACGTTCTACATGCACCTCTCCACCTGTCTCCGCTCGCAAAAGATACAAGCCGGCGGCGAGGTTGGTAGTAAGCAAATGGGTCTGAGAGCTCCCCTCAGTCAATTCCTGAGACAATACGACCCGTCCAGAAGCGTCAAATACCTGAATCATACCGGCCTCTACGGCGGGGTGGTGCAGCCATGTTTCACCTTCCGCTGGATGCGGAGCGACATGCCACAAGTCTGTGACAGGCTCCTCGACCGCAGTAGGAATGTTCCCGCAGTTCACATTCATGGTGAAGGAGGTCTGGGTGAGATCCCAGGGCAGGGGTAGCACTGTAACCGGCACATTGGATACCGAAACATTGTCCGGAAGGCTTTGGATTGTGGAAGTAATGTCCGAAACGGTCATTGTCGTACTGCTGGGGCTGCAAAGTCCATTTCCGTTGGCGTCAATCAGGTTGACGAAATTGTCGTCGCCAGCCACTCCACCCCAACCGACTCCGTAAAGGCCACCATTTTGGACTGCGGAACCTTCATAGCCAATGCCGGCATAATTAGAACTGGGAGGAAGTGCTTTTTGAGCAGAAATAAAATTGCCGGAGAGGTCAAACTGACTTACCAGGAGATAATTGAACCGGGGAACCGGGTTGGTGCCTACGGGTCGTGAGGCCGGATGGAGGAGGGTCATGCCATTGTTGCCATCCAATCGATAGCCGCTCACTTCCTCCGTGTCCAATGTACTTGAAGAGGCTGTTTTCATCCAGAGCAGATAACCGGACGGGCTTAACATCGTCATCCAGACATCACGCCAGCCATCGGTATTGCCAAGCCCACCCAAAACCATGTAATTTCCGTTCGGGGTTTGGAAGATGTGCTTGGCATATCCCTGCGCATTGCCATTGTCATAATGGTGGTGGCTGACCATATTCCCATTGTCGTCAATCAGGTAGACACTCAGGGTCCTGTCGGTGGTAATCATCATGTACTGGTTGTTCCCGATCTGAGTGCCATTGTAGATGGTTGCGGTTCCGGCATGGGTGGTATTCGCGAATTGCTTGGACCAGAGCACATTCCCGTCTTTATCCATTCGAATCACGATATTCTCTCCGACACATTCGCCCCCCAGAATCAGAAAGCCATTGTCGTAAGCCGGAATAATCTTAAACGCCCGCAGCAAAGCTATATTCACTGGATTGTAGGAGACACTTTTCTTCCAGACCAGATTGCCAGCCAGGTCAAATTTAAGCAGGGCTATCTGGGAATTCTGGGTTCCTTCCACTCCGGCCATCACCAGGTGGTTGTCATTGGTTTCAATGATATCACTGGTCGAGACCAGGCTGTCAATATTGTAAGACCAGACCGGATTCATATTGGCGTCGACCTTCAGGATGGCAGCGTCGTAGTAGCCCGCCTGGATCATGGCAAAGCCTTGGTCGGAGGTGGCTACGATATCCTTCCATCCTCCGGGATCAACCGGGCCGGAATAACTGGCAAAGAAAGTTGACTGTGCGGAAAGGGAGGAAGGGCTTAGGATGAGAGTCAATAAAAGGCAGGTAAGCAAATGTTTCATGACAGGGTATGTGTACAGTTGGAAAAAGTGTTGATCCAAACGCTAAATTAGAATCCTGATCTTCGAATCCAACGGAACGGTGTTCATCCGCACGAATCGATGTATGAATCGCCATTGGAGAGGTTTGAGATACCGAATGCGAACCCTGTTCCATGTAATCCAAACTCGTTTTTCCTCTTCCTCTATTCCCCAGTTTATTTAACTTTGCCGCTTGTGCCGGGGAATGTTACGTTTCCCGCTTAGTTTGAAGGAATCAGAAGCGACCATGGGAATTTCGGTAAAAAATCTCACCAAAATCTACGGTATACAGCGGGCCATCGATGAGGTCAGCTTTGAGATTGAGCCGGGCGAAATCGTTGGGTTCCTAGGACCGAATGGGGCCGGTAAAACGACCACCATGAAGATCATCACCTGTTTCCTTTCCCCCAGCAGCGGAACCATGGAAATTGATGACCTCAATATATTCGACCATTCACTGGAGATCCGCAACAAGATCGGCTACCTCCCGGAAAACAATCCGCTCTACCTGGACATGTACGTCCATGAATTTCTGCGTTTTGTAGGCCGTCTGTATAAGATGGACCGGAAAACGCTACAAGCACGGGTGGACAAGGTGATCGAAATGACGGGCCTGGGACGGGAACAACACAAGAAAATCGGGGCATTGTCAAAGGGATATCGACAACGGGTAGGCCTTTCACAAGCGCTGATCCACGATCCTGAGATTCTTATCCTCGATGAACCGACTACAGGACTTGATCCCAACCAAATCGTGGAGATTCGGAACCTGATCAAGGAGATCAGCAAGGAGAAGACGATCATCTTTTCGACCCATATCCTTCAGGAAGTGGAAGCGATTGCCGATCGGGTCATCATCATCAACCGGGGTAAAATCGTGGTCGATGAACCGCTTGCTGAACTCCAGCGGAGCAACGAGCAACTGATCCTGAGAGTCGGCTTTGAAAAGCCGGGTTTCGATTTCACCTCCCTGGTTCAGGGACACGAAGACATCCTGATTCAAGCCCAGAGTGAACGCGAATTCACGCTGTCGATGCCGATCGGAACCGACCTCCGGCCCGGAATCATGGAGGCCAGCATCGCCGCCAACAACCCCATTGACCTCATGCAGAAAGACCAACGAACCTTGGAAGAAATATTCAGAAATCTGACCACCAATACGGCTCAATCATAGTGGGGAACGTCATCACCATATTCCGCAAAGAAGTCGCGACCTTTTTCAACTCATTGGTCGGCTATATTGTCCTCGGTGCCTTTGTGGTACTGGCGGGCCTGTTCTTCTGGGTGTTTGATGGGGGGGCACTCACCTCGGGACTGGCCAATATGGACATGCTCTTTGGGTCCACGCCTTACCTTTTCCTCTTTCTGATCCCGGCCATTACGATGGGTTCATTTTCAGAAGAAAACTCCAACGGTACGATTGAAACCCTGATGACCAAACCGGTGACGGACTGGCAGGTCATCCTCGGAAAATACCTGAGCGCTGCCTTTGTGGTGTTGGTGGCCTTGCTGCCGACCCTCATCTATTATATGACTCTGGTTGATCTGGCCGAAGACCCCAGCACCCTGACCCAGGTGCAACCCCAGGGAAATTTCCTCAAGGAGATGACTGGCCCGACCTATACTTCCCGGCTTGACCACGGCCCCATCATTGGTGCCTATATCGGCCTCTTCTGCCTGGGACTGATCTTCTCCGCTTTTGGCATTCTCGCCAGTGCACTGAGCCGCAACCAAGTGGTCGCCTTTATCATTGCCTCTCTGGGAAGTTTTGTCCTCTTTGATGGATTGACTTTCTTTTCGGAGGTGGAAGCTCTCCAGGGATTTGGCGTTACCATCGCGCGACTGGGCATCTCATCACATTTTGAGTCCATCAGCAAGGGGCTGGTCGACACCCGGGACATCGTCTATTTCCTGAGTGCGATCTCCATCCTGTTGATATTGACCCGCCTTGTCCTTACCCTCAAACGCCGCTAAGTCATGAACCGCAAAAAGAGAACAAATATCGTTTTGCAGCTCATCCTGGTTTTGGGGATCATCGTGGTGGTCAACCTGCTTGGGGCGAATTTCTTCACCCGGATTGACCTGACCGATGACAGCCGACATACCATCTCCGACCCCACCCGCGAACTGCTGGCCAATCTGAAGCATGAGGTGCTGGTCACCATCTTCTTTGGAGGCAATCTCCCCCCCTATTATGAAGAATACGAGGAGTCCATGGAAAATATGCTCGAGGAGATGCGCCTCAGTTCCAATGGTCTCTTTGACTACCAGTTCGTCGATCCTGCCGATGACCCGGAAATATTTGAACGATTTGCCCGCAACGGTTTCCCACCTGTCCCCCTTTCGGTGCAGACTTCGTTTACCTCCCAGGAAAAGGTAATGGTACTTCCTTATGCGGAGTTCAGCTATCAGAAGCGCAATTCGATGCTCAACCTGATTCAGAATGCTTACAGCAGCCAGCAGGATGGGATTCAGATTTATGTGGATGAAGCCATGCGCCGCTTTGAGTACACCATCATCGCTGAGGTCTTCAACCTTACCCGTGACCAATACCGGACCGTCGGGTTGCTCAAGGGACATGGTGAATACCAGGTGGATGATCTTGGTGACCTCTACCGGGACACGGATCGTTATTACAATTTTATCCAGGTGGACCTGCGCAATGGCAAGGCGATCGGTCCCTCTATCCTGGACCTGTTGATTGTGGCTCAGCCTGACACGGCCCTCTCAGACCGCGAGGTTTATGAAATCGACCAATACCTGATGCGTGGGGGCCAGGTCCTCTTCCTGATGGACTTCCAGCGGGTAGACTTCACCGTTGGTGAGCAGCGAAGTGCCATGACCTTTCTGCGCAATACCAATCTGGACCAGTTCTTTATGGACCACGGCATGAAGCTCAACTACAATCTGATCAATGACTTCTCGCATGGGAAGCTGGCTGTGGGCTCTATGTCAGCCGCTTTTGGAAATGAAAATGTCCAGGTGAACTGGCCTTACTTCCCCATGATCCGGGACTTGTCCAACCACCCCACTACCCGCTATATCGGCAAGGTGCTGATGCGTTATGCATCCTCGATCGATACCTTCCCTTCCGCTGAAAACGTCACTAAGACGGTATTGATGCGCAGTGGTACGCCCACCCGCCTCCGGGACGGTTCCCAGTTTATCGAACTGGCGGATGAGGTCGCCCGGTTGAAGAGCGGAGCTGCGAACCAGTTCTACGACAAGCCTGGGCAGATCACTGGTATTCTGGCCGAAGGGCAGTTCCAGTCGATTTGGCAAAACCGCCGTCCCCCTACCGACAGCGCCGCCCCCATTCCACCTTCAGAACCCTATTTGAAAAGTAGTTATGCCGGAGAGACTCCCCGCTTTGTCCTCATTTCCGATGGCGAATTTGCCAAGGGAAGCCGGGGACCGGATGGCCGTCTTTATCTCCCGGTCGAGAATAAAATTATGATGCAGAACCTGATCGACTATATGAGTGGTCAGGACCTGCTCACCCGTCTACGCCCCCGGGCCTTCAACGAGCGCAAAGTTGATGCCGGCAAGGTGGAAGGTAATCGCCTCAAGATTCAACTGTTGAATATCGGTTTTCCATTGATTCTGGTATTGCTTTTTGGCATTGTCCGCGGATACCTGCGCCGCCGCAAAAATGCTCAAAGGGCTACCCATTAACCGTTCTGCGGAACGTAAGTCTTAAGAAGAATGAAACGTACTACCATTATCCTGAGCGCACTTTTGCTCATCCTTGTTGCAGGCTATTTTATATATCTCAGCACTGGAAGTGAGCCCGACAATATCTTTCACATAGATGACTCAAGCCTGGTGACCGAGATCGAGATGGAGAAGGTTTCCCGTGGGGCATCAGCTGAGAAGATGGTGTTGACCAAGGATGAAACGGGAACCTGGATGGTCAATGGTGAGTACACTGCTATCCCCACCAAGGTGGAGAATATCCTGAAAACGATGACGCAGATCAGGGTCAAGGGAAGCGTGGAAAAGGCTGGTCAGGAAAGTGGCTTGCAATTGCTTAAAAAGAGCCATACCAGGGTAAAGATCAGTGGAGCAGACGGTGAAATGAAAGAATATCTGATCGGGGCGACCGATAGCCAGCACAATGCCAATCTGATGATGGTCGATGGAGCCGACAAGATCTACCTGGTGGGAAAGCCAGGATTCACGGGTTATGTGTCGGTGTTCTACAATACAAATGCGCTCGAGTGGCGGGAACGTACCCTCTTTAACCTGACGCCACAAAATATCAAACGGATCAGCGTTGCCTACCCAACCACTCCCGAAGAATTGGGTTTTGAGTTGCGCCGTGATGCCGATGGTGATCCCTGGATGCTGGGAGAAGGTGTCCTGGCGAATATGGACCAGACCTCTAATTTTATGAATCTGTTTGAAGGCAAGATTTCTGCAGAAAGCTTCGCCAATGAAGCATTCCCGGGCATTCGCGATTCACTTCCCCGCCGGGAGCCTGATGTTGTCTTCGAGTATGAAACCCTCAGCGGTAAGGCCGGGAGCCTGAAACTCTTCACCCGTCCGGATAATGTCAACAATTACTTTGGCTACCTGGAGGGCAGACCGGAATTGTACACCATCCAACGATTTGTCATGGACAAGTTCCTGAAGACCCGCTCCTTTTTTGCAGGAGAGGTGATGGTCAAGGAACCGACCTGATCGGTACACCATGGGGAATTTATCCGGTAAGACTGTACTTATCCTCGGGGCCAACTCCGATGTGGCGAAACAAATGCTTCTCTTGTACGCGGAGCGAGGCGACAGAGTCATCGCGGCCTCCAGAAGCACCAAACAGATCGACCAATTTGTTCAGGAACACCAGCTGTCAGAACAGGTAGAGGTCCTCTTTTTTGATGCGGTTGATTTCAATAGCCATCTTCCCTTCTACCAATCCCTTCCCGAAAAGCCCCAAACAGTTGTTTATGCTGCGGGTTTTCTCGTGCAAAATGACCGGGCGCTCAGGAATTGGGAGGACACTTTCCGCATGATGCAGGTACATTATGCCGGTGCGGTTTCCATCCTGAACATGATCGCCACCGATCCCGAAAACCCCAATTTGGAACGTATCGTTGGGCTCTCGTCATTGTCGGGAGTCAGGGGACGCAAAAGTAATTTCATATATGGTAGTAGCAAAGCCGGGTTTACCACCTATCTGGCCGGGCTTCGTCAGGAGTTGGCAGCGCGAAAAATTGTGGTTCAGGTAGTGATCTCCGGGTATATCAGAACTAAGATCAATGTAGGTCTGGACCTGAACGAATCTCTGATTATGGAACCGGAATTTGTAGCCCAAAAGATTGTTGGGGCGGGGAAAGGATTTCGGATCATCCCCGGCTGGAAGTGGAAAATCATTTATCAGATCCTCAAACGGCTCCCGGAAAGATGGGTGGCAAAGCTACCCTAGTGGATCAGCGCGATCGGGAACTTCCGGTAGTTTTATGAATTCCCGCAATGGATTCATCAGGATATCCCCGAGGCCATCCTTTTCTCTGGAGGGAAGCTTGATGCAAAAGCAGCTGAACTCCCCTTCGACTGAATTGACCTTTATCTCCCCGTTGTACTTGTCGATAATCTTTTTGCACAGGCCCAGGCCCAACCCTGTTCCTGAATATTTTCCGCCCAGATGCACCCGCTTGAACAGTTCGAAGATTTCATGGTGGTGTTCTTCCTTGATGCCGATCCCGTTGTCCCTGATGCATATCAGATGGAAATCCTTCATTGATTCGACGGAGATACCGATCACCGGCACCTCTGAGTTGTTATATTTCAGGCCATTCTGGATGAGGTTTTGAAATACGATGGCGAGATCGCCTTTGTTGGCCAAAAAGGTAGGAAGGGGTTCGGTTGAAATCTCCGCCTTTCGTTCTGCGATGTCCGTCTGAAGATTGAAAAGTGCTTTTTCCAGTTCCTGATTCAGGTCGACAGGGGTATAGGTAGCGGGATCAATGGAATTGTATTGTGACAGTTCCAGCACACTGTGGATCAAATCATTCAGATTGTGGGAACTTACCTCGAGGTGTGAGGCCAACAATTCCAGGTTATCGTATTCTTTGGCTTCCAAGTTGGATCGAAAGATTTCCAGAATACCCAGAATATTGCGGACCGGGGCTTTCATATCGTGAGAGGCGAGGTAAACAAACTGTTCCAACTCTTTGGTCCGGGCGGAGAGTTCCTTTTCCTTCTGGGCAAGGATAGATGCCGTCTTGTATTCATAGATCGCAAATACCACCGAGATCCACAGGAGACACATGAGAAAGACAATGATCTCATCACCCGGGACATCTTTGACGGTAAACCAAGGCCCCCAGATAAGGATGTACAGGGTTGGTAGCACGTAGAGAAAGATATTGTAGACCACCAGGATATTTCTTGTCCGGGGAGACTCCTTGAACAGGAGAAAGGTGATGACGGTATTGGCCGCGATGCCGATGGACTGCCCAAAATCACCTCCGATAGCGAGAATGGTAAATACCAACCAGAGTGGTACGATACTCCCAAAAGAAAAGCGAACGAGGCGATGGCAATGGAAGTGGTTAAGGATCAAAATGCTTGCGTAGAGTCCGCATACAATTAAACTGATCACTAAATAGATGGTATTCTGTCCGGACAACCATGCAACCAGAAATACCCCCAATGCACCCGTGGAGGTGAGAAAACTGAATAAGTTTAACAATCCTGTTAACTGATCAAATTCAGATTGTTGATCCGTAGTTCCACGTGACCTGATAAACTCAAGGAGTTGTGCAAATATCTTCATGTACGGGCCGCAGCCAAAAATGACGATTGATTGATTGGTTGATTGAGGCGACAAGATACGGAAGGATGGTTGAATTTGAAATTTTATGCCAGTCTCAGGGGGATAACAATCGGATTCATCTGGCAATTCATTTTTACAGTTTAGTTATCAACCACTGTGGGTGACCGGGTGGGGATATTATGTAAAAATTAGATAGTTTTGGAGCTTAGAAAGCTCAAGACTTGCTAAAGATGCGTCTTCGCCCGATTTGTTTATTTGTATTGTTTGTGTTCGCTGGTTCCATTCGCCTTTACTCCCAATCTTCCCCTGAGGAGTTGTTAAGTGCGAAGAACTATTTTTTGCTCGGTGCAGCCAAGTACAAATGCAATGCCTGTGAACGCTCCATTGATGATTTTGACCAGGCTATCAAAATTGACCGCAATTATGACGCAGCCTTTTATGGCCGTAGCCTTGCCTACGTTTGCCTGAAGGACTATTCGAGTGCTTTGAGGGATGTTCGACAGGCCATCCGCTTTGATCCTGAGCAGGTATTGTACCGTGAATTGCAGGGTCGGATCCGGTCCCTCTCGGGAGACCAAAGAGGTGCCATCAGTGATTTCCAGAAAGCCTTAGAAATGGACTCTTTGTGTTGGCAGGCCTGGTATGGAATGGCCAGGGAAAATTACGCAATGGTCAAACTGGACGAATCGTTGCATGCTTTCAATGAAGCCATTCGCCTCAACCCTGATTTCACCCTGGCTTTTATAGGCAAGGGGCGCCTCATGATCGATCTTGCTAATTATCCTGCCGCGCTGGCCCACCTTGCCCGTGCAAGAGAATTGGAACCTGAATATGCCCTTCCCTACACCTATTCTTCCCTGGCCTACCTGAATCTGGCAGACTACCAGGGTACCATCGAGATGGCGGATTCTGCACTGAAATATGATCCGGAACTCAGGATGCCTTATTTCTACAAGGGGGAAGCCTGTTTTGCCCAGGAACAATACGCGGAAGCTGCTATCAATTACGGAGAAGCCCTCAAGAAGGACAAAAACTTTCCTCAGGCCTGGTACAAAAGAGGACGCAGCGAGGACCTGATGGGGGACCTCAAAACTGCTAAAAATTTCTACTCCAAAGCGATCAAGAAAGATCCTGCGGCTGCTCCATTCTATATTTCCCGTGCTGAGTTATTGGTGAAGATGGAAAAGCCCAAAGCTGCACATTCAGATTATTCCAAAGCGATCATACTGGACAATAACAATGTAAGCCTCTACATCCAGCGCGGAAATCTAAGGATCGAGCTGGAAGACATCGGGGGAGCTATGGAGGACTTTCGGATTGCTACCAGCAAGGATTCTGAAAATGGAGAAGCCTGGTTGGGATATGGCAATGCCACCTACCAAAATGGTCAGGTCCGGGTTGCCTGTAATCACTGGAAGCGTGCCATTGAATTCGGTTCTCCCAGCGCAGGAGATCAATTGGCAAAGTATTGCAATGAGTGACACTTCCTTTCTCCTTTTGCTTCGTATATTGCTCTTTCAATAGGATTCAAAGGTTAAGGAAGATGATCAGATACACCTTTAGTTTTGCATTGCTTCTGGGAATGCTTACCCTACTTTCGGGTAATGTGATGGCCCAGCCGGGAAGCGAAGCAAAGCCGCAGGATACCACGGCACTGAACAAGAAATACTGGCTCCGTCAGCAACTTTATGAAAACAATACGGAATCTTTTCCTCCGCCTAAAAGCGACCGCTGGTCGATTGGGGTTCAAGCCGGGCTTTCTATGGTTTCCGGAGATGTCCGGGCCGAAAGGGGGCTGGGGATAGGAATCAATGTCAGAAAATCGGTTAGTTATCTGTTTTCTTTGCGGGGGCAGGTCAGCACGGGTTATGCCCGGGGACTAGACTGGAGGGCAAGTGGGGGCTTTCTCAACAATGAAGCACTCAATGGTTTTAACAATCCTCAGATCGATTATACCACCGCATCCTCCCCTTTTCTCTTTTATAATTATGAGATGCGCTATTATGACGCCGGGCTGCATGGCGTATTCAATCTGGGCAATATCAGTTTTAACAAAAAAGATCCTACCCTGTCCGCCTACTTCTTTGGTGGCCCAGGCCTGATGCTCTACAATACGAAGATTGATGCCGCTAACGCTAATTTCAACGAGTATGACTTCAGTGGCATTCCTACCGATGCTATACCCGATGTCAAACAGGATGTCCTCAATGGATTGCGCAACCTCATCGACGGTGAATACGAGTCCCAGGCTGAGTTTTATCGTTATAAATCCAATTTCAGGAACCGTACCGTACTGCCTACCCTGCAGTTTGGCTTCGGTCTTGCCTTTAAATTGTCCGATGTGGTTGATCTCAGCCTTGAACATCGGGTGACCTGGACCAACGATGATCTGCTGGACGGGCAGCGGTGGGAAGAGACGCTGACTTTGAGCGCGAACAATGATTATCACCATTATACCTCCCTGGGTCTGAATTTCCGGTTTGGAAAGAACCGGGAAGAATCCCGTTGGTGGTCAAACCCGCTGAAGAAATCAATGGATGACATCCGTGACCTGAAGCGTCTGGCGGATAGGGAGGTCAGTGATGCTGACAACGATGGCATTGCCGATGCTACTGATCTGGAGCCGAATACGCCGGAAGGAGTCCATGTGGACAATCGGGGCCGTGCCCTGGATTCAGACGGGGACGGGATCGCGGATTTCCGCGACAAGGAGCCCTTTACGCCCAAGGGGGCGATGGTTGACGTAGGAGGGATGGCAGTGGATACCGACCGGGATGGGGTCATCGACCTGTACGACCAGGAGCCTGGTACACCCAAAGGAGTCCATGTCGATCCAAAGGGGATCGAGATCAAGGGGCTACGCGGTGGTGCTCCCGGTACTGGAACGGGGCTGACCAATCCACTCCCCATGATTCACTTTGATCTTGGCATCGCTGATGTTAAAAAGCAGTTTTACCCTGACATACTCAGGGTCGCCCGCTATATGAAAGCCAACCCGGATATCAGGATTCTCATCCAGGGGCATACGGATATACGGGGTTCAGGGGGCAGTAATTATGCGTTGTCAGAGAAGCGGGCCAAGAACATCAAGGATATTCTGGTAACTACCTTTGGGATTGAAGAGGGGCGGTTGAGCATTGATGGCAAGGGTTCTGACAATCTGCTGATTGATGAGTTGCCCGGAGTGTATGACAAGACCAATGAGTCGATGCACTACCTCAATCGCCGGGTGGAGTTTATCATTCAGTGATTTTATTGACATCTGTGGTGTACCTGATGGGTTCAGGGGGTTGTACCTGATGGATTCGAACTCTGGAGAGGATTCTGATCAGGGAGAGAATATTTTGCTGCAACTGAATTTTGCGAGAGAGGTTCTCAACAGACTCCAAACACCACTACTGCTCCTTGTCAATGACCACACCCAAAGCAAGATTAACCGCCTGGCCATCGACTTATTCAGCCAGCGGGCGAGGTCAAATGTCTATTTCGACGAATCACCTGAAGAGTTTGAATGGCAGGCATATTATGAGGAAGGAAATGGAGCCGCTGGTACCCGTGTAAAAGCTGGCAAAAAAGGTCCGGTAGCAGATAATTCAGATTGGGAAAATACCACCCGGAGCTTTAATCCTGAAGAGGTGGTGCCCTCAGAAAAGAACTGTACCTGATCGAGGAGATTTACCAAAAGAACCCATTTACGGAACAAGTTAAAAGGAGTCTGGGTAATGTTCACGGTAAATTGTCTTCTTTGTACCTTGGATGGGGGGAACCAGACAGAGCTTTAAAACATCGGGACAAGAACTTGAAGATCATGGAAGAATTGGCCTTTTCCGATCCCGAGAATATTGATTTACAAACCGCCTTTTCCCAATCTAAACTTGCTAAATTGAGGTTATTGAAAGGTCTGCAGGGAGAGACTGAGGGCTTTGAATAAGACAAAACACTGCCCGCACGCATTACCCCAACCTCCATAATCTTCATTTCCCTATCTTTGCCTTATCGAAATCCTCGTTTCTATATGGAATTTTCTTTGGGAATATCAGGCTATTCTGGTGTTTCCGGTGGTCCTGGTGATCTGGATCGTGGTACGTGGTTATGACCTTGGAAAATGGGTGAGAAAGAAGGCCAGGAAGTCACAAAGTGAATCCCAAGGACAAAGCTTAAGCGCTGGCAATAGTGTAAATGTAGCTGAACCTGATGGTGAGACTCCATTTGAAAGAGACATCAAATCTGACTTGGATATATCAGGGCAGGACCACCAATTAACCTCGAAGACCTGAAAATTGTCCCTGATCAAACCTTTTCCAATTCCTCCCTGACCCAGTCTTCGTCTACCAAAGCCTCCGCCTTTTCCAATAACTTCCCGATCTCCTCTTTGGACCCCTTGTTTTCAATTTTCAACTTGAACAAGGAGTAGGTCAGACGAATAAAGTTTTTATAGGAGAGTCGGTTTGGGTCTGAGATCAATTCATTTCGGGTCAGGAATACCTTGAATGAGGCCACCAGGGAATAAAATGCTTCTATTTCTTCCTGTTGGAAATAGATCTTCAACAGCATCTTTTTAGTATCCAGGGAATAGAATACGTCTGTAAAGTTCACCTCCAGAAGATTCTGCAATGCCTTTCGATAATCCTGCCGGCCGAAGGACAAGTGGGCAATGTTGTAATGGTAGGCATCCTTTTGATAATCGGGTGGTAAAAAAGACCGGTAGGTTTCAATGAATTCTTCGGTGGTGGCGAACTCTGAGAACCTGATCCCTACACTGATGATATTCTTTTATCTCCACGGGGAAATATAGCCATCACTCCCAATCAGAAGCCCATTCTCACCTGACTTCTGGTACAGAAGAAATAGTTCATGTAGGTACTCCGTCCGTCCTCCCCTGATCCTACTGATACAATAGTTCTGGGCATAAACGAAAATCTCCTGCATATCACCCTGGTCCATACCCTTTAAGGGAGCGTCTAACAGTAATTTTAATTGCTGGAAATGGGATTCATTCTCACTATCGGTGAGCATTCTCAGGATACATGCATAGACTGAAGTGAAGAAGGTGGGTTCAAGGTCAGCACTTTCGTATAGACTGAGCGCCTAATCGACCAATTTGCTGTCATAATTTTCGGAAATGAATTTATGGCGGTTCACCATCTCACAAGCAAGTTCCAGTTTTGAAATCAGGTATAAATAATCCAGGTTTTTGGAAATCGATTGGACGGTGTCATCGCTGGTACGCTTGCGGGACTTTGCAAATGCCCTGCCTTCCAAAGTTGTTAAAGCGAACTCCTGGTAAAAGAACTCCAGATTGGGATAAGGGTGGTTTACTCTTGTCTTCGAAATTCGCTTTTGGATGTTTTGGTAATGCTTTTGCAGTCCACGCTGCTCACAACTTTTTGATGCAAGAAAGTTGGGCAAAAATGTATCCTCCCTGAAAGCCTGTAGAGCAAGAAAGTCCAGGGCATGGTTGAGCAAGAAGCTCATCAAGTAGTACATCCCCATCTCGTCAAACTCCTCGTCGGGAAATACACTGTTCTGCCTCCTGCAAATGGGCAATGGGGTTCAAGGGATTTCCGTGGAGATAACCAAGGATGTCCAAGCCGAAAATCCCACCACCTACTCATCTCAATTGGTCAATGAAGGTAAAGCCAACCCTACCCCTGCTCGCTCAACCCAAAAGGGATGGGCTACCGAATTTCATACCTCCTGTTCTCAACCAGTTCAGGGAGTGGCAGCATCTTTCAGAAAATAACGACCAACTAAAGATTTCTTTACGCATTTATTCGTGATATTTTTTCCCCTAAAGACCACAAAGTCAATCAACTATCAAGAGCAGCCCGCAAAAGCGGGCTGCTCTTTTTTATACAGGTCCAGAAGACTGTATGTGAATGCATCTCCTTCCTTGGGTCCTGAGTTCTGGGAAAGGGCAGATAATTCTGTAATTTCCTAAAAACTAAGCTTCAGGTATTATGGATTCCCTATTGTCTAATTCGATCCGCCTTTACAAACCAGGACATTCTAGTTCTGTTCTCTTTGCAGTTGTTTTCGTATCCCTGGGTCTGCTGGCCTCTCTTCTTCCGGCCCAACACCTGCAAAGCACCTCACGGAAAACCAATGGACACCTCCAATCCTATCTGAATGCAGCTCAGGCTCCATTCTACCACGGTGTCGCTTCCGGTGACCCGCTCTCCGACCGGGTCATTGTCTGGACCAGGGTTACGCCTGACGACTCGATGGCTACCTCGGTTCCGGTCACCTGGGAGATGGCCACCGACCTCTCATTTTTGAACGTGATCCAGACAGGTTCCGCAACGGCCGAAGCAGTCCATGACTTCTGCATCAAAATCGATGTGCAGAACCTGCAAGCCAACACCTATTATTATTACCGATTCTCAGCCCTGGGGGAGGAATCAGCGATTGGCCGCACAAAGACCAGCCCTTCGGGCAACCGCGACCAGATCCGTCTTGGGGTGCTTACCTGCTCTGACTATCGGCAGGGTTTTTTCACGGCGCTCCATAACCTTTCGGCCCGCAACGACCTCGATGCAATCCTCCACCTGGGTGATTATATCTATGAAGGGGGTGGCGGACCTCCGGAACGAGAGCACGACCCCGATTTTGAAATCTACCGCCTTCAGGACTACCGGACCCGCCTCAGCCAGTACCGGCTCGATTCCAACCTGCAACGCTGCCACCAGGTCTATCCCTGGATCAATATCTGGGACGACCACGACATCGTGGTAGACGCCCTCACCGACACTTCTTATCGACACAATGCAGCCGCCTATGGTCCCTACCAGACCCGCAAACAGGCCGCAGTTCAGGCATTCCGGGAATGGTTGCCCGTTCGTGACCCCGACAGCCTCCAGCAGGACTTTTACAAGAATTGGCGGCACTTGCCGTTTGGAGACCTGCTCGATTTGTACATGCTCGACGTCCGCCTGTATGACCGGGATCGGTTTGCAGTGGACCAGAACGACACCCTCTTCGGCCATCCCGATGCCAAAATTCTCGGTCCGGACCAGCTCAACTGGATCAACTCCGAATTGCAGAATTCGACGGCCCGGTGGAAGGTTCTGGGCAATCAGCTCCAAATGACTCAATTTCAGATTGGAAATGTTCCCCTCGTCTTTGAGAATTGGGATGGCTATCCGGTGGAACGCACCAAGTTTTTCGACAATATCATCAACAATTCGATCGACAATATGGTGGTCCTTACCGGGGATTTCCACGTTTCTTTCGCCAATGATGTGACTCCTAATCCCTTCAATATACTCGACTACAATCCGCTTACAGGTGCAGGTGCCATCGGGGTGGAGTTTATAGTCCCGAGCGTCACCGGTGATAATTTTGACGAAGGAAATGACTTTGGATTGGGGAGTGCTGCCCTGGCATCCGGCCTTATCCAGGCCGGAAACTGGCATACAAAATTTGTAGAGTTAGAGGGGCATGGCTATGTCTTGCTGGATCTGGATTCAGTCCGTGCCCAGGCCGAGTTCTGGCACATGGGTGACATTGATGATCCCAGCAATTTCAACGAAAACCTGGTGGCTACCTGGGTGGCCAACGATGGCGAAAACCATTTGAGCCAAGGCTCAGGGGCTTCCAATCCCAATACCAATGTTGCTCCTGCGCCTCCCTGTCCCGGAATCGTTTTTCAGCCTGAGCCTTATGCACCCGCGACCGTACTTTCCCTGTTTCCGAACCCGACCGATCGCTATGTTTATCTGAATTATATTTTGCAACAGGCAGGGATGACCCAGATCAATCTCCTTGATCTCCAGGGCAGAAGGCTGCGGGAAGTACTCGAAAAGCAACAAGCACCGGGAAATTTCCTGTTAGAGATTGATACCGATGATCTGGATGCGGGGGTGTATCTGGTTGAGATTATCAACGGAGACCGAAGGGTCTGCAAAAAGGTAATTCGCAGGTAGGGACCACAAAGAATTCATGGTGGACGTCCAGCCAGGGAAAATAGCCTCACCTATTTTTCCATCACGATCCGGTACATTAACGGGATAATATTCTCTTTGCCTTTGATCATATAGTACCCGTTCTCCTGCTTTTCAAGATTGGGAAAACAGTTGTAATAAGAATAGGGGTATTCGGTGAAATCCGTCATGCGCAGACCTTGCTTCAGGAGGGCAGTTATGGTTTCACTAAAAGGGTGGTTCCAGCTGTATGATTTGGCCTTGATATTGGCATCCCTGTCGG
>CAYGRE010000005.1:0-1617 GCA_964352215.1 uncultured Bacteroidia bacterium
CAACTCCATGATGCTCCGCCGGACTTCAAAACGCAAACCGTGCTGTTCTATTTTCACCGCCTGGGCAGAATGGCTTTCCAAATTGAACTCCGGAATCCGGAAAGCTTTTGAAACATGCTTACAAGTCAATCCTTCGACAGCCAGGGTGTCGGCATAATGTTTGACGATGGCGGCAACCAGTGCATCTACATCATTTCTGGTATGGTGGCCAGTGATCATGAAACGAATACCACCGCGCTTCATGGGAGTAGCCGGGAAGGAAGCCGCATTCACAAAGATGTCTTCAGTGTGGATGCGCTGGATCATGCGGATACAGGTGCTCACCTTTCCGACCGGAATAAAGAACAGGGGACTGTCAGTCTTTTGGAACTGTGGAACTCCCGCTTTCTCCAGCGCGTCATTGCAATAATTGACCATTTCCATCAAAGCCTTCTGCCGATCGACAATCTCCTCACTGCAGTGCAGGTCAATAGAAGCATTCAGCGCGCTCAACATAGGAGGTTGAATAGGACCGGCGAAGATCAGAGTCCCTCCGCAGTACCGTACTTTTTGGAACATTTCATCATTGGGAAAAACGATACATCCACCTGCAGCGGCAAAGGACTTGTTCAAAGAAACAGCCAATACCATCCGGTCATGGTGTTCTATATGTGCCCTCACTACCCCTACCCCATTCTTACCAGCCCAACTTGCACCATGTGCATCGTCAATGTACAAGTGAAATTGCTGGTGCTTGTCCAACATCCGCTTCAGCTCTTCGAAGGGTGCAAAGTCGCCATACATAGAGTAAACCCCATCTGCGAAATACCAGATCTTATTGTGCCTGGCCTTCAGCTCAACAATCTTCTTTTCCAGTGCTTCCATGTCATTGTGGCGAATGACAGCCATCTTGATACCACGTGCTTTCAGCATCTGAGTGGTCATCTGTATGCTCGAGTGCACCTGCATATCCAGGATAACTGCATCATCATCCTCAACGATTACCGGAATCGTGGCCAGGTGACCCAGGGTGGTACTTGCCGATACCAAAACCTGCTTGCCAAACATTTCCGACAATTTTCCTTCGACTTGCCCATAAAGCCCCAAACTGGCATAAGACTTGGATGAAGAAAATTGGGTACCCCATTTTTCCGCACCTTCTATGGCACCCTGGATCAGACTGGGATGATATTCCAATCCCAGATATGAGCAGGAACCAAAATTGATCATTTCCCGGCCACCGATAGTAACCATTTTACCATTGAGGCTTTCATTCTCTACAAAACGGTGGGTCAGTCCTTCACTTTCTCCGTGGGACATGATTTGGCTGAGGGTATCTGTGTACTGAGACATGATGCGTATTGATTTAGGGTTTTTTTGATCTCTGTATTTCGAAAGTAGGATCAAAAGCAGCTCACAAAGCCAATATTCAGTCAGTGCACAGGTTCATTCAGTAAATGGCATCAATTCTCAAGGGAAAGAAAAAAGGGCTGTCTCAAAAGTATTTGGGATAGCCAGAGAGAGACAGGATACAAAGTTCCACCTACGATTTTCGGCTGGAAAGGCCTTGTCTGTACGGCCGCGTACAGTGAAACCCTTGCCGGACAGGGTTTGTCTGTACGGCAGCGTACAGTAAAA
>CAYGRE010000005.1:1717-136635 GCA_964352215.1 uncultured Bacteroidia bacterium
CCCTTGCTGGAAAGGCTTTGTCCGTACGGCCGCGTACAGTGAAACCCTTGCTGGAAAGGCTTTGTCCGTACGGCCGCGTACAGTGAAACCCTTGCTGGACAGGGTTTGTCTGTACGGCAGCGGGTGGATATATGCCCTCCCGCGGGCAGGGATGCCCCCCCCGGAAAGTCGGCGTGGCCCTCCGGCGAACCTGCCGGGACCCTCTCGGGAGCCATAGCTGGCCCTCAGGAGTACGTCCTGAGACCCTCTGGGAGGGGGGAAGTGGCCCCCCTGGGGGTAACAGTAGCCCCCCAGAGGGGGTAACAGCAGCCCCCCAGAGGGGGCATCATACCCCCCGAGGGGTTCAATCGGCCCTTCAGGGGATCTTCATCCACCCGCTGGTGTACAGTCATACGCTCGCTGGCGTACATTCGTCCACCCGCTGGCGTACAGTTATACGCTCGCTGGCGTACATTCATCCACCCGCTGGCGTACAGTCGTCCACCCGCTGACGTACAGTTTTCCGTGCACTGACCCTACAGCCCCATCCAACTGCTGACGTACAGCCCCATCCATCCGCTGGCCTAAAGCCATCCATCCGCTGGCCTACAGTCATCCAACCTGCTTAGAAAACATCCAAAAGCCAGAAGCTGCCCCATGGTTATGAGACAGCTTCTCCAATGCGTAAGTGTATTTGCTTTTTAGTTGTTCAATACGAAGTCAACGGGGATGGTAACCCATACCTTAACCGGCTTATTGTTCTGGATACCGGGAGTAAACCGCAGTTCATTCACCTTTTGCGATACGGCCTTGGTAAGGATCGGATGAGGATCTTTCAGTACAATATGCTTCTTGGCAAATCCCAGCTCATCAACCATGACCCGAACGATCACCTTGCCAACAATACCCGCCTCAACTGCCAGGGTTGGATAACCAACAGACTCCTTGAATGCATCCATATTGATAGGCCTGGGATCTTCTCCGATAAAGAAATCTTCTGGAGAAGGCTCGTCGTCAAAAACTGGTCCTACCTCACCCGGACCACCAGGTCCATCAACCAGGAGGTCATCCCACGGGATGTCCCGGTTGTCAAAATCCTTGCCATCCTGATCAAGGTTGCCAATCGCCTTGTCATCTATAAGCAACGAATCCATTTCATGGACAATCAGATCAGGGTCTTCATCCGGACTCGGCTCGATCACAGTGAGCATAATCGTCTTGACCGCTTCCTCGATCTTGGGTTGTTTTTCCTCGATCTCTGGTGGCAGGGGCGGCTCTTCAATTTCCTTCTCCCTTTCCTTAGGAAGATCAGTCCAAGTTACTTCTGTCATCATGTCCGGTTCAGGATCATGCGGGGCCGTAACTTCTGCTGGAATGATCCACTTGATCACCTTCGGCAATCCTGTTAAAGAGAGGAAGAGGAGCATCGCAATCAGCATCGACCGATTGAGGATCCGGTTGTACTCCTTCCGGATATGATATGCGCCATAGTTCTTTTCGCGGCCTTCAAACACCATCGTGTCGAGGTCGGCATAGATTGTATGCTTCATGGTATTTTTGATTGTGGGTTCTCCCCTATATAACGCTGGGAACCACTATTTTAGTATGAAAAAAATCGAAAATATTTTAAAGAATCTTCTATTTAAGAAGTAACAAAGAATCGACAGGTGTTACAGGTGTATCATAAAAAAAGCCGCCCCGGAGGGCGGCTTCATATAAGTATATTCGAGTATGAATTACTTCAGGAGTTTGAAATCAAATGGGATAGTTACCCAAACTTTGATCGGATTTCCGCCCTGAATACCAGGGGTGAACTGAAGACTATTCAGCTTCTTTTCAACCGCTTTGGTCAGGATAGGATGTGGATCCTTCAGGACTACGTGCTTCTTGTACTTTCCGGTCTTGTCGACCAGTACACGAACGATCACTTTACCTTCAATTTCAGCTTCTTTGGCCATGGCAGGATAACCGATCAATTTCTTGATGTCATCCATATTGACCGGACGAGGTTCTTCCTCAACAATGATAAAGTCATTCGGATTGGGGTCGTTATCAACCACAACTACCTCCTGAGGTTCACCATCTCCGTCACCAAAAGCATCCCATTTAGGATCTCCGGTACCGTCATCAGCTACACCCTCAACATCGCGGTTACCAATCATCGCAGTATCTGCGTCGAGAAGTTCGTCCATTTCACGGACTTCGGTAGTATCCGCTTCCTCTTCAGGAGCTGGCTCAATCACAGCAAACTCTATCTGAGCAATTGCGGCTGGTGGGGGAGCTTCTACTGGTGGAGGTGGTGGAGGAGGCTCAATCTCCTCTTCCCGTTCTTCTGGTGGAGGCAAATCCTCCAGTTCCATTTCGATCGGGATCATCACCAACTCTTCGGTAGGCCCGTTGTTGCCGTCACCTAACCAAGAGATGATCTTAGGAAGGCCTGTTGAAAACAGGAAAATCAGAAAAGCTATCAGCGCAGCACGCATCAACAGACGGTTGCCGTCCTTCCTCATTTGGAAGGAGCCGTAGCTTTTATTCCTGCCTTCAAAGACTATTTCGTCCAGATCGGCGAGTATTGTCTTCATGATTTTCTTTTATCGGGTCTGAATTACCTTCTAAACGAATCCGGGTTCAATTTATTGTCTGAAAAACCTACTTTTTTCGGTTCTCAAACAAGTAAAGAGAATCTCCTCCTGTAACTTCAGTATAGGAATACTTGGTGGCTCCGGAAATCCGAAGTTCATCAAGGACATCCACTACATTCTTGTACACACAGGTGCCATTGGGTTTCACGACAAAGATCGGATCCCAGCAGTTCTTGGTGTTCTTGGTTCCCTTGGCGCAACGGTTAGGATAACGGTTCAAATGCTCTGAAATGACCTTCCGAACCCCATCTTCACCAAAACCGGTGGTACGAAGTGGACCGTCTTCGGGCATCCCCTGGTAGTAATGCACCTGATCTTTTTCGCCAAGGATAAGGGTCATGATTTTCTTCTCATCAACCTTCTTTGGCTTATTGTTCGGGTCATCCTCCTCTTGTGGCGGTGGCTTTGCGATCTCCATCGCTGAAGGAGAAGCAAGCGTGGTGGTGAGGATAAAGAAGGTAAGCAGCAAGAAGGCCACATCCACCATCGCGGTCATATCCACTTTGGTCGACTTCTTCTTTTGCTTGGGGCCACCTTTTTTGCCACCACTGTCGTCACTAGTATCTATATCAGCCATTTTTCTGGATTCAATTTAAATGATACACGATACGTTATTCTCCGCCCCCGGTCAACCGGGCATCGGATCTCATCTTAGTCACCATATTGAAGCGGTTGATTCCTTCCATCTGCAAGGTGAAGATGACTTCATCCATGAGCGGATAGGGAACGTTCTGGTCTCCTTTGATGGCAAACATCAGACTTTTGTCTACGCGGCGGGCAGCACGTCGTACGGTACGGATCCACTTGACCAGGTCATTTTCACGGCGCGGGTCCTTAGACACGGGTATTCCCGTTACCTTTTTGGCAAACTCTCCCATGGCCTCAGGCGTAGGTTGATTCAACCAGGCACTTAGCTGGCTGAAAGGAACCCCAAAGTCTGAGATGGAGGAAAAATATGTCCTACCTGCGTCTGAAAAACTATAACCATACTGGTCTTCTATGATCGTAAGCATCTCATCCTTGACATCAAAGTCAGCTATGGAAAAAGATACACGACCAATGGAATCCACCCCGATGACCACAACTCCTGATTCAGGAAGTGGAATCGCTGAAGCCGCTTCCGGAGTGTCGACAGGGAACGTTTCCTCTGCCTTGAACTTCGTCGTCAAAATGAAGAAGGTCAGGAGAAGGAAGGCAACGTCAACCATTGCCGTCATGTCGATACCGGGCTTATGTCTTTTGGGCTTTACTGCTGGCATGGAATTCTGGTTATGTCCAACTAATTAACGATTTCAACCAAGGGAAAATTGCCCCAGGGTATGAAAAAAACTCCTTGCTAGTGCTTGGCCTCGTAGGTCTGCACAATGCTGTAACCAGCCTCGTCGATGCGGTAAGTAAGCGCGTCGATCTGAGAAGTAAAGTAGTTGTAGAAGATGATAGACAAACTAGAGGTAAAGATACCGATAGCAGTGTTTACAAGTGCTTCTGAGATACCAGTTGCCAATGCACCTGCGTCAGGAGCACCAGAAGTGTTCAATGCCTGGAAGGCCTTGATCATACCGATAACCGTTCCAAACAGACCTACCAATACACCCAAAGAGGCAATGGTGGACAAGAAAGCAAGATTACGCTCCAACATCGGCAATTCGAGGGTGGTTGCTTCTTCAAGCTCCTTCTGAATGGCTTCGCGGTTGTTGTCATGATCGGCATCGTCTTTCGCGCTGACTTCCTGATACTTCAGCAAACCAGCTTTCACAACATTCGCAACTGATCCCTTTTGAGAATCACAAGCCTTAAGTGCACCAGAAATGTCTTCTTGCTCAAGCATGTGGCGGATACGGCCGACAAATACGTCAGCTGATGAACGGCCCTTTGCCATGAAGAAGATTGTGATGAAACGCTCGACGGTAAAAATTAATACCATCAGGGTGAGGGACATACCTACCGGAATAACCGCTCCTCCTTTAAAAATCGTTCCAAAGATATTGATAGGGTGCCCCTCCTCAATATCTCCTTTTTCAAAATTATCCGCAGACCCGAAAATCAGGTAGAAAACTGCGAATGAAATAACCAAAGCCAACAACACTACTAAGTAGGGAAAGATGGACTTCATTGGGTTACCTTGCTTTACTTGGACGCCGTCGCCAGCACCTTTTGCTCCTGTACTCATGTCTCGCTAAGTCTATTTAAATAAGTAAAAACCAAAAACTTATGATACCAAGAGGTCCCAATCTCGAAGGCTGGCGCCCTCTAAAATGGAAGCCCAATTTAAAATGAATATCAATAAAGACAAAGATTTAAGCGAAATTAAAGCACCATTGGATTACACAGTTCGGATCATTACCCCGATATCGGATCATAACATTTGCAACCAACCAACTTCCTTTTCAGACAGCATCCGACAGGTGCCACGGGGCAAACCCCTCTTATCCAAGGGACCCAGCTTAACCCGATCAAGGGTTTCAACCGAGTAACCAAAGTGCTCAAATAAACGCCGAACCACCCGGTTTCGACCACTGTGAATCTCCACCACCACCTGGGTCGGGATTCCATCAAGATAATCTGCCGTGTCCACGGACATCTTCCCATCCTCCAACTGCACCCCCTTCCGCAGGGCATTCAGATGCTCTTCGGTTACCTCTTTGTCCAGGCGGACATAATAAATCTTGGGAATCTTATTGGAGGGATGTGTCAATTTAGCCGCCAAATCTCCGTCATTGGTAAACAGCAGTAAACCAGTTGTGTTTCGGTCCAACCTCCCAACCGGGACCACCCGGACCTTGGTATACTTGTCTACGATATCCATCACCGTTCGCCGCCCCAGATCATCCTTGACCGTACTGATATGGTTCTTGGGCTTATTCATAAGGAGATACACGAACTTCTTGACCCGCAACACTTTTTGATCGTAGAGCACCGTATCCTTTGCAGGATCGGTCTTGTACCCCAACTCGGTTACGACCTTCCCGTTGACTTTGATCCGCCCGGCGGAAATCAACTCATCAGCCTGCCGACGGGAACAAACCCCGGACATGGCAATGAACCGATTCAGGCGCATGGGCTCCGGATTGATCAGCTGAGGCTGCTTCTTCAGCTCCAATTCCTTCTTGAGGATCTGCTTTTCCTTCTTCCGGTCATTCTTCTTCTCTGCCTTAGGATTGCTTTTTGCTCCTATGAACTTGTCGAAGTTTCCTTTACCAGGCTTACCCGGTTGGTCCCCATTCGGTCGTTTGGCCATAATCTATGATTCTGCCTGAGGATTATCACCGGGATCATCTCCGGCTCCTTCCTCAGTTTCTTTTAAATATACTTTGAATTGCCCCTGGAAGGTCTCCTCATCGATGCTGACCTCTTCCAATTTGGGGAGATCTTTCACATCATTCAGACCAAAATACTCCATAAAGAAGGGACTGGTCCCGTAAAGCAATGGTCGCCCCGGTGCATCAGACCGGCCAAGAATTTCAATCAACTGGCCATCAAGTAACTTCCGAACCGCATAATCGCAATTCACACCCCGGATGAACTCCAGCTCTGTTTTAGTCACTGGTTGACGGTAGGCGATGATGGAAAGGGTCTCCATACTGGCCCTGGACAACTTCCGCTTGTTCTTCTCCAGCGCCGCCTGACGAACATAAGGATAGAAAGTCCGCTTGGTGTAAAATTGATACCCTCCGTTGATCCGACGCAGCTCAAATACATGCGCCTCTGAATGGTATTTCTCAGTCAAATCCTCCAACACCTCCTCCAAACCTTCCGGGTCCAGTGCCAGGTCGGCAAACGCCTCTGCTTCCCACAGATCGAGGATCTGATCGGGTCGTAGCGGTGAATCCGAAGCAAAGATCAAGGCTTCGATGATTTGTGGGATGCTGGCCATGAATGCAAAAATACAAGCTTATTGGATAAGCTCTATGAGGTCGAAGTCAAAAGATAAGCTCATACCAAAATTAATTGGCCGTGCCGTCGATTCGCCCGGAACCTGATTCCAGTCAAAAGGGTTAAGGGTTTGGTTAAACCGCTGAAAATCAAATTTGCCAAATGGGATCTGCACATACGGAGCCCAGGTCCAATGGGTAAAATCATCCTCACCATTGCGGAAGGTAAACCGGAGCGACAAAGTAGTCCCCAGGAATCGCTGTTGGCTGACCGTAAAGAAACTAGCCCGGTTGATCGTCTCTGGGTTTCCGGTTCTGGTACGGTAACGCATCATCCCAAAGTCCAGAGACCCACAGAGGTACAACTGCAATTCGGGTTCATCCACCACCGCCCCTCCTACCGTAGCACTCAGGCTTTGTATCACAAACCGGTGCTCACGCCGGTCAATGCTGTTGCCCCCACTGCCCAAAAACTCTGCCGCTGTACGGTGCCGCTTCGTGTTCAGGGAGAGTTCCAGCAAAAGCCCATCCTCCTTGTATGCCGCGGAATAAATCAATCCGGCCGGCCAGTGAAATTCCCGCAGACGCCTGATCAAAAACCCTTTGCTGTTAAAGAAATCAACCGGTGCATTGGCATTGGCCATATTCATGAAACCCGCTTGACCTCCGAGTCCTACATAGAGTTGACCGGAAGCAGAAGACCAGGTTCCCAATCCCAGCAAAACCAGAAGCGGGAAAGCCATATAGATTAAATGACTTCGCATATAATAAGAGAGCTTTTTCATTGTTCGTCCTGAATTACTTCAAATTCATCGAATTCTGCAAAGTAGCAGTTATTGCCCGGCTTATTTTCGCTCTTGTTCAGGAAAGTGAATAAACTAAAAGTATAAGGGAATGAATTATTAATAAGTTCGGCCTCACTTTATCTCAAAAACAATAACCACGTACAAAAAATGGCAAGTATTTCCACAATTGAAGGCATAGGACCAGTTTTCGCTGAGAAACTGGCAGCAACTGGCATCAAGACCACTGAAAAACTGCTTAAAGATGGCGCTTCCCGCAAGGGCCGCAGCGAGATCGCAAAGGCTTCTGGCATAGACGAAAAGAAAATTCTGCGTTGGGTCAATATGGCTGACCTCTTCCGGATCAAAGGAGTTGGAGAAGAGTATTCAGACCTGCTGGAAGCTGCGGGCGTGGATACCGTAAAGGAACTTCGCAACCGCAACGCAGAAAACCTGCAGAAGAAGATGGAAGAAGTCAATGCTGAGAAAAAGCTCGTTCGCCAGCTTCCCAACCTCGAAAAAGTACAGGGCTGGGTGGATCAGGCCAAAGAAATGGAACCAATGGTTACCTACTGACCCAACTCACTTTTCACAACCATTCCACTCAGGGTTTTGGCGGAAAGATGGGGATCTGGATGTCGTTGCTGGTGCAAGACGTAATAGACTGAGTCCATTGCGGAATTGACCGCATCGAGGTCCTGGTTCACCAAACCTTCATAAACGGAGGAGCTACTGCAGCATTCAAAAACCTCCCGGAACTGATAGTATTGGTTTCCCCAACGACCATAGTTGATCACCTTGGACGGTGTAACTGAATGCCGGGCATAGTGAGTAATAAAGTCTACCGGCTCCTTGCTCTTCCCGTCATACCAGACGACCTTAAATCCAGGGTTGTTGCCATGGTCAGTGGTGACCCCTGGTGCCCCCAGGGCTATTTCTGAGACTTCATCCGGCGCATTCGGATTGCTGGGGTCCTTGGGTTTGTACAACAAACGCAATTCATCCATGTGGGTATGTCCATAAAAGACACCCGCGATATCCTGGTAGTGATCACCAACATGGGCCAGGAATTGATATTGCCAGGTAGTATCCGCTGAAGGGCCATCGTTCCAAAAGGAACTGCAATTATTTCCCAGCGAATCACAGGAATAAGCATTGAGTCCTGGTGGTACATGCATCATGATATATACCTTGTCTCCGTATTTGGCAGCGGAGTCCAATTGCGCCCCAATCCAATCCATCTGCTGATCCCCGGCGGCATGCCACTCCTGCGTACTTGCTGCATGGTACCCATTCACAAACATGACCGTATTCAATGCAAGTACCCGGAGCCCATCAATCGGTTTCGCTGCATAGTATCCCATCAGGGTATCGGATTCGAGCATACAAGGTGGCTGACCGCAAGGCAAATGCGCATTCAAAGCCGGATAAGGAAGATTAGGATCCCTGGCCAGGGAAAACACAGACTGATTGTTCGCGTCTGAAAATGGGAAATAATCACCATTCAGAGCATCGTTATTCCCAGGGACAAAAAGCAAGGGTATCCCTTTACCCGCTACCAATTCCCGCAGGTTTTTCAAAACCTCCTGAATACTGCCCTCTTGAATCTTCTTTTGGTGACCCTCCAGAGGCGTCCCGGAATTTCCACAATGACCCGGCAGATCACCGGTAAAAAGGATAAACCGGGGAGGGGTTTTACACCCGATGATCAATTCCAACCGGTCCTTGGTCCGGTCCCAAAAAGCATCTCCCAGATCACTGTTTCGATAGCATGAATCCAGGTAATTCAGGTGAATGTCAGATAAATGGATGAAATAGGGGTTGTTCAAGGGGACTTGACAGCTGGTCGAATTGGACGCAAAAGGTTCTGCGGGGGCGGAAGGGGCAGAAGATGCGGAGGATTCTCCCACCGATCCGGCAAAAGACAAGGTGGGCATACTGTCACTTCCATCACTTCCCGAATCAGAAGCCTGACAGGAGAAAAGGAAGAGGAATATAACTCCCCAAATGAGAGTAGTTACTTTAATCGCCATGTGTTTTGAATAAAATGATGTAAAAAGAGACCGCCTCCGGGAGACCGTCTCTTTAATATATACAGGAAGTAGTTTGGGTAATGAATAAACAGAATGAGCCTATTCTTCCTTCAAATACTTTCCTTTTTCGTCAAATAATTGGATTTGTTCCTCTCCACTGCTCTTGATCATTTTTCTTTTTCGGAGCTTCTTTGAGTTTTCCCAATAGGTGTAATGATCAATCCAGACCCTTTCCTGATGGAGGAACTTCTCAAATGAGACCAGCAAATCTTTTTCGAAAGTGCCTACGTAATAAGCGTCAAGCGCATCCGCTTCTTCTTTGGAAATCTCTCCCTTCGGCTGCATGGGAATGGCATACCCGATCCAGCCAGAGAAATACTTTACCACCAGACCTTCGTTGACACTTTGCATTTCTTTGGATTTGGAACACGAACTTACCGAAAATAAAAAACTGAGCAGGATGTAAAAAGCAAATAGCTTCATAAATCGAATTAGCCCTACTCGGCTTTTACACCGGAGTTATTCAGCATCGCCTTTTGGAAGGTGTGACAGTTTTGACCACCACCGAAGGTCCATCTCCATTCTCCGGAATACCCGTTGGCAAAATCTCTCATCTCCTGCTTGACGGTGTTTTCATCCTTGCTGGGATCATCAATGACAACATTCAAAACTTCTTCCCCGGCATCACCGTGGTGAGGATCCTTAGTCGGAGTTCCACCAAAGCTGGTTTGGCCATTCAACTCTCCTTCTGTTCCACCCAGTGTATCAACTAAGCCAACCGGATTCTTGGGCCACCAACCATAACTCTCGTTGGGACCAAGCTCTGTCCACCAGTGACCGTATTTGTCCTCGCCATTCAAATGGATATGGTTACGCTTTACAGTGATTCCCGTAGTAGTACTGGTACCACCGCCACCTTTCTTTCCTCCGCTGGTCTTCAACTGAAAAGGAGGAGGCGATTTGACATTGGTTCCTTCAGTTGAGTCCAACTGCTGGGTTCGTTGAACTGGATTGTTTTGGATTTTTTCCATGACTTTAGACTAATAAATTGTTCTGGCATTAAATATACAGAATCGGCATCTGAGATCAAATAGCAAAATTATGACCCGCTTATTTTTATAAAAATATTGCTGATGAGAAAGATCATGCTACCCAAAGCATTTTCTTTTCTACCTTGACATTGGATGCAGGTCCATTCATTTTAGCAAAAGCACAACCACCACCGTTTATGAACACCTGGGAGCAGATAGTAGATTTTTTCAAGGACCCGATTGTCAGCAAAATCTCCATCTCAATTGTGGGTTTGCTGATTCTGGTAGCATTGATCAAGCTGGTCCAGCGCATTGCCATGCGGCCCTTCAAAGACTCAACGGCTAAGTACAAAGCCAGAAAATCAATTGGATTCCTGGGCTATGTTATCGCCTTCATTTTTCTACTCATCGTCTTCAAGGTCCAACTTACCGGGGTCACGGTTGCTCTCGGTGTAGCAGGCGCGGGCATCGCCTTTGCCTTGCAGGAAGTCATTGTCAGTATTGCCGGGTATATCGCCATTCAATCGGGGAACTTTTACAAAATAGGTGACCGGGTGAAACTGGGTTCTATACGGGGGGATGTGATTGACATCGGAGTCCTGAGAACCACCGTTATGGAAACCGGAGACTGGATCAGTGGCGACCTCTACAATGGCAGAATGGTACGCATCGCCAACAGCATCCTCTTCAAAGAACCGGTCTTCAATTACTCTGGAGAATTTCCATTCCTATGGGATGAGATTTCCGTCCCCCTGAAAACCATTTCCGACTTCGAATATGCCGAGGTGCTATTCCAGGAGATCCTCCAGGAAATCGTAGGAGACTATGCCGCCCATGCCCAGAAGACCTGGGATGGAATGACCAACCGCTACATGCTGGAGAAAGCCAGTGTCCAGCCGATGGTGACCTTGGTATTCGATGAAAACTGGATCACCTTTACCCTCCGGTACGTCGTCGATTTCCAGAAACGGAGGTCGACCAAGCACATTATTTCGAAAAGAGTGCTGCAGGGGATCAAAGCTTCCGGAGGCAGACTGGAAGTTGCATCTGCGGCCATGGAGATCACTGCCTTTCCGAAGCAGAACAAATAAGAGTACCTCCAAAGACGAAAAAAATCGTATCTTCTCATTGAATTGACGACTTTTTCCATTTAGGGCTTTTATTTATTTACTATGAAAAAGATTAATTATCTGTTTGCAACAGTACTGTTGCTGCTGATGGGATGCACAGACTCTAAACCTTTAGACCCTGTCACCGGGCCAGATCCAACCACCGAAACCTCCTCGACACCCAATGTTCTGGTTTTTCTTGTAGATGACCTTGGCTTGATCTCCACGCCTGCTTATACCGGAGACAGCGCCCGGGTATGGAATGATTCCTCAAATGAGGGGGTGGCCTACAATACACCTCGTATCAATGAATTTGCGGACTCCGCGCTCCGCTACAACTACATGTATTCAACTCCCCTCTGTGCACCCTCCCGCGCTGAGTTGATCACCGGACGTTACCCCTTCCGCACCGGCATCGTCTACCCAGCCTACAACGCCAGTGGCCCTGCAAGCGAAGAAGACCCTGATGGATACCTGGCAAATGAAGCCATCTCCTTTGCCAATATTGCCGAGGACATGAAGTACTATACCGCTTTTGGCGGAAAATGGAATTTGAGATATGGAATTCCCAACACCACTGCAGATGCCAATACCAATCCACCAGATCCCTGCAACTATTCTGACCTGGTCGATTCCCAAAAAGTTCACCTGAACAAGCATGGCTTCCAGGAAACCTATGGCCCAAACGCACTGATCGGCAATACCATCGATTACTGGCCACCCCAGTTGAACGACACCGGCTACTTTCCGGACACCCTCAATGCCTGGATGAAAACCCAGGTCGACCAAGCTGCCGCGTCAGGAAAACCCTTTCTGATCCATTATTGCTTTGGCTTGATTCACAACAGCACCGACCCGCAGTTCAACAACGGAGATACCCAGGCGCCAACCCCGCTCAATACCAACGCCAAGGCCGAGGATAGCATTTTTGCCGATCGGATGGCCTATGTAGATATGATGATTGACAATATCCTATCCGTCATCGACAACGATGAATCTCTTTATGAAAACACAGTTGTCATATTCGTCGGTGACAATGGCACCGAAACCAATTACTACAGCTTATACGATGGTCAACAAGTCAACGGTGCCAAAGGAACCCTCAATTCTTGTGGCAGCCGGGTCCCCTTCATGGTACGTTGGCCCGGTGTCGTAAATCCGGGGGTCTCAGACGAAATACTTGAGTTTGCAGACATATACGCTACCCTGGTGGACCTGATAGGAGGAAACGACACCCTTCAGGAACAAGTAAAGGAACTCGAGGCAAAGACGGGTGAACCCTATATCATTGATGGCAAGTCCTTCCTCTATTCCTTAACAGATGGACAGCATGGAGAATCAAATACTTCCCGAGAAATGGTTTATTGCCAGATGCAGGCTGATGTATTTGTGGCCTCCAAAGAGTACCAGTTGCGGAACCCAAATACCTCCAACCCTGAGCTCTATTTCATTGGCAACAGTCCATTGGCAGATTCACTCATTCCCTTGGTAGATGGAGGCTATCCCGACCCAGCCGATTCGACAGCCTACGCCAAACTGGATAGCTTTTATCAATCGCTGGATGCCGACCCGAAATACACACGAGCCTCAACCAACAGTTGTGGTATTTGACCAAACTTCCTGTCGATATCAACCGGGGTGGCATTGAAAAAAGCATATAGCATTCAAAGCCAATAACAAGCCGTTTTGGACTGCATTTACCGGCGAACCGATTCTGGCCACGAGGCGCAAACTCCTACAGAGATTCTCTCAGCTTTGATAGCCCGACTTCCAAAGATCAAAGGAAGCCTCGCTCACTTTTGCAGAGCATGACTGTCAACCTTGAAAGTTAGGAATCGAAGACCTTCGCTCAGGGAAGCGCGACCGAGCGGCAGGCAAGCCGCAAGTCTGCGCATCCCGAGGCGAACGCCTGCGGGTATCAAGGTGAGAATTTGCAGGGTAATACCCTCAAACTTGATAGTATTACCATCATATTTCGCAGGCCTCCTAATGCGGCCTTGCGGCATCTCAACCGCACCTGAAAAGGGTGATAAGCCTCTTACGCGAGCCTTATCACCCTCAGGCAGTAGGAGTAAACCTATCAAGATCGTAGAAGGTACTTCGAGCACTTGCGCAACCCTAACCGAACTGGAGCTGACAAATTGGTGTAAATGGAATAGGACAAACCATAAATAGAACTGCTGATTGACTTCCTCAATTACAGATTCTAAGCCATTGGATTTAAATTTATAGACGAGGTCCCTTTTAAGATTATGCGAATTAATGTATCTAGGCAGCCTATCTAAAGGTGAAAAATACAGATGAAGATGCTGGACTATATCGAAAGTGTATTAGAGAACATGCCCACTGGCTGGCTTGGCCTCACAACCCATCGACTGGATATCTACAATGAGAAATTGGCCAAGACCCAATTTCTGGCGCAGTTTGAAGCCCTGTTCAACGAGAACAATTCTGAGCAATCCGCACTCAATGCATTGTCCACGGCCTACGATTATATTCGATTGGGCCACCCCTTGTCATGTGTACTGGAATGGGTAATTGCCCGCTTGAATGGTCTTAATTCCGAAAGCGTTATCAGTTTTTCATCTCAGACAATGCCGGTGCTGGCCATCCTGAGAAAGAACAGCCTTTCAAATAAAAACACCCAGCTCATTTATTCCGGGGAATTACCAGATGCCTTTGATGTGGAGGTTCTGCACCGGGTCTATGGCTATGAATTTGAATTGAAAGAATTTGAGAACGTAGCCGAGGTTCCCTCTTTTAACGGCAGCAATATCTTCCTCTCCCAACCGGATGAAATTTTCCATGCTGACCTCCCCACCAATATTGACTTTGTGGTCAATGTTCATCCTCACTTTGGCAGTGTGCTGATCGTGAATGGCGCGCAAAACCAAAGCTATATCTCAGAGATTCAGCATGTCCGAAGAAGGGAGTCCATTGCAATGACCCCCGCAAACTGTCATACTGCCCTGAAAATGCATGTAGCAAAGTCCTCTATCCATACTCCGAAGAGCGACACCAGAACCGACAAAGCCATTGTCCTGAATTCCATCAAGGAGATTACCGGCACAACTTTAAAACCACTCCTTGGCTCCAGTGGGCTGTCTGTCCAGTATGCGATCATGATGGGTCTGGTTCACGATGCGCTGGAAAAACACCCAGGGAAGGACATCAAATTTATCGTTCCGCCAAATTGCTATGGTGGCACAAATGACCAGGCAAGACGGGTGGCAGCCTGCATTGAGAATGTAGAAATAGTTGATCTACTAGTGGATGCCGGCCACGACATGGTGCAAAGCACCGATACCATATTGGATAAAATTGCCCGGGAAGACGGGGTTCCCTACATCATCGCAGAAATCCCAACCAACCCCAGGGTAGAAGTTCCCGACCTTGAAAAGCTGAAAGATGCTTTAAGCAAAGTGCGAAAAACGGCAGCGGGTAAAGTGGCGATCGATCCCGTTTTTATCCTGGACCAGACCTTTTGTCCGAATGTGCTCTTTCTGGGGGAAGGTGAAATACTCTCGACGGTCAGGACCATTTCCTATGCCAGTGGATCGAAATTCCCAAGTGGCGGACGGTGCACGGCTGGCTATTGTGTCGGAAATGTACACACCGCGGCCCTGATGGAAAAAATAGAACAGCACCTGAGACTTTGCGACAACGAAGCTACAGAACTGCAAATTGAAATATTGGCCGAGCAAATGCCCTCCATGAACCAAAGAATCAAGGACGCTTACCGGAATACGCGTGAATTTGTAACCTTCATCCAGGACACCTTACCAGCCGCGAAGATCAATTTTGTTTCAGAGGAATTGGCGGGCCAAGGATTCACTCCCTCTGTTTTTTCCCTGGATCTTCCCACCCAAGGGGATTCCGATGAAGAAAGAGAGTCTTACAAAAGAGCACTGAATCTCAAATTGATCAACATGATGATTACTGAGATTCCCGAAGAAAGCAAGTTCTGTGTGAGCTATGGGCAGCTCAAAGGATGTTATTGGACCGTACCTGCGACCTCCACCCAAGGAACCACCAAAGAAGGGGACAAAGACTATATCGTCCGTGCCTCACTTTCTCCCAACCTGGATCTTGAACGTCATAAGGAAGTTTTTATCCGGTTTGTTGAAGAGATAAGCCCCTCCTGAAGCAAAAAGGGCTGCCCCAGCAACGGAGCAGCCCTTAAAATTTAGCTTCAAATCATGCTTAATTCTTTATCAGCGACATGCTCTTTCGGTATTCTCCGGAGGTCACTACCATCAGGTAGGTTCCCTTGGTGATTCCGTCGAGCGTGATGACATCTTTTACAATGAGGCCATTGTCCGAACCATAACGGTTCTCATAGACCTTCTGCCCAAGTGCGTCGTAGATCTGAACCTCCACAGACTGGAAGTCTTCAAGAGATTCGAACCGGAAGTTGAATGAACCTTCGAACGGATTCGGGAAAACCGACACATTCGGACTAAGGTCCATACCGGGGACTTCAGCCTCAGCTCCAGCCACCGTCTCCTTATTGCTCATTCCCTGCGGATCACAATCCGGCCCGGCATTGAAGTTCTGAGCAACTTCGCTGGCGGTCAATGCACGGCTGTAAAGTGCAACCGTATGCATATCCCCGACCCAGTCACGGTTATTGGTCAGCTCATTGGCCAGGGCCAGTTGGTAACCGGAATTCCAGTTACCGAAGTTGCCTCCCCGGTTACCACTCGCCTCCAGTACTCCGTCCACGTAGACTGCGTAAGCTCCACTGGCGGCACGGGTGTAAACGACATGGTGCAGACCGGTGGTCACCGTATTGGCAGCATCCATATCAGGGCTGCCATTGTTATTGGTAGCTGTGGTCCGCAGACGAGCACCGAAGTCATCTCCACTTTGGTGAAGCGTCCAGTTCCTGTTGCCAGTGTTCGAAGAGTAGGTAACGATCCGTGATGGACCACCCTGAGTTGTATTGTCCGGTGAAATCCAGGCTTCCATCGTGATCTCCTGACTTGCCTGGCAAGCTGTATTGATCTTAGAAGCAGGGGTCACCGAATTGATCAAGACTCCTGAGTTGATGGACAAGGCATCGTTACCGATCCAGTTTACATTTCCGGTATTCTGAATGGTCAGGTCAACAGCTACGCCTACCCCGGAATAGTCATGGACTATATTTCCGGATCCTTCAGTGAAGGGATAGTAGGCCAGGATATCCTGAACCACACGGCTGGACTGGTTGGCAGATACATTCACTACGGAAGAGCAGGAAGAGGAATTGCCTTCGTTGTCCGTCACCGTCAGGGTCGCGGTATAAGTACCGGCCGCAGCGTAGTTATGGGTAGGATCAGCCTGGGTAGAGCTGTTGCCGTCCCCAAAGTCCCAGGCATAGCTGGTGACAGACCCATTCGGATCCACAGAACCGCTGCCTGTGAAGTCTACGGTCAAGGTCGGGCTGCATGCTTGCACATCCGCCTGACAGAACGCTACCGGGGCAAATGAACCTTCACACTCAGGCCCGACCGCGAAGTTCTGCTGAATCTCAGCCGGGCTGAGCGCATCGTTGTAAATCGCGACCAGGTGCATCTCACCTAACCAGGCACGGTTGTTGGTCAACTCATTGGCCAGGGCCAACTCAAAGTTGGCATCCCAGTTGCTGAGGTTGCCACCTCTGGTACCAGTCTCCACGGCCACACCATCCACATAGATGATCCAGGCACCCCCGACATCGCGGGTAAAGACCACATGCTGGAGGTTCGTTGCCACCGCATTGTTGTTGCCATTCAGGTCAGGCGTGCCATTTGCGGCACTCGTGGTCGTACGCACACGGGACATATAGTCGTTGCCATCCTGACCCAGGGTCCAGTTGCGGTTAAATGGATCAGCGGACATGGTCACGATCCGTGAAGGACCACCCTGAGAAGTATTCGCCGGTGCAACCCAGGCTTCTACAGTCACCTCATTGGTAGCCGCACATGCCGTCTGAATCTTGGCAGCAGCCGTTACCGAATGGATGGTAGTTGCCGAATTCACAGACAGTGCAGAACCACCCACCCAACTGACATTAGATGGATTGTCGATGGTCAGATCGAGCGGTGTCAGGTAACCAGAGTAATCATGGACCGTATTGCCGCTTCCCTCGGTGAAGGTATAATAGGCAACCAGGTTATTGGTGACACGGCCAGCGACATTGTTGGTGACGGTCACCGTATTGGTGCAGGTTCCAACCAAGCCTGTATTGTCCGTGACGGTGAGGGTAACCGTATAGGTTCCAGCCGCTGCGTAGACATGGGTTGGGCTGACCTGGCCGGAGCCATTGCCGTCACCGAAGTCCCAGGCATAGCTGGCGATAGAACCATCGGGATCGGTAGAGTTGCTACCGTCGAAGTCCACACTCAAGCCATTGTCACATTCGTCAACCTCTGCCGTACAGAAGCCAACCGGAGGATAATTGCCAGCACAGCCACCACCTACGGCGAGATTCTGCTGAATCTCCGCGAGGCTCAATGCCTTGTTGTAGATCGCGACCAGCTTGACATCACCCAACCAGGCACGGTTGTTAGTCAGCTCATTGGCAATCGCCAATTCGAAGTTGGCATCCCAGTTGCTGAAGTCGCCCCCGCGGAAGTTACCCGCCTGAACCGCACCATCTACGTAGATCTGCCAGACACCAATCGCGTCACGGGTCATGACCACGTGTTGCAGATTGTTGGTGACAGCTCCTGCATTGGAGATCAAATCAGGTGTACCGTTGGCAGCGGAAGTTGAAGTCCGCAGACGACCGCGGTAAGTATTGCCTTCCTGACCCAGGGTCCAGTTGCGGTTAAACGGATCAGAACTCATGGTGACGATCCTCGCCGGACCACCCTGAGAAGTATTGGCGGGAGCTACCCAGGCCTCTACCGTGATCTCACCGGTGGCGCCACATGCATTGGCAATCTTGGTAGCAGGCACACCCGAAGAAATGATCGTACCCGCATTGATATTGACACCGTTGTCCGTGAGCCAGGTCACATTGCCGGGATTGTCGATCACGAGATCAAGTGGAGCACCGTAGCCACTCAGGTCATGGACTACACTTCCACCACCTTCAACGAAGGGGTAGTAGGCGATCAGGCCATCAGAGACCCGGTCGTTGGCACATGGGTTGCAATCGTTACCGACGACTACACTGTCGAGTAAGGCGCAACCATTGTCATCTACGGCCAATACCTGGTAGGTACCGGCTGGCAGACCACTCAAGGTATCGGTTCCGTTGCCAGTACCTACCGCGTAGGTAATGGTCAGAATCGGAGCATCACCGGCACTGGCATCATAGGCCTTCGCTTCGCGGAGACCGGAACCAGCCAGGATAAATGCCATGCTGTTGCCATCTGCCCAGCCACCACGGTTGACAATCTCTTGCACCGCTGCGGTAAGATCAGGCGTATTGTAAGATGCATTCGCCGTCCAGGCCGGTACGTTACTCCAGGCTATGGTGCTTGGAGTTGCGGTCCGGATCAGGAGATTGGCAGGCGCACTCGTAATCGGAAGTGCATCATCGGAATAATCACCATAGATGCTAAAGTTGGCCACACTTGACTGAGAGCTTAGAGCCTCAAAAGTAATGTAGGCTGACTGAACCGTAGCCCCCTGAGGTACATTGACCCCCTGGAAGCGGACACCGACAAATTGTGGATCGGAAGGATCGTTGTTGTCGTAGCCAATCTCCAGGGAAGGACTGTTGAGGTTCATCGCGCCGGAAGTCAGGGTCTGCTCAGCATCATCGCTGCTGGTCGCCACCTGGGTAGATGAACTTGCGCCACCTACCAAAGTCAGGATATGGGGAGCCGACCCACCGCTGGCGTAGATAGCGCCAGTACCGCCACAAGCAGCACCCACACCTACCAATTCCAGTTCATCCGGCTGATCCAGAGTCACCTGATCGGTGAAGGAACAGCCATTGGCATCGGTCACCGTCACCGTATAGGTGCCGGCATTCAACCCGGTATTGGACAATGGCTGCGTCCACGTTACCTCAAGAACAGGTGCCAAACCAGGATCTTCATCGTAAGAAGAAGCATTCCGATAGCCAGTTCCATTGACCACCACAGCCAGATCATTGCCAGAAATCCAGCCCGCACGGTTCACGACCTCCTGAACAACCGCACTGAGGTCAGGCGTATTGTAGGTCTGGCCACTTACCCAGTTGGGAACGTTCCAGGCAACACTGCTTGCAGTCAGCGGACGGATACCCACATTGTTGTTGGCAGTGGTAAATCCGGCAGCATTGTCAGAGGACTCAGCCCGGAAGGTCAAGCTGGCCAGGCCGGAAGCATTGTCCTCTGAGATAAAGAGAATCTTCGCACTGGTAATGGTAGCCCCTTGTGGAACGGCCAAATCAGGGAAGCGGATACCCACCAATTGGGGATCAGAAGGATTGTTGTTGTCATAACCCATCTCCAGCGAGACACTGTTGGTATTCACAGCACCACTGGTCAGGGTTTGTTCTGCATCATCACCGGAAGCCATCGGAGTCGAAGTCACATTTCCGGTTGGTACAGTCAGAGAATAAGTATAAGGCTGAGTTCCACCGGTAGCGGTGACGGTCCCGTCACTGCCACCAAAGCAAAGTGGATCCTGACCGTTGAGGGCAAGCGCAGCCGGTTCAGTCAAAGTGACATTGGCTACTGCAACATTACCGATGCCATCGGTAACGGTTACCGAATAGGTACCCGCGGCCAGACCCGTCGCAGTTGCGGTGGTCTGTGAACCTGCATTGGCGTCCCAGAGATAGCTAAAGGGTGGCAAACCACCAGTAACGGTAACGGTCGCTTCCCCAGTCGCATCCCCATTGCAAAGCACAGGGCTGGTCACAGCCGCAACCGCAGAAATAGGAGGCGCAACCGCACTGACAAATACGGTATCACTTGAATAACACCCATTTGCATCAGCCACTTTCACCAGGTAAACCCCAGTAGCAAGACCGGTTGCAGTCTGCGTGGTTTGACTACCGGTACTGGGCGGCCAGAGGTAAATAAATGGAGGTGTTCCACCGGAAACGTTGGCGATGGCTTCCCCATCATTTGAAGTTGGGGTGGAAGCAGCGACCGTATTGACCGCGTTCACAGTCAGTGGTGCGGGTTCCGTAATCTCAACGGTATCGAGGGCGGTACAACCATTGCCGTCAGTCGCCTTCACGAAGTAGGTGCCGACACCGAGGTTGGTATTGCCAACCACGGAAGTAGTCGCATATTCGACCACCAGTACCGGAGCACCAGCCTGGTTGCCATTGTAAGAGAAAGCTCTTCTGCGGCCCTGACCATCTACCCGGAACAACATGCTGTTGCCACTGCTCCAGCCACCACGGTTCACAATCTCCTGTACAATCCCGCTCAGATCAGGGGTGCGCTCATCGGCACCTGCCTGACCCGCAACAGTCCAGTTGGGAGGACTCCAGGTGACAACAGAGCTGGTCACCGGACGGTTGGTGATATTGTTGGTGGCATTCTGGATTACAGAGGCATCATCCGATGCTTCACCCAGGATATTCAGATTCGAAGGATTCAGGTTACCGGTATTTTCCGCCGTGAATTGGATGTAGGCATTGGTAATCGCGGCTCCCTGTGGAATGGCCACATTGCGGAAGCGTACCCCGACAACCTGATTGCCATTGTTAGCACCGTCAAAGACCAGTTCCAGATCATTGTTGCCCAGATTCGTAGAACCATTGGCACGTTGCTCAGCATCATCGGCTCCAAAGGAAACCTGGTTGCTGATCGTATTCACCGTCGCTGCATAGACAACCACGTTTATGGGGCCTGTACCACCGGAAGCGGTGATCTCTCCATCGGAAGCACCGTTGCAACTGACATCGTTGCTGCTGATCACGATCGGAGCAGGCTCGCCAATGGTGATAGTCGAAGTATTCGAACAACCGTTGGCATCCGTAGCCGTCACGGTATAAGTACCGGCAGGCAGGTTCGTATTGGAAGGCAATGTGGTGCTGTACTGTACACTCAGGACAGGCGCATCGGCCGGAGATCCATTGTAAGAATACGCACTGCGACGACCGGCTCCATTCAGGAAGAGCGAGAGGTCATTGCCCGCACTCCAACCGGAACGGTTGACAATTTCCTGTACCACACCACTCAGATCCGGCGTTTGCTGGTCTGCCCCAGCCTGCCCAATGGTATTCCAGTTGGCAGGTGACCAGTTGACACTGGCGCTGGTATTGGCACGGGTAGAAAGGTCGAAGGTCGAGTTGGCGAAGTTAGCAGAATTGTCCGCTGCCTCTCCGGTAATGACCAGGTTGGAAGGATTCGTATTGTTGGTATTCTGCGCGGTGAACTGAACCCTGGCGTCGACAATAATCGCTCCCTGGGGAATGTTCACGTTCCGATAGCGGAGACCAACCGTCTGGAGACCCTGGTTATTGTTTGAGAATACCATGCGGAGGTGGTTGCGGCCTCCTCTGACCGTACCGTTCTGATCTTCTTCCGCATCATCCTGTCCGCCCACAATTGGTAAGACAACTGAGTTAGCGGAAGTCGTGATCGTGTAAGTATAAGGTGCAGTACCACCAGAAGCGACGATCTGTCCATCCGAATCACCATTGCAACTCACATCTACACCGGCGAGGGAGATGTTGGAACTGGTCTGGGTAAGGGTCACAGTTGCGACAGCAGTACAGCCGTTCGCGTCGGTAATGGTTACACTGTAGGTGCCGGGGTTCAAACCAGTTGCCAGAGCAGTCGTCTGATTGCCCGCAGCAGCATCCCATTGATACGTGTAAGCAGGAGTGCCACCGGTAGCGCTGGCCAGGGCTTCCCCTGAATTCGGAGCACCACATCCACCTTGAACGGTTACGGTCGCACTGGCAACCAGTGCAATAGGACTGGTTACGGTAGCGGAAGCAGTCGCAGTACAATTGTTGGCATCGGTAATGGTCACCGTATAAGTTCCACCAGCCAAACCGCTCAGGTCTTCAGTTGTCGCACCATTGGACCAGCTGAAGCTGTAAGGTGCAGTTCCACCAGAGACCGACAGATCAACCGTTCCATCGGAAGCGCCATTGCAGGATTCATCCGTAGAAGTGACAGCGGAAGTAACCGCAGCCGGTTCACCCACAGAAGCGGACGCATTGCTGGTGCAACCATTGGCATCGGTAACAACTACGGTATAGGTTCCGGCGGTCACGCCGCTCAGGTCCTCGGTGGTAGCACCATTGCTCCAGTTGAAGCTGTAGGGTGCAGTACCACCGGTGACGCTCAGATCAACCAGGCCACTGGCATCCCCATTACAGAGGGCATCGGTAGCAGAGGTAGTCAGAACAATAGCGGTAGATCCGGTCACGGTTGCAGAGGCAGTAGCGGTGCAATTGTTCGCATCGGTAATGGTCACGGTATAGGTTCCAGCGGTCAGACCACTCAGGTCTTCAGTAGTCGCACCATTGGACCAGCTGAAGCTGTAAGGTGCGGTACCACCGGAGACGGTAAGGTCCACGGTCCCATCGGAACCTCCATTGCAGGATTCATTGGTTGAAGTAGCAGTCGCCGCAATTGCGACCGGTTCTGCCACCGTAGCCGAAGCAGTCGAAGTACAGTTATTCGCATCGGTAATGGTCACCGTATAAGTTCCACCGGCCAGACCGCTCAGGTCTTCGCTCGTTGCACCATTGGACCAGCTGAAGCTGTAAGGTGCAGTACCACCACTGACGCTCAGGTCAATGCTGCCATCATTGGCACCCAGGCAACTTGCATCGGTCGCAACCGCAGTGCCGGCAATTGCCGTCGGCTCATTTACCGCTGCAGTTCCCGTGACGGTACAATTGTTTGCATCCGACAAGGTCACGGTGTAGGAACCAGCCGGGACACCACTGATGTCTTCGGTGGTGGCGCCATTGGACCAGCTAAAGGAATAAGGAGGAGTGCCGCCGCTTACGGTAAGGTCAACTGCGCCATTGGCTGCGCCATTGCAAATCAGATCGGTTGCAGTCAGCGTAAAGCTGATCGCAGATGGATCATTCAAAGTTGCGCTTGCGGTCGCTGAACAGTTGTTGGCATCGGTGATGGTCACCGTATAGGTGCCAGCTCCGATTCCATTGACATCTTCAGTGGTAGCGGTAGTGCTCCAGGCATAAGTATAAGGAGCAGTTCCACCTGTCACCGTCAGGTCAATGAACCCATCGGTAGCGCCATTGCAGGAAGGATCAGTTACTGTTGTTGAAGCCGTGATAGCAGTTGGTTCGGTTAAAGATGTGCTACCGGTAGCAGTACATCCATTTGCATCCGTAACCGTTACACCGTAAAGCCCGGCACTCAGACCACTGAGGTCTTCAGTCGTTGCGGCATTGCTCCAAGCATAAGTATAGGGAGCAGTTCCACCGGCAACAGACAGGTCAATTGAACCATCCGTGCCTGCATTGCAGGAAATATCGGTACTGGTAAAGGCCAGGGAAACAACCGCTGGCTCACCTACGGTGTAGTTTCCAACCTCTACACAACCGTTGGCATCGGTCAGGGTGACAGCATAGCTGCCCGCAGCCAGACCGGAAACATTCTGGGTGGTTGGTCCGTGACTCCACATATAGCCATAGCTACCGGCTCCACCAGAAGGCGTGATGCTTATCGCACCATCAGAGAGGCCATTGCAGCTGACATCGGTAATCGTTTCATTCAAGCCCAATGGGAAAGGCTCTATCAGTGAGGATTGCTGCGTGGTTACACAGCCATTGGCATCAGTCACAGTCACAGAATAATTACCAGATCCAAGGCCAGTCACATTCTGGGTGAGGGCGCCGGTGCTCCAATTGTAGCTAAATGGAGCGGTGCCACCTACGACAAAGAGGTTGAATCCACCGTCCATCGCACCCGTACAAGAGATATTCACCTTTTGCATGATGAGGGTCAAAGCAGCGGGTTGGGCCACCGTTGCAGAAGCAGTGGAAATACATCCATTACCATCGGTCACAGTCACCGTATAGGTACCAGCCGCGAGACTGGAAATGTCTTCCGAAGTCGCACCGGTTGTCCAGGCGTAAGTATAAGGAGGTATTCCTCCACTGATGCTCAGGTCAACCGTGCCATCAGTTCCGCCGTTGCAATTGACATCGGTGGCAACTGTGGTCAATACCAGGATGGCTGGTTCTGCAACCGTTGCAGAAGCACTGGCGGTGCAGCCATTTGCATCGGTGATGACCACGCTGTAGGAACCTGCAGTGAGGCCGGAAAGGTCTTCGGTAACCGCGCCAGTATTCCAGAGGTAGGTCACCGGAGAAACAGCACCTGTTACGGTCAGGTCAATACTTCCATCTGCAGCCCCAAAACAACTTACGTCCGTCGCAATGGCAGCAGCCTGAATGGCCACCGGCTCTCCGACACTTGCGGTGAGGACTTCCTGACAGCCATTGGCATCAGTAATCGTTACCACATAAGTTCCGGCTGAGACTCCACTGAGGTCTTCGGTAGTTGCACTGTTGTCCCAGCTAAAGGTAAAGGGCGCTGTACCTCCGCTGACAGACAGGTCAACGGACCCGTCACTGCCACCATTGCAGGTGACATCCGTAGCAGAAACAGTGGCGCTGATAGCTGAAGGAGCATTTACGTTGGCCGAAGCAGTGCCTGTACAGCCGCTTGCATCGGTAACCGTAACCGTATAGGTTCCGGAACCCACCGCAGCCAAATCTTCTGTGGTAGCCCCATTGCTCCATGCATAAGTGAGCGGTGCGACGCCATTGGTAACAGTCAAATCAACACTGCCATCCGCCAAACCGTTACAAGAACCGTCGGTAGTGGCAAGGCTCAATTGAATGGCGGCCGGTTCTGCAATCGTTACGATCGCATTCTCGACACAACCGTTTGCATCGGTCACCTGGACCGCATAAGGCCCGGCAGGGACATTGTTCAAATCCTGGGTGGTAGCATTGGTACTCCACAGATAGGAGAATCCACCCACACCGCCAGTTGCAGTCAGGTCAATATTGCCATCAGAGAGGCCATTGCAAGAAACGTCAGAAAGGTTAAAGCTGAGGTTGATAGCTGGAGGAGCTAAAATCTCAACACTGTCAATAGCGACACATCCTTTGTCATCGGTCACAGTAACTACATAAGTTCCGGCAGTCAATTGACCAATATTCTTAGTCGTATCTCCATTGCTCCACATATAACTGAAGAGTGGAGAGCCACCCGTGATACCCAGCACGATTGAACCATTTCCTTCGTTGTTACAGGCCAGGTTGGTCGTCGTAAAGCTGATCGCAATGGAATCCGGCTGGGAAACCTCGGCAGAATCTACCACCACACAGCCCTGATTATCGGTCAGGGTGACAGTGTACAGACCAGCACTAAGGTTAGTCAGGTCCTCAGAAGTAGCCCCATTGCTCCAGAGATAGGTATAGGTACGTCCGGTATTGGAAACAGTCAGATCAATGCCACCGTCCGTATCACCATAGCAAACGAGGTCAAACACCTGGAAGGACAGGCTCGGAGCGGCAGGCTCATTGATCGAATAGGTACCGGAGGCGGTGCATCCATTGGCATCGGTGACTACCACAGAATAGCTACCAGCGGTAAGGCCGTTGATGTCTTCGCTGTTTGCAGAGTTGCTCCAGGTGAAGACAAAGGGAGCCACGCCATGGGTGACGGTCAGATCAAGCGCACCGTCATTGCCACCTGGACAGGTCACATCGGTCGCGGTTGCATTCAGCACAATGGCCAAAGGATCGGTCAAGGTGACCGTCCCGGTCGCCACGTCACTGTTGTTGTCAGTAACGGTTACGCTGTACGTGCCAGCGGCAAGACCAGTTGCAGTTGCAGTCGTCTGGTTGCCGGCAGCCGCATCCCATTGGAATGAGTAGGGTGGTACACCACCGGTAACAAAAGCAGTAGCTTCACCATCATTTCCACCCGCGCAGGAGATTGCAGCCGTCTGGTTGACGGTTACAACCAATTGGCCGGCAGGATCAGGAACCAATGCGGTATCGGCTGCGACACATCCATTGGCGTCGGTCACGGTTACAGTATAGATACCGGCAGAAAGTCCGGTAGCAGTTGCCGTGGTCTGGCTGCCAGCATTGGCATCCCAGAGATAAGTATAAGGAGGTGTTCCGCCGCCGGCGGTCGCAGTAGCTTCACCATCACTTCCACCGGCGGTGGAGATGGGGGAAGACTGAGCTGCGGTCACTGAAACAGCGGAAGGTTCGGTCAGGGTAACGGAACCCGTTCCGGTACAGCCATTGGCATCGGTCACGGTAACATCATAAGTGCCAGGAGCGAGGCTGGAAGCATTGGCCAGCGTACCGGCTCCACCGCTCCAATTGTAAGCATAAGGCGCACATCCGCCGCTTACAGAAACCGTAACTGCACCATCATTGGCACCATTGCAGGTGATTCCTGAAATAATGCTTGCATTGGCAACCACTGGATCTGGCTCCGTCAGCTCAATGCTGTCCGTTGTAGCACATCCATTGGCATCGGTGACAGTAACCGTATAGGTTCCGGCGCCAAGATTGCTCTGAGCAGGTCCACCCAGGGCGACCACCTCAATCGCGGAAATCTTTGCATTGTCTACCACCGTCACAAAGCCAATGTCAAGGCTTCCGTCGGTAACGGTGGCCGTAGTGGTTTCGATGACAGCGGTTCGGAAACCGGCAGTCGCGAATATATCGTAGTCGTCCAGTACCAGTGCCCCTTCGACATTGACATCAAATACACGGGCTCCTACACTCTGAGCACCATTGAAGACCTCAGCAAAGTGAAGGTTAACCTGGTAGGTGCCATTGGGAACCGGGATATTGTAATTCATGGTTCCGTAGCGCTCACTCTTGTACAGGTCAGGATCAGCCGTATTGGCAATGGTCCCGCCCACATTGAAGAAGACACCGCCGGTAGCATATTGATCGGCTGCGAAAACATCTCCATTCGCGGCGGTGTAAGCACCTTGGTTTCCAGTATTCAGGCGAATAACAGTTCCACCCCAATCATAAGTATAAGGAGCGACCCCGCCGGAAGCGGCAGCATTGATGGAACCATCGGTGGCTCCATTGCAGCTGATATTGAAGCCACAATTGTAGGTGGATGGGGTCAGGCTGACCGCTACGGAGGCAGGTTCTCCCACGGTTGCGGTAGCAGTGACCGTGCATCCATTCGCATCGGTAACGTCCACCGAATAGGTACCGGCAGTCAGGCCGGTCGCAGTCGCGGTGGTTTGGTTGCCGGCGGAAGCATCCCAGAGATAAGTATAAGGTAAGGTTCCACCGGTAGCAGTAACCGAAGCCGTTCCGTCTGCATCCCCGGCACAAGTCGCATCTGAAGCAGAAGCACTCAGGCTGATGGCCGCAGGTTCGGAAATGGTAACCGCCGCATTGGCGGTACAGCCGTTGGCATCGGTGACCAGAACCGTATAAGTTCCACCGGCCAGGCCGGTTGCAGTAGCAGTCGTTTGGGAGCCAGCGGAAACGTCCCATTGGTAAGTATAAGGTGACGTTCCACCGGTGGCAGTTACTGAAGCGGTTCCGTCACCTGCTCCGTTACAGGACACGTCTGTTCCGTTAGCAGAAGCTGTCAGGGCCGAAGCCGGACCGGCTATCGTAACAGAAGCATTTGCGGTACATCCATTGGCATCGGTAACCGATACGCCGTAGGTTCCTGCAATCAGGTTGGAAGCGGTTGCGGTAGTCTGGCTGCCAGCCGCGGCATCCCACTGGATGCTGTAAGGCGCACAACCACCAGTGGTGGAAACGCTTGCTTGTCCATCGGCAAGGCCGAAGCAGGACTCGTCCTGATCAACCACAGCCGTAGCCACCAGCAGATCTGGTTCCGTCAGGGCAATGTTTTCGGTGACGCTGCAACCATTGGCGTCGGTGACGACAACCGTATAGCTACCCGCTGGAACACCACTCAGCGTTCCTCCGGATCCCGTCACTTCGACAATCTCGATCGCACTGATCTTGGCATTGTCCACCAGACCGGTAAATACAAAATTCAAAGTATCGTCCGTAACATTGGCGACCGTGGTTTTGATCACTGCAGTCATGGTACCAACGTCGGCAATGATATCGTAGTTGCTCAGGAAGGGGACACCTTCTACCTCGACATTCATGATTCGGTCCCCAATATTGCCAGGCTGGCTGGAGGTTCCGGTGGCACCGTGGAAGATTTCTGCAAAGTGGAGGCGCACTTCATAGGTCCCGTTGGAGACCGGGATATGGTACTCCAGAATCTTTGCCCAACGTTCAGTGCGGTACAATTGATCGTCGGTGGTGCCGAGCACATCAACAATATTGTTATTGGTGTATTGCCCGCTGGGGGTTTGGACAATGGTATAATTCGCGGCATTGTCTGCGGCAAATACATCGCCATTGGCAGCGGTGAAGCTGCCGCCATTGCCGGTATTGATGCGGATCGCATTCTGGCCGGTTCCCCAACTGTAAGTAAAGGGTGCTGTGCCTCCGGTTGCGGTGGCAGTAATGCTTCCGTCGGTTGCACCGTTGCAACTGACATTGAAGCCGCAATTGTAAAGGCTGGGGACCATGCTGACCGCAATCGCGGTTGGTTCGTTCACCGAGACATTCGCGGTTGCGGTACAATTGTTGGCATCGGTTACCGTCACGGAGTAAGTTCCTCCGGAAAGTCCGGTTGCAGTCGCAGTGGTCTGGCTGCCAGCGGCGACATCCCACAAGTAGGTATAGGGAGCAGTGCCACCCGTAGCCACAACTGCAGCTTGTCCATCTGCGGCACCACCACAAGAGACGTCAGCAGCAGAAGTACTGAGGCTGAGGGCTGCAGGTTCCGCAATGGTGACATTGGCGGTTTCAGTACAGCCATTGGCGTCGGTCACCACCACACTGTAAGTACCACCAGAAAGACTGGTTGCAGTTGCGGTAGTCTGACTTCCGGCGGCAACGTCCCACTGATAGGTATAGGGTGCAGTGCCACCAACCGCAGCAACTGCGGCCTGGCCATCTGCGGCACCGTTACAAGTAACGTCCACAAATGAAGTGGTGAGACTGAGAGCAGCAGGTTCTGCAATGGTAACGCTGGCGGTACCCGCACATCCATTGGCATCGGTGATGGTAACGGAATAGGTTCCTCCGGCGAGGCCGGTGGCGGTAGCCGTAGTCTGGCTTCCGGCGGCCACATCCCAGAGATAACTGAGAGGTGCAGTTCCACCAGTTTGACTGGCGGTGGCTTGTCCATCCGCAGCACCGTTGCAGGTGACATCGTTGTCAAGTGCAGCGGTAACGGTCAATCCTGATCCGGTTGTGATCACCACGCTGGTGGTCGCTGCGCAACCATTGGCATCGGTAATGGTAACCGAATAAGTTCCTCCGGCGAGGCCGATAGCGGTGGCGGTGGTTTGGGAACCAGCCGCGGCATCCCAGGCATAGGTGTATGGAGCACACCCACCCGTTGCGGAAGCAGTGGCTTGCCCATTTGCAAGACCCAGACAAGATTCATCCTGGACAACGGTAGCCGCAGCCACTAGCAAATCAGGCTCGGTGAGAACAACCGTGTCCGTAAGACTGCAACCATTGGCATCGCTGACAACTACCGTATAACCGCCCGCTGGTACGCCACTCAGTGTACCACCGGCTCCGGTCACCTCGACAATCTCAATCGCACTGATCTTGGCATTGTCCACTACCGTCGTGAACACCAGATTCAAAGTATCGTCCGTGACATTGGCGACCGTAGTTTTAATTACCGCGGTCATGGTGCCTACGTCGGCAATGATATCATAATTGGTCAGGAAGGGAGTTCCTTCTACTTCGACATTCATGATCCGGTCCCCGATATTGCCTGGCTGGCTGGGGGTTCCGGTGGCACCATGGTAGATCTCGGCAAAATGTAAACGCACTTCATAGACACCGTTGGCTACCGGAATGTGGTATTCCATCGCCGCGGCATAACGCTCGGTACGGTACAGTTGATCATCGGTGGTGCCGAGCACGTCGACGATATTGTTATTGACGTATTGTCCGGTTGGAGTCTGGAGAATGGTGAAATTCGCAGCATTGTCCGCGGCAAATACATCGCCATTGGTAGCGGTGAAGCTGCCTCCATTACCGGTATTGATGCGGATCGCATTCTGACCGGTTCCCCAGTTGTAGACATAAGGAGCAGTGCCGCCGGTCGCGGTGGCGGTGATGCTTCCGTCGGTTGCGCCGTTGCAACTGGTATTGAAGCCACAGTTGTAAAGACTTGGTACCATGTTGACTGCAATGGCAACTGGTTCGTTGACCGTTACATTAGCAGTTGCAGTACAGTTGTTGGCGTCGGTGACGGTCACAGAGTAGGTTCCGGCGGAAAGGCCGCCGGCCGTGTCCGTGGTCTGGCTGCCTGCGGCGACATCCCACAGGTAGGTATAAGGTGTACATCCCCCACTGACGGCAACCGTGGCAGAACCATTTGCATCGCCATTGCAATCGACATCAATGGCTGAAGTAGAGGTTGCCAGAACAGCGGGCTCGGTCAGGGTGATAGAAAGGGCAACGGTATCGCTGTTAGCATCGGTGACGGTTACAGCGTAAGTACCAGCAGCCAGTCCGGTTGCGGTGGCGGTCGTTTGTGAACCTGCTCCGGCATCCCACAGATAGGTATAAGGAGATACCCCGCCAGTGGCAGAGATGGTAGCAGTTCCGTCGGCCAGGCCATTGCAACTGATATTGTTTCCACAGCTGTTGGTTGGACTGCTTACGGTGGCGCTCAGAGGAGGAGTATTGGAACTACAGATCGAAATCGCCGAAATCGCCGCATTGTTTACACTGGACAGGAAGTCAATGTTAAGGGTACCGTCATTGACAGACACACCATTGAAAGTATAAACATCGGCCGTCGCGGCACCCACCGTAGCGAAGATATCATAGTCGTCGAGCACAAGGCTGCCCTCAACTGTAACATCAAATACCCGGAGGCCATTGCCACCAGCTACTCCACCCGGAGCTCCAAAATAAGGTTCCATGAAGTAAAGGGTGACATCGTAAGTGCCATTGCCGGTAGGCAGGTTATAGCTGAAGTTGTTCCCGTAACGGTAAGCCAGGTAGAGGTCATCTTCGAGGGTTCCTGCAACCGGGAAGCTTTGAGTGCTGGGTGTATGTGTTCCCGTAACCCAGGAGGCGGGATTATCAGCAATAAAGGTATCCTGTACCGTACTGACATACTGAGGACCATTGACATTGACATTGAAGCAACCAGCCAAAGGACCAGATACCGTATCCACTCCAACCCCGAACAGATTGACATTCAAGGGGCTGTTGATGCCATCATGGTTAATGGTCAGGGTAGAAGAACGATTGCCCAGGGCCTGAGGTGTGAAATCGAAATTGTAAGTCACAGAGCTACCACCAGTCAAGGTCAGCGGCAAACTTGGTGCGCTTACAAAGGTAAAGTCAGGGTCACCGCTCAAGGGCAAGGCACTCAGGATAATATCCGTAGTACCGTTGTTGCTCAAGGTAAGGCCCAATTGGTTGTTGGACCCAAGAAATACGTTTCCAAAGTCGAGGTTTTGTCCGGAAAGACTCAGGACACCATCGGTTACAGCTGGCATGACATTGCAGACCAGGAATACATAATCCTGGTAGTCACCATTGGAAGCTTCTTCGAAGGCAGCCAGGTATGCATTTGGAATGATCACACCCTGGCGGTCTTTGGCAGGATACATGCGTACTGAGTGTGGGGTAGGCACAGATGCATTCAGCGCATCTTCGGAGTAGGCCGTATGTGCAGAACTGGTCGTATACCATCCAAATACGGCATTGCCCGGATCAAAATTGGTTCCTCCACTGGAAATGATCGGGTTCAGGGTTTGGTGCTGAGGCGTAACGCCTGACATTTCACCCACCTGGACCAGGGTTGGAGTTGCTCCGGGGAGGTAATAACCGTAAGGAAGAGGCTCAAGCGGTGAATAACGGCCCACTGGAATCATGGAGACATCACCGGGACCGGCCTTCTGGAACAGTGGTTCCAGCACTTCATCTCCGATGGCATTGGCAGTTGTACCCAGGATCAGGCCGGTTCCACCAACGTCAATATTGAAACCAAGGGTTTGTGCTACCCAGTGCAGTGGGGGTTCGTTGCTGCCTTCCAGGCCTTGCGCACTGACACCATAAAGGTCGGCACTCGCGGTTGGTGCTGCGGGATCGTTGGAAGCGAAATCCAGAGCCGCACTCAGTGCACCAGTCGTTCCGTTTGGATCGAAAGTCACATCCACGGTAGTAGATGCATAAGGAGGCAGGGTCACTGGCAAGGTTGGCACGCTGCTCAATGTAAACTGACCTGCATTGGCACCGGTAAGGGCAGCACCACTTACGATCAGGGTATCAGTACCGTTGTTCACGACAGTAACGGTGACCGGACCATCTGTGGTTGTCTGGGTAGAAGCGAAAATGGCTTCTTCAGGAATAACCGCAATCTTTGGTACCCCTACGCTGTCATTGACAGGACGAAGTAGGGTGATACGGTTGCCACCGTATTCGGAAACATAGATGTGTCCGTTGGCAACGTTTTCACAGAGGTCAAGGGGGTTGTTGAATCCGGTAAATCCAATTACACCGGGTTCGTCGCTGGCGATGTCGCCATTGGGGCCACTGGGATCAAGAACGAGGATATCATCGTTGGCACTGTAACGGACGACCAACAATTTACCCTGGAGGTAACCGCCAAAGGCATCGTTTTTGTATTCAATCACTCCGTTGGGTGACTTGTGATCTCCGAAATCGAAGGCCGAACCGGCCCAGGCAATGTCGGGATCAGTTCCTACCGGATAGGCAGTTACTTCAGCTACATCGGTACCAGCTGTGGGGTTACCGCCATTGAGGACGTACTCACCACGGGTTGGGTTCGGGCTACCGAAGTAGCGGTAAGGCCAGTTACCTCCTGAAGGGGCAGGCATCCGGAAGAGGAAGTCATGTTGGTTGGTGCTCACACCGTTCAATGCAGGAACAGTCGGACCACTGTAAGTAGTTCCGTCAGGACGGAGGGTTCCGGCCACGCTGGCCGGGGTATTTCCACCAGGTGCAGAACCATTGGTAGGAATATAAAGGTTGCCGTTGCTGTGCCAGACAAGGTCATAAGCATTTCGGGCACCGGGGCCAAAGATTTTCACTGCGGCGTTGGTGGCATAGGGGTCATAGGTTCCACCCTCTGAAGTCTGCACATTCAAGGGCAGGCTACTGTTGTTGAGGCTGGTGACATCAATCCGCAAGGTTGCAGCACTGAGTAGGCGTTCCGGGCGGTTGCCCCAGGTATTGTCGGGAGCACCCATCGCGGTATTGGAACCTTGATTTACATAAAGCGCTCCATCGGGACCAAATGCGAGGCTGTTGGTAACGTGGTCTTTGGTAGAACGGGGGAGATTCACGACAAAATCCTGGACATTCTGAAGGTTCTCACCGGTCAGACGGGTGATTTTTCCCTGCCAATCAGGTTGGCCGCTCAGGCCAAAGGAAGTATGGCTCACCCAGGCAATGAGGTTTTTGTCAGTAGAAGCAGGGTCAAATGCAAGACCGATCAGGAGGCGTGAGCCACCTTCTGCAGTTTGCAGACTGTTCAGGGTCTCCTGATTGGCCAGGGTACCGTCAGGATTGATGTCCCAACGATAAATCAGTCCGTCAATACCGGAAGCATACAATTTGCCGTCAGGTCCGACCACCACGGTAGAGTAGGTATTACCATTGGTAATGGTCAATGGAATCTGCTCAAACTGTGGGATACTGGATGCTGTGGTTGCATTTCCCGTCGTGAAGGTCATGGTGAAGGGAACAAATCCAAATCCTGATTCGTCCTGCAAGCCACTGGTTACTTCAAATGTGTACTGCGTATTGGGCAAGAGCTGAACAGATGGGGTCAGAATGATGGCATCTCCACCACCAGTGGTATTCAGGACAGAAGGTACCGGTGTACTGGGTGAGCCGGTAGGATAAATCAAAACGGTGGTGCTGCTCAAAGTGGCAGAGTCGATGGCTGCATTGGGAAGGTTGACATCCGCGGTAACGGAAGTATTGACAGAAACACCGGTGGCTCCATTGACAGGGGTGGTGGTGGTTACATTCGGGTTTTGTCCGCCAACGATTAAGGTTACGGAGGCAACTGCGGTACAGTTGTTGGCATCGGTTACGGTTACACCGTAGGTTCCGGCGGCCAGGTTGGTGGCAGAAGCGGTGGTTTGCGAACCGGCAGCAACATCCCAGAGATAAGTATAGGGAGAGGAGCCACCGCTGGCGGTGGCGGTAGCGACACCATCACTGTTGCCACTGGTTGGAGCAGTGGTCTGGGAAGCACTTGCTGCCAATACCGGAGGATCGGTCAGGGTCCCGGATGCAGAAGATGTATTGCTGGCTGCGTCGGTAACGGTAACACTGAAGGTACCGGCAGCAAGACCTGTCGCGGTGGCAGTGGTCTGAGACCCGGCCGCAACATCCCAGAGGTAGGTATAAGGGGGTGTGCCACCATTGGCGGTGACGGTTAATGCGCCATCAGAGGCACCGGCACAGCTGATATCCGCACCATTGTAATTAGAAGTGACCGCGACATTCGCAGTGAAGTTCGAAGCGCCAATAACCTGTACATTGTCGAAGATGCTGTTATTAATGGCACCATCGTTGTGAGAAGTCACCGCCAAACCTACATACAGGGCCTGTGGCAGGGTGATGGTTTGGGTAGCTCCCTGTTGGGTCCAGGTGATTCCATCCGCACTGTAATAGCCCGTGAAATCATTTCCGGAACGCACGATCCGCACCCACAAGGGCAGAATCTGGGTCGTTTGGTTGCTGTTGGAGATGGAAGTTCCTCCGGTTGTATTCCGGGATTGCCAGGACCAGCCATTGGCTCCACGCTTGAGCATCATGGCTTCAATCGAATTGGCATCGAGGGTTTCACGCATCATGACACCGGCCTTGGCCCATGGATTGGTATTGGTGATACTGGTGACGCGGGCGATTACTTCACCATCTCCAACCAAGGTGGTATAGGCAAACTGGAATTCATCTGCAGTTCCCCAGATATCAACTCCGGATCCATCCACGTACCAGGTGTCCGTAATTGAATTGTAACAACTTGCACCTACTGCGGCCACGTTTCCGATGTCCTGAGCAGCCCAGCCAATTGGCAGGGCGCAGGTATCACAAGTGGGAGTCGTCCCGTCAATGGTAGCGTTTCCAACGACGGTACAAAGGTTGGCATCGGTAATGGTCACTGAATAGGTACCATTGGTCAATCCTCCTACGGTGTCGGTGGTGGCGCTGCCAGCGTTGGCATCCCAGAGATAGGTATAGGGCATTTGGCCCCCGGAAGGAGATGCGGTCAGCTCCCCGAGTCCGTTTTCAAGGCAGGCATCGACCTGGACCAGGAGTGGGATCACACTCAAGGTGACAGACCCGGTTGCGGTCTGGTTGAGGGCATCCGTAACTGTGACGGTATAGGTTCCTGCCCCTAAGCCGGTCAGGGTATCGGTGGTACCGCCATTGCTCCAGGTATAGGTGAGTGGGTATTGTCCATTGGTGACCTCTGCCCAAATACTGCCGTCTACATCACCGACACATTCTATGTCGTTAATCAGGTTGACGCTTACCGTAAGCTGTGGGTTGACACCTTCTCCGGTCAGGACGATGGTATCAGGAGAGGTGGGTGCGTCGTGGGTGACGACAATATAAGCTGAACGCAGTCCTACCGTGGTGGGTGTAAATGTAAAAGGTACATCCACATTGCTGCCCCCCGAGAGGTTCAAGGGATAGGTTGGTGCTGTGAAAGCAAAGTCCCCCGCGTCCGCACCACCAATGGCAATGCCGGTAATGGTGAGGGTGCTGTCCACGGCTCCACTGTTGGCCAGGTTCAGGTTCTGAGCTGCCGATGTGGTCGCAACCTGCTGAGAGAAGAAGTGCAAAGGGTCCGGGGTAGCGACCAATGCTGCCGGAGCCGGATTGGCAGGACCCAGTGGTCCAACCACCTCAATCGCCCCCACCTTGGCATTCTGGATCACATTCACCCACTGGAGATCAAGTGAACCATCTTGTACATTGACAATGATCGTTTCCTGGATCGCAGTCTGGTAACCGGCTTCTACCCAGATGTCATAGTCGTCCAGTACGACCTGCCCTTCCGCAACCACATCAAAGACACGTAGATTGGCACCGTTGGCACCACTCCAGTTCTCGGAAAAGTGGAGGATCAATTCATAGTTTCCGGTGTCGGCCAGTGGGAAATTGTAAGAGAAGTTACCGTACCGGTAGAATTGATAGAGGGGATCGTCCAGGGTGTTGGCGATGGCCAAACCACCGTTGGCAGTTCCCGAACCACCAGTAAAGTAATTGTCCGGTTCAAAAGTATTGCCGTTGACATCGATATGGGTGGTGCTGTTACAGTTGATCCGGTAGACACCCAGGTCCTGGAATCCTCCTCCGATCAGGGAAACACTCAAGGGGCCGCCAGCGCCGGTATGGTCTACAACCAGGGTGCCGGAACGGCCACCTGCCACGCTGGGCGTGTAAGTAATGTCGAGGTTGAGGCTGTCTCCTGCGGGGAGGTAATAGGGCAGGGTCCCACTGAAATTGCTGGTCCAGTCAGGATCACCGGTAAAACCAAGTGAGGTAATGAAGATACCCTGGTTGCCTCCGGTATTGGTAATCGTGAAACTCTGCACATCCGAGTTACCGATGGTAATGGTTCCAAAGTCATAAGATCCGGGATTGCTGTTCAGGGTGCTGGCAAATACTGGATTGCCGAGGGCCGGGCGAAGTCCGAAGAAGGAAAATGCCTCGATGGTATTCAGTTCGGGACCACCGCCGCGGTTGCCGGAACCGGCTGCGACGTAGAGAACACCGTTGTTGGAAATCATCGAGGTACCGTGACGGCCATCAATCATGTTGTCCAGTGAACGCCAGGAATCAGTGGTCGGATTGTAAGCCTCTGTTTCCTCGTGTCCGGCAGATTGGGTACCGGATTCACCACCCGCAATGATGATTTCATCACCGATATGTCCGGCAAAGCAACCAGCACGCTGAGTAGGAATGTTGCTGCCCGTTCCCTGGGTCACCCAGGTATTGCTGGCAATGTCATAGACATCCACCTGGCCCACGGTGGGACTGAATACCTGTCCTCCGAACCCAGTGCGGCGTCCACCTGCATTGTAGATTTTCCCGTCGAACACTTCCGCATGGTAGTGGTCCCTTTCGATGGGGGCATCTGCCAATTGGGTCCAGGTTCCCGTCCGGGGATCGTATTTGTCCACCCAGGGTACCCAGCCGTTTACGTGACCATTCTGGATACCACAAACTACATAGACCTCATCGTTGTAAACCACGATGCCGGCTGAACCTCTCCGGCGACTCACAGGGATTTCCGGTCCTACGTGCCAGGTATCGGTGGCGACGTTGTAGATATAGATATTGGGGACAGGGGTTTCATTGGGATAGCCTCCGTTGAAAGCTCCGACTGCCCAGAGATTGCCTTCGTATTCGATGGCCTGGAAGTGGTGAAGTTCGATGGGAGCGGTGGCACCAGCAGTCCAGGTATTGGCAACCGGATCGTAGATGTCTACCCGCCTGTTACCACGTCCACCGACGAGGTAGAACTTGTCGCCGATCTGTACCCAGCTGTTTTCATGGCGGTTTTGCGCCGCACCACTGGTGGGTACGATGTCCACCCAGTTTCCGGTAGCGGTGATGGCCTCCCGGTCAATGGTAATGAAGTCGTAAGTCTTGGGGAAGGTAGCACCACCGGCACCTCTTGAGGTAGAGATAAGGCCAACCGAGAGGACATTGCTGGTCCAGGCAGCGGGAATGGTAATGGGTCCGCCGAGATTGTTGACGGTACTTCCATCAATCGAGTATTTTGGCTGGACCGTATTGTTGGTCGGATCGATGGTCAGGAATATATCAATGAAGGTTGAGGTCAGCAGACCTGCGTCGGGATACATGGTCTGTACCGGAGCTCCCACTCCACCGAAACCGCCTCCATTTTCTTCATAAACTACTTCAAGGCCACCAGCGCCTCCATTCGATGCGAGGGTTACTTTGAGGTAATTGTCCTGGTCACCGGTACCGATGTGGAATCCGTAGGACTGAAAATCAATCGGAGTTTGGTTGGCGAAGTGTCCCTGGATGCGGCCATTGATGGTATAGGGTCCAACTTCACTGCCGACGTTGACACCAAACTGGAAGGCGTACTCCTGATTGTTAAGGGCACCAAGTGCGTCGCCGGGAGGTACGGAGTCCACCGTGAACTTGAGGGCTGCGCCCCCTACCGTCATATTGAAGGGATCATAGAGATCCATATAATCGGTGGTGTAGTCGGTCATCAGTCCGGTGAAGCCCCAGCCGTTGATACCGGGATCGATGGAGTTGTCGAACTGGTAGCTGACCGGAAGGCCGGTGGTGGTACCGTTGGCAGCATCGCGGGCAAAGAAGTCAACATTGTCGAGGATGCCATCGTTGTCATCGTCGTTGTCGGTGATGTCAGAGATGAAATCCTGGTCAAAGTCTTCAGGTTGTGATGCGGGGCTACACTGGTCGGTTCCATTGGCCAATTCATCACCGTTGGAATAGCCGTCGCCGTCGAAATCGAGGGTGAAGCTGGTATCGTTACCGACACAGTTCACGAAATCCTGGGGTTCGAAGATGGTGATGTTGTCGGCACCATAGGTACAGGCCCAGACGGTTCCGGGAAAGGGACCGGCATCGGGCTGCGCAATGACATCGAGTGGGGTAGCACCAAATCCGGAGAAGATATTGGACTGGGAAAGGACCTGGTCACCCGCTGCGTTCAGCTCAAAGCGAACGATGTTTCCGTTGAAGGCTGCGGCCAAAAGATTGCCTTGGAGTTGTCCGCCAAAATTGGTGGCGGTGTATTCACAGAGGCCGTTGGTAGAGGAACAAACCTGGGCCAGGGCACCGTCCTGGGTGACCGGATCACGGTAGTCACAAAACGGGTCTTCCATTCCGACAGGAATGGGAGATTGAGGATTGGTGGTATTGAATGTGTTGTTTCGGTTGGCGCGGGTTGGGTTGGGGTGTCCCCCGTAATAGCCCTGGCCGGAGACATAGTGCAGGTTGTCACATTTGGAATTTGAATTGGCCTCGTTGGCATCGTTGGAGCAACTGTTGATCGGGGTTCCTCCCCAGCCTGTATTGGGACCATTGTCAAAGGTGTAGAGGCGGTTGCTGGTAGTGAGGAGCACATCATAATGGTTACGCCATCCCGATGAATAGATCTGCACCGGGCCACCCAAGACCAGCATCGCCTGGTTCTTTCCATTGTTTCCTCCCCAGGGATCAGTGGGGTCTTCATAACCGGGAGTTGGGTTGGCGACATTGGCCTTGTCCTCATCGTCCAGGGTTGGAAGATCATATTTATAGGCTTGTCCCTGGGCGTCGATTTGGGTAGGCAGCGCATCAATAGCGGTAAGATCAACTGACAAAATCGCAGTCGAATAAGCCAGTTCAGGGAGGTAAGCAAAGTTATTGGAAGGAGCGCCTTTGTTGGTATTGCCACCTGCCGCCACAAAGAGGCGGTTGTTCAAAGCATCGTATTGCAGTCCGTTGAGGGAGTGATTCTCTTCGGAACGTGAAAGTCCCCGTACCAGATGGACCATATCCCATGAGGTACCATTCCAGGTCAGACGGGAGATAACGCCTGAGTTTTCATCGAGGCCGGTACTGTTACCGGAGCCACCGCCCCCGATCCTTGGATCAGAGGAGGTCACATACAACACTGGATTCGCAGCTGTTCCCAGTACCAGGATTCCGGTCACCTGCCGATTTTGGTTGCTGATGATGGACCCATCTTCATTGTGATTGGGGATGGTTCTGATCTCACTGATCGTCTCCGTAGCGGTGACTACATAGTCATTGGGGCCATTGCGGATGATATCATAAGCATAAATGAACCCGTTTTGCTGAGAGACATACAAGCGGCCATCCGGGCCAAATTGCAAAGAGGTCGGATTGTTCAGTGTCTCCCCCGCCAAGCCGCTGGAGGCAAAGCTTATGGTCTGGGAAAAACCAAAGGTGGGCGCCAAAAGGGCCAAAAACAGAAAAGCCAGGAAAGTGAATGGGAATCCTTTCCGGGTGGTAAAGTTGGAATCGTTGGTGTGCATGGGTGCGTACCTGATTATGTTGATTAATTCGATGCAGAATCTAAATAACGCTCTTTATCTAAGCGTTGAGACGATGAATACTTCTATCCCCGAAGGCACAAAAGTCCAGATGCCGCTTCACAGCGGTCAAGATCTTTCCAGCATGTATTCAATTGATCTTACGTTGATTGATTCAAAATCAATTGGTGTTTTTTCCTGGCAAAAACCTGTTGTTCACCTAATTATTAGCTGGGCGTATTAGCGTATATATCTGTTTCAAATAAACACAAAAGGTCACAATTATCCAAGAATATTACATACCTGCGAATGCCCACTCCCTACGACTAAATTCCCGACTCTGCCCCAAAGCGCCCCAGGAGTTCGCAGATCACCATTTCGAGCTAGCTGCCCAATCACATATTGGAAAAAAATACACAAATTGGGCAGAAATATTACACCCGCTACTGGGATAAGACGCGCCCCCCTTCTCTAAACAGTCGAGTTTTCCACACATCCTTTCAAATCCGGTGGAAAAGGAGGCTGGAAGCACAGTGAATCAATTGCTATTTTTATGTTTTAAATCGATTAAATAACTTTACAGTTGACCAACCATTTCCAGCAGGCCCATTCAATACTATGGCCTATGCGCATTCGAAGTCTTTTCCTGGTCCTGATTCTCCCCTTGTTTGCCTTCAAAACGGCCAACACTTTGGGCAATCCAGATCTTTCAACTCCCGAAAAGTCATTTGCTTCCATCGTCGAGTTATTGAAATCGGGTGAAACAGACCGCCTTGAGTCTATGGCTACGCCTACCGGGATCAAATCTCTGATCACCCTGGCCCAGCAGGCTGACTATGAAAATGGTATGACTTCGATTGGTGATGACCTGGGAGCTGCTGAGCTTTCCTGGGATGAGATCACCGAGGATATTTATTTTCTGACGGCCCGCAACGGTGGAAAGACCCACAAGATGGAATTCACCAAGGAAGAACCCGGCTGGATGCTCTACCACCTGCAATTGGGAGGAGGCGTAGATTCTCACCCGGATACTTCTGCTCCGGACGCCCCATCTCCTGATTCCCCTTCTGATTTTTCTTTTGAGGACTGATTTTCCCAGGCAACCCGATTTCCCCATTTTTCCCGAGTAAGCAGATTCGTTTTCCCAATTCTTCAGGTTTTCCCGGTTTTCCTTATTTTTGGTTCTGATTGACCCATCACCCGGAACCATGCGCAGATCACTCTTGCGTCTTTCGTTGTACCTCTACCTCTTTTCCATGCTTCTGCCCATGGCCATGCCGGTTCGTGATCCGTTCCTTGAATTTTATATCCCCGGGATTGGTGCTTTCATTGGCGGCATTTTCACAATTGGTACTGTCCTGCAAATCCCTTTACTGTTTCTGGCATGGTTCTCCAACTTTCTTTTGCTGATTGGCTACTATCGGGGATTGATCACGCGAAAACCATCTAAGGCGCTTGCGGTGGTGTGTGTAGTCCTGTCTTCCACCATATTCCTGTCCGAAATAGAATTCCGTTCTCCTTTTGACCCCTTTAACTCCCCTGCTTACCTGGTTTGGGTATCTTCCCAGGTCCTGTTTCTGATGGCCGAATTTGCTCCGGGTGAAAAGACCCACAGGCGGCTGGAGGGACAGCTTCGGGTGAATGGACGCCTGAGACCCCTATTTAATGAAGCTGACCTGCTGCGGCTTTTGCCTGGGGAAAAATCATATAGACAGAGGGAGGTTGTTCTCCAGGGAAATGATGATACCTCGGTTCTGGTCCATTTCAATGAGTCCTACGGGTATGCCAAGATTTTCATGCACAAAGGAGATCCTGGCCAAATGACTTTGGGAAATCTGGAAAAACTGCCTGAAAGCCAGGTGTTTCGCGGCAAAAACCATGGCGACCGGACCTTTCCCGGACTGTACCTGATTACCCACGAACAGGGCATTGATATTCTTAAACATTTCGCCCAAACCGGAGCGGCCAACCCTGGCATCCAATGGAGTTCCGGTGAAGAACTTGCGACAGAACTCGACAATTCACCAATCTTGGCGTACACAGGATTGTAAGCCTCAGATTTTGCTGTTATTTTCGCCCCGTCATGGGTATGAGATTTTTATTGTTATTATTTTTTTTGCTGCCTACGTTGGGTATGGCACAGCTTCCGGCTCCTCCCATCCCGTTTTCGGTTTCCCTCTACGGTGACCCGGCTCCCGGCTATATCTTTCTGACTCCACAATCCCGCTTCGCCAACGATGCCAACCCCGGTTGCCTGATGATTCTGGATTCTGCGGGTACTCAGGTTTTTTACGCGCCTCTGCTGATTAATTCTGAGCCGCCTTACACCAATACCCGGCCTTTCGACTTCAAGGTCCACCCCAATGGTATGATGTCCTATGCCCCTTCTGCAGGAGCAGCCGGGTATACTTTCCTCTTCCTGGACAGCACTTTTCAGCTGGTTGACACCATTACCTGTGGGTCGCTCAAGACCGACGAACACGAGATGATCATCACTCCTGACAACCACTATCACTTTATCTGCACCGACTATGCTATTCGCGATGCCAGCGGTTTGCTGATGGCTGATACGGTAACCTACGGGAGTCCCAATTGCAGTGTGAAAAGCAACAGCATCGTGGAACTGGATGAAAATAAGAACCAGGTCTTTTCCTGGTTTGCCCTTGACAACATCCCGATTGAAGATACCCAGAGCGACTTTTATACAAATTACCCCAGCCTCGACCAGGTACACTCCAACTCTATCAATTTTGACCTGGACAGCAACTATGTGATTTCCAACCGCAACCTGAGTGAGGTCACCAAGATCAACCGCCAGACCGGGGACATTATGTGGCGGCTGGGAGGCAAGGCGAATCAGTTCCAACTTATCGGGGATACGGTCTTTTTCAACGGCCAGCACGATGCCCGGATTGCCCCAAATGGGCACCTTTATGTCTTTGACAATGCCAGGTTCGGTACCCAACAAATCGCCCGTTACCTGGAATACGATCTGGATACGGTCGCGATGACGGCCACGCTGGTGCGCGAAATCCAGCATCCTACCGGTCTCAATACGGCTATCATGGGAAATTCCCAACTGATGGACAATGATGGGGTGATCCTCACCTGGGGTGGCTTTTTCGACGACACTTATCCTGCCAACGTCTCTGAATACGATGCATTTGATGACATTGTGATGGAGATTGATTTCCCATTGCACTGGGTCTCATATCGGGTCCACAAACAGGATCCCCCTTTCTCTATTGAGCAACCTTTAGTGGACTGTGACCCGGAAGACCGGACCTTGAGTGCTCCGGCCGGACACACCATTTATGAGTGGAGCACCGGAGAGACCAGTCCTACCATCACGGTAGATTCTCCAGGAACGTATTTCGTCTGGGTAGACCAGGGAATCGGTTTTATGAGGTCAGAGGATATTACGGTAAGCCTGATGTCAGACATTTGCCTGGATGTTTCCAATCCCGAACCTGTTGTCTCCAGCATCTCTCTCCACCCCAATCCCAGCAATGACCTGGTGGTAATCAGGGTCCCTGCCAATATGGGGGGTGACTGGACCCTTGACGTTTATGACCCACGTGGCCGCCTTGTTTCGCAAAAATCCTACAAAGGTGTTTTCCGGGCTGAAACCAGTCTTGGAGAATGGCCCAATGGTGTTTATCTTTTCAGGGCACGCAACGAAGAGAAAAGCTATTCCGGCCGTGTCCTGAAATATTAACCTGCCTGCACGGCCATGCCCATTCTTGAAGCGCCACCTTATTCCCCTCCCTTTCACCTTCGTCAGAAGGACCTTCATACCATTATTCCGGCGCGAACCCGCAGAGTTAAGGTGAGCTACAACCGGTTCCGGCTCGAATTGCCCGATGGTGACTTTCTCGACCTGGACTTTTCAGCTGCCAATACTGACTTTGCAGCTCCCAATTCTGACTTTTCAGCTCCCAGACCGGGGAAGAAAAGGCCCATTTTTATTACTACCCACGGCCTGGAGGGGAATTCCGGTTCTCGCTATATCAAGGGAATTACCAGGGCTGTCAACGAAGCCGGTTTTGATTCAGTGGCCCTGAACCTCCGGGGTTGCAGCGGTGAACCCAACCGGCTCTATATCTCTTACCACAGCGGCAAGACGGATGACCTGGACCATGTGGTCAACCACCTGATCGACGACCTCGGTTACCGGGAAATAATCCTGAATGGGTTTTCGCTGGGAGGAAATCTTTCCATCAAGTATGCGGGGGAGCGCGGGGATTCGATTCGCCCTGAGATTAAAGGGCTGGTTGCCGCCTCTGTCCCTTGTGACCTGGAAGCCACTTGTGCCAATCTCCAACGCAGACGCAACTGGGTCTACTTGAAGAATTTCATGATCACCCTGAAGAAGAAGGCGATTATGAAGCAGCAGTCGTTTCCCGAAGAGGCTACTTATACGCTGGCAGAGGCCAGGGCAGTTCGCAATTTCATTGACTACGACAACCTCTATACAGCCCCGGCCCATGGATTCAAGGATGCGCCGGACTACTACCAATCCTGTTCCAGCAACCGGTTTATCAGCGGCCTTACGATCCCGACCCTCCTGATCAATGCGGTGGATGATCCGTTTCTGACTCCGGAATGCTTTCCCTTTGCGCAAGCCAAAGACCATCCCTTGTTTCATTTCATGGCTCCCCAAAAAGGCGGGCATGTCGGCTTTACCGAGCACTGGCGGCAGAAGGGGAATACGTGGTTGGAAGACCGGGTGGTGGAGTTTTTGGAGCGGTTTAGGGGGAAGTTCTGAAAGGGGCCAATTTGAGTACGTAAGATCAAGCAGGAATACCTATTTGACCTGATCCTGATATTGCTATCTTGTAGCTAACCCAACATCGACCCCATGAACCGAACCAAACGCCCTCTATTGCTGCTTTTGCTGACCATTTTTACAGGAATGCTCCATGCTCAGGCCTATCATCCATTCCCAGATATGTATACCCATCATTTCACGATGCCCGATTCCGGTAACTCTGGTACAGGGATTTTTTCACTGAAAGTCGAGGGAATAACTGTACAAGGTGTAGACACGTTGTACTCCTTCAATTCTATCCTGAGGCCTCCGCTTCCCAATACGCCACTGATCAATTGCAATGGTGATGATGTAAATAACGATCCCGGTTGGGCAGTGCTGATGCCGGACCAGAACAATATTCTGGGTCATAGTTTCCGTAACCTGGCAAACGGTGGTGTCGAATTCATCACCTCTACACCAGATACCTTTCTGATTCGTCCGGGTGCCCGGACTGGGGATTCCTGGACCTTCAATGCTGGCCTGGGCATCACCGCGCAGGTGGTCTCCGAAGGGGTGGAAAGTGTTTTGGGGCAGAACGACAGTGTCAAAGTGATTGCGCTTTCCAATGGTCGGGAACTGGCATTGAGCAAAGCCTATGGCTTGGTTCGGGGGTATTCATTGCTGCCGGTGAAATCCCTGGAAACGGGGAAGCAATACGGTACCGACATGACTTTGTGGGGAATTGAAGAATTGAATCTGGGTGGGAATCTGCCTGGTTTCGATGCCATTTTCGGTGCGTTGGTAGTCGGAGATCGTTATCAGGAAAGAAGTTTTTCCTATGGCTCATCTGGAACGACTACCAGTTGGACCAACCATGAGGTGCAAAGCAAAACGGCGAACCCGGGAGAATATTCCTACGTCACCAGTGGTTCGAAATTGACGTATCTGGTAAATTACATCTTCACCGGCGGCTCCACCACCGATACCACATATACGCCCTCCGATACCCGAACGGTCACACATATTGACGCCGACCATCCCTATTTATACCTCCTTCCGGCCAACTTCCACGTTTCCACGAATACCAACGATTACTATGTACACACTGAATCCATTCTGCTTGCAGATGGACGGGTAAGACGCTTTTTCGCCAGGTTTGAGGAATTCGACCCTTGCATCGGTGGCTTGATCAATTTCTCCCCAAATGGAGGAACCTCGCTCACGTATGAAGAAGGGGTAGGCAGGACGAGTCGCAGCAACTGGTATTCCGGGGGTTCCAATTCTCAAACCATCGGCTGCTGGGACCTCGCAGGGGCAGGCCAGTATGGCAATTGTAAGGACCTGGCTGCGGGGGCGGGGCTTACGCCCACCAATATAGGTGGATCACTTCCCGACGATCCGAGCGGGCTTCCGGTTGGAGTCTGGGGAAACAGGAATGGAGATGGTCATCTAACGCTGGTCCCTGGTGACAAGGCGGAATACCTCACGGTATGGGAAGTGAGTGGCAGAAAGGTTATGGAAATACCATTGCTGTCCCGGAACAGCACTTATGACATCTCAGTGGATGGATGGCTATCCGGTATCTATGTTTTCCGGGTACACAGGAAGAATGGTCAGGTGGAGAGCTTTCGGACGGCTATCTTCAGATAGGTGTTTTCTGAAATTGGAATAACAATTCCCCCCTTCAATTGCTTATTCTGACATGTTAAGATCTATTCATTTTTCAATCATCGTACTGTTGCTGGGTTTTCTGCCATTGTTTTCTCAGGCCCAGACTCCGACCGAACCAGCTGTGCAAATGTCGCCCGAATCGCTGTCTCAACTCCAACCCGAACTCGATGCCCTCAATGCCGAGCGCCTCAAGCTCAACAAAACCGGGATGATCGTTTTGGGTTCCTGGGCGGTTGCCAATATCGGGTACAGTGGGGTTCAGATGGGCCGGACCTCTGGTTCTACCCGCGCCTTTCACCAAATGAATGTGGCTTGGAATGGGGTCAACCTTGCCATTGCTGGCTTGGGTTACTGGGGAAGTCACCGGACACGGAACAAGCAATATGACCTAACCGGCACGGTGAAGGAACAAAAGAAGATTGAATTGTCCCTGATGCTGAATACGGGGCTGGATGTCGGTTATATGGCCTTTGGCCTCTATCTCCGCGAACGTTCTTCCAATGAACTCGGAGACCGCCGGGACCAGTTCAGAGGATGGGGAAATTCGCTGATCCTGCAAGGTGGGTTTCTATTTGTTTATGACCTTACTATGAGCGTCCTCCACCAGCGTCATGGGAACAAGGGGATCATGAAGGTACTGGACCGGTTGTATCCTGCGCCCGGTGGATTGGGTTTGAGTATTCCTTTGAATTAATCTTCGCCTGATCTTTGGGGCAACCTTCGCCTAGTCTTTGGGTCAACCCCTCTTCGTATTTGGATTAACTCTTCAGTTCATCTTCGATTACCCCTTCTTCAGGTTTTTGATCCGCTTGTCCGTCATCCAGACGTCGCTGAAGTTCTGGTTCATCAGGGTGCGGCAGGCTTCGGTATTGGTAAACATTTCTGCTCCCAGATCCGGAATTCCCTCTTCGTATAAGCGTTCTCCCAACTGACGGTAAACTACTTCGGGTTCAATCCCCGCCGCTTTCTGTTCCTCCGTCTGCTTGGGTTGCTTCCAATGCTTGACCTGGGTCTTACCTGCCTGGCGGAGGTATTCATCCGAAATACTGCTCTTATAATGGGACCACATTTCGTCGCGGAGGCCAGGACGAATTGCCATGCGCTGTTCTTCGGTCAATTCGGGGAAAAGGCGCAACAGTTCGGAGTCAATGAAGGTGTCGGGATAGAGGACGTCAAAGATATGTACCACGCCATCTTCTCCGGCCAGTTTTCCATAGGCCAGCGAGGTAAAATTATTGGTGGTATGGCCTGCGGTGAGGTGACCAAAGACGGTGGAATCTTCTCCCAATTCTTCTTGTAAACGGGCTGCGAATGAGGTATCTCCGCCCATTTCCTGTCCATCTGGCCGCTGCCGGTGCTCATTCCCTGATTTCTTGAGGTGGTTCTCTTCGTCGAATTCACGTGCGGCATTACAAGCAAACAACTGCACGTTGACATCATTTTTAATCGCTCCCTGAAGCCCGTCTGCAAATGACTCTATATTGGGGGCCGTCTCTCGGTATTTCCGGTCGTCGGGTTGGCCGGCTACCAATCCATCGCGGTAAGCTCCACCGGCATCGGTCCCTACGCCATAAGGCATGCCGTGGGCAAAAATAGCCAGGTTCTTGACCTGGGTCCAGGCGGGCACCATCACCGGACCTTGGAAATAATCGTTTACGGTTGCATTCCAATTGGTCCAGAACACTTCCTGAAGGCTCCGGGAGATGCTTTGTACCATCTCGACGATCTCATGGGTCTCGGTGACCTTTAAGGGTACTCCGATCTGCAATTCCCCGGCCTCGTTGATGCCAATGGCGCTGTTGTGCTTGGCCCAGGGGTTGGCCACTTTCCAGAAGGTTTGGTTGTTTTCTTTCTGGTCGTCGTAATGGGTGTAGCAACCGACGGTGATCCCATTCTGGAACGCTGGTTTCGGATTCCCGTCTTCGTCCAGGATTTGCCTGACGAAATCGGGCATGGCTTTGGCATTGGTGATCTTCCCGGTAAAGAGGAGGCCATGCTGCTTGAAAAAGGTTTTGTCCGCGATCCCGTCTTCTTTGCCTTTTTTGTTGTCGCTTTTGCCTTCGTTGTTGGTGACCTGGCGGTTGTAGACGGCGTTGATGGTAGCATCGTCGTAGACACCGGTCGGGTCGATGCCGAGGGAGGTTTGCAACTGCTGGATGGCTTCAGCGCCAAGGTCGGTGTCGGCGGCCCACTGCCGGGCTGCGGCAGTCTGGTCCGGGTCCAGGGTGGCCTGGATAGGCGCATTGGTTGGCATGGCTCCTTTTCCGGCCTCGAGCTGGAGGGAGGGTGGAGCCATGGTGTTGGTTGGTGATTTTGGGCTTTTGCTTGCTGAAGCGGGCTGGGCTGTCGTTGGCTGGTGATGGGGCATCTTTTCTTCCATGGTGTTATCAATTGGCGATCAGTTCCTGTTGGCGATCAGTTCTTGTTGGCGATCGGTTCTTGTTGGCGATCGGTTCTTGTTCGCGATCAGTTCTTGTTCGCGAGTTCTTGGCTTGATCTTCTATTGATGGCAGGAAGGAGGGAGAAAGTAACCCAGTGGGGGTAAAAAAATTGATCGCGTGTAGGGCGAAAATGGAGCGGAACGGGTACCTCTTGTTGATGAGAGGGCACCCGGACCCTCGGAAGCGGGTGCTTAATTCGAACCCTTTTATATTGGTTGCTGGTGATTTAAAGCTATTTGCTACTATTAGGACTGGTTGATTTAATCCATCTGTTCGATGAATTTGCCAAAGTCATTCTTGGGATCCCTTCAAGAGCCAGCGACGCAGCCCACTACTATTATCTATCCCCTGATTGCTGGAAGAACAAGGATGAATTATACCTTCGCCACAGGCTTTCCTTTCATCCCTTCCTCCACCAACCAGGCAACAAACTCCGCAAAAGGTTTTATATCCTGATCCACACTGGCAGCTTCCAAAGCTTCCATGTAGCGATCCCTTTCCTCTACCGGGATTACCGTCCAGGGATATCCACCAGATGCTAACATAACGTTCATCAGGAAACGCCCCATTCGTCCGTTGCCATCCATGTAGGGGTGAATAAATACAAAAATGAAATGACCTAATACGGCTCGCACACCTGCATGTTCCTCTGTTTGTAATAGGTCAAAAAGTACCGGCATAGCATCTCTTACCGCTTCTTTGTTGATAGGCGTATGCTTAGATTTTCCGATATACACCTGATTGGTTCTATACCCTGCTAAATCGGAGGGTTTCAGGATTCCTACATTCACACTTGGAGCAAACAATTCACGATACCAGTCACCATGGTCCTGATCAGCAACAGCACCAGCATTTTCTCCATTCAATATCTTTTTAATGCTTTCCTTCACTGCATTAAAGGCTTGCCAATAACCCCTGGCAGCCATGGCGTCCTTTTGTTGTCGGTCAGCTTCATTTTCTTTAGCGTCCCATGATCCCGATCGTACACGGTCAATTATTCCAGGAGTTACCCGGTATTTTTCAATGGATAATGAGTGATAAGCATCGGTAGTATAGATTTCCTCCATCATTGTAATATAGCTGCCAATATCTGCTGGAAACCCAGGAGGTTTTGGAAAAACCGCAACAACCTTTTTTCGCATTTCATGCCATAACAAACGAATGCGGTTCACATAAGGTGACCTTTCACGTGCATTCAGTGCAATGGGTGTTTCTTCTTCAAAAGGATCAGTTTCTCTTATATCATAGCTTACCGACTTCATGGCTTTCAGGATATCATTGGCAATTTTCTCTTGTCCCAAATTGCGATAAGCACCTACCAATCTCCCCGCAATGGTCGAATGTCCTCCATCCAACAACGGCCCTAACAATTCAGAAGCATCACGAATCATTGATAATCCTGTCCGTACATCTGTCGGATTTGTCCGAAATAAAGCAGGTTGTGAATGAATAATCGCGGAAGGTAGGTTGACTATGCGTACGCCTTTTTTTGTTTCAATTTCTGCCTTATCTGGTAAGGTTGATTTCATCACAAACAATGATGTTTTAAACAACAGCTCAACCGGCATGTTGTTCCCTTTTGTTGACCGAATAATTAGCTGATGGGGTACAGAGGTGTTACCTGCGTGGATGAGCAATGACTGTTCAGCCGAAATGCAATAATTTTCCCCATAGCGATCTTCTAAATAGCGTGAGCAAAATCCCCAATAAGATGTAAACCAAGAGGTGCTATCTCCTTGTTGTTCACCATGAGGAGCAACAATGTACCACCCACGAATCACTTCCCGGATAAATCCATTGGCAACCAGTCTCTCTCTGTGTACTCGTGAAAGATCATCTGTTTTAATCCCTACAATGCCTTTGTCTTGTAGTTCCTTTAGCTTTTCTAATGATTCTGCTAATTTCTCTCCGGGCGTTGCCATGCTATTGTGTTAATCTTATTGTTAAACGATGTGCTTCTATTATTATTTAGTGCTGGGATGTGATTATTATTTAATGACGTACTAGAATTATTATTTAATGTAGTTGTGTGGATAATAAGCTAAAATACAATGAGATAAAAGAATAATTTAGTCGTGTTAAAAAAGTGATCTCCCCCCAATCCAATGAACGGCGTTTGGGTATTTATGCAATTACTACTCAGTCCTATTGTATTGGAATACAAGACCTTTCAACTTTGAAGTCTGCCTCTATTGTTCCTGAACTCTAGTAGAGTTATTGGCATTATGAGTGGGTCAAACGAATCGGTATATCCATTATGAGCAAACATCCCATGAATCTTCTCGTTTTTAGCTATCTTTAATTATGGATTTGAACAGAGACAGAAATGAGTTGATGGAGATGATCGGCCAGATTCAAAATGCTTCATTGATGGCTAATATTAAAGAAGTCGTCAGTGACCTTTTATTTCCTACAAACGGATTTGAATTGTCGGAAGAGCACCGGAAGATTCTTGATGAACGGATTGACAAGTATAAGTCTGGCGAAGGGAAGTTGTTTACGTGGGAGGAAGTAGTAGAAGATGTAAGGAAAAAGTGAGTAGGAAACATCAATTCTATTTTGCCGAGGAAGCAAAATTTGAAATCAAGGAAAGTTACAGATGGTATGAGGCAAGGACAATGAACCCAATTCCCGTTTTGTCCCACTCCCTTTTTTGCCCAAAATCGCCGAAATTTCATCAATAGGACTGAAAGTAAAATTTACCAACCCGTCACATTTGCCCAGCTTATTGACATGGGGCGTCAAAGGGTGGTTGTATCTTTAGTTTAATAAGGAAGAGGGATTGGGCCCCCGTCGCTCTTCCAGGAACTAATTAACCTTTAAACAATTTTCTTATGGACTTTTTATCACCAAAGTGTTGCGACCTATCTGAGCAAGTAAACGAAGAACTCAAGGATATCTGCGAGTCTTATGTTTACTCAAATGACACTGAATGTATCATCTATATTGTTGATAGCTTCAGCCGATTGTATACCGTGGATCAGGTAACTGCGGTTGCTACCTTGATTGGCCCTGTTGGTTTCTCAAGTGTCACCGATATTGCCTGGGATGGTACAACTTTGTACGGAATTACTGGCGGTCAATTGATCTCGATCAACACCACTACGGGTGCAGGTACCCTGATTGGTAATTACAGTGCTCCTTCCAATGCATTGGATGCCGATGCTGCTGGAGTATTGTATATGATGGGTGGTAACAACCTTTACACCTTGGATAAGGTGACTGCGGTTGCAACCCTGATCGGGCCCATGGGCGGAGGATTGAATTCTTCAGGTGACCTGGCTTTTGATGCCAGCGGAAACTTGTATGGATCATTCTCTGGTGGAATCCTGGGACGGATTAACCCCGTAACTGCAGCCGCTGCTGCGATTGGCCCATTTGGTTTCAACCCTGTTTATGGACTGGATTTCTGTAATGGTGTCCTTTATGGCATTACTTCAGGTGGTCAATTGTTGACTGTCAACACCGCGACCGGTGCAGGAACTCTCGTCGGAAATACTGGTGTGGCTTCCGTTTTTGGAATGACCAGCGCCGAAATCAAGACTGAAGTTCCTTGTGATTCAGCTGAGTTGCCAAATGTTGAACCTGTATTTACTGTTAAGTATGGTGACGAAGTTGGTGATCTGATTGAAAAAACTGATGTTCAGTGCATTTGCATTACCGCTTGTAATCCTTATAAAAATCTCTGGTTCCGTCATGTAACCGTGATGATCACCGATATTCTTGATCCTGATGGCAATCCCGTCGAACCCAAGAATTTCCTGTTCAAGCCGACCCGCTTGGTTTGCTTTGGTGATCTGGCTCCATGTGCTTCTGAGACTGCAGCAGGCTGTGGTTGCGGAACATCTTCCTGCGCCAGCCGTGAATTCGTTCTGGTGACCCGCGATGCAGAACCAGGAAATTATACCATTAAATTCCAATACTGCTTCGATGTGGAATTTGGTTCCAGTGCAACGTATACTTTCGAATTGGAAGTCGTGTAATCGCTGCCAATATTTCAAAAAAGGAGCTGCCGGAATTTGAGGCTGTGTAAAAACGTCTTGAAAGTCGGTCTAAGCAACCCGCTGTTTTTCGGTAATTTAATTACTGTAAAGACAGCGGGTTTTGCATTTTGTCAAAAGTGAGAATCGTCACCAGGCCCCCTTGGTCACCAGCTTAAATGACTTCGTTATAGCCGAAAGTGGTGGGCCGATTTTACCTCCTAAAGGACGATTTGCCTCGGCTGAGGGCACCCGGACCCTCGGAACCGGACTCTTGTTTCAGACCCCTTGATGGTGTTTGTTGAGGATTTGAAGCTGTTTTCAAAAATTCGAATTTGATCTAGAATGACCAATGGTTGGAGTTCAAATACCTAACACGTGGCAGAAGAAATTCATATGATACATTCTTGGATATCAGCCCCAACACCTCACCTTTAACAAGGCTGAATGTGCAATTCCATGCCCAGGGTCTGAGGGCGTAGTATCTTCCAACCAAATTTCAGTTTTATCTTCAGCAATCACATCAAACAATCCCTTCAGTCTCCGAGTAAGTTCTTCGGTAAGTTGTTCAAACCGCAGAGAGGTATTTTCTGCCTCATCAGAACTATCGAAAGCGACCTGCCCCCTGAAAAGCTGGTGATCTCCAAAGATTACCAGAACACGCTGACAGAAGTCATTTAGGAGTCTATTTTTGTCCATTTCCCCTTTTTGCCACCTGGGGAACAGCAAACCGACTTCATGTCGCAGGCGTTCACGGACCAACTGATCATTCAAACCCCGTTCTTCGATTTCCAAAGTTTCCAATACACTTTCGAAAATGAAATCGACATCCCTCTCCCGGTTCTGTATGACTTTGCCTTTCACAGACTTCAAGGCAAGTTGAAGGGGAAGGGAAACCTCTACTTCCCACTTTTCAGTATCTCCTTCATATTCCATCTTAATGAAGTCCTTTCTGCTGATTCGGATTTCTTCCAGTAAGGATTCGATACATTCCCAAAGTCTGGTCATTGGGTTGGCGAATTTGAGGTCTTGAGGATAAAGGTATGTGCCCCTGTGATACCTTTGTTATCCCATTGCTCAATATGGACTGGATAAGAGGCATTCACTGCTTTCCTGGTAGGACACACGGTAAAGTGAAACAACCTTATCCGATTGAAAACTTTCGGGAGCCGCCGACCGGGTATCGGTATTATAATTTCCTGGAGGGAAGAATTGGGGTTCGAATTCACGACCTCTTTATTTATGGGGTTGAATGTACTATCCGCATGGAATGAATAATTTAATCTTCCACCCGCGTCCAGAAATGTCTGCTGTGTTTCAGGAGAAGGTGAAAACCAAATTCGGATTGAATCGCGGATTAGCTTCTTGTACGGTATAGAATTAACCATACTACATGGATCTACGCGAACAAATTCATTGCTGCTAGTTCCAGTTGATGGTTTGCTTAAAATCATTTTATTGGAAGCACGCCCTGCAACTTTATTTTTATTTACAACGAATTCTACGGCCCATTTGTCGTCTGGAAGGGCATCAGGGGTCTTGTTTTTATGGAATTGCGCGATAAACCGACACTGTTCGGAGCCTAGGGTTCCGGCAGGAATTTTGAGTTCAATGATCTGGATGGATTCTTGGGGAATGTTGATATCGTGAACCGTTCCAATGGCAGTAAAATCTGCCATCCTGCTTGAAATTGCATTGCAGTTCTGGTATGCGGTCAGCGAACCACTAACAATCCGGCTGCTACCATTGCGAACAATCACATACAAATAATTGTCGGTGCCAGGTATCGGATTTTGAGAATCATACAAGTGGATTCGAAGAGAATCTGGTTCGTTTCGCAAATAGATCTGAGGAGAAAAAAGAGGCACAGAAGCATCTGGAGTATTATTACTTGGTTCAATTCCATTGTCTTGGAAATAGTCCTGGATCAGGGCTTCTCTTACCATCATTAGGCAACGATTGGTGGACACCAGGCGTGCGCCAGCTATGATTTCGTCAAGAAATGAATTACTGCAATTCCCTCCATCAAAAACATATTGGGGTACACGTTTGATTCTTTTAACATTTCCCATGATGGTTTGACGCGTTTCACCGTTGATGATTTTCAGGCAGGTAGAGTCTGCATGGTAATCACCGATGATGAGGTGCCCAATCTCATGTGCGAATAGATACTTTTTCGTGGGGGTTTGTGTTCGCAATACCGCGACAGCTTTTGACTCGCTGGCATAACCGTTATAGGTTGTATCTGCATTTTTTACAAAGACCATATACAGATCTGCATTGAAGCGCTCCCTTTCGGCTGCGAGGTTTTTATCTGTTATGATGAAGCTGTCAAGTTTGGACTTTAGATCAAGTGATTTCGATTCCAAACCGGCAGGATAACCTTCGTATTCGCCAATATGATTCAGGTTAAGTCTTACCGGAATTCCATTCTTTGCGAAACTTTCATTTGCTTTTTCAATGGACATCAGGATATTGGCTTCGATTCCCAATATACCTCCACTTGCATTACGGGCAGAATCGGTATAGACCACCATCAAGTCGATTACCGTATTTCCGTAAGCGTTATCACAATTTAAGTTGCTTCGTGGCTTTCCGGTGTTACCTACATGTGGAAGATTGTCATAGGTCACCAATTCTTCAGAGTCTACTTTCCCAAGTATGTAGCTCCCTACAATACATTTGCGCAACTCATAGTCGTTTCCACCATAAGAAAGATCACCTTCCAAAAATCCATCTGCGGAAAGAGAATCTCCTCCTCTGTAAATCAAGGTTGCCGTACCATTCAGGCTATCGGCTGAGCTGAATTGCCATGTTTCATCAAAGATGTCACCTTTGCGGCTCTCCAAAACGAACAAGGCTGAGTCCCGGTCCAGAACAGCCAATACCGTATCTTGAGGTTCTATGGTATCCAACCTCGCAAGATCAAGTGTTACTATTTTCGTGGATTCATAGTAACTCATGGTCATGGCCTTACATGAGTCGGGAACCGCATCCGGACTGTGGATAAGCGGAGGGCCATAGCTGGCCTTCGGTTTGCCTTTCTTAAGGTTGCAAGGAGCACCACAATCCTGGTCTTTACATGAAGCCAGAATAAGAATGCAGGAGAGCAATGACAACACAAAACTCTGCATGGAGGTAGGTATGGTGAATGGGGTTTTCATGTTTTATAGTTATTTAACTGATGTCGAGCCTGGTGACTTTAACCAATGGGCATGTATGACATTTGGTATTCTTGAATACATTGGTGGCCAACCGATATGAGAAATAATTCATACTTTGTGTAATCAATTGACCTTTTGACGTTGGGAAAGAACATTTTATGGACACTGAATCCTCCAAATCACTCTGGAAGCGTAAGCCGTTTCGAATTCTTCGACTCATGGAGTCAAAGGAAATTGATCTCTTTGAAGTCTTCCTGTCAGCATCTCTTTTCAAGTCCGGAAGCGACAATCAATTGCAGGTGTTTTTCGGGCACTGCCGAAAAATGGGAATCTGGAACACTGAGATAGGTCGCGATGAATTTTTGGAGAAAAGGGGACTGAAGATGAGCAACAATACTTTTGACAAGCTGATCTCCCGCCTTTACAATCGTTTGATTGATTATGCAGGTATTCATGGACTTTTGAAACAGCCGGCTGAATTGTATCCCTATGCCCTGAAATACTTCAAGGAGAGGGCCATCAGCCCGGAAGAAATTGAAAAGAAAATGTCCGAGTGCCGGCGCATGTTGAAAAATCAATTCCCCAATGCAGACCATTATCGGATTTCGCTCGACTTGCGGCTTGAACTTGCAACGGCTTCGCAAGCTCGTGCCGAAAAACCAAGCGACCGGGGGTTGGATATGCTTCATTTGGATTTGGATGACTATTATATCACCCAGAAACTCCGTTTTCTTTGTGCATCCAGCAATGAACAATTGGTTTATGGCCATCGATGGGAGCCACCAGCAAAAAACGAATTGTTGCAATGGATGAAGTCCTCCTTTGACACCATGCCGAACCTGGCCAAAGCATATTTCCATGCCTATATGATTTTGAATAGTGAAAATGAAACTTTTCACTTTCACAAGTTCCGAGATTTGCTCACCACCTGGGGGACGGACTATGTGGAAGAAGTAGAAATCACCGATTTGTACGGCTATCTGCTCAACTACTTCACCATTCGACTCAACAACGGTGACCTTTCGACCCTCACAAAGATCAATGAGCTTTTTACCGATCTCCTGGGTTGGGGAACATTGCTTGAAAATGGTAGAATTTCTCCTGATTACTTTCACAACGTGATTGCAATCAAATGTCGTTTGGGGAAAGTGGACGAAGCCAGAGCCTTTATGGCAGATTTCGCTTCCAGACTCACACGTACCCAGGACAACACCGCTATTGGCTACAATGAAATCTTCATTGCATTCTACGAAGGCAGGTACAATGAGGTCAGGAAAAAGGCGGAAGCGATGATGGAATTGTCTGATACCAACAAAGCCGACCAATACTATGGATTGAATTTGAGATGCTTGCTGCTCAAAACCTATTTTTCTTCTCTTGGAGAGCTGGATCTTGCCGCATGGGACGAAGCGGAAGAGAAGTTTCAAGGATTGTTGCGGTCGTTTCGTGGCTACATCGAGCGAAAAGACATTTCCCGGATGTCTAAGGTTCGGTTTGAAAATTTTCGGAAAGCTGTTCACCGCCTGTATCATGTTCACTATGCCTTGCCAGAAACTGAAGATTTTTCTGCAGTGAAGAAGGAGCTGCTGCAGGATTTCAACAGCAGCTCCAATCTTCCGGATAAGGGTTGGTTCATAGCTCAGGTTTGAACTGAAGAAATTTCGGTTCAATTTCCACCTCCTTCAACCGCTACGACTACACAAAGCCCGCCGCCGACACAAGAGATGCCATCCATGTTCCCGTTGGGGTTTTTTACGGTAAAGGTCATTCCAGCCTCCCACTCCCGGCTAAAACCGTAGCTCGTCAGGGAAATTTTGCCATCGGTAATCGTCAAGTCTTGGTTGGTAAAATTTCTTTGGGAGGATCCAGATAGTGAAACCGTCAGGATATCACCATCCGACACCGGGCCATCAACAATGAGGTAGTCTACCGAGCAACTGCACCTGCAGCATTTGGAAAACGATTCCAGGTTGTACAGGCAATCCTCTTCCAGATTGACCTCGTATACTTTTGTGTCATTTGTCATGGGAGAAATTTCCTCAAAAAGAAATGAGACCTCATTAGATCCCGGAAAAACGTCCTGACATTGAGATGGTCCTTCTGGTATTTTTTTACTTGAGTCAGCCGTTTTGGTCAGTTCAGAAATAGTCGAATCCAGAAAAACTATACGCTCAGAAAGTGAATCTACTCTCGCTTGCAGAAGCTTCTTATCATCTTCCTGATGGCTGCTTTCGCAACCTGTGAAGAGAATAAGAAAGGTAATAGGGGCTATCGCGATGAAGCCTCTTGATACAAATTTGATAACATGTTTCGGGTTCATAATGGTAATGGATTATTGGTCAATGTGTTTTTGAAACAGCGGCAAATTAGTTCGGGTCTGTTGTGGTTGAAAACACAGGTTTGGTATTTTCTTCCTTACCGCAAACAGATAACAATTCTCTTTTTTGTCGATCCAGGCCATTAAGGGGCCCTTTCTAGAGCAAAAACTTATTCAGGAGGGTTCCGGCAATTGATCTTTTTGTAATGAATTCTATTTTTTCCTGGCTATCTGAAGGGAAGAAAACCAGAAACATGTGATTGTGGATTAAGCAAGGCCTGCGTGGAATTTGACGGTCTTTTGTTTCCGCCAGCATATTGTGGGACTGCACCCTGGAGGAAGATTATCGAAATCATGTGAATGGCCGCATCACCTCGAGCTGCCATATTGCAACCGTTCCAGCCGCTCAAATTCGAATCGGGCAAAGGAACTACCAGACAACCCTTAATACAATCCTCTTTCATTTAACCCAGTACTTCAAACAATTATGTCAGAACTATTTAAAATGTCGCTCGTCCGGCCTGCTTATGGTCAATCTATTGTAGAGGCGAGAAAAAAAGCCTTCTTCACTCACTCGAAGGAATACCAGTCGGAGCGTTACCTAGGCTGGCTGCGTCAAGCCAAAGCGGAAAACTTTCTTGAATTGGAATCATCGATGAGAAGCTTCCTTGAAAGCGGTGAAGCATTGCGGAGTCTCGATCAGATTCCTGAAATCTTACGCAAGCCGATTGAGTTTGCGCAAGAACACGGTTACGCATTTTCGGTTGCAGAATTTGCCCGTACCATCATATCGGAACCCAAGGCAAAGGAATTGGAACCCATTCGGCGAAAGACTCTGCTTCTCTTGCAAGACCAATTGTTGGCTGAAACCCAGGTCGTAGATGCCCAACCCGGTAAAGTGGATTTGCAAAAAGCAATCCTGACCTTGGAGTTGGTTCGCATGGTCGGAGAATATGGCCCTGAAAAGCTGAAAATGCCCGTGAAAGCCCTTTATGAAAAGCCGGTTGTTATTGACTTTCCGACAACCCTGCTTGAACACTGCGCTCGATTGCGGAATATAGAACCCTCCAGCACTGGTGACCCGAATAGCAATGGCGAGACTAGAGATGATCCGAAGAAGGATTGTTTGTGTCACGAAAAAGAAGGCAAGGATCCATGTGACTGTAAATGTGATGAAAATTGTTATGAGCAAGATCCTTGTTGCGCTCGGATCATACCGTATGTGGCGGAGCTGTATGTGGTCAAAGACGAACTCAAGTGCTATGTCCCTGCGGAAATTTCCTACATCGAAAATGTAATCCATGGAGAAACCCGGGAGAGAACGCACCGGAGACTTTCCAGGGAAGAGACTTATTTTGAGCGGGAAGAAGAAAAAAATACGGTTGAACAAAGGGACCATGAATTCGAGGAGCGGTTTGCCTTGAAGCGTGAGGTGGAAACAGTGCTTCAAACGGAGCTTGGAATGCAAACAGGTGCCACATTTACCTATGGCGGCGACACCGCTCCCATGAAGTTTACCGCACATACAAATTTCAGTTTTGACCTTGACCGCAAGAACACCCGAAAGATGGTTCAGGATGAATCCAAAACCGTAATTTCCAAAGCCCTTTCCCGAGTCGAAACGAAGGTGCGGACCCTGACCAGCCGACGGGTGATAAATGAAATTGAGGAAACCAATCACCATGTACTTAAAGGATTAACCGGTGACATGTCTCGTCAATTCTTGAATGTCAATCAACTCTGCAAGGCACAGGTATTTAGCTATGGTTCGCGGATGATGCTGGACCTGTACCTGCCCGGACCTTCCGAGTTGTTCAAGCGGATGCTTGAGAAAGAGTTTGGCGGAGAAAAGCCAGAGAAGCCCTGTATCAACATCGAAGACATTCAGCCAAGGGATTATGACAAGTATGTCCAGTGCTATGGATTTACGGACCTCGAACCTCCTGTCATGCCGCTTCCCCCCAAAACAATGACTTTAGAGATCAAGAGGGAAAAGCCCAAAAAAGGCGGTAGCAACTGGGGTGAAACATACCCAATTACCATTCCGGCAGGTTACTATGTCTCAGAAATGAAACTTGACAATTCGGTGATTAATGCCAGTGGTATCGTCTTAAATAAAAGTAATCATTATGTCAGTTTTAACTTTGGCGGGCGAACCTTGGTCGATACGATGGACAATACTTCTCCGCCAGATGATTTCGGTCCAAAGACAGGCATGAATGTTTCTGGGGCGGGTAACGCGACTATTTCTACGAAGTGGCTCAAAAGGTTTGATATTCGGATTCAGCTGAAGCTCACCCCCCTTCCAGTTGACAATTCCGGATGGCAGCGAGAGGTCTGGCGCCGCATTTATGAAAAATATGAGCTGGAGTTGGCGGCCTATGAAAAGGCATTGAGTGAGCATGAAGACGACAAGCGGAGAAAGTACAATCAAAATCCGGGGATTCTTTCGGAATTGATGAAGGAACAGCTCAAGCATGCTGCAATCTCCTATATATCATGCCAGTTTTTCGATAACAACAATGCGCTGGTCAATCGGGTGGAACCTTGCGGATATCCTCAGATGGACCTGCGTGAGACAAAACGGGAAGGGCAGTTTATGCGATTCTTTGAGCAGGCGTTCGAGTGGAATTTCATGAGTTACATGCTCTATCCCTACTATTGGGACCGCAAATACACCTGGGAGGACAAACTCGGGGAACAGTCAGAAAACAACCTCTTCACAAAGTTTCTTCAATCGGGCGGGGCACGTATAACCATTCCGGTAAGGCTGCTGTTTGAAGGGTTCGTAAACTTTTTCCTGCAAACACGGCGGATCTGGGGCCCCACCGGTACGCCCCCATCCTTTAGTGATCCTGCATTCCTTGCCATTGAACAGGAGATCAGGGAAAGCATGAATAATTTCAATGCCGACCGCGATGGGGAGGTGATTTGTGACACCAGCTTAGGCCTGGCAGCAAACCAGATCGTTTTGCGGAACAGTTCCGAATACCTTGATTTTACCAACCCTGCATTTCCTGTTTACGACCAGGCACTGGCAGACCTGGACCATGACCGGGAGATTTTCGTCAATTGTAAGCGGTACCGGATCATGTCCATTCACAAAGACATATCCACTGGCGAAATCATCCTGACGCTCGATCGGGACTTTGATGAGACAAAGGACTTCCCTTGGGATTGGTCTACCGGAGCACTATTTATCGGAGCAGCTTGGGAGTTCCTCAAGCCGACCTCTTTGATCTGGTTGAGAGAAGAATCTCGCTGCCTCCCCTGTTATCCCATTGCTTGTACTGAAAATGCTGTAGTATTATGAACTACTTCAATGAAGCCTACCCATCGCCTCCTTCCGGAGGTGATGGGAAAGGGAAAAAGGGTGCCGGGCCAGTTACAATATTGTCACGCAGGCCGGGGGTATTGATTTGCTATGGAAATGGTCACGACTTAGGGAACTTTGGCGATTATGCCAAGTCGATTAAGAGCTTGGGAGATACCGCCCAGTACAAATTCTCTATCGAAAAAACCCTTACCCGGCATTCCTTTGCTGCTGCAATTCTGAATTGTCCATATCAAATCAAGGAACTTCACCTTTTGAGCCACTCAATTGGTGCAGGGTTGTTCCTGGGGTACTATGACAGCGAAATAGGTCAGGCAAGAGACGAATTCATAGAAGATAACCCACTTCCAACCTATGAGCAGATTGTCAATTTTGAAACGGGTGTTCTACTTACTGACCACTTGGTAAGCTCTAATTTTGATCCTGCTTACCGAGCATTACTCAGGAATAAGCTTTCCGAATGCAAATTCCTTAAAATATGGGGCTGCAATTCAGGTGTTGAAAATTGGGTCTATAATGATGGTTATTGGGGGATCTTGAATGGAAAGAATTCTCCCAAACCATCCATAGCCCAAGCGCTGGCAAACTACCTTGACATTCGAACTTTGGGTGCTAAAAGTGGTAGTAGTCCGGAGTATTTGATCAATGGGAAATGGGTTTCAGGCAAAGATTATTCCACCCAAACCGGCAAATCGTATCCATATCCAAACGAATACAAAGAGATCAGGTTGCATCCCGATACTGGCGATTACCATCCATTTGATCCGATCTAAACAAGACCATTTTTAACGTTTAGAACCTATGTGGATCCGTTCGACTATCTGAAGTCGGGCGGGTCCGTTGTTTTTTGGAATCTACTTCGAGAGAGGTACTCCCTCTTTTCGGACCCCTCTGCTCAACGTCATTTTCGTTCTTTTTAGTGGCGCGAAGGACGATAAAGTAAATGAATTTTTAATCCTTCCCGGCAAGCGTGCCCCGCCCTCGGCAGAGGGCACCCGGACCCTCGGCTGAGGGCCCGGCAAGGTACGCTGGAGGGCCTACTTGGCCCTCTGTGGAGCGTGAGAAGGCCCTCCAGAGGGCCGGACCTGCCCACTTGGGCAGCATAAAGCCACCCTCAGGAGGGCTTACCGTGATGGTCAGCCGAGCATAAGAGGACCCTCCAGAGGGTCACCGACAAGGGTCAGCCGAAGGTAACTCGCCCCTCCAGCGGGCCAAACCCGGCCCGCTGGAGTGCAATGACCACCCCTCCAGAGGGTCGCAACGCCCCCCTCGCTGATCCCCAAAGACCCCCAGGAGAACGTACCGGGACCCTCCGCCCGACCTGTCGTGACCCTCCAGCCTACCTGAACCGACCCCTGGCCGGGCATCCATATACCCTCAGCTATGGGTCCGATCACCCAAAAGGGGGGGGTTGAGAAGCAGGCACCTTAGCAAAGGAAAATTCGTTATTATTGCACTATGAGTGAACAGCTCCGTGAAATATTGAAACTCAGCGTGTCGGAAAGAATATTCCTGGTGGAAGCCATTTGGGATAGCATTTCCGAAGAGCCTCAGCAACCTGAGCTTACCAATAAACAAAAAGAACATCTTAAGAGGAGACTAGAAATGTATCGGAAAAACCCTGAAAATCTCCTTTCCTGGAAACAGGTGAAAGATTCCCTTTGATGAGCCAGGGACATCAAATATTTTTTCTTCCTATTGCCAGAGATGACATTCAAGATGCCAAAGACTGGTACGAGGAACAACGGGTCGGTTTAGGAAGTGAGTTTGAGTTATGTTTAGAAGTTTTTATTGAAAGCTTGAAAAAGAACCCTGCAAGGTATCCCTCCGTTCTTGATAGTATCAGGAAAGGTAATATTAAGAGGTTTCCCTATTCGGTGGCATACGTTGTTGATGAACAGAAAGTCATCGTATTAACGGTAATGCACGTCAAAAGAAACCCCCAATATCTATTAAATAGAATTCAAGAAACTGGGTTTGATAGGTAGTTAGAGGTCCGAGCTCTCGCGCGGAAGGTCCGAGCTCTCGCGCGGAAGGTCCGGGCTCTCTCGCGGAAGGTCCGAGCTCTCGCACGGAAGGTCCGAGCTTACTACCTGGGAGGTCTGAGCTTACTACCCCGGAGTTCTGACCTCTTTCGCGGTAGCCTTTTGCTATGTGACGTGTAGCTAAAGGCTACGGAGCGTGTGTTCTTAACTGAGTGGAAAAGTACACTTTTAGTGGTCTTTATTCGGCATTTTGCTCCATTGGGCTACCCATTAGGCTATTTTCCTTAAAGCCCGGCACGTCTACCAAAAGGGTGCATCCCAATCAGCCTTTTTCCTGGCACCACGCTGACAAAATGCCACCAATTCGACCCAATTTCCCCAAAACCTTCCTCCTACTCTTCGTGGTGCAGTTGGGTCGACTGCCAAAAGCGGCCTTTAAGGCCACTCAGGACTTGTTATAGCAATATCCAGCGCAACCGCCACCAAGGTTCTTTGCTCGAATATAGTGAGTTCGGAGCTTACTGGTAGTAAGCTCAGACCTCCCTCACGGAAGGTCTGGACTCGCCACTGGGAGCTCAGACCTCCCTTCGAGGAGGTAAAACCTCTTTGCCAGGAGGTCCGAACTCGCCTTCATGAGTTCCGAACTTCATTTCCAGGCAGGAATCGACGATTTTGAATTTTTCCCCAGATGGAGATGAAAAGGGTGAAATGCATTGTTTGGAGGTATTTTGGTACAATTCCGACCTGTTTTGGAGCGAATTCGGGTGGTTTCCATCCTTGGTTCTCCAAGAATGTCTCCAAAAAGCGGCATTTGATCTATTGGCTGTCGCTCTGATTGTTTAACCTGGCAAAAAGAAATAAATTGTTCTATTGAACCCGCGACCTTCAGTTTCGATCATAATGAATACCTTAATTTACGCTCATGTATAAGTCTGTCCTTTTCCTCCCCGTTTTGGCGGTTTTGCTATTCCTAAGCAGTTGTGGCGCTGATTCATCCGGGTCTGGCAATGGCTCTTCCGGCGATGATTCTGATTCGCTGTCTGGGGTTCAGGCCAACCGCCAGCCCTCCGCTACATTTGCAGACTTCATCAACCAGTATCCTGAGTTGAATACCCCTCTGGAGATCGACGAAGATTTTATCCCTGAATTCAAGGCGGCAAACAAGAGCAGCGAAATATTGCAAGAGGATATTCAGCAGTACTTGTTCGGTGCTCCCGGTTACGCTAAAAAGGGCCATGTAGCCAGTGACGGGGAGGTCATCCCGGACTATTTTGCCTTGGGAAAACAGGCTCTGGGCGATGGAAACTGGTTGGTATTGACGGTGATGGAAAGCTATGGGAACTATCTGGTGGCGACGACTTTTGACCAGGATGGAAATGCCATTGATGGTACTTTTCTCGCTGAATTTCCGGAAGATGGCTTGCTGAAAACAACCACCAGTATCGGTGATGATCTGAGGGTTGATCTGTCTACGAAGGTGGTCGAGAGTTTCGATGAGGATGGGAAACCGGAGTATTGGCGGGATTACCGGGTAGAAATGCAGGTCATGGCTGATGGGGAGATTTATGGTAAGGACAAGCGGAATTTTCAGGAGTTCACCCATTCCTTTGCGCGCATTTCCTATACTGAGTTTTTCAAGGATGAGGACTACCGCGCGGATGCTGTGGGGACTTTGTTGTCGGATGAATGGGTGGAACGGTATATCTGCAAGGTGAAGGGTAGCAAGTGGAGTTGCATCAACGGCAAGGAAGAAAATTACGAGAATGATACGCCGCTCTCTTACTATGCGGTGGGTTATGGGAAGATCAACCGGGAAGAAGATGGCCTGGAAAATCTGGTGCTCCTGCTGTACCAACAATACAAGCCCAAGGGCAACTATCCGGGGGGTACGCTCTTCCATGCGACCTATACGGAAAATGGGGAACTGGTGCACCGTGCTCCCATCGCTGGGGGCCGGGCGGCCAATATGCGGCGGAATGGTGCGATCAAGGATTTCAATTATTTTGAGGTATTTGAAACGACTTTTCAGGAGGAGGAGGCGGACTTGCGGGCGGTACAGGGACACCATACGATATTCTACAATCTGAACCCGACCGGGGAATGGGAAGCCACTCACAATGAAAGTACCGGGCAGAAAACGGTGAAGTTCTATTTGCATGAGTTGGTTGACCGGCAGGTTTACCATCCTCAGATTCTGGGGACGGGTGGGACCGCGATTGCCTGGGAGGAGAATGCCGGTGTGAAGGCCGGGTTGGCGGCACATTATGCGAGTGAATCGGGTGGTCCGGGCTTGAGCTTCATCAGCGCCGGGTACAATTATTGTCTGGTGAATCTGGATGAAGATCCGGACAAGGAGGCGGTGGTGGAGATGGCTGGGATCTGTGGCTCCGGGGGCTGCACCTTGCTGGTCCTGGACCAGGATGAAAGTGGTGCTTACAAGGTCCATTCGGAGATCGGCTTGTTTCGGGCTCCTCTGTATGTGCTGAACGACCGGCACAATGGATGGCATGACCTGGCCTTTGTCGTTTCCGGGGGTGGCGCCAAGGTGGAGATGAAAGTCCAGCAGCATGGGCCCGATGGGTATCCTGAAAATCCTACCGTGGAGCCTGCGACGGTGTTGGAAGGAACAGCCCAGGGGAAGGCGGTGCTGATCGGATCGGTCCCTAAGTATGCGCTGTTCAGCTTGGTGGAATAGGCTTCTTTGAGGTGTTGAATTACACTTAAAGGACTATTTTTCCTAGTTATTCGCAGGGATTGATAAATTAAGAATTGCTTATATTTAGTATATGGAAGCCATTGACTACCGCAAATACATTACTATCGAACCTGGAAAGAGGGGCGGAAAACCTTGTATTCGAGGGTTGAGGATTACTGTATTTGATATTTTAAACTGGTTGGCCTCAGAAATGTCGAATGAAGAGATCATTTCTCCAGCTTCATGAAGTTGCTGTTTGAGCATAATCTATCTCACAGGCTAATTCAGAAGCTCAATAGTTATTTTCCGGATTCAGTCAACCCCCAAAATTTAGCGTTTTCAGCAATCCATCATACTCCTGTGAATTAAATTCCATTCACTTGCTCCTCTTTTTTACCTGACCAATAGGTTTTTCACATTCAATGGAACGCTATATGAAACCGTTTGTCCTATTATTCGCTTCGTTTTGCCTCCTCTTCACGGCTTGTCAAAGAGACACATTTGATGCCATCGACGAGGAATTGTCCGAATCCCGGACGGACCAATCCGACCAGTCTGTTTCAGCGCCCTCTGGTGACGATGGAATAGAAACGTTGCTGTCCTATATGTACCCCCGCAGTCAAAAGACGATGGGATTGTCTGATATTACCCTGACCCCTCACTTCCAAAGCTGGCTCAGCTCCAACGGGTACGGCTCCTACAATTTCTCCAATTCCAGCATTGACGGAGACTCCTACGGAGGCAAAGCCAATGCTTCCACTCCGATCAATCGTCAACCTGTGATTTTCATCCACGGAAACAGTGACAAGGCGGTAGGATACCTCGGCACCACCCAAAGTGGATGGACCGGTTCGCTCAACCACTTCCATGGAGAAGGCTATACCGAAGCGGAACTGTATGCGGTTACCTGGGGGGATGCCAATCCCTTGCAATCAGCCAACCAGACCCATTCCAAACCGGTATTGACCCGCCTCCGGGCATTTGTCGAAGCTGTAATCGACTACACCGGCGCGAGCAAGGTGGATATTGTGACCCATTCTATGGGGGTGACGCTGATGCGGAAGGTGATTGAAGGTGGTAGTACTTACGACCCCAACAATGGCGGGTATTATGACCTGGGTCCATCCCTCAGCAGCTCAGTCGACTGCTTTGTCGGGATCGCGGGGGCCAACCGAGGCCTCACCAATTGCTATCCCTACCCCAGTTACCTCACCCTCACCTGCGATGATGAAACCGGCCTTTATCCCGGTTACCTCTGGTGGGGAAGTTTGTACGGGGTATCCGATATTCTCAACGACATGAACTCTTCGGTTGGTTATGAGGGTGATTACCGCTACTCCATCTGGTCCCGCAATGACGCCATTGTCGGTTATGGCTGTATCGTTTACGGAAATAATACCTGCTACCTGCCCGGACAAACCGGAACCAAGGAAATCCCCTCACTGGGTCATTTTACCATGAAAGATTATTCGGGTTCTACCCAATACAGCATGGTGGTGAACCATGTTATCCCCTAGCCGCCAATGCCTTTCGGTCGACCTTCCCAGTATCTCCCTTGGGAAGGTCGGCCACTATTTCAAACCTTTTGGGGATTTTGAACTTGGCCAGGTTTTGGCGGCAATAGCTAAGGAGGTTTTCGGTATCTAAGCTGGCTGAGTCTGTCGCAACCAGGTAGGCTTTGCCAACTTCCCCCCATTTGGGATCGGGGATTCCGATGACGGCTGCTTCTGAAACCATGGGGTGGGCTACCAATACGCGCTCTATCTCTGCAGGATACACGTTCTCCCCGCCTGAAATATACATATTTTTGATCCGGTCCACGACATACAAATAGCCTCCTTCCCGCTCTACGACCCTGTCTCCTGTTCTGAACCACCCCTTCTGGATGGCTTCAGCGGTGGCCTTTTCATTGTTCCAGTACCCTGGGGTGACGATCGGTCCATTGATCCACAGTTCCCCCGCCTCATCTACTTTGCAAGTCTCTCCATTGGGGTGCACAATCCTGGTTTGTATGAAAAAATTGGGGCGGCCGATTGAGCCGGCTCTGGTGATGGCATCGTTGTGGTGAAGGGAGGTCAGGTTGGGGCCGCATTCGGTCATGCCGTAGCCCTGGCGAATAGGAACGCCTACCTCATTCCATCGTTGGATCAGGGGTATGGGCATGGCCTCTCCCCCGACGAGCATATAGAGCAGGTGATCGAAGCGGGTTTCTAGGAAACGGGGTGTCTCCGCCATCATTTTGAGCATGGTAGGCACCCCCATGAATATGGTAGCCCGCTCTTCCTGGAGGCTTTTAACCACGGATATTGCATCGAAGCGTTTCATCAGGCAGACAAATCCACCGTGGTGAAAGAATGGGGTGAGCAGGACGTTCCAGCCTCCGGTATGAAAGGGTGGCATGCAGGTCACGGTCCGGCTGTCAGAATTTACGGTGATGCTGAAACCAGTGTTGATGCTGTTCCAAAACAACATCCCATGGGTGTATTGAACGCCTTTGGGAAATCCGGTGGAGCCAGAGGTGTAGAGGATAAAGGCGGGGTCGTCGAGGTCGCATCGGGTAGATGGATAAGCAGATGCATCGGGTTCGTCGAGGTCTCGACGAGAAGATAGATCAGCGTTGGGGGTGGTTTCGGGGTCTGCTTTTTGTGCCCGGTCATTCAATTCCGTCCGTTCTGCCAATTGGGCCCGGTCTTCCATTTCTGTCCGAAAGGATTCCAGAGAGAAGTATCGAGGGCTGGCTTTCTGGTCTACCTTTTCCGCGAATTGCTCTTCCACGATTAGGATCGAGGGAAAAGCATCTTCAATCAAGTAGGCAATTTCAGGGCCAGATAGGCGGTAGTTGAGGGGGACAAGGATGATTCCGGTTTTCTGAATGGCTACAAATAACAAGATATACTCGAGGCAGTTCTCCGCCAATACGGCCACCCGATCCCCCTTCTTCAGTCCCTGGTTTTTTGTCAGCCAATTTGCCAGCTGATTCCCTCTTTGATTAAGGGTCCGATAAGTTAGCCGCCGCCCGGTTTCATATTCTTTGAAGGCAACTTTTTCAGGCTGGTAAATGGCCCATTTCTCTGCCCAGTCGGTTGGTATGTCAGGTTGCGTGGTCATTGAACTTCTGAAGTCAAATAGGCTATGATCAGCTCATTGACCAGTGCCGATTGTTCGAAGTGAACGAAATGGCCTGCTTTGTTGACCAGTTCCAATTGGGCATTTGGGATCTGTGCGGCTCCGCTTTCTGCAATGGCGCGGGTTGTGCCTCCATGCAAAAAGCGGTTGGGAATGAGGTTGTCCTGTGCTCCAAATATCACCAATACCCTTGCCTTGAGGTCGGAGAGGTTGTCAAAGACGGGTTCATCGACCATGCCCTGAACACATTGGGGGATGATATAACAGTAGCCGGGAAAGTCTTTGCATTGTCGCATGGCAACCCGGTCATAAACCATGAACTCAGCTTCTTTGGGCATCCGGTAGAAGTTGGATCCGATATTTGCTTTGATCTGGTCCACTGGAGTAAGGGCCACCGCATTGGGGGTCAACACTTCCCGGAACCATTTCTTTTCGCCGGCATTGAAGGTTTCAAATCCAGCTGGTGCGACGAGGATCAATTCGGGAAAGTCCTGGGGGTAAGCCAGGGAGGCCACGGTAGCGATTTGCCCGCCCATGGAGTGCCCCATCAACACGACATTGTCCAGGTTAAGGGCTTCTTTGAAGGCTTTGATTGCATCTGCATAGAAGCGCATGGTCCCGGTGTACTTGCCTTTGCTGGACTTTCCATATCCGGGAAGGTCCACCGCGATGCAGCGGTAAGAAGTGCTCAAGGCCTCGATATTTTTCTTCCAGGCCGGCGCATAACTTCCCAGCCCATGAAGCATCAGCAAGGTTTTAGGTCCATTGCCCTGGTCCATATAAGCAATCTCTATTCCATCGGGGAGGCTTACTTTCTTTTGGGGGAATGGGTATTCCAATTCATCCATAGAGCTGATGTCGGGGACCTGCTGTTGAAACGAGCAGCCCAGGGAGAGCAATACGAATACGACGGGTAAAATGAGGTATTTCATAATTTCAGAACATTAACCAGCGAAATGCGAGAAAAGCAGTTTGGGGATTGACGGGGCGTTGTCCCAGGGCACCGTTGACAAGGTTGCTGTCGTAGAAGTCTCCCAGCCAGAGGTAGGCGCCATGCAATTCAATGGACATGAATACGCCGAGGTCATAGACCAGGCTGGCATTGGCTTCGAGTCCCATTTGTCGCCCACCACCGGTGGGGGCAGCATTGGCGAGGGCGGTGACCAGTCCGACTTTCCCGGTCAATTTGTGGGGGATAAATGAGCGGCTGGCATTGAGACTGAGGCCGGTGATACCGTAGCCGAGGTTGGAAATGTCGGTGACGGCTGCGGTGTAGCGGTTGACGACATTGGCATGGGGGAACAGCAGGTAGCCACCGTGGCTGACATACAATCCCCCGGGGGTGGCCCATTGGTTTCCAGTCAATACACCAGTGTAGACGCCATCGTTGATGCCGTTTTCATCGCCGGTGGTATAGATCAGGTCGCCATAGAGGGCATCGCGACTTGTTTGTCCATAGCGGTAACCCAGGCGGAGGTTGGCACCCAGGCCCCGGATATCCGGACCTTTGCTCCACTGGTCATTTTCTTCGAGTCGGGTGAAGCCCAGGTTGTAATTCAGGTAGCCGGTGGCAAAGAAGCGGTCCAGCACTTGTGATTCATTGTAGCTGAAGTAGGAACCCAGCCAGAAGACGTCGGCCCGGTAGGGGTTGCCGTTGGCAAAGCGGAAACGGAAGGTTCCGTTGTAATCGGCCAGGGTGCTGTTCAAACCCTGGCTGAGTACGGACGGGCCTCCTTCTCCATTGGCGCGGTCACGCAGGTACATGGCCGAACCGCCCCAATGCCAGCGCATGCCCAGCGAACGCCGGTAGTTGAACATGCTCAGGGTGACATCGTCATTTTCCTGGATATTGTTCTCGTAGAGCTTGAAGTAGCCGGCTTTCCATTTGTAATAATCTGCATCCCGCCGGACGGATATTCCCACCCCGTCTGTTCCCCAATAGTTGAGCCGGTAGCCTGTATTGAGTAAGGTTTCAAACCAGGTTCTGTAAGCGTTGTGAGGGGTATCGTACATCCTTTGCAGGCCCAGGTTGACGGCCCAACCTTTCTTGGGAATCAATTCGAGCTCCACATTCTGGGTCTGGATATTTACCTGGTCCCCTGAAGGAGCAGAACCACCGTTGCCGCCCGAGCCATAGGCCACATCTCCCCAGGTCCAGTCGATCTCAAAGGAGGTCCTGAGGGTGGCCCGTCCATTGAACAATTTGGGGCTGTAAATGAAAAATGGGAGGATTCTTTGCTCGAAATAGCCGGCCTGTAACGAATCGGAAGTCACCGTTGAATTGGCCCCGTAGAGTCTACCGATCACCTGCCCTCTCAGAAAGTCATTCTGCGGGTAGACGTTGGTGGTGACGGCGTGGTTGTAGAAAAATGCCAGAAACTGAAACTCCTTCTGCGGCTTTTCGGGCAACCGCTGGTCCAATTCCTGGTAAAAGGAAGGACTCTGAGCCTGCAGGCCGGCAATCAGCAGGATTAAGCATGGAATCAGAAGGGTAATTTTTCGTTTCATGGCTGGGTAAATAAAAAGTGAAGATAACCCTTGCCAAACGGCATTGGGTTACCTTCACGACTATCGATTGAATTATTCTATTTCCTGGAAGACCTGGATGTTGGTCGTACCCAGTTGGCCTCCGTTGGAGCTTCCAAATCCGGCAGATGCGGTTGGGGGAATTGCTCCGATATCGGGGTCGGTCTGGACCACTTCATAAGTCAAGGTGGTGTTGTTGATCTCAAAGATACCTACTGCGGTGAGTGCTGATGGAGAGCTTTGGTTCAGGGTAATGTCCCAGATTCCGTCGATATTGCTCTCGGTTTGGGAAAAGGTTCCGGTGAAGGTGATCAGGACGCTGTTGGTATCGTACTGCTCAACGAGGTAGGTGTTGTCGAGGTTGAAGCGTGCATAGATGGAGTCGGCTCCAAAGAAAGCAGAAAGCAGGGGCGCAACATCAGAACCAGAAGATTGATATTCTTTGGCTTGTACGCCTTCAGGACAAGCGGCGCAAGTTCCACCACAGTCGATGCCGGTTTCGTCACCGTTCTGAATGCCGTCATCGCAGGTCGGACAGGCGTCACAGCCACCACCACAGTCGATGCCGGTTTCGTCACCGTTCTGGATGCCATCTGTACAGCTGGCGGGTTCGTCCTTGTCACAGGATGAAATGGCAACTGTAGTCGTTACCAGGGCAAATGCCATAAATAGATACCTAAGTGTTTTCATAATATTCATAATTAAAGTAGATCTAAAATGCTCAAAGTATAAATGCCGCACTGGCAAAGGCCAAGCCTCCTCCAGAGCTGAGAAATAACAATTGGTCACCGGGCTTGATCAGTTCCTTTTCCCAGGCTTCGTTGAAAGCCATCGGGATGCAGGCGGAGCCGGTATATCCGTAGTGGTGCATAACATTGTGGGCTTTGTCGTGGGGGACACCCAGGATATCAAGAGTTGCATTGATGGCATTGATGTTGATCTGGGTGATGAAGTACTTGTCCACCTGGGCGGGGGTGATACCCAGTCGTTTGCAAAGCTCCAGGGCCATTCCCGACCAGAAATCGGGGTTGACGGAGGATGGAAATCGTTTGGCAAAGACGAGGTTGTGGGCGTGTGCCTCCCGTGCGGCTTCGTCGACTGGCTGGACGGTCCCTCCGGCGTAGACTCCCATGTAATCCCAGTATTGTCCTTGTGACAATAGCTGTGCGGTCTGGTAGCCTTCGGTGGTGTTTTCAGCTGAAAGGAGGATGGCACCGGCTCCATCTGCAAAGAGGGTGACGGTTTTCTTGTCCGCTGGATTGAGGTGTCGGCTCATTCCGTAAGCTCCCACCACCAGCACTTTGTTGTAGGTGCTGTCTGTCTGGATGTACTTGGCGGCCATGTCCATGGCGGTGACAAATCCTGCGCAGGCGGCATTGACATCGAAGGCGGCGGCATGGTTAGCCCCGAGGATATGCTGAAGCACGGAAGCGGTGGCCGGGCTTGGGTAGTCAGGGGTGTCGGTGGCTACGATGATCAGGTCCAGGTCGCTGGGGGTAATTCCAGCCCGTTCCAAACATACTTTTGAGGCTTCCAGTGCCAGGGTGGAGGTCGATTCTCCTTCCTCCATCCAGCGGCGCTCGAAGATTTGGGCCGACTCTTCCAGCCAGGTACTGACATCAACCCCTAGCTGTTGATCAAACCACGCATTGGTCAGCACCCTTTTGGGTACATAAGCTCCTGAAGATATGATCCTCGCTTTTCTCATCCGCTTACCAAATCTTTGTTTCTTTTATTGTAAGTCCACCCGATGGCCAGGGCCGGCAGGATGCTGACCAGCAAACCAATCCCGGCGGTTACCCCTGGATTGGAAAAACTGAGACCGGAATCCGGAAACAGTTGAGCCCCCCAGATATAAAGGACAAAATGAATTCCCATTCCCAGAAAGGACAGGACCCACATACTGCCGAGATGAACTTTGTCAAACAATACGCCGATCACCAGGGGTGGAACTGCGGCCAGGACAAGTCCATAGACACCTACTTGTCCGAAAATCCCAAGCAATTTTGGGGGTTGCAGGCTCACGAAGAATGCCGCCACTGCGATCACGACCAATACGATATTGCTGCTTCTCAGTGCCGTCTTCATTAATTTCTCTTCGTTCAGGGCTTTGCCCTTTGACCGCATGCGGATGATGCCCATGATAAGGTCGTTGCTGGTGATGGTGGATATTCCTATCAGGAGGCCATCCAGGGTTGACATGGCAGCGGCCAGGAGTACAATACTGACAACGGTGAACATCCAGTCGGGAAATACATTGGCCAGATAGGCGGTCATTACGAGGTCCTGGCGGAAGGCTCCGGTTACCGGATCGAGCAGTTCTTCGGTTGGAACTGCGACATGCGCGAAGAATCCGGCCAGCAAGAGGAGGGTGAACAGAAGGTAGGTGATGGCAAATACGATGATGTAGTTGCGGACATCTTTGTCCCGCTTGACATAGAGGGCCTTGGTCAGGATATGGGGTTGGCAAACGAGGGCGGCGCCAATGAGGAACCCGGCAATATAGACGGCAAATGGACTGTCAAACAGGCTGCTCTCAGGATTGACCAGTTTCAAAAGATTGGGGTCGGTGGCCTGGAGGGTGCCTATCAGATCCACATCACTGAAAAACATGATCTGGACCGCCGAACCGATGATCAGAATGGAAACGCCGACCATGAGAAAGCCCTGGAACATATTGGTGTAGACATGGGCATAGGTCCCTCCAATGATTACATAAGAAGTCACGAATACAAGGGTGATGAGGAGGGCGGTGGTATGGTCTACGGCAAGCATCTTTTGCATGACGATGGAGATACCTCCTACCAGAAGGACCACGAAAGCAAAAGAGAGCAGGTTGATGATGGCAAAATAGAGGGCGAAACCAGGCGATCCATACCGCTTGCCGATCCAGTCGGGAATGGTGAGGGCTTTCATTTTAGCTCCCTTTCTTCGGAATGAAAAGGAAAGGATGACCAGCATAAACAGGATTCCAGCAAATACACTCACTCCGAGGTGCATCCAGGCCGAGAGACCATCTACATAGATGAAGCCAGGGTTGATGATGAAGGTTGCCGCCGAGGCGGTGCTGGTGGCCAGGGTGATCCCAACCACAAAGGGTTTCATATCTCCTTTGCCAATGGCAAAAACCTTAAAATCTCCGGTATTGCGGTACCCCAACCATCCCAGGTAGGAGGTTATCAGTACATACACGGAAAATAAGGTCCAGGCCAATGCCATATTTGAATGAATTATCTGATCGAATTTTGATGTCCTGCTGAAGGATAGTGGGCTTTACCCCTTTCTTTTGGCTTTGACTTTAATTCCAGGAAAGCCATTACTTCCTCATTGAACCGCTCTGCCCGCTCCCACTGAAGGAAATGCCCACAATTCTCCACCATTACCAACTGCATCCCAGGAATTTTCAATGATTCGCGGATGGCCAGGGCCTTGGTATTTTCATCGGGGTGGAGGATGGGGTGCGGGATCAACTTGTCATTCTCCCCAAACAGGATCATCACCCTGGCTTTGATCTCAGGGAGTTGTGCATTGACGCCATCCCTGACCATGCCCATGACCGACTGGGGGATCATCTCGCAATACGCTTTGAAGTGAGGGGCTTTCCGCAGGGCCATATTGTCCTTGATCATGAACTCTGCATCTGCAGGAAACTGGTGGAAATTGATGGCTACATTCCGTCGGATTTGCTCTTCACTCAGATTGGCGATGTTCTCTGGGGTATAATTCTGGGACAACCACTCTACCTCTTTTGCATTGAAGGTTTCCAATCCGGCAGGAGCTACCAGGATGGCCCTCGAGCTGATGGCTGGCTTGTCCACCAAGGTCCGGAGTACGGCTTGCCCGCCCAGAGAATGTCCAACCAGAATGGGATTTTTCAGATCAAGGGCTTCCACGAAACCGATGATCACTTCCGACAGGAATTTCATAGTATAGGGGTAGCTTTCCTTAGATGATCCCCCATAATTGGGCAGGTCAATGGCCAGGCAACGGTAGTTCTTGCTCAAGGTGGGCAGGTTTTTACTCCATGCTTTGTGGTTGCTGCCCATGCCATGCACAAAGAGCAATGTCTCCACTCCTGTCCCCACTTCCTGGTAGGCCATCTTTATCCCTGATGCCAGTGTAACCAATTTCAATGTTTCAGTCGTATTTGGATTCCCGATCATGGGCTTCTTTCGTAATCAAAGCTGTTTTTAACTCAGGCAAAAGATAGGCACATTCATCCTAAGCGCATACACTTCGACCTTGGTCAGCCCACTCTATTTTACCTCACTAATAAACCCCAAGCCCATTATTAGTCAATTTAGCCACCTACCCACCACCCCGGTCAACCCCCTTCTTCTCTCAATCGTCTTTACGCCTTCTCTCTTCCCCTCTTAATTTTCGTGACAGATTTTTTTATCCAATGATAATTCCATGAAACGATTGCAAGGTAAGGTGGCGATAGTCACAGGAGGCTCCCAGGGTATCGGAAAAGCCATTGTTGAACAGTTTGTGCGCGAAGGGGCCCGGGTTGCTATCTGGGACATTGATCTGGAAAAGGGCAAAGCAGTGCAAGAAGCCCTCGATCCCCAAGGAGACTTGACTAGGGTGTATGAGGTAAACGTTACGGATGCCGACCTGGTCACCTCCAAGATGGCTGAAACCCATGCCGACCTGGGTCGGATCGATATTCTGGTCAACAATGCTGGGATTACCAGCGATGCCTCCTTGAAGAAAATGTCCATGGAGCAATGGAACAATGTCATCCAGGTCAATCTCAATGGGGTTTTCTATTGTGTCAAGGCGGTCTATCCGATTATGGCAGCTCAGGGTTCAGGCCGCATCATCAATGCCTCTTCGGTGGTGGGCATCCAGGGCAACTTTGGTCAGACCAATTATGTAGCGACCAAGGCCGGGGTGATCGGGATGACGAAGGTATGGTCCCGTGAATTTGGCCGGAAGGGTATTACTGTCAATGCAGTCGCACCGGGATTTATCAATACGGAAATGATTGCCACTGTTCCAGCGCCTGTTTTGGAAAATCTGAAGGGGAAGTCTTCGCTGAACCGCCTGGGTGAGGTGGAGGAAGTGGCAGCGGTCTATACTTTCCTGGCATCTGATGAGGCCGCTTTTATCACTGGCACGACCATCAGTGTAGATGGTGGGATTTCGATCTAAGTCCAAAATCAATTAGTTTATGCACTGAGTCCGGCCAACCCTTCCATCTTATGCGCAAGCGCCTCAATGCATTCTCTGAATTCGCAAAGACTATCCTCCCCAATGAGATTGATTTTCTGATTGCCTCCAATCAGTTACAGGACGAAGATCGTTTGGCCATTCTGGAGCGGATTAGAAGTAATATCTCTCAGCATCCTCCGGAAGAAGCCTACGATCTCTCCATTGATAAACGTACTTATTCTCATTTAAAGAACTGGATCGTCAAGCAGCTTTGCCGCAATGATGTTGATGAATTCTACCATTGGATATCTGAAATCGATGTTAAGATCGTCCACGACAGCATTTCGCCTGAAGAGGAACGAAAGTTCCTGAAGTTGATCCAGGAATATGAAGCGCCAGGATTTTATTTTACCCGTCTTTTTGAGGTCTTACAACACTACAGCAATTTTCTTCTGATTCGTCTCCGGTACAAGGACCATCAAATTGTGGACGACCTGTTGAACAGCTCCCGGGAAGCTTATTTGCGGCACAAGGGGATTGAAGAAAAATTGCGGGAAGCCAGTACTGATATCGTAAAGAAGTACAATCAACGTGGCGGACTCCCAAAGTGGAAGGGCTGGCTTTCGGATATTTTTGAAGATGAATCGGTACAAGGATATTTTCGGTACCAAGCCCTGATCCGCTTACACTTCATGGACCTCCATGCTGAGGACAATTCCGAACTGCTGGACCAATATGCTGTTATGGGGCGGTATTTTTCCCAAGGCAAATTTTACTCCAAACGGCTATTGGTCAACTACTATCACAATCTGATGCTGTTGCACCACAAAAACCGCCAGTATGAGGAGGCGCTGCAATATGGCTATCTGTCTACCCGGGTCGCTACCCATGACTTCCTGCTGCATGTCAACAACCTTTGTGATGTTCTGGTCCATCTCAAGCGCTATGAAGAAGGCTTGAAGCTCCTGCGTTCGGCAAGTAAAGAGGCCCGCAACACCAATAACTTTTTCAACCGGGTCGGCTATGTCTCTTCAATGATGCGGTGCCTGATCGGTACGGGGAATCCTGCCTCTGCAGTCAGTTATGGTAGTAGTTTTCTCGGAGTCTATAAAAAGGAGATTATGAAGTACCGTTGGTTCAGGTTCTTTTATACTTTTTTGGAGGCTTTGGTCAGGGCGGGCGAGTTCAAGGAGGTCATCCGGGTCGGCAAGAAGCACCGCTTACTGGAGTTGGAAGCCAAAGAGGTTTCAGACCAAGATGGTTATGGCAAACTGACCATTCTTACCCAACTCGCCAACTATCTTGCTGGGGAACTTGACAGGCAGGAATTTGAAATTTATTTGACGGGGCTCGAGACTGGCCTTCGGGAGGAATTGCTTGAAGGGAAGCTACCTTTGGGCCCTTTTCTTATCCCCAATTACTGAATCATTTAGCAGTTAATCTTCAGACTTAGGGCCGGGATACATGGACGTCAGTAGCATGATTCCTTTTGCAAGGAATTCCTTCCACGAAAAATGCCTCCAGTAGGGATTACTGAAGGCATTTAATAACTGAAGAAGCTGTCTGGTCGGCTTACTTCTTCATCTTTAGTCTCACCATGTACTTATCTGTATCCATGTCTTGTTGGGTAAACAGATAAAACTTGAGACTTCCTTTTTCATAGAAGTGGAGACCACTGTCTTCGTAGACTTTGTACCCGGTCTTGCTGCTGAAACAGGTCAGCTTTGACTTGATAAACTCCAATTCTGCCTGCGCATCTGACTTCTGGTAGAACATCTTAGAATCCAGCATCAACTCTTTTTTGTTGGGGTCGAAGAGGTTGGGCATTAAGCGTCCAGTTACAAAGAGGGGCGGGGTTTCGGTGGTGAAGAAAACATCTTCTTCTTCCATTTCGGTCTCTTCGGGATCCAGGTTGCCCTTGATGGAAGCAAAATTGGATGATGCCATCCCCATATACTTTTTGAGGGGAGCACAAAGGTCGGCAGTGGCCCGCTCGGCTGCTTCTGCTTCTGCTTTTGCTTTGGCGGCAGCTTCCCGTTCCGCAGCCGCTTTCTCAGCAGCCGCCTTTTTCTCAGCAGCAATACGTGCCTTCTCGGCTTCTGCAGCTTCCCTTTCCGCTTCAATCTTGTCTTTCTTGGCCTGGTTCCAGGCAGGGACCATGGCTACCCATTCAGACAATGAAAATGATTCGGCATTTGCTTCGGCTTCATCTTTGAGTGTTTTCCACTTGGACTGCGGGGGACCCATGGCCATGATTTCTATAATCTCATCCTGAGATTCAGAAAGGTTGTAGATATCGATGACGTTGTCGGGACGCATCACCAGGAAGTCTTCAATAGGAGTGATAAAATAACCATCCGAAGTCTGAGCAAAGACATTGTCTTTGAGGCGCTCGTAGTTATACTTACTCATATAACGACTGCCTTTGTCCTGCCAATCCACTCCCATCTCCAGCAAATCTGCCTCTGATTTATAAATGGCTGTTTTGACACGGTAAGGCGAAGGTGGCAAGGTAGATTTATCAACCAGCTTCTTGGTCAAACGGTACTCTCCTTCTGGTGGAGGATTGAGGGTTTGAGCAGTTAGGAAACCAAAGCTGACAGCAGCTACCAACAGATAACAAACAAGGTATTTTTTCATGTTTTCATAAAGTGTTTGACAATGGTCATGTGCGTTGAGCACCATTTCCCAAGATGGGGGAAGCAAAAGTACGAACTGAAGAATCTTCATACAAAAGGAATTCCCCCCTGTCGTGGTAAAAACTAAATCGATTTGATCTTTTGAATTGGCTTGCTTCAGGAATGTCAAACAGTGAAATCATATCTGTCTGGAACTGAGTTAAGTCCTGACCTCCTTCGGAGACATCCCATACTTGGCAGAAAATGCTTTGGAGAAATAGGATGCACTCGAAAATCCTACCTGGAATGCGACTTCACTGACGGAGCCGGCATTCTGCTCGAGTAGTTGATAGGCGTACTCCAAGCGGTAGTTTCGGATAAATTCTCCGGTTGACTGCCCGGTCAATGCCTTGACCTTGCGGTGCAGTTGGGTACGGCTCATGGCAAGTTGCTCCGCCATGTCCTCGACGGATAGTTTTTCATTGCTGAGCTCTGCCTGCATCAACTCTTTGAGACGGATCAGGAACTGTTCCTCTATGGAAGTGGCTTCGGTTACGGTGGGGGTGGTGATCATTTCCTTGCGGTAGCGCTCGCGGAGGTTCTGTCGATTTTCGATCAGGTTTTTGATCTGTACCCGCAATTCCCTGGCGTTGAAGGGTTTGCTCAGGTAGGCATCTGCCCCGGTTTCCAGGCCTTCGATTTTGTCGTCCAGGGCGGCCCGGGCGGTGAGCATGATGATGGGGATATGGCTGGTCTTCTCATCTTTCTTGATTGCCTCGCAGACCTGAAACCCATTTGCTCCCGGCATCATCACGTCGCTGATGATCAGGTCTGGCACCTCTTGGGTGGCCACCTGAATGCCATCCAACCCGTTGACAGCTTCGATTACTTTGTACATCGGTTCGAGGGCCATCCGGACATAGTCCCGGACATCGGGGTTGTCTTCGATCAGCAAAAGTAAGTTTTCACGGTTCTCATCCAGGTCCCAATCCTCGGCAGCTTTGTTGGGAAGTGGGATCGCTTCTTGTTCCAACTCTTGGGCAGCTTTGTTGGGCAATGGAATCGCCTCCTGTTCCAGTTCCTGGGACAATGCCCTGGGTTTTTCAGGGGTGGGTTCCCACTTTTTCCCTTCCTGAACACGTGGAAATATCAGGGTGAACTCTGTGCCCAATCCTTCCAGACTAGCTACCCGAATTTCACCACCATGCAAGCCGACCAATTCTTTTACCAGGGGAAGTCCCAGTCCGGTGCCCTCCAGTTCGGTGGTCTTTTCTCCATCCACCCGGTAAAAACGATCGAATATAAAGGGGAGCTTTTCTTCGGGGATGCCGATCCCGCTGTCTTTGATGGTGAGCCTTACCCGATCCGGGGCATCTTTGACCGGGCCGATGCGCAGGCTCACCTTTCCCCCTTCCGGGGTAAATTTGATGGCATTGGACATCAGGTTGTTGAGGATTTTCTCCATCATATCGGGATCAAAATCCATGTACAGGTCCTCCACGTCTTTTCGGATCTCCAATTCCAGGTTCTTTCTTTGCCACAGGGATTCGAAGGCTGCTCCTCGCTGACTGACAAAATTTACAATGTCTCTGGTTTGGGGATGGAGTTCTTCGCGCCCTTCTTCAAGCCGTGACAAGCCCAGCAATTGGTTGATCAACCGCAGCAGTATCTTGGTGTTCCGCAACGCCAGCTTTGCTTTTCGCTTGACTCTCCCATCCATCGATTCTTCCGCGATTTCTTCCATCGGTCCGAGGATCAGGGTCAGGGGAGTGCGAAATTCATGGGTCATCTGGGCAAAGAACTGCTTCTTCATCTTTTCTGAAGCTTCGGCCTTTTCCTTTTCCATCACCGCCTGCTGAATTTTCCGTTCAGATATTTCGAGGTCCAGGGCCACCTGAGTTGCCTGCACCAGCTCTTTTTGCTTCAATATTTCCTGGGTACGCTCTTCAACCTTTTCCTCCAATTCCCGGTTGACCTTTGTTTGCAGCTTTGTATTTTCCTCCAACTGCCGGATGATCTGTTCCTGGTTTTTTTCGTTCTCTTTGCGCAGGGTATTGATCTTATTTCCCAGGGCAAATGAGAAGAGGATCATTTCCAAGGCAATTCCCAGGGCCATCCCATAGAATCCGGTAAAATTATTCAAGGGGATGAGGCCCTCGGCTACCAGAATGGTGATGACGGAGCCGACCACGATAAATATTTGGGCCAGGAGTAAATAGGGGGCTCCCTTTACCTTTTGCAAGGTTGCCTTTACACAAACCACCATGATGATGATGAGCATGGAGAAGGCAACCAGGTCTGCCAGCAAGAGACCACTCCCGTAATCCACAATTTTGACGAGGGGAGCTATGATGGTTGCTACGATCGCCCCAAGGAAAACCTTGTTCCAGATGGGGTAGCGGGACTTGAGATCGAGAAAGCTCCGGACAAACATCAGCAGGCTAATGCACAGGAGAACGACGACGATGGATAAATAAAGCGCTCTGGATTCGGGGAGGTGGGTCCATCCTCCGAGGATGGAAAAGAGGTAGCCGGAATTACCCAGGGTCAGGATGACGTAGCCCAACATGGCGCCCAGATAGTAGACGTAGGTTTTCTCACGGGTAGCTACAAAGACGAACAGGTTGTAAAAGAAGAGGGCGAGGTAAATCCCGATGAACAAAAAGAGGACGGCTCTGGTCTGTGCCTCTGCTGCTTCAAAAAGCTTCTGGGGTGAGGCCTGGAACAGGATGGGGCCGGGGGGGGTATCAAAATTGTTTCGGTTGTCCAGTCTGACCCAGCAGGAAACTGACTCCCCCTCCTCCAGTGGGATGACCAGGGCGTTGAAATCCCCTTTTTGGTAGTTCCGTTCCCGAAAAGGAAGGAAGCTCCCGGTCTGCTGGTGAAGGAAACGCTGACTGTTTTCATTGTTCTGGCCTTGCTCAATGTACAGGTCTACCCTCGCCCATAATCCGAAATTCACGACCCAATCCCCGTCTCTTCCGCTGGCATTTACCAGGTCCATCTGAACCCAGAACACCTCTTTTCCCCGTTTTCTCAGCAGTGAATCGGGATTGTTGGGTTGAAATTTATGGGTGAAATCTCCGGAACGGACCTCTTCGATGGATAAGGTCTCGGTTACATCCTTGAAAACATTGAATGCTGAAATAAGAATCTCATCAGAGGTCAATGAGACTGGCTGCTTTGCCGCGAAAGCAGTTTGGCTCAGCAAGGAGAGGAACAAAAAAAAGTACGCTATTCGGCTCATCTTAACCTTTCATCGATCAGTCATTGTAAAAAAGGCTTCTAAGGATGGTCAAACTGATCTCTCAATTCGGCAAATCAGGACACGGTGAGGAAATGATTTTGGAAAGCAAAATACAAAGTGAATTACCATTCTAATATAAGAACTCGATCTTATTGTTTTCTCTACCCCAAAACCAGGGCCTTCAATTGGAATAAAACGCGATTTAATCTACATTTAAGATCACCGCTAACATTAAAATATATCTCTCGCAATGGGAACAACACTAGAAACCGCCATCAACAATGAGACGGCCACCACGTCAGGAGAAAAGACAACTCAACTGGCATTTTTGAGTGCTTCAGCCAAGGCTTTGGAGCAAGCTGATCTCGAAAAGATCCTGAAAAAAGATTTCGATGGATTGACCGGTGTCTCTACAGATGATATCCACGATGTCAATGACTTGGCCGTATGGAGGATTGAGAACGATTATCCTATTCTACCATTTACCGGGCTTGACCTGACGGATGCCTTTGTCATGTTTTAAGTGGGTGGACATCGCAGCACCATGAGAGTCTCCCTTGTCAATATGCCTTGGGGACAGTTGAACCTGCCTTCTATCGGGATCACCCAACTCCAGTCTGTTCTGGACCAATCCTTTGGAGACCAGGTGCAAACCGAACTTCATTATTTCAACCTGAAGTTTGCCCGGTTTTTTGGGGTGGATACCTACTCTTTTATAGCGAAGGATCTCTATGCGCGGTATTGCAATTATGGTGAATGGTTTTTCCGGCAGGTTGCTTTTCCCGATCTTCCGGACAATAAAGAAGCCTATTTCGACACCTTTCATCTCCAACCAAGTCTGTTGTCCGAGCCCGGTTGGCCTCCTTTCAGTCGAGAACTTACGCTCTATGCCCGGGCCCTGGAAAAGAGGAGGGCCAGGCTTCAGGATTTTCTGGACGAGCTGATCCTTGAAGCCGGTCTTGACAAGGTCGATGTGGTTGGCTTTACCTCTCTCTTCAGTCAGAACATCCCAGTCATCGCGGCTGCCCGCCGGATCAAGCATTTCAACCCGGAAGCCATTGTGGTGGTCGGTGGGGCCAACTGTGAATCCCCTATGGGGGAAGAGTTGGTCCGGCACATCGATGTAATCGATTATGTATTTTCCGGGAAGGCACTCGTTTCATTTCCGGAGTTTATTGGGCATTTGCTGGCGGATAGCCGGGAAGCCTGTCAGGGGATTGATGGCGTTTTTTGTCTGGGAAATCTTGAGAAGGTTGCCGGATCAATTGGAAAAGAATTGTCTGTCAATGAACTGATTCCCCTGGACTATGCTCCTTTTCTGGAAGCTTCGGCGGAGGAGTTGGCAGGCTCGAAGGTGAAGCCCTATTTGCTGTTCGAAACTTCCCGGGGGTGCTGGTGGGGTGAAAAAGCGCATTGTACATTTTGCGGATTGAATGGGGGGACGATGAAGTTCCGGTCCATGGCAGCAGACAAGGCAAAAGTGTATTTGCAGGATTTCTTTGATCGGTATGGGTCAGAGGCAACCGACTTTGGGGCAACGGACAATATCATGCCCAAAGAAATAATCGATACGGTCTTCGGGGAGCTCGATTTACCAGAAGACATTGTTATTTTTTATGAGATCAAGGCTGACCTGAGCCCGGAGCAATTGGAAAGGATGGCGGCAGCAAGGATTACGCGGGTACAACCGGGGCTTGAATCGCTGGATTCTTCCACCTTGAAGCGTATGCGGAAAGGGGCCACGGGTACGGGAAATATTGCTTTTCTAAGGGAGGCCGGGGAAAAGGGGATCATGAGCCTGTGGAACCTGCTGATTGGTTTTCCAGGTGAACCGGAAGCACCCTACCTGCGGTATATTGACCTGATGCCCTCGCTGTACCATTTGATGCCGCCCTCCAATGTCTACATGGTGCGGTTTGACCGCTACAGCCCCTACTTTACCCAGCCGGAAAAGTATGGTTTGCAATTGAAGCCAGCCCCGTTTTACCGATTCCTCTATCCCCACTTGGATGAACAAACCCTCCACAAGCTGGCCTACTTCTTTATAGATATTAACCCTGAGGCGGGTTACGAACAGTTCGTTCGGAAATGGTATCCTCCGATCCACAAGGATGTCCTGAAATGGAACGAGCGCTTTTACAGGCAAGACGGTGGCTTGTTTCCGATGCTTCACTTTGAAAATGAAAATGTGGTATATGACTCCCGCAGCGGGGAATTGCACTACCATACTTTGAGCCCCTCTCAGACGCAGATGCTGCGACTCCTTGCCAAACCCATAAGTATCGGCAAATTGCGCAACCTCTTCTCAACTGCAACTTCAGAATCCTTTGATGAAACCCTTTCGCATCTGATCGGGTTGGGACTGGTCTTCCATGAAGACCGAAAAACTTTTGTCTCTCTGGTTCATCAAAAGCCTGTCCATCAATTTCTGACCAATCACTTCGGCGTCGACCTCGCCAAGGGCTAAATCTTTTACTCTTCCTTGTGGGGAAGGGAGCTGTCATGCTTTTCCGTGTGGGGAAGGGAGCTACCCTTGCCCTTCCTTGTGGAGAACAGAACTCCCTTTCTCTTTTTCGGCGCAAAGCCTTGTGATCGCTTTTCATCTGGATGGAACACCAGTACATGTTTTTGAAACGTGAGCACAAAGTATGCCCCCGAGATGGCCTGAGGAGGCTTTTCCATGTTCAAAATATACATGATCCTGTTACGATAGTGCAATAATTCCGAGGGCGATCTCTGCTTCTTGAGGGTGTCAAAACGCCATTACCAACTTTTCTTTTTTGAACCAAAACACCCTAAGATCATGAAAACCTCTATTATCTGCTTTTTCGCTTTCTCGCTTCTGATGTTTGGAAATTCTTATGGTCAACTTGACCAGGAAGAAATCTCGGCCTTTGCTCATCGTATCAACCACATTTCCACTTCCGGAGATACCATGGAATTCTCTTTTACACTCGGTACCACCGCCAACCAGGCTTTGGATGTTGCCGGATTTGACATCACGATTGACTTTACCGACCTGTCGTCGGACCCTGATGCTGCCCTGGTTTCGGTGGCGAATTCATGGGTAGGTACTGCCAATGATGGCTCCTTGTCCTACAGTTTCGATGCCGCAAGTGACAAACTGGACTTTGACTATGTTCGTACCGATGAATCTGGTCAGGATGGCGCAGGTGAAATCGCAACGATCTACCTCATTCGTGAAGGGGGCTTCTCTAGCGCTGAAGCTGTCGCGGTGGTGGATGGTGGAATCATCATGGTCGACAATATGGATTTCAAATGGTCTCCTCAGGATGAATTGTCAGAAGAATCTGAATTCCGTATTTATCCGAATCCGGCCACTTCATTTGTCAAGGTTGAACTGGATGCAAGCAGCAGCCAGTTGGTATCTCTCTTTGATGTGAACGGTCGTTTACAGCAGCAACAGCAAGGGATGGGAGCACATCTTCTGGACCTTTCCGGTCTGACCAGCGGGCTCTATTTCATCCAGGTACAAACAGATGGGGTGATCCTTCGTAAGCAATTGGTGGTCCAGTAATCGTCAGGCTCCCAATAATCGTCAGGCTCCCAATTGGGACACCTTCTCCAGGAGCCAGGATTTTCCAACACTGAATTTCAATTGATCGATGTCCGTCTTCAACAGTTGAAGGCGGACATCGTCTTGAGGAGGGGTCGCCAATACCCGGCGGAATACGCGCATGAATTCAAGGTAACTTTCCCGGTGAGATTCGGAGACGCGATCGCTTCGGCTGAGGAACATTCGAAAAGAGTGTACCAGAGATTCCATACCGATGCTGTCTCCATTCTCATAATAGCACATCAGGAGATAGGCGCGGGCATCAGACGCATAGAATATATCTTTGGCTCCGGGTAGAATCTGGTGGAGATACTTCTCTGCTTGCTTGAATTCACCTTTGTAAAAGGAGAGCACTCCACGGTTGTAATCTATGGCCCGCTGCATGGCTTCTTCATCTAATGCCAACAGTTGAGGCCCCTGAGTCAAAAACTCCTCGACCCATTCAAATCGCTTCAACCGTGCAGCGATCGACACAATATTTTTAAAGTGCCAGGGAACCAAGCCCTTCCCCTTTTCTTTGGCATAAACCTCCACCATGGATTCGTAGAGATCGAATATCTCCTGGAGCAGGTCCTTTCCGGCCATCTGCCGCTGACGGGAAATATTGTTCAATGCACCAGTGTACAGGTCGTTTGCCTCGTCCGGGGCAAAATCAGATGAGTGCTCCAGGATGAGGGATTTCAGCTCACTGATCTTTTGGGAATGCTCTCCGGGAAGGCGGGTTTGATACAACAAAAAGTAGATTTCCAGTAACGGTTCTCCCTGCACCTGCTCCCAACGCACCTGACTGGCAAAGTCTCTGATCCAATCAGGAAGGTCCTGGAGGCCAATGATCCGGGATTGGTTGATCGCCGCGTAAGCATACTTCAGGACATAGGCCAATACATGCTTTTCCAAAGCGTCAATGGTGGCCAGCAAGTGATTTTTTTCAGACCGGCTTTCATGGAGTTGTCGAAAAACCAGTTGCTGGGATTCCATTTCCAAACGGATGCTGTACATTCCCAGGTTTTTGTCGCGACTTTTTTCAAGACTTTGAAAGGCCTTGCGGTAATATTGGTCAAAATAGCTTTGATCCTCTAATAAATTGAGTTCTTCCAGCAATCCGATTTTCTTCTTCTCTGGTTGTTTCTGCCAATTGCGAAATTCCAGATACTCCAGGCAAAGGTTCAATAAAGCAGTCTTGATCTTATTTAGTTTGTTGCTGCCGACATTTTTCTTTTTCCAGATGAAGCTTTTTGCCTTCGCATCGTCAATTTCCTGGATTTCCTTCTTCAGGCAATTCTTTTCGATATAAGTAAACAATAACCGGGGTTCCTCTTGCTTGTTAAAGACAGGAGAATCCAAAAAATCCCGAAACTGCTTGCGATCACTTGCTTCAAATGCAGAGAGAAAATATACCAGTTTACTGAAACCTGGATTGCGCATACACTACAAAAACTGCTTATTCTTTTATCCGACTCTAAGTTAAAGAATTAATTGGGTTCAGATTGGCTCCTTTTCACAAATCACAGCTCACCCCCAAGTCACTATATATCAAGCATTTAACACTATTCTCAACTGGAAATTGCCGGCAAAAATTGGAAAACGGGTCGGAAAATGTGCATTGAGGGGAGAATTGTTCGGTGCATATTTGAAGTGTTGACAGAATAAACATAGAACGATCGGCCAACCAACACTACTACCAACTACCGATCCTGAAGAGAAACTACCATACACTAACAGTTACAGGGCTTTCACCTTTGGATACTGACCACCGTCTTACCTTACACTGATCCAGTTTACATTTTAGAGATAGGAGGTTGCCGCCAGGCAGCCTTTCCTCATTTATGGGGTTTGCTAAGGTTTTGGGTAGAAATAAAAAAGCCAGTCTTAAAACTGGCTTTAATTTTTGTGGTAAGGGCGGGAATCGAACCCGCGACACACGGATTTTCAGTCCGTTGCTCTACCAACTGAGCTACCTCACCCTAAAATTTGAGAACATGTCTCTGCGGTGTTTCACAAAAACGGATTGCAAATGTATCAATTTCCCGATACAGGGCAAAGCAATTTTGCTTTTTTCTGAATCGGCTGTGAGTTGAGCTATTTTTATGAGCTTTGACTTGCCCTATTCGCTCAATTTGTATGCATGCATCACATTTTGATTTACAAACTATCCGTTTTTTTATAATTTCGGATGGAGTAACTATCAAAGGTGCAATATGGGAATCGAAAACGTTGTCTTTCTTATCATCCTTCTGTCTGCTGCATTCTATTTCGAATGGCAGTGGCAGCATATCGTGGACGGTATCCGCCTGGGGACCGCGATTGGCCGCAGGGACCGCTGGAAGGAGCGGATGCGGAATATGGTCCTGGTGGCTTTTGGCCAGCAGAAGATGTTCAAGCGACCACTGTCAGCCGCGCTGCATGGGGTGGTTTACGTAGGTTTCCTGGTGATCAATATTGAACTGGTCGAGATCGTCATCGATGGTATCACGGGCTCTCACCGCGCCTTGAGCTTCCTGGGCATTGGCTATGATGCATTGATGGCCGTCAATGAATTGCTTGGGTTTGGTGTAATCGGAGCCTGTGTCATCTTACTGTGGCGGCGGAATGTGCTGAAGATCCGTCGGTTTACGGGTCCGGAGATGTCCCGTTGGCCTAAACTGGACGCCAATATCATCCTTGTGACTGAGATCGTTCTGATGCTTGGCCTTTTCGCCTTTAACATTGGTGACATCCTGCTCCAGGGTGGCTCCCCTGAGCACGGTTTCTTTCCTGTCAGTCAACCCATTGCCTGGGCCATCTCGGAATTTGACATTTGGTTTTATGACCTTCACCTGGCCAGCCTGAGCTTTTGGGCTACAGTTTCCACCATTGGCTGGTGGCTCCACATTGTCGGTATCCTCGTCTTTCTGAACTACCTGCCTAAGTCCAAGCATTTTCATATCATCATGGCCTTCCCCAATGTCTACACCTCCAACCTGGAGCCAAAAGGGAAGATTCGCAATCTTGAGGCCATTACTGCTGAAGTGAAGTCTATGCTGGATCCATCGGCTGCCATGGACGATGGGGGTGGTGAAATGCCGCGCCTGGGTGCACGGGATGTCACCGATCTCCCGTGGAGCAATCTGATGGATGCCTATACCTGTACTGAATGTGGGCGCTGCACCGACAACTGCCCTGCCAATATCACGGGCAAGCTGCTCTCTCCGCGAAAGATCATCATGGACACCCGGGACCGGGTGGAAGAGTTGATCCGCGCCAAACAGGATAAGCCAGCCAAGGCTAAAGCTTATGCGGAGAAGACCAACAAGTACTTGCTGTCAGATTATATCTCTCCCGAGGAGCTATGGGCTTGTACGACCTGCAATGCATGCACAGAGGCTTGTCCGGTGAATATCGACCATGTATCTCAGATCATGGACCTGCGTCGCTATATGGTTATGGAAGAGTCTTCTGCACCGCAGGAGCTCAATGGGATGCTGACCAATATCCAGAACAATGGTGCCCCCTGGCCTATGCCTGCATCTTCCCGGTTTGACTGGGCCAGCGATGTTGAAATCGCCGGTAAATAATTTAATTGAATCCAATCCCCTGTCTTCAGGGTTTACAGATAGAACACTATGAGCGAAATGACCACTGTCAAGATCAAGGTGCCTACAATGGCTGAGATGGCCGCATCAGGCACAACCCCGGATATCCTTTTTTGGGTTGGCTGTGCGGGTTCCTTTGACCAACGGTACCAAAAGGTGACCAAGGCATTTGTCCGAATTCTCCACCATGTTGGGATCAGTTATGCCGTACTTGGCCCGGAAGAGTCCTGTACCGGTGATCCCGCCCGGCGTGCCGGGGATGAGATGACATTTCAGATGCAGGCACTGACCAATATTGAAGTGCTCAATGGCTATGGTGTCAAGAAGATCGTCACCGCCTGCCCTCACTGCTTCAATACGCTCAAGAATGAATACCCGGACTTCGGCGGCAACTATGAGGTCATCCACCACTCACAGTTTCTGGAAGAGCTGATCGGTTCAGGTAAGTTGCGGATCAAGGGCGATGGTGGCTTTAACAAGCAGGGGGTTACCTACCACGACTCTTGCTACCTGGGCCGTGCAAATGAGGTCTATGAAGCTCCCCGGAAGGTCATCGAATCGCTCAAGATTGAAATCAAGGAGATGAAGCGCAGCCGTACCAAGGGTTTGTGCTGCGGTGCCGGTGGTGCCCAGATGTTCAAAGAGGCTGAAAAAGGGGATAAGGAAATCAATGTAGAACGTGCAGAGGAAGCTTTGGGAACGGGTGCCGGGGTAATCGCGGTGAATTGCCCTTTCTGTATGACAATGATGGGCGATGGGGTCAAGCACCATGAAAAAGAGGACAGCGTTCAGGTATTGGACATCGCGGAACTCATTGCAAGTGCACAGGGATTGAATCCCTGATGACATAACCGAAATCGCCTCTGGAAATCGCCTTTAGAGGCTACTTCCAAGCAGGGTGATATTGTCCCGGTTCTCAATGTTCCGGAAAAAATTCCGACAATCAATGATGGCTTTTGAATGCTCAGCGATTTGCACTGGGTCAAAGTCACTGTGATCAGTCACCATTACGGTACAGTGGTAACTGGCCAGCATTTCGTCGCTGATCGCTACTGATGGATAAACGTTGCCAGCAGCAGTGTACTCTTCCACCCATGGGTCGGTCACATCTATGTGGCCTACCCTCATATTGAGCAGGTGCTCTATGATCGGCTCAGAGGGACTGTGTCGTGTATCCTTAACATTGGGTTTGAAAGAAGCCCCAAGGATCAATACCCGAGCATCTTTCAAGGCAATGGGCTGTTCGGCAATGTGGAGGATCACCTTTTGTGCCACGTGGTGAGGCATGCTCTCATTGGTATTGGCGGAGAGGGTGATGAATCGGGTTTCAAAATCATAGGCCCTGGCCAGCCAGGACAAGTAATACGGGTCGATGGGAATACAATGTCCACCAATCCCAGGTCCAGGCGTGAACTTCATAAAACCAAAGGGTTTGGTTCCGGCAGCTTCGATCACTTCCCACATATTGATGCCAGGCATCCGTTCACACAGGAGAGCCAACTCGTTAACCAATGCGATATTCACACTTCGGAAAATGTTCTCTAACAGTTTTTCCAATTCTGCAATCTTGCAGTTGGTGACCATATACACATATTCAATGATCTGCTTGTTGGCAAAGGAAGCGAGGTAGGTGCTTTCCTCCCCCACTCCACCGACCACAATGGGAGTATTTCCGGTATGGTAAACTTTGTTTCCTGGGTCAACCCGCTCCGGTGAAAAGGCCAGAAAGAAATCTGTACCTGCCTTGAGACCGCTTTCCTCTAATACAGGAAGCAGGTATTCTTCGGTCGTTCCGGGAAAAGTCGTACTCTTGAGGATGACCAATTGACCGGCCTGGAGATGCTTTGAAACTTCTCTTCCTGAACCAAGGATGTAGCTCAGGTCTGGATCTTTGTTTTCGTTGAAAGGAGTGGGAACCGCGATAAAAATAACATCCGTCTCGGTCAGGCGTGAGAAATCCGTGGTGGCATCCAGGAGACCCTGGCTGACAACCTTGGAAATATCCTCATCTTGTAAGTCTTCGTTGTAATTTTCGCCTTTGTTGAGCATTCCGACTTTCTCAGTCGAAACATCGACTCCCAAAACCCGAATACCCTTTTTGGCATATTCAAGCGCAATGGGTAAACCCACATAACCCAAGCCCACCACGCCGACTGCTAATGATCCATCCCTGATCTTCCCCTCTAAAGCTTTGCCGAGCCCACTGAGTGAAGGTTGAAGATCTAAAGTAAAAAGTTTCATTAATTCCGTCCGATTTAATGTGAGGCCAAATATAGGAAACCCCAATTCAATTCACCAATCAGAAGCGGACTGCCATCAAGGTGAGGTCATCTTCCTGAATTGCTTTACGTGAAAACTCAAGGTAAAATTCATGCATATCCTCTACGATCTCCTTGGCAGAATAGGCACTGGAAGCAAGTAATCGCTCGTATACGCGCTTTTCACCCAACATTTCCTCGCTGCTATCCTGCTGTTCTACCAACCCGTCCGTATATAAGAACATGGCATCTCCGGGCTGATAACTGATTGTCTCTTCAGTTACATAAGGCAAATCAACGATGCCGAGGGGGATGGTCCCGGCCTCCAATTCACTGATTTTCCCGTTTCGGAGGATGACCGGTGCATTGTGACCCGCATTGATGAAATCAATTTCCTGGGCATCGGTACGGACGTGGGCGATGAAAAAGGTTACAAATTTTTCTCCCTGGGTAACTTTAACCAACAGAGAGTGCAACTTCTTGACCAAGGTCTCCAAAGAGTCTTCGGACAGAATCAGGGCACGGAGATTGGCTTGGAGATTGGCCATCAGCAAAGCTGCACCAATTCCTTTTCCTGCGACATCCGCTATGATAATAAAAAAGCCATTATGGCTTCTGGAGATGACATCGTAATAATCCCCTCCTATTTTATGATGGGCAAAATTACAGGCATAGATATCTGCTTCCCTGACCACACTGAAATCCGAAGGAAGTAGTTGTTGCTGGATTCTCTCGGCAACTTCCAGTTCCCTTCTGATCGACTCCTGCTCGACCATTTCACTGATCAGCCGTCGGTTTTCCAGCGCAGTCGAGATGATATTGCCAATGGTTTCAATGAAGATCAGATCGTTCTCAGCCTCGGCCTCTGAATCTGCAAAGTCTGCCACCAGGAACCAGGCATTTACCTCGTTCCGGTAATTGATGGGGACTATATACTGCACCCCCAATGCATAGAGGTTTCCATGGACGTCTGGTTCAATTTGCTGTACCCGTAAACTGCTCGGCAATTCCAGCTCAGCTTCAGGGCCTAAGCGACCGATTCCGCGTTGCATACCATATTGCAGCCCCTCTTCGTCCCGGTAAATAAAGCTCATTTTCCGAACTCCGATCTGAGCCAACAACGTATTTTGGGCGATTTTAAAAATCTGGCGGGTTTTGATCTGAGACATGTTGATCGATCTCAAAACGTCTCTCAATGCATCTGCCTCCTGTCGCTTGAGCCGCAACAGTACTTCAGGGTCTTCAGTATCGTAGAAATTTCGCCGCATTGCTTAGTGGTCATACTTGGGATCGAAGGCATCCCGAAGTCCGAATCCGACCAAATTTAATGAAATCACCACCAATACAATGGCCAATCCCGGAAAAATCGCCAACCAGGAACCACTTTCGAACATGACCTGGGTATATCCCTCTTTGATCATTGAACCCCAGGAAGGGGTTGGGGCCTGAACACCTACTCCCAAGAAGCTCAGCCCGGCCTCTATCAGAATCGCGGCTGCAAAATTGGCCGCAGCTACAATTATGATGGGGCTAAATATATTGGGAAGTATGTGTCTGAAGATAACCCTGAAGCTGCGGAACCCCATTGCTTTGGTTACATCTACATACTGCATTTCACGAACCGCAAATATCTGGCCCCTCACGATCCTGGCGACTTCCACCCACATGGAAACTCCAATGGCAAGGAACAATTGCCAAAACCCTTTCCCCAGTACAAATGACAGAGAGATTGCCAGGAGAAGGGTTGGAATTGACCATACCACAGAGACAAACCACATTACTACGGCATCTATCCATCCCCTGAAAAACCCTGCAATTGCACCGAGTCCGATTCCGAGCACCAGACTTACGAGGACGGCCATTAATCCTACTGACATGCTCACCCTGGTACCTAACAAGAGTCGGCTGAACACATCCCGGCCATAGCCGTCGGTTCCCATACGGAAGGTTCGCTCAAGGATATGGTCCTCCCTGAACTGGCTGCTCAACTGGCTGAGGGTGGTCAACTGTTGGGTGCCGGACCGATCCATATAAGCTATCTGATCGCCTTCAACCAGATAGGGCTTTCCTCCGGTTTCCTTCCAGGCCAAGGCTGTCGAATGGTATTTGTCAAGCGGAAGCATGAATTCGGGAAGGGACAAAGCGGCAGGATTTGCCCGGAGATCAAGGTAGTAGATAGAATCCCCGGATATATTGAGGGAGGCCAGATCCTGAACCGGAATGGGGGTGAATTGATCCGGACGGCCATCGGCAAGGAAACCCATGTAGCCAGGCTCGACCTGGTCGCTGAAATTGGGCTTCAAAAGTACCGTAATCTCAGTTCCTGGCGGACGTTTGGGAAACTCTACGATCTGGAAATTGGCATTGGAAGTATCGTCCGGCATCAATGGATAGGCAAAGATGGCTACCAGGGCACAGATGAAGAGCCAGACCAAACCGATCATGGCTGGTATGTTCTTGCGGAATCGGCGCCAGGCGAGGCGCAAAGGACTCTTTCCCTGCTGGCTCATTTCAGCTAAAATCCGCCTATTTTTGCAGATTCCCAATCGAATGCATGAAAATGTATCTGCTTAAACTATTTTGGGGTGCAGATCAAATCGTTACCTTACTGCTTTCGTATAGATAGAAAAGCTTCCCCGATGCACAATATCTTTCTCCTTCTGGCCACGGTCCTTTCTTTTTCTCTTTCGGCCATGGCCCAATCACATCCTCAGGTGGATTTTAAGGGCAGAAAAGCTTTCCAACTGCCAGATGGAATCGATTACAATGTCTTTTTGCACCAGTCAGAACCTGACTTCCAGGAATACAGAGATTCATTGGACCTTCCCGATGGCTACTGGGTCTTGTTTTATTACAACGACTCCAGCCTCCCGGCAATTGAAGGCAGGATTCAGAACGGGGGGCCTGAAGGGGAATGGAAAAGGTATGGACTGGTCACCCTTAGTTCAGGAAACCGGAGTACACTGACGACCCTGATGAACTTCAAAGATGGCCTGGAAGATGGCCCCTTTGAAATTTATGATGAAGCTGGCCGGATAACTTTGAATACCGGCTATCGGAAAGGGTTTGAGCATGGGACCTATGTAAACCGGTTTCGGGTAAGTGGGGAAATTATGACTGAGGGACACTTCTATATGGGCCTGAAGTCTGGAAAATGGAATTATTATTCCCTGCCAGGCATTCTTAAGCGGTCTGTCTCCTTTCTTGATTCTGTACCGGAAGATTCGGTCAACAATTACAGTCGGAAAGAAACAAAGGCTGGAAAACAGCAAATCAAAGGGGTCAACGATCCCATGCTTCATGGTCCGTATGTGATCTGTCACAATGGAAGCCCGGCCCAGGAATTGACTTTCCAGCGTGGCCATTTGACCTATTACCGCGCCTTCCTTCCCAGCGGTGATGTCGCCTTTGAAGGCCCTTGCAAAAATCTGGTCAGAATTAAAATGACGGATAAGACAGAGGGGTTTATGGGCTTACCCCCCCAGCCACAATGGAAACTTATCCGAAAAGGTAAATGGATCAACCATGACCCGGATCGAAAGATCCCGAAGAAATTTATCGTTGAAGGATTCGAGGTCTTATACTGATTCCAGCCCCTGGGCAGTGGCCTGGTACTTGAAGGACCGCATGTTGTCGGAATCGTAATAGAAGCTTTTTTGGACTTTGCCTTCCAACTCCTCCATAACCTGAACCATTCGTTTGTCGATCAGGGCTTTCAATTCATCTGCGATCACTGGTTCCGGTGCTTCGACCTCCTCGACCAATGTGTCAAATGGTTCGGTAAAGGTTAGCGAATTGATGATGGCCTTTTGCACGGAGTTGAGTTCGATCATTTTACTTTTCTTCCCTTCCAGGTATATGATTTTCGGTTGCCCGCGATCCCGACCCAGAGTACATAAATGATGTGTACCAGTTGTTCAGGAATGAGCCACCTCATCAGCGGCAATTTATCAAAAAATCGGGCAGCAGTACGGAGAATTGTTGCCTCAGCCAGAATTTTGAGTCCAAGATTGATCCAGAAAAATGGCCATAGCACCGGGTAAAAAATTGATAGTACCAGCAGAAGGGGCAATCCCAATATCGCCAAGTATGAGATTACGAGAGTCAGGGTAATGCTGCTGTTTTGGTAATGGGTACTTTTGGATACCCAACGTAGGCGTTGTTCGCGGAAATCTTTCCAGGTACGATGTGCCTTGGTAGATACGATGGCTCCCGACCTTTTGGCAAAGACAATTTCCCAATCCGTAAGGACTGAGATTTTGTGCATCAGCAATTCATCGTCACCGGAGGCAATCTGATCGATCCCCCTGAACCCTCCAACTTCTTCAAATACCTTTTTTCGGTAAGCCAGGTTTGCTCCATTGCACATATTGGGTGATCCAGCCCCAATCGATCCTGCGCCTACTGCGATCAACCCCATGAACTCCAATGCCTGCATGTCCCCGAATACGGTTTCACTTTCCAACAATACTGGTCCGCTTACCATTCCCACCCCTGGCGTAAATTCAGAAGCCATTTCGCTGAGCCAATCTGAGCCCATTCGGCAATCTGCATCGGTTACCAATATGATCTCTCCCTTTGCAGCCGCAATTCCGTATGCCACTGCCGCCTTCTTATAGGCCACTCCTTGTTTCATATCCAAGTCAAGCAACCGGAAATTTGGGTGTTGAGAGCCAGTTGCCAATGCCAACTCACGGGTTCTGTCTTCACTGTGGTCGTTGACCAGAATCACCTCAAATTTGTCTCTGGAATAATCCTGGGCGAACAAATCTGAGAGACTGGTTTGAATATGCGTTTCTTCATTTCGTGCGGGCACGACAATGCTGACATGAGGTTCCCCAGGCTCTCTCCCGGCTCCCTTGCCTGGAACTTCTGGCAACCTGGAAAAATAATGTTCGCACCGAAAGAGGTAACCAGCGTAACAGGTCATCAGCAAAGTAGCTATGATCCCGAAGGTGATCATTCAGGCACGTCCTTCCCTTTTCCCCATAACTTTACCCCTTTCAGTGCCGCGATCCCGACCAGGGTAGGAAGGATGATGTTGATCACATAAAGTAAAAATGTGCTTTGTACTGCTGCTGCCGGGGCAAAACCAACGACTGCAAATACTTCCAGGGCGATGGTTTCCCGAACCCCCAATTCGAGTATCCCGGGGACTGGAATTACAGATTTGGCCAAAAAGACAAGGGCCACCAACGCATAGGCAATCAGCACTCCTGCGTCCCATCCCATGGCATACAATAGCAATACATACTGGGTGGAAAAAACTGTGTAACGCAGGACGGAAAGGAGAAATACCCTCAGGACTGCGGCTGATCTAATCGTGGAAGCTCCTTCCTTCAGCTGTCGGGCCCATTTGTAGCGCAACAAAAACTGGGGTATTAATCTGGCTATCACTTGAGGAAATGTCAGAAAGGCAAGGATAGTCACCAGGGTTGAAGAAGCGATGATCATAAGTGAATTGCCCAGCAGGGGGCTGATCTCACTGGTTCCCCCAGGGAATTCCCATGCCCAATAGAATGCTGCCAAGACAAATATTCCTGAAAGCAATGTCACCGCCAATTGAGAAATCCTATCGACAAAAGTGCCCACCATTGCCTCCATCCGATGCCCTGGCTCAAGGTAAAGCAGACGTCCGGCATATTCACCGATGCGATTGGGTGTGAAAATACCGGTGGCCATTCCCGCCAATACCGCCATCACTGCACGACCAATTTTGATTTCCGGGTAATGGGGCTGTACCATGAGCCTCCATTTCCAGGCTTCCAGCAGGAGGTTGGGAAGCACCATCAGGATTGCTGCTATGATCAGCAGGACTCCTGCTCCATCCAGGTTATCCCAGGTTTGGACCAGGGTCTCCCGGTCTTCATAAGTCTTCCAGATCACATAGCCAATGGCAGCAGCTCCTACTCCGATTCTGAATAGCTTAGACCATATAGTACCAGCAGTTGATCTCACAATTCAAATTCGTCCCCTCTTCCTGGTACAGTCACAAACTTATATCCATTGGCATTCAGGTATTCCTGGAACATTGCACTGCGGTCGCCCTCTCCATGCACAAGGTAAATATGCCGAAGCTCTTTCCGGTCCTGCCCGGCATCGATGAACTTCAGCATTTCGTCCTGTCCCGCATGTCCGGAAAAGCCATTCAATATTTTTACTTCTGCTTTTACGTTGTAGGTTTTACCATGAATTTTGACCCGGTCCTCTCCATTCACAATCCGGGATCCGGTCGTGCCTTTGGCACAATACCCGACTACGAGGATGGTCGTCTTCTCATCTTCGATGTTGTTTCGGAGGTGGTGCATGACCCGGCCAGCCGTCATCATCCCACTGGCACTGATGATCACACATGGGTCCTTGCTATCGTTGATCGCCTTGGAGGCGTCGACACTCCGTACGTAATGGAGGTTGTTAAATCCAAATGGATTGGGGTCGTGGAGAAGGTATTCCTGCAAGTCTTCGTCATAGCACTCCGGATGTGCCTCGAAAATAGAGGTTGCATTGACGGCGAGGGGACTGTCTACGTAAATGGGAATGCGTGGTAATTTGCCCTGATTTTCCAGCCGGTCAAAGGTATGGACGATGTTCTGCGTCCTTCCCACACTGAAGGCAGGTATGATCAACTTTCCCTTCTTCACAAGGCAGGTATTTTTGACGATCTCTAACAATTCGTCTTCCAAGTGGTCCGAAAAATGATGCTCCTTACCCCCATAAGTAGACTCGCTGATGAGATAGTCGCATTGAGGCATGGGCACAGGGTCACGCAGGATCATACTGTCATAGCGGCCTATGTCCCCGGTAAATCCTATTCTGAGGGTGCGGTTGCCTTCATGTATTCTGAGGTTGACGGAAGCTGATCCCAGCATGTGTCCTGCATCCAGAAAGAGCAGTTCAACCTCCGATGTAATCCGGCGCCATTGGTTATAGGAGGTACTAACAAAGTTGCTCAAAGCCCGTGGCACGTCCTTTGGTGTATACAGGGGTTCGATTAATGGCAAGCCCTTTCTGGCACGCCACTTATTGTTGGTCCGGGCATCATATTCCTGGATTCGAGCGCTGTCCTGAAGCAGAATATTTACGAGGTCAAAGGTGGCATGGGTGCTGTAAATTTCCCCGGAGAAACCTTCCTTGACCAATTGGGGAATATTCCCACAATGATCAATATGTGCGTGGGAAAGGATCAATAAATCAATTTCAGAAGGAGGGCAGGGGAAATTTCGGTTGTAATCCTCTGCAAACCCTTCGCTTCCCTGGTAAAGACCACAGTCCAACAGGATTTTATAACCACTGTCCAACTCCAGAAGATGCATACTCCCAGTTACAGTTCCCGCTGCGCCCCAAAACTTGACTTTCATTTTTTCGTATTTGACTGACAATTTAGGAAGTAATCTTAAGATTCTTTCGTAAATAGGATTATGGGTGCGATTGAGCAGCGCGAACGGATTATTATGGGGGTTGACCCTGGGACCAATATCACTGGTTACGGCATCATCAAGGCGACTGGTAGCAAGATCGAATTGATCAATTACGGAATTATCGACCTGCGGAAGATCAAAGATGACCATGCTGTTAAGCTGAAACGAATCTTTGAACGCATCCTCAGCTTAATAGAAGAGTTTATTCCAGATGAGTTTGCAATTGAGGCTCCATTTTACGGTAAAAATGTACAATCCATGCTCAAGTTGGGCCGTGCCCAGGGGGTTGCTATGGCAGCCGCCTTGTTTCGTGAAATCCCTATTGCTGAGTATGCACCCAAAAAGGTCAAAATGGCGATTACTGGAAGGGGAGGAGCCAGCAAGGAGCAGGTCAATTCTATGCTGGAAAGGATCCTGAACTTTGAGTTTGACCACAAGATGGCATCTATGGATGCATCCGATGGCATCGCGGTAGCGCTGTGCCATTATTTCCAAAGGGGAAAAGATGGCAAGCCTGCAGGAGGAAACCTGACTGCAAAAGGGAAAGGTGGAGGTTGGTCAAGTTTTGTTAAAAACAATCCTGACCGGTTGAAATGAATCCGATTAATGTCCCGGGATTACTTTTCGGATTTTCTCAGCGGTTGCGGCCAATTCTTCCGGGCTGAATTTCACCCTTTCTTTCTCGAAGTTAATGTCACCAATGTGATTGATTGGCACAAGGTGAATATGGGCATGTGGGACTTCCAGTCCAATTACTGCTACTCCTACTCGATTGCACTCGATTTCCTTGGCTATGCCCTCTGCAACAATCTTGGCAAAAAGCTGCAATCCTATATAAGTGTCTTCCTGAAGGTCGAAAAGGTTGTCGACCTCAATTTTGGGGATAACCAGGGTATGACCTTTTGTGAGGGGATTAATATCCAGAAATGCCAGGAAGTCCTCGGTTTCGGCAACCTTGTGGCAAGGAATCTCCCCCTGAATGATACGAGTGAAAATGGAAGGCATGGAATTAAATCTCAGTTTTGATCTCCAGTACTTCGAGGCGCATTACGCCTGCCGGAACTTTAATCTCTGCAACTTCTCCTACTTCCTTTCCCAGGAGTCCGGTTCCGACTGGTGAATCGACATTGATCTTGCCCGTCTTGAAATCTGCTTCAGTAGCAGAAACAAGCATGTATTTAACTTCTTTACCAGTTTCAAGATTTTTCAGTCGTACGGTTGAAAGAATGTGTACCCTGGAATCATCCAACATACTGTCATCAACCACCTTCGCAGAGGCAATGATGCTCTCAATCTCTGAAATACGTGCTTCGTGAAGACCTTGGGCTTCCTTTGCTGCATCATATTCAGCGTTTTCTTTCAGGTCACCCTTCTCTCGTGCTTCGGCAATCGCTCTTGCGATTTCCCGCCGTCCTTCTCCCTTCATTTCATGAAGATCTGCACGAAGTTTTTCCAGTCCCGCAAGGGTAAAATATTGTACGTCAGACATATCGCCCGTTACTTTTTGTTTAAACAAAATTAAGAATATAAAATGGGTTGACCACAAAGATCAACCCATTTTTTCATATCAGTGCTTCCTTAAAGGTCGATACGCACTCCAATCGAGTGAGTACCAGAGAAAGGATCTGTGGTCCGGTAAGAGTAATCCAGCGCAAAGTCGGACTTCTTGTCTTTGCCAGACTTGAATGGAACCTGTACAGACATACCAACAGCATGCCCAGTCCAGGCAGAAAGGCGCTCAAGTGGATCAAAAATACCACGCTCATAGAGGAATGAATACCTCAATTGAATGTACTTCTGAATTTCGACTTCTGCTCCAATGCCGATATTGTCCAGAGCGAAGGCATTTGAAATGAATGCGCCCATTGGAGTGAATCGGTTGTCACCGAAGTAAAAGTCGTAGCTGACACCAAGGCTCAGTACAGAAGGCATTTCAAACTCCGCCGTAGGACGGCTGGAAAGAGATGTAAAGTTTTCATTCCGATTGGACCGGAAAGTGAGGCCATCTCCTCCATACCGCATGGTCGAACCAATGTTGCGGAGTGAAACCCCTAACTTGAGGCGATCTGCATGCTCATCGTCATTGAAGCTGGTCCGATACTGGACTCCTGCATCAAAAGCAACTCCCGTAGCACCTACGTCAAAGATAGATTCCTGCACCAATTTGAGGGTTGCCCCAACATAAATATGGTCGGTAAACTTTCTACCATAGGACAGTCCCAGGTTGAGAAAAGTAGGGCTGAAGTCACCCAATGTTCCATCAGGGTTGTCTTCCGTTGTTATCGGAAAGCTTCCCAGATCAAAAGCGGTGACATAAATCCCAATTACACCGGAATTCTTCAATGCTTGAGATACACCAAAACTGTTGATGTTAATGTCAGTACCTACCAGGTAACGGGTATGAGAGAAAACCAATTCCGTCCGTCTGGTAGTAGCCAGGCCAGCAGGATTGTTGATCACACTCTCAATCCCATAAGCCCCACCTATGTTGATTCCATTCAATCCGGAGCTACGACCCCATGAGTTTATCAGGAGCTGGGTTGCCCCAGCTTGCCCGGTACGCTCAGGGTTACCGGCAAAGGCCAGGCTAGCCACGGTCAGGAATAAAAATCCAAATATCAGTAACTTCTTCATCATCAGAATTTGATTAGAATGCGTTCAGGTCAATCTTAGGCATGGCAGCGAAGAACTTCACTACTTTTTCGCCGAGTTCAAATGCATTAACGTGAATAATATAAACACCGGACGCAACTGGAGTACCATCAGCATTCCTGAGGTCCCAGCGCTGTTCTGGATTGTCAGACTCTTTGTTGTAGGTTCTGATCAGATTACCATTCAAGGTGAAAATCTTGATGTTACACCGTTGAGGCAGGTTGATCAGTTTTACAATCGTCTGAAGCTGTGAGTTTTCGTAATTGCTGTATGCGTAGTACGGATTAGGAACTACCCGAATATCATCCAAAGCAGATACCGCTGTTTCAGTTACACTGAAATTTGAAGCAACTTCTGAAGTATTGAAGGTAAATATTGGGTAATCGGTGGTCCCACCACGCGATTCAACCGGACGGTTAACTCTAAGTTGAATCCGAACATCTGAAGGAATCTCACTTGGGTTGTTGATCGTGAAGTTGGGGTTCAACATTGGAACACCTACCCATGCAACATGCTTATAAACTTCACGCATGTCAGTTAAGGTATCTGAAGTGTTTCCGATGAAGTCCAGGAACAACTGAGAACCTGAAGGTGCAGGGCTGGTGTAATTCGATGCCGGGCCGTTCTTCAACTGCTCGTAGATTGAGCTACAACCATCATAAGTCAAATCTGTGATGTAGATGTAGTGACGACCACCTGCACTTGAACCTGTACTACCAAAATCACTGGTAGGATTCCAGAGCATATCATCCCCATTGTTGACCCTGTCCCAACTGTTCTCACCGAAGAAGATATTCAGGCGACGACCAGTGTTGACATCAATTGCATATCCGGGGAAGAAGCTCTTCCCTTGGGTTTCATCAAGACTACCGGAGGTATTCAGGGTCTGGCTATTTGCATCGGTGATTGGGTATTCCCAACGTGCAGACATCGGCCAAGCACCTGAACCAAGGGTAAAGTCTGAAGAGGTTTCTATCACTACACATTCAGACCACTTGGTGATATCATTTGAAATGACCAGGTCAACATCCATCAAATCACTCAGGTCGAGGATCTCATCAGAATCAATACTACTGGCAGGGTTCTGATTCAGTTCCACCCCTGGATTGATCGACCCATCAGGATCACCGTTGGTGAAGGACCGTACCAAGCAGAATGGAGCGAATGTACCACCTATGGCAGACTCGAAGTTCTCTTCGGGGTCATATACCTTATCCACTTTCAGCGGAATACCAGCATTACCATGACCACGGTCCAGCGGATCTTCACTGTTTCCAGAACGAATCCAGTTCCACAATTCAAAATCGTCGTTATCCGCTAATCCGGTCAACCAGTTTTCCAGTGGATTAGCAAAGGTGATATCGGAACCAATGAATCCATTGGTAAGGGTATCCCCTGCAGGTGTGGCATTTCTTACCGAAACCGAAATACCGTGTCCTTCAATAATACGTTCTATACCAGTCAAAGGCGTAGGGCGCGAAGTGTTCGAATTACCAAATATACCTCTGGCGGAACGCTTGATATAGGTCGAAATTCCAACCTGATTTCCGCTTTCAGTCAATATCCATTCGTAGAAAGTCGAATCAATAAGGTAATTGGAACCGTCGACGTATCCGAGGGTATCGAGCGTTCCCTCGAATGAGTCGATAACAACTTCCAGACGATAATTTCCGTCGATCAGCTCTTTAGGATTGATCACTTTTACATTAACCGGCGCTTTGCCAGCAACGTAGGTGAGGTTCCCAATTGAGTCGGAGGAAAGAATTTCATTTTCAGTGGCCGCGGTGAGTTCAACGTAGTTGCCACCATTCATTACACCTGCGACTTGAGTAAGCTCAAGACCGTCACCGTATTCGGCAAAGACTTCGGTTCCGAAGTTTTCAAAATTGATGGGGTGAGGCATGGCAGATGTGTTTACGAAGAAGCGGTTACCCTGTACAAATTGTCTTCCATCGGAGGACACTTCGTTGTAAGCGTAAGCCAGAATTCCGTAGTAGTAAGTCGTATAATTCTTGAGACGACGATCAGAACCTTCTGCAAACAGGTCTTCTGTCAAGGTGAGAGAATTGATAATACCTTCATTGGCCCCCTGCACCATAATTTCGTCCATGATTACCGGATCAGGCAACCCAGGCACATTCTGAGTGGTGCGGTTGACAATGGTTGTTACATCATCTTTCACATCACATTGAGCTACAATACGTGCCAGGTCAGAATCAAATACCTCACTTGCAGATACAGATCCATCCTTCAATTGGTATACCAGATATCCCTGGAACTTAAAGAGAGAATCTCTGATGCCTTGTGACACCAGTACGGGGTCAGCCTGGCAATACTGCTCGTTGTAATTGTTGTAGATATCCTTTTTAGTATCTGGATAGGTCCAGGAAAGGTTCAGTCTTTGGCTGTACTCGTTGACAGTCAATTCAGGTGAATCAGGTCCATCCAACAACTGGAAACATGCGTCAAACAAAGCTTGAGCGACGTCATCCGCAGTTAGCATTTCACAAACAGAACCTAGGTTATCATTGTAGAATCCACGGGCCCATACAGCACCGGTGATGATGTCATTGACAGCACCTGGCTGAAGGGTAAAGGGTCCTGCAGACTGGAGGAAGCGACGGTCAAACGGCTGATTGTTGGCTGAAACTTCAGACCAACCAGATGCAGTACCACCACACCAACCGGGGTTTCCAGGATACATAAAATCTGTAATCGGACCAGGAGCAGTAGCTGGGAAGCCATTGCTTCCGTTGTCCACCATCCGTGAACCGTCTTTCCAGAATCCACGAAGGTAACCATAGTAGTGAGTTGCTACTTCAGGATTACCACGTAGTGAGAAGTCGTTTTCATAATATACGAAGCGCTGCATGGGAAGGCGCAATCCCTGATCCCCAACAGGACCCTGGAAGAAGTCAACACCAAGTGCCGGAGGATTGGCTCCATAACCCGCAGCGGTTTCGTCGTCAGCATCACCATTGTAGGCAAAGCCAAGACCACGGCTGGTATCACAACCAACGTAATCATCGGCATAGTTTCCGACATCAGCATCAACCCATTGTCCCATGTATGTTTCATTCAGGGTGAGGGTAGACTTATTGATAACCTTGTATTTGTAGAAGGTCATGTCGTTGACGGCATTGGAGGTTGAGAATGCAAATGCAAGCATCTGAATTTCAAGACCAATTGCTTCACCACCAGTTTCTGTGTGAATGTCACCCTTATCATTGATGACCCACCATACAGCCTGGTCAGGTGTACCTCCACCAGGACATGGAGCAATATCAGGATAGTCTCCAGCCTCTGGCGTGTAATTGAACTCATCTCCGTCAACGTCGACAAAGGGAGCCAATGCCAAACGATTACCATCGGCATCTTCACCAAATGCAGGCCAGTTCTTCACGTTAGGGAATTCGTCCATATTAGGAGCGGGCTCCCCATTGAGGAAGTTCTGGTAAGCTGCCTGGAAGGAGAGAATCTCTGCCTTAGTGATCTTGTAGTGTTTGTCCCATTGTTCACATGTAACATCATCTACAGTACCACCGTTGGCAGTCAGGGGTCCTGGCCAGAAGTCGTTTCCACTCTGACGATAGGTCTGAGCAGCAACCCTGAGCTGACCGGATTCGTCTACTCCACCTATCCACAGAGAGCCTGCGAAGGAAGCGTGACGGGCAAGAGCTGGATCGTCTACTTTGGGAACCTCGTAGCGGGGATTGTTTTGCAAATCCCACCAAAAGTCACCACCGTTGTGGAGGAGGCAACGTACGTTGTTTATGTCCAGTTCGACAGAGGAACTTGCCGGGGCACATGATGCCGCCGTACGCAATCCCTTGTTACTGGAACGCTTTTGACCGACGTTTTCCTTAGCCTGAAGCTGAAAGAAGCTCAGCACAGCAAGTGCAAGGAGTCCGAGTCGGATAAATTTTCCTTTTAATTTCATCTTCATGTCCATTTTTAGAAGCTGAATTGAATACCTAAACGAATCCTTCTTGGCAGACTGAAATTGTTCGGATTCCGCATTTTAACGGTATAGAGATATGTGAATGAGGCTGGATCGATAGCTGCCGCCACTTGCTGCTGACCTACACCAGTACTGAGATAGCCATCATCGTCTGCCAATCCGGAAGTCTTGTAGACGTTGAGGACGTTTCTGGTATTCAGTGCATTCAGAAGCAGGAGGTAGACATTGAAGTCGAAGGCGCGGGAAACGACTTCATTGCCTTTCGAATCCTTTACAATATTGCCACCATCATCGGTCCTGGTTTTGCCACCGAGAATGAAGCTTTTGTCGATCTTAAAGTCAAAACGAACCTGGGGAGGTAGACGGCTACCATTAGGTGTTCCACCCAGCTGGATACTTTGGTTGATACCACCTTGTACATCTGCTGCATTCGGAAGTGTATTCACAGAATAAGGTGTACCAGAACCAAGGTAGAAGGTCAGGTTGGCACCAGCATTGGAAAGCGGATAGATGGTCTTTTCACCAATATTGATGGCTGGACCTTTTTCATTTCCATAGAAGCGGTAGTCAAGGTTACCTGAAATCCGGTGACGCTGATCAAAATCAAGCGGCAACAAGGCACGGATCGCAGTGAAACCTTCAATAGAGTTCAAGGCATTACGTGCAGAGGTAAAGCTGGATCCTGTACCGTTTGCGAACTGCAGGGTGTAGGAGGCTTGCATACGCAAGTTCTTCTTACGGAGCATGTTCAAAGCAAAGGTGAATCCTTTAACTGTACCAAAGTCAATGTTGTCAAATGAAGAGTAAGAAGTTGGGAATGCATCCTGGAAGTTCCTGGATTGAAGCATGTCACGCATCTCACGGTAGAAAGTCGAGATAGACAACGCCATGTAGTCGGTCAGCTTTTGTTTGAAACCAACTTCGTAATCAATTGTCCTTTCAGGAGCCAGATTTGGATTGGTAACCTGAATAGTGGCCGAATTCTGAAGGAAGTAGTAGTCAGAAATCTGACCTGCCAAAGCAGAGCTCGCATCGGCACTCAATTGACCAGGACGCTGGGTCAGGACATCGTAGTGCGCAAAGAATACAGCTTCACCTGAGATGGGGAAGGAGAAAGACAGACGGGGCATAACCACTGTCTGAGGGGTGTAATCTTCGAAAGACTGGATGGAGACTTCGTCGTCCTTGAGGTGAGGCTGAACTTCGCCACCAGAGCGGATAGAAGCTGAACTGGTAGGGCTACCACTGGCATCATACCAAATATCGGTTTCAGGATCACGGTAGCCAAGGAATGCAGTTGGAGATGTAGCATCATCCATGTAAGGCACCCAGTTGTCAGGAATTACTTCCGGCTGTGGAATGCCCAACAAAGCATGTGATTCCGCAGCATTATAAGTAGGGAAGAGGACATACTCATCTTTCAATACTGATTGATTCGCGTCGAAACGGTCAATCCGTACACCCACATTGAAGATAATATCTTCAAGCTCAAACTTATCCTGGATAAAGCCAGAGATGTAAGTAGGAGCGAAAGAGTTCATAGGACGGTTAACTTCATCCGTGAAGAAATCTTCTGTAGGACGGCGTGAAGTTGGATTTCCTTTGAAGTCGTATCCATAGTAGTTGACAAGCAGGTTGCCATCGTTCAACAATTCGTCAGCCGTGAACATGTTCAGGTTCAGATCGTTTGGCGATAGAGCATCTACATTGATCAGGTCAAGCCCATCAACTGGAAGGCCTAATTGCTCACGCAATACCCGGTCAAAACCTGCCTGATCACCAGCTTCATAGGCTGGACTTGCATTCACGGTATCGAGGAAGTAACCATTCTGAGTTACAAGTTCCCAACTGGATACATCCTGGCTGATACCTTGCAGGTGACGGTTGGTCAACTGACGTGCATAATTCCAAAGGCTACGGGCAGAAACTCCATAAAAGCGCTCCTGGCGTTGCTCAAATTCAAAACCAACTTTCAGGTTGTGTCCTTTGAATTCACCGGAAGCTTGTCCAGTTAAGCGGTACTGCTCAAAACGATATTTTGTATAACCACCTTGCTCAGCACCGGGACCTGAAAACAATGAATAGATCGAGCGTGGGCTGTCACCATTCCGAAGTCCTCCATAAAATACCAGGAAGTCAAGATTGGGGATGCTGTTTTCCAAACGGCCAGTGAATGGGTTTACAATACCATTGTTTTCGACATAATCGAAAATGAAGTTATTGTAATTCGCCATATCCGGGTTCATGGAGTTTGATGGATCAAACTCCAAATTTTCTGGAGCGAAACTGGAAGTAATATTGTATCCGGCAGAGGAAACGGTGTTAACGTGGTCCTCGTCAGCTGGATCTACATACCGGTAAGTGGGTGCCCAATCAAAATTGAACTGACCAATATGCCCATAGTCAAAGATATTGTCCTGATGGGTGGAATGCATGAACTGGCGATCCCAGCGGCTGTAATCAGCCTGGATTTGATAGTACAGGTTTTGTATCTGGCTATTTTCTCCACTGTCAAAACTTTGCTGGAAGCGGGTCCACCCACGATACTGAGTACCACGGAACAATTGATTCGCTTCAGGAGCGAAAACAGAGTTCGTAAGGCTCCATGATGTATTATCAAAGTCGGCGAAAGATCCACCGACCTTAACGATCACATTGTCAGAAGGGGCGAAGTCCAAACGGCCATTCACACGCACAGTACGTGACTGGTTGTTATCTTTTGCCTTCCGGGTTTCAAACATGTCTTCGTTGACGAAGTTCGCACGTTGGATAAAGAAGTTGCCAGACTGGTCCAGTGTAAGCGGCGTTTGTGTGAAGTCATTGCGGATTTCATCACGCAGAGTGGTAATGCCTCCAGCGGCAGGTCTGCTATCCCTTTGGAACTCCCCTTCTGCGGCGATGAAGAAACCAACAATAGGACGGTTGTAGTCCATTGCGGAATCGTACTTACTTACCAAGGGACCTGAAAGATTCAATGCAAAGAGATTGAAGCCATAAGGGTCAAGGAACTGACTGCTTAAAATTTCTCCACCACCTGAGAGTTTATAACTAGGTGCAGCAGTGGTTACAGAAATAATACCCCCGATTACGTCACCATACTCCGCTGGAACACCACCAGTGATAACAGTAAGGTTAGAAACCGCTTTTTGAGGTAGACCTGTGGAGCCACGAACCTTAACACCATCCACAAAGTAGGTTGTGGCATTGGTACGACCTCCACGCATACTCAGGCTTCCGCCATCGTCAGCCTGGTAAACTCCAGGGACAATTGCTGAGAGGGTATTGATATTCCTGATACCGATCTGTTGAATATCAGCTCCTGAAAGCGATCCTCCAGTAGTTGTATTATCGATAGGAATTGTTTCTGTGATTTGCACTTCTGCAAGTTCCACTCCGGTTTCCAGGGTCAGGTCCACTGGTACCGTCTTATTAGCGGCCACCGATACACCGGTTGCATTGATGGTATTACCTGCAAATGAAGCACGCACAGTGTAAGTGCCCGGAGAGACAGGAGCAATGCTAAACTCACCTTTTTCGTTGGTATTCGCACCCCCCTTGATCACACCATTCAGAATGATCACCACGGTAGCAAACTCGACCGGGGAACCTGTTTCATCGGTGACTTTCCCCTTGATCTTACCATCCGACTGTGAATAGGCAGAGGAGCAGATCATCAGGCATGCAACCAGCCATAGTCCGACTCGTTTCATCATAACCTTTTAGAAATTAAAAATGTATACTTCCAGTCTAGGATAGACAGGCTTAAAATTAGTAAACGAACAATCACTATTCCAAATGAGGCGGAAACAAAAAATCATTGTGTCGTTTACATTTGCCTTTTTTTAACAGGCAATAATCCTGTATTCCCCTAAAACTGAACTAAATAAATCCAGACGCAACGACAATATAAGAAGCATTTTGTCTTACCCAGATGATAAAATAGGGTTTTGATTACACGATAACGCCATGTATATTTCCCCTATTCGCCACTTGATACACGTATGGAACTCATTTACGACATCCTCAAAAAGCTCAAAAAGTTCGAATTGAGGCTAATCAGGAATCATTTGAACGCTTCCCCTTTTGAATATGAAAAGGTTGGAAAGCTATTTGATCTTGTTACACGGTACAAAGACAAGGAGGAGGAATTCTTTTCTCAAAAATTGTATAACAGTCCCCCCAACAACACTTTCAGGGTCACCAAATCCAGACTTAAAAGAATGTTGGAAGACGTGGTTTTACAAGACAAAAGTCTGACCGGATACAATGCGCCTTTTATAAATGCCAAGCTCCAGGCTGAAAAAAGGCTCTTGCAGGGGGAAATATTATTGGGGAGGGGTTCCTACCAGGCGAGCAAGAATTTGCTCCAGCAGGTGGTATCCACTACCAAGAAATATAGTCTTCACAGCGAACGCTACCATGCAGAAATGTTGCTGCACAGGTCGCAGAGTATCAACATGTCGGTCAGGGAGTTCCAAAAGCGTACAGACCAATTGCTTGAGTTGAACAAAGTCAATTTCCAGGTCAACGAAGCTGCTATTCTACACTATTCCGTGATGAACTTCCTCACCAGGATGTCCAAAAGTGATCCAGATATCCTCAAGGAAATAGAAGAAAAGATTGATCGAATTCGAATGGTAAGTGAATCAACCCAGTCTCCCCTGGCCCGCTACTATTACCTTCTGTCCAATACTCTCTTCCTGCAATACAATTTCCGTTTCCAGGAGGCCATGCAATTCTGCAAAATGCATTTAGAACTGGTTCAAAATGAGCCTTCGGTCCACTCCAAGCAACGGCTGGGAAGTGCCTATTTCCAGCTTACCGAAACTTCCTTACGGGGAGGCAACCTTGAAGAGGCCCAGATAAATGTGGATCAAACCCTTTCTTTCTTCTCAAAAGAAGAAACCAATTCGCTGATTGTCCTTGGTACTGCATTTCGCATCGCATTTCATGCAAAGAATTGGGAGAAAGCCGAGACCATCATCCAGCAAGCCCTCGAACATCCGAGGTTCGAAGCATCCGAATTTCGTGCTGCAATCTGGCACTACTACCGTACTTGTTTGCTTTTCAGCACTGACCGGGTCCGCGAATCCCTCCATGCATTGAATGACGCAACCGCTCTTTTGGCCGACAAAGAAGGCTGGAACCAGACCTTCCGCCTACAAGAGATCATGATCCTCTTCGAATGCGAGTTGTATGACCTCCTTGAAACAAAGATTCTCAACATGCGCCAATTCATCAAACGGACCCAGAAGGACTCAAATCTCTACCGTCCTATGAAATTGATTCAGATTCTGATGGAGTGGCACAAAAATAGCCTGGACATTCGTACCACGGTAAAAGGAATTCAACGGCAGTTACGTGATTTACAATCCTACCACAAAGACATTCCCTTTGATCCGGCAACCGGCGAATTGATCCGTCTTGAAAACTGGATGGAAAACAAAGCACTGACCTCCTGATCCTTAATTGCACTATTTCAGGGTGTTAGTGTGAAGTTTTCCTTTGTATCTTTGCAGAATGAGTGAAACGCCGCACAAGTCAGGCTTTGTAAGTATCATCGGGAAGCCCAATGCTGGGAAATCCACCCTGATGAATAAGCTGGTAGGTCGCAAATTGGCTATTACCACGCCTAAAGCACAGACTACCAGGCATAGGATTCTTGGTATTGCAAGTGAAGACAATTATCAGATTGTATTTTCCGACACCCCGGGGGTCATTCTCCCACAATACCGCCTCCATCGGATCATGATGAACTCAGTCCGCACCTCACTTGAAGATGCTGACCTGATCATATTGCTGGTCGATGTCAATGAAACTTTTCCGGAAGACCTGGTAATCAAGCTGGCCAAAAAGTCTGATATCCCTGTACTGTTGGTGCTGAACAAAGTCGATCAAAGTGACGAAGAAGCGGTTCGGACCAGGCATGCAGAAATCACCGCAAAAGTAGAAGTCGCAGGTGCGATTGGCATTTCTGCAAAGCACGACATCAATGTATTCGAGCTGAAGCGAATGATCATAGACCTGCTCCCTGAAGGGCCGCCCTATTTTGACAAAGAGACTGTTTCCGATCGTCCGGAGCGTTTTTTTATTACGGAAATGATCCGGGAACAAGTCTTTCTACAACTCAAGCAAGAGATTCCCTATAGTGTTGAAGTAGGGATCACCGCCTTTGAGGAAAAAGAGGACATCACCCACATTTTTGCAGAAATATATGTTGAGCGCGATTCGCAAAAAGGAATCCTGGTAGGAAAAGGAGGCAAGCGAATTCGGGAAATCGGAAAAATGGCCCGTCCGGACATTGAGCGGTTTCTGAGCAAAAAAGTTTACCTCGAGCTCCGGGTAAAGGTTGCACCCAACTGGAAAGATTCGGTGAACCGCCTTAGATATTTCGGTTATAACGATAAATAACCGATTGAAATTGAACCATTAGAAAGCCATGAGAGGAATTGTAGCGATTGTAGGCAGGCCAAATGTCGGCAAGTCAACCTTATTCAACCGATTGATTGAAGACCGGAAAGCAATAGTAGATGACCAGAGCGGTGTTACCAGAGACAGGCACTATGGTACTTCGCACTGGATCGGAAATGACTTTATGGTGATCGACACGGGTGGTTATGTGCATGGCTCAGAAGACATGTTTGAGGCTGCGATCCGCGAGCAGGTCCACATTGCCATCGAGGAAGCAGATATCATTCTCTTTATGGTGGATGTCCTCACTGGTGTAATGCCGCTGGACCGGGAATTTGCCAATATCGTACGGAAAAGCAAGAAGCCTGTTTTTCTGATTGCCAACAAGGCCGACAACCACGAACGGGATCAGCTGATATATGAGTTCTATGAACTTGGCTTGGGAGATCCCTATTCTGTTTCCTCCGTCAATGGTAGCGGAACAGGAGAACTTTTGGATGCGGTGGTGGCAGCCTTTCCTGCAGATCCAATTAAAGTACCGGACGACAACCTCCCCAAGTTTGCCTTTGTCGGCAGGCCAAATGTAGGTAAGTCCAGTCTTGTCAATGCCCTCCTGGGGCAGGACCGCAATATTGTCACCCCCATTTCAGGAACTACCAGGGATTCTATTTTTACCCGCTATTCAGGGTTCGGCATTGATTCTTACCTGATAGATACGGCTGGCCTACGAAAAAAAGCCAGGGTCAGGGAAAGCAGTGAAAATGTGGAGTTCTACTCTACCCTGCGCTCGATCAGAGCAATAGAAGAGTGTGACGTTGCATTTTTGATGTTGGATGCTACCCAGGGAATTGAATCCCAGGATCTCAATATCCTCCACACAGTCGAAACCAACGGCAAGGGATTGGTCATCCTTGTCAACAAATGGGACCTGATAGACAAGGAAACCAATACTGCCAGAGATTTCCAAGCCGCGATTGAAGAAAAGATTGCCCCTCTGAGTGGAATCCCCATCGTCTTTATCTCAGCAGTGGACAAGCAACGGATCCTTAAAGCAATGGAAATCGGAGTGGAGGTGTATCATGAGAAGAACAAGCGGGTTCCCACTTCCCAACTAAATGAGGTGATGCAAGCCGTCTGGCAGGCCCACAGACCTGCTGCTATCCGGGGAAAATTTATTCGGATTAAGTATGTCACCCAGATCCCGGCAAAAATTCCAACCTTTCTCTTTTTCACAAATCACCCGAAGCTGATTCAGGAAAACTACAAGCGTTATCTTGAAAATCAACTCCGGGCGAATTTTGGGTTTCGGGGTGTCCCGATAAATATCTTCTTCAGAGATAAAAGTAAAAGCTAGTTCTCGGCCTTGATTTTAGCCAGTGCTTTTTCTGTCTCTTCCATGTCTGTACCTGATTCTTTGGCAACTTCCAAAGCCTCTTCCAACTTTTCAATCGCGGAGGGAACATCTCCGATTTTGTAGAGCAGCATTCCCCATGTATCCATAATTAGCGGATCGTTGGTTTGCTCAGTTGCTACCTCAGCCCATAGTATTGCCTGCTCAATTACATCCGGCTCATCTACCTCCTCATAAACTCCCCAAGCATAATAGTTCAAGCCATTGGGTGGAAATGGTTGTCCATTTTTCACAAACTGGGTAATGGTGGAGTAAGCGGCTTCCTTGCTTTGGTTCTGAATGATATTGTAGACGATCATGTTGTTGACATCGCCTTGCACTTTTTCGCCGCCCTTGTTGCCAATCTTGGCCTGGGCCACCTTAAAGGCTTTCTGGTCGTTGTTGTAAGCAGCCTGCTGCATCGCCTGCAAGAAAATACCGAAGTACTTTTGGTCGACAACATCAGCCCCATGCAGTTCACGGTAGGTGTCCAAATTCGCTTCGAATTCCTTGAAGTAGTCTGAATCCGTTTTTCTGAAGAAGCGAACAAAAATGTCGAAGTCCTTTTCATTCTTAAGATCTGAGGGCTCCATCAACTCGACGTAGGCAAGCAATGCATCATTGGAAGGCATGGCTGCTTCCTGGGTATGAATCAGGTATTTGTAGAGAAAGTCCTTGTCATACTTACCGGAGTCAAACTTGTCGTACATCTTCTGAACAGGCTCAACCCCATCAGTAATCTTCTTTCCCAGGGCCATGAATTCTTCAACGCCAAGTGCACCAGCAACCCGCCAGACCATATCGCCGTTGCCATCCACAAAAGCCAGGGTTGGATAGGCACCGACCTTGTACTTTTTAGCCAATTCGATCCCTTCACCTTTTTCCATGTCCATCTTAACATTGATGAAATTCTCATTGAAGAATTCACCGACTTCAGGTTGGTTCATAACATTGGCGGACATCCATTTGCAGGGACCACACCAGGTAGTATAAGCATCCATGAAAATGATTTTATCCTCCTGGCTGGCTCTCTCGAGGGCTTCCCCCCAGGTTCCATGTTCGAACTGGATTCCCTCAGCATGAACCGATTGGGTTCCAAATACCAAGAGCAAGAGGGTAAGGAAAGTTGTGATTTTTCGCATGATAGATTTATTCTTTTATCCAAAGGACTGTTGTCAATTAACGGATATTGCTTTAGAAAGATACATTTTACAATAATTTTTTGAGCGGGCAATACTTAAATGATCAAAACAGACACCAGTCGCCTCCTGAAACCGAAGGCAAAATAACCCTGAAGTGTGTAATCAACCCCACAAAATCTGCTTGAATAATACCAACTATTAGGGGAAATTAATCTTATGAACGCTGCCAAGATCCTCATGTTCGTATCTATCCTCCTCATGGTTCCCGCCCTGGGGATAACCCAACTCACCCTGCAAGGGCAGGTGAAGGATGCTGAAACCGGTGAATCCATCTCTTATGCATCTATCAGACTTCAGGGTACCGTGATAGGAGCGATGTCTGACAAGGATGGAAAATTTGAATTTAACCTGATCCAACTGGGAGCGTCGATAGAGATATCACATGTTGGGTATCAGGCTCAGGTAATAAAGGTTGATAACCTTTCTCAGAAGCCCCTCACCATAAAGCTAACCCCTAAAGAGATCAGAGTGGATGATGTCATTATCAGCGATGGCTTGCAAAGGGTTTTGGAAGACGAAAAACTCTACCTGTTTGACTACGCATTTTCGCAGGACGAGTTGTTCATCCTTCTCTACGACAAGAAAAGGAAGCAACCGATCCTGGCCCTGATCGATGAAAATGATTCTATTATTGCGACTGATCCGGGACCGGAACGTCCCAAGGAATTGGTCACAGACTGCCTGGGCAATGTCCACATGTTAAGCAAAAACTTTGCCTGTCAGGTATTTTCCATTGATGGGGAAATAGCCATGTACGTGGATTCTCTGCATGAATACAAGAAATACGTAGAACCCTGCATTGGACGGAAAGACGAATATTATTATTACGATTTCTACCGGTTCAACAACCAGATGTTGGACTATTACGCATACAATGGAGATTCCAGGGAAGGCCAGTTTTTCGCCCATATTCGAGATGAAGAAAGGATGCACCAACTCCTGGACCCTTCTGAAGACAATATATATAAAGCAATTGCCCAGACAGAAGAACAATTTCTGGCTATTACTCCGAGTATGTGGCGGAAGCTGGGCAAGGTCAATCATGAGTTTCAGTTTTATCAAATGGCTTTTTTCCATCCGGTTCATGCCCCCATGAAAGTGGTTGAGGACTCCATATATGTCTTTGACCATGTGAATGGGCTCATGCGGGATTATCATCGCAGTGGAAAAGAAGGCAGAAGAATCCCAATCTCCTACCATAAAGAACCAAAATGGGATATGTTCATTACGGTTGATAATATTCGGGGGGAGGCCTATACCAGCTATACCAGAAATGGTGTGATCACCCTGGCCGAAATCGATCTCAACACAGGAGAAATTCTCAAAGAGCATAAACTACCCCGACAATTTGCCAAAGAGGTCACTGTCCGGGATGGAGTAGTCTACTTCTTATATCAGGAAAGAAACTACGATGATGTCAATCGTCTGTACCGATTGCGCATTAAAGACTAAGGGTTTCATGCCCCAGTCCTCCATAATTTATATAAGAATAGATGCCCATTTTATGCTCTAGGACCCCTATTCCTACACTTTGGCAAGAATAATTTAATAGAATACACTGAACCATTTAAAACCTATTTCCCCACCATGCGTAATTAATAGTGTACTGAAGGATCAATACTCAGTAGTGTTCTTTTAAAGTGATAATAAGCCTGTTTATCAGGCAGAATGAATGAAATAGGGCGTCCCCCTTCTGGTCTTAACAGAAGGGGGATGCTTGTTTTATAGCCAGGAGAGATTGTTCCCAACAATTACCACTCCCAATTTTATTGAATAAAAACTTGATGCCCTTTTTATAGCTTTTATAATTTTATGCGAACAAAACACCACCATATTGCGCCCAAATGGTGCAAATTCGCATATACTCCCCCAAATACCCCATATATATTTTATTATAATGATGCGAATCCAGGTTTATTTATTCCTCAGCCAGCCCCATATTTGTAATGTGCTCGAGGGAACAACCTCAGTAGCGTTCTTTTAGACAAAAATAGTGTTAGCCTGGAAACAGGTGCACGAATGAATAAAATGAGGGAGAACCCCTTCGGTCTTAGATCGAAGGGGTTCTTACCTTTTAGACCTTTTCATTTTCTTTGTGCGAGAATGCCTATTCTAATAAATTAGTTCCTCACCTTCAATTGGAAAGAACAAAGATGGCGCTTATCAAGACCCTTAAGGGTATTACTCCCAAAATTGCAGACGATGTTTTCCTTGCTGAAAACGCCACCATTATTGGTGATGTTAAGATTGGTCCAGGCTCAAGCGTCTGGTACGGGGCTGTCCTTCGGGGAGATGTACACAGTATTCGGATTGGTTCACGGACCAATATTCAGGACCTGGCGATGGTGCACTGCACCTATCAACACAGCCCAACTGTGATCGGGGACGATGTCACTGTAGGTCATGGCGCAGTTGTCCATGGTTGTGAAGTCCGGGACCGATGCCTGATTGGGATGAACGCGGTTGTTTTAGATAAGGCGGTCGTTGGCCCTGATGTAGTCGTCGCAGCCGGAGCCGTTGTTTTAGAAGGCATGGTTTTGGAACCCGGCTACTTATACGGTGGTATCCCAGCCAAAAAATTGAAACCACTTACCGAGGAGCAAAAAAACCTGCTGAAGAAGAGTGCTGAAGCTTACCAAATGTATTCTAAGTGGTACCGGATAGAGGGACCAGCTTAGGATCTTTAAAGGAACAACATGGCATCGTAATAGAGAAAATCTTCTCCAAAGATGGTGTAGCTGAGCCATCCGCTGATCAACAAGCCTCCCGGCCCTCCTAATCCAGCAATTCCCATCACCAACCAATAGGGAGCTTTGAGGCGACCCGCCCAGTGGGAGGCAAGCATAGCAGTGGCAAGACAAAAGCCGATCAACAAGAAAAAGATTGCAAGGATATATCCTATCTCAGTATCGGTTCCAAAAGAGAAGAGGGCCAATAACAATGCAAGCCCATAGGCCAGGCTGGCAAAGACAGGTGCCTTGAACAGTTCTTGAGTAACTGACCGACCAAATTGGGAGTACCCGGCAAGTCGATTGACCCCAACACTCAGCAGCGACCAAAAAGCAATCAGAAAGAGAAAGAAAACAACCACGGCCAGATAGTGGAGGCCCGAGGATTGTTCCAGAGGAGGTCTGGAAAAAGCCACCAAAAAGATCACCAATGAAAAAAGGCCAGAGGCTAAGACATAATACCATGTCACAGCCTTCGACCTTGGTGAGGACTTTTCCCCTTTGGAGTTTCCCAATTGTAATGAGTTAGGTCCTAGCGACGCTTGGGCTTGATCATAAAGCTGGCCAAAACCAACAATACGCAACATCCAATGCATACCCACAATCCGAGCCCGGGCTTGCGGGGCGTGCCACTGATTTCTCCCAGATAGTACCATGCTGCAGCTCCAACTCCGATAATTGCAGGAATCGCCGCCAATTTAGGTTTTGCGAAAATCAGGATTAAACCCAATACCGCTGCACCTACTGCGATATATCCCTGTGTAGATTCTATTCCCCCTATTTTTTTCATGCTTTCTTCCCCAAAGCGAATAAATACGAGAGAAGACCACTCTAGAAAGGTAGAAGCAGCAATGCCCAATGCGCCCAGAATTCCGATGATTTTTCCTAACATAACAACTGGTTAATAGTGTCCTTGAAATTACATTTTTTCACCTACTCAACAAATTTTGAATTGATTCCTTAGCCAGGGATCATATCCCGGTCTTCATAAATGGTGACTTTCTCTCCTTCAGACTTGGCCATCACGGAAGCACAAGTAATATCCCCAATGATATTAATTGTCGTCCTGAACATATCCAGAATCCGGTCCAGTCCAAAGATCAGGGCAATCCCTTCCAACGGAATTCCTGCTGTTCCCAATACCACGGCCAAGGTGATCATTCCTGCTCCCGGAACCCCCGCTGCCCCAATAGACGCCAAGGTCGCGGTCAACACCATGATGATCTGCTCTGTAAATGCCAGCTCAATCCCATATACCTGCGCGATAAAAATCGCCGCTACCCCTTGGTAGAGTGCTGTTCCATCCATATTGACTGTTGCCCCCAATGGCAGCACAAAACTGGTCACCTCTTTGGAGACACCAAGATTGGCCTGGGTTACATTCATAGAAATCGGCAAGGTCGCGCTGGAAGAACTCGTACTGAATCCCAGCAACAAGGCTTCTTTGATAGCCTTGAGAAAATGAAGGGGATTGAGCCTGAGATATAAAGCAATAAAGGAGAAGTGGGTTACCAAAACGTGGGCCAGTAAGGCGCCAACGACCACCAATCCATATTTTCCCAGCGGAATCAGGATATCAATTCCCATATCTGCTACTGTACTCAATATCAAGGCAAAAACTCCATAGGGTGCCGTCTCCATCGCCAACATCACCATTTTCAAGACGACCTCATTCAAGCCATCTATTGTTTTGATGAAGGTGACTGATTTCTCGGGAGGGATCATGGTCAGGCAGACCCCCACGAACAAAGCGAAAAAGATGATGGCCAACATGTCCCCGTCCGCCAGGGACTTGATAGGATTGGTTGGAACCATATTGACAAATAGGTTCTTGATCCGTTCAAACTGGGACTGGTCCGCATCGTCTGCGGCTTTCTCCACATTGGAATCAGCCGTCGACTTATAAGTCTGTAACAATTCCGTCTTCTTATCTTCCGGCAATCCATCACCGGGGCGAAAGACATTTGCGGCCAATACCCCAATGCTCACAGCCACCGCAGTGGTTAGCATGAAAAACCCAAAAGCCTTGATGCCCAGACTCCCCAGCTTTCGGATGTCTCCAAGGTTGGCAGCACCAAGGATCAAGGAAGCCAGGATCAGAGGGACGACCACCATTTTCACCAAGCGAATGAAAACCTTACCAATCCAATCTGTATAGGTCGTGATCTGCGCCATTCCCCGCACCTTCTTGTCCTCGTTTACAGAAAGGATATTGTCTCCATTCTGGTCTGCTTTGGTCCAGTCCTTATCCAGATAAATCTTATATTCAATAAAGGTAAAGGCATATTCTTCCAGACTCAGCAAAGAGTCCAGGTTCATATCCGCGGCATAAAAAGGCTCTCTGGCAGCAAACTGTGGCAAGGTCTCACCACTCGCAAGCACCTCATTCCGGCTCAGGCTTCCATCACGGTTGACATCCGCAGCATTGAAACGAATCTCACGAGAGGTCGGCAAGTTCGGGTATTCGGCCAGTTTAATCTCAGCCATGGTAAGTTGGCCATCTCCACTGGTATCCGCCTTAGCAAAGGCACCTGCAGCCCCATAAGTCTTATTGTATTCACCTCCCTTGCTGATGACCTCATACCGGGAAAGGGTTCCGCTCTTGTCAACATCCGCAATTTCGAAGCCTACTTCAATATAATCCTTCCGCGTGTGGCGGTCCAGGTTCAGGATCTCCCTGAAAGTCGGCTTGGAATCTTTGGGAGATGCCTTGCGGGTAGCAATCTTGTCTTTGTAAACATCCAGATCGGAAGCGATTACCTCGGAAACCGTCAGAAATCCATTGCCATCCTTGTCTGCGGCTTCAAAAGGGGTGCCGTCATACCAGATATTCAATACCCAACCCAGAATGATACCCGCGACCAATCCTATGGTAATCTTCGTGTAGAGCTTCATATTAGTATTCTTGAAAAACTAAATGTAATCCCTAAATCCCTGAATGAAAAATAATCTAGCCTCCGTAAAATGCGATCCCAATCTTCAGGCCAACATTATAGGGGTAGGACAGAATAAAGATTGGGTCATCGAGAAAGGTCCGGTTGTTGACAACCCGGTTGACCGGTTGAAAATCATTTTTGTTCCAGGCCCATTGAAAATAGGGCCTGAAGTAGAGGTGAAAGGGATTGTTCAGTCCAATATTAACCATCCCCTGCGCAAAAACCGTACTCCCCAGGGTCAACTCATTCATCACAGGAGCGTTGAGGGGGATGGTGCCGATCTGGTCATTGCGTGAAAACCGGGTAAAAACCTTTACCGCACCAAAATCGACAGAAGTCCCGAGCGAGAACACGAAGTTTTCATTGCCAGCAATCCGCGATCCGAACCCAACATCAAAAGTATTGGCCCGGTACCTCAATTGCCGCACAGAATAAGAGCCATCAGCTTGTTCATTTTCCCGTGACCGAACTCCCTGCATCCGCCCTGTATAACTCAAGTCAATCAGGAAATTCCCGAAGAACACTCCTAGCTGCCCGTTGATGCCCAAAGGGGTGTGGATATTCCCCAAAGGCTTGACCACATTGCTCTGGCGGTCATTGTATTGATCGATGATCCAGTTGAGGCTATCGAGTGGGGCATAGCTGACATTGAGCCCCAAGCCCCCATATACCTTAACATCTCCCTGGCCTTTTACCGTACCTCCGAGGAGGAACACGGTAAAAACCAGGAAGAGGCCCCGGAAAAGCTGATATGTCCGTTCCGGGTACCTCATCTTATTCTGCGTTATCAGTTTCAGCCAACAGCTTCTCATTCAAACTGATGAACAGTTCGTCCAATTGATCGTCCGCAATTGGAGAAGGGCTGTCGATCATGGTATCGCGTCCACTGTTGTTCTTTGGGAATGCCATGTAGTCGCGGATATTTTCATCTCCACCAAAGATCGCCGCCATCCGGTCGAAGCCGAAGGCAATTCCACCGTGGGGAGGAGCACCAAACTCAAATGCACCCATCAGGAAGCCAAACTGTGCCTCGGCTTCCTCTTTGGTGAAGCCCAGCACTTTGAACATCTGGGCCTGGAGGGCACGGTCGTGGATCCGGATAGAGCCGCCACCGATCTCATTGCCATTCAGGGTAAGGTCATAGGCGTCTGCATATATAGCGCCAGGGTCCGTCTCCAGGAGGTGCAACTGGTCTGGCTTTGGAGAGGTGAATGGGTGGTGCATGGCGTGATAACGCTCACTGTCTTCATCCCACTCCAACAGCGGAAAGTCCAGTACCCACAAAGGTTGGAACACATCGGGATTGCGCAACCCGAGACGGGTACCCATCTCCTTCCGCAATTCACCCAATTGATTCTGGGTCTTTTCCTTGTCACCGGACAAGATCAACATCAGGTCACCTTCCTTGCCGCCGGCACGCTCCATCCAGGCCTGGAAATCCTCCTGTTCGTAGAATTTCTTAACCGACGAACTGAATCCACTGGCTTCCCATTTTACCCAGACCATCCCCTTGGCCCCGATCTGTGGACGCCTGACCCAGTCGGTCAACTTATCGATGTCCTTGCGGCTGTAATTTGCAGCCCCACCTTCAATGCAGATTCCACCAATGTATTCCTGAGAATTGAATACGGAGAACTCGCGGTGCTGGGCAATGTCGGTCAATTCATTCAGCTCAAGGCCGAAACGAATGTCTGGCTTGTCCGAGCCATAGCGGGCGATTGCGTCTACATAAGACATCCGGGGAAAGTCGTCCAACTCGATGCCCTTAACTTCTTTGAAGAGATGTTTGGTCAAACCTTCAAAAGTATTCAGGATATCGTCGCGCTCGACGAAAGCCATCTCGCAGTCAATCTGGGTGAATTCAGGCTGGCGGTCACCTCTCAAGTCTTCGTCGCGGAAACAACGGACAATCTGGAAGTATTTATCATATCCGGCCACCATCAGAATCTGCTTGAAAGTCTGGGGTGACTGAGGAAGGGCATAGAATTGACCGGGGTTCATCCGGGAAGGAACAACAAAGTCACGAGCCCCTTCAGGCGTTGACTTGATCAGGTAGGGCGTTTCGATTTCGAGAAAGCCCTGGCTGTTCAGGTATTCACGGGTTGCAAAACCCATTTTATGACGCAGAATAAGATTGTCCTGCAATGGTTTACGGCGCAGGTCCAGGTAACGGTACTGCATCCTCAGCGGATCCAACCCATCGGTCTCATCCGCAATCATAAAGGGAGGCGTCTTGGATGCATTCAGCACCTCGATGCTTTCCGGAACAATTTCGATATTGCCGGTAGGCAACTTGGAGTTCTTGGATTCCCGTTCCACCACCTTACCCGTCACCTTTAATACAAACTCCCGCCCCACAGAAGTCGCCCGATCATAGAGATCCTTATCATCCGAGGAAACATTGATCTGAGTGATGCCGTAGCGATCTCGCAAATCAATGAATACAAAGTGTCCTAAATCTCTAGTCTTCTGGACCCAACCGGCAAGAGTGACGGTTTGTCCTGCATGCTCAAGGCGTAACTCGCCGCAAGTGTGTGATCGATGCATGGTAGTTTAATATTAAATTTCCGGGTGCAAAGATAGTGATATTGAGGAGGGGGTGGGGAAGAAATATTTTCCTAGATGAAGGGAACAAATTCCTGGGAAACTTTTTGTTTTATTGGATCAGAAGTTCAGTGAATACGAACTTTAACAGTACAAAATCGCAGGTGTGTGTGTCAACAATCGATTAAACCCAATTAAAAATCTAATTCGATGGGAATTACAATTACCAATGCCGTATCCATTCCATTTCCGATAGAGGACCGTCCGAAGATTCAGGTCCTGGTTAAGGATACAGAAACAAGCCCCATTTTATCTCTTGAGCTTTATGATGAAAGTTCAGCGGAGCCAGCCAGAATCGTCAGACAGTTTCCCCTCAGGCATGAAAGCGGCACCCCAATTGAAAGAGGGATCGCCATTACAGAAGATGCCAACCAAGTAATCGTCAAAATAGGAAACGGAGTAGCGTCAGAGGAAGATGATGGTTGGTATGGGGATTTTGTATTAGAAGGACCAGTTGGAAGTATTGATTTAAGGGATATCAGAAGCGGACAGGGCCCAATGATCCTTTCGCGTCCATATCCAATTCACATTGAATTAGAAGATTTCGAACCCTCATACTCAGTTATCATTACCTACAAAGCTGTTGTTTGAATCGATATGAAAGGACCAACTTGGATTGCGAATTATTCTCCACTCTCCAGCAGTGATGGCCAAATTGAATCAATCATTGTAATTCTTCCTCCTGAAGATGAAACCAGTAAAATCGAAGTATACCAACCTTTGATTGATGAACTGAATCTCCCCTGGCGTGAGGTGATACAGTTCAACAATGATTTCTCTCAAATCAATGAATTTTGGAAGGATACCCCAGAGACTTCTGGTAATAACATCGCAGAAAACAAAAACGATTTGTCATATGTTTCCGTCAAGAATCCGAATAACAACGGAAATGGAATTGCCCCCATCCCCCATCACAATGATGAGGAGAGCTGGGAGAATACAACCCGAACTTATATTCCCAAAGAAGACTCAAATGATACAACCGGAGAAGACGAAAGCTGGGAAGGCACAACTCGCTATCTTCGCCCTGCCCACCCCTCCTTCAGTCCGGATGAACTGATACATAACTGGCAGGGGGAACTAAAAGCAAAAAAAGCGCTGGAAAACAGAACTGGCAGGGAAACAACAATGCTATACAGCAAGTGGATTCAGGATCCGGTGTTTTGCCTTCAGAAGTACGATGGTGAAAATTATGATTCCACCTTGGTCTATTCCATTTTCCAGCAGCGTCTGGTAGATTTCCTCCTACCCCTCGAACTGGCCCAAAACCATGAGCTAAACCTCCGGTGCCACCCGACCAGGCTCATTCTTGAGGGCGGAAATATGCTTTTCGTAGATGACATTCTCTTTGTAGGGAAAGACCTTATCAGACAAAACCTGGATCTCCTATGTAAACGTGAACCCAAGACCGGATGGACGGAAGAAAAAGTCATTTCCTGTTTCAAGGCTCAGTTCAATATTGACCGTGTGATTCCTCTTGGACAACCAGAAACAAGGATTTCCTATTCGACCAGGGGGCTTTCCGAATCGAAGTCAATGCAACACAGGGAATCTCACCAACCGTTTTTTCACCTTGACCTCTACCTAAACTTTGGCGGTATACACCATGAGACGGGAAATAGAATTGCATTTGTTGGTAGCCCAACCTTAGCCTTGGAAATACTCGATCAAATGATGGTCGATGATGGAAAAGGGGGTAAAAAACCTCTAGGACATCATCAGGCGGGAAAAAACATCGTTACCTCTGTTGACAAGATCGAGGTCCTCACCAAAAAGACAGAAATGTTCTTTGATCATCTCAAACGCCAACTAATTAAGGAAGGATTTACCATCGTCGAAATCCCTCTATACCCTTTTGCTGAGCCTATCATGCAAGGCTATGCTGTTTGTTCGTGGAACAACTCTCTTTCTGAGATTTACGATGGTGGACGTGAAAAGCATATCTACCTTCCCTCATATTATGTAAAAAACAGAACCTGCCGTACCGGCCACAACAAAAGGATCAAAATCCTGGAAGAGAAGGTCAAAAAAATCTACGAAGACCACGGCTTCTCCGTTCATCTCATCGATGCCGGACGGCTTTTCAGAAATGCCTGCCAAAGGGGGGGAAGTCTGCACTGTATGGTCAAAGTCCTCCGCCGCAAATACTCATGACTCAATCCGATATTTAATCCACATCCGTACAGCTTCGATACCTGAAACAGAGGGTTGAAATCCCTGAACATCCAATGCTTCCAGCTCTTCCTGATACTCTCTGAATAAGTTTTGGTGATCCGAGGAAATATCCTTCAATAGGGCTTTGAAAAAACGGAAATACCCACTGCTGAAATCGTCCAGCAAATTGTTCCGGTGGAAGAGGACATAGGTAGAAGTAAGCACATTATCCAACTGATCGTAATCCCCACAGTCATACTCTAAAAGTAGTCTTAACAACCTTGTACCAGCGATTTCAGCCTTCTTCACCTTGAACTTCTTGTGGCTCAATATCTCCTCCATCCAATGCCGCGAACGCTCATAATACCCACGGAAAAGGCAAAGCAAAAACATATTGTACCAGATAGCCAGTTTTCGAGCCGGATTAATTTTCACATCATAGGTTTCCAATCCCAGGGACAATTCATCCAGAAGACCAGTGATGTCGATGTCCGACTCAACGTTCAGGGCCCACACCAACCGCGCATAAGCAACCGCCTGAAAGGTTTCCGCATCATCATTGAAATTGGACGGGGGGATCTTTTTGATCTCCTTTATCACTTTCAAAGCTTCATCAAAGTCACTCGCTGCAATACAGAAAGTGGCATAGTTCCCCAATATCTTCCTGTAAGAACTGGCCATTTCCCGCTGGATCAGCTTTTGCTTCCGCCAGGTCTGAACCAATAAGGCAAGATGAGCCCGCGATTGCTCATAATCTGTTACCAATCTGCTCTGAACTACATTGGCATTGTGCCGATAAACCCGCGTATAGAAAGAACCTATGCTTTGATCGGAATGAGGGTAGGGTAAATCAATCCTTTCCTCAATCTTCCCCTCAGACCTGAACTGGGCAAACAACCGATAATAGGTACTCACAGCCTCCTCCTCGGCTTCCAACTCTACCAATAAGCCATTTTTCTCTTCAATTAAATCAAGTACGACCTCCTTCAGGTCACTGGTTCGTCTTTCCATCTTCAACCGCAATTCCTCCCTCACAATCTGCAAAGTCGTCCCCGTCTTCTCATAGGCCACCGACAACGCTTTTGCCTCCTCCAGAGACTTCGTCGCACTCTTCAAAAACCCCTTCTCATAAAAAAACTGATAGTCCTTCAGGTGGCAGAATATCTGGTTGTCAATGTCCTTGTCCAGCCGCTTTACACGCATCGCCTCCAGCAACTCTCGCTTGAGCTTCGACATCAACACCCGTAAACTTTTGTATTTCCCCCCCAACTTCTCAGGATCATAACTTCTCGCCTTGGACAGGTCCTTGAACAGATGAAGCAGCACCGGTTCGGAGTGATCGTGTTTACCCAGGGTCTTTACAAAATATTTTTTCTCATCAGCTGACAGCAGCTTGATCAGCTGGAACAAATTCTCTCTGGTCGGCATGGTGGTCGTTTACAAAAAAGGTACCTCAATAAGTTAACACTCTTTTCTTTACCTCGACTGAGAAAGGGGATAAATCCCTATATAAAACAGCCTTAAAACCGGTAATTAAACAATTAATTGACCCTTGTAAACAAAACCATGCCCGCCTGAAACACGAAAGAGGCTGAACAATCCTTGAGCCGCAACTAGAAAATTCCGTGCCGGAAGTTCCCGCTTCCCACATCAACTTTCCGATAAGACTGACCCTTTTCGTATATTAACCAACATTATTGTAACCGGTGGTTCCCAATAGTGCCATCGATTTCCGTCAATACCCTAAAAAAAACCAGCACAATGTTTACAACCATTACCCGAAACACCCTGCTCTTCATCGCGCTGTTTTCCTTCTCTTTCCTGGCAAAGGCCCAAAATTGTGAGGCCTACTACCCCATGTCCGAGGGAAGTGTATTTGAAATGACTTCCTACAATGCCAAAGGAAAAGAGACCGGCAAATCGCGGAACAGTGTCATCGAAAAGAGGGTGAATGGAGACGAATTGGAAGCCGTCGTCAAGGTGGAATACTTCGACCAGAAGGGAAAGGAAAGTATGACCTCGGAATATTCAATGTACTGCAAAAACGGACAATTCAGCCTGGATATGCGCAGCATGATGGGACCAGATAATATGGGCACCATGCAAGGGGTTGAAGTCACCGTAGATGCTTCGGAAATGACATTTCCAGCTGATCCTCAACCGGGAACAACCCTTGAAGATGCCCACCTGAAAGTCACCATGAATACCTCAGGCTTCTCCATGGGAGGAATTCAAGTCAATATCACCGACAGGAAGATTGAAGGCCGCGAATCCATCACCACTCCGGCCGGAACCTTTGACTGTGTCCTGATGACCCAGGTGGTTGAAAGCAAAACCATGGGGATCAAAATGACCATCACTGGCAAAACCTGGTACTCCATGGGAGCAGGTGCCGTACGTACCGAATCTTATAACAAGAATGGTAAATTGATGGGAACCGAAGTCCTGACCTTACTGGAAAAGTAGAGGTGCCTGACTCAGTTCATTTTGAGTTGACTCAATTCAATCTGAGTTGATCCAATTCATTTTGAGTTGATTCAATTCATTCGGAGTTGATCCAATCAAAATTTGTACCGCGAATCAAGACCAGAAATGTACCTGGAAAGCCGGATCAACGAAGCACGACCAGCTTTTCAAATTTGCTAACCTTCTCCCCGGTTGATTCGTCCTTCAGCAATACCTGGTAGACATAAGCTCCACGACCAATGGCATCCCCATAATCGTCGAGGCCGTCCCATTCCAAATCACAATAAAGGTTGCCATCAGCATAGGTAGATCCGTCCAAGGTCTTGACCAAACGGCCTGAAACCGTGAAGATCTTCACCTGCACACTGATGGGGCGACCATTCAGATTGTGCTCAATGTAGAACTTGGTATTGGTGGTAAATGGGTTCGGATAGTTAAGTACATGGCCAAGAGCAATGCTCGAATTGTCGGCCACTACGAAGCTCACCTCACGGGTGGCTGAATTGTTGGCCACGTCCCAGACCTTGACCTCCAGATTGTGGGGGCCATCCGCCAACTCCATGAATGGAAATTCAATCCGACCCTCCTGGTAACTGTCCTTAAGGGCAGAATAGAAATCATTCAGGACGATCACATTGTTCTCATCGCCATCCAGGATGGCGGTAAGTTCATGCCCAATTCCCGTACCAACCGTATTCAGGCCGTTTTCATCGTAGATATTGGCAATCATGATCGGGTCAGGCCCCACCATTCCCCCATCCACAAACTTCTCATCGTTCATGAAGACCTCCATTTCAGGAGCCGTCTCATCAACAATGGTGTTTCCATCCGAGCCACCGATAAAGACATTGTCCCGGCAACCGGCACCATCCAGCGAATTGTTCTCCACGTAGAAACTGATCTTACCGAATCCATCATCGTAGGAAATATCAATCGGCACTACAAACTGGAAGGAGAAGTTCCCATTCTCGACGGTTGCTTCCCCATTGAAGACCCGATTCTTCTGCCAGAAGAAAGAGAAAGGAGAGCGACGGGTCGTGAACTGATTGGGCTTGTCGTAGACGGTAGCGAACATCGTACCATTGTACCCGGACATGAAGGTGCCATTCTGATCGTTGATCACCCCTTCGATGGTCACCAGAGAAAGCGCACTCAGAGTATCAGGGATAGAATCCACAATCGAGACCCCATTGATCTTGGTGACCTCCGCAGAGAGGGTCGGGAATGCCAGGGGCATCGCCGGATCACCCATCAACGAGAAGTTCCGGTTATTGATTCCACCCAACCAACTGTCATTTTTGGTCCTGCGGAAAATCTCGCCCATCGTCAGGGGCTGGTTGTTCGCATCACGGTCAAATACATGGTCGTAGAAGCGCTGGTTCAGATAGAAGTTCTGACCGGAATAAACCACCCGCACCGTGGTAAACATCGCAATGGAGCCCCCATTTTCACGGAGGAACATTACCTCAGCCCCAGATTTTCGGGCCGGGTCGTCCCAGCGCCCAAACTCGCAGGTAGCGGTGATATAAGCAGCCAGGCGGTTCCCATTGTCGAGGTTATTGATATCAGATACGTCGAGGATACTGGCATTGGACCAACCGATCTCACCACCGTGTCCGGTATAGTTGACCAGTAGCGCACCATCGTTCAGGCCCTGGATCAAAGCATCCCTCCCGTCAGGAAAACGAGACCCGGAAGCCGTGTTTTCCATCAGATAATTATCCATGTAGACCTTGTCGATATTCATACAAGGTTGCTGCCCCTGGATATCGCTCGTATAGCTATCGGCCTGACTGATGTGAATCTGACCGTCTTCGTCCTTGTGGTCCGCCACCAACAGCACCCGGTTCCGCCAGGGACCAAACCCGGTCGGATCCGTGATATAATTGACCACCTTGGAGACGATCGTCGCTGCCTCAGCAGGCGTATTCACCGCCATCCGCCCGATCGCCACATCCAAACCATGCGTTTGGATCACGTCATCCCCTTCAGCCATGAAGAGTATGTCATAAGAACCACCCTCAAGGCCGGCTTTCTCACCCCAAAAACCTTCCCCGTCGTCGAGGAATCCGAAATAGTCATCACTGACATAGGATTCGGTTGGACGCTGAGACTTCCGGCTTTGGTAAGTAGGAATGAAATTGGTCTGATTGGTGGAAATGCGATTCTTATAATCATAGCTACCATCGCCCATCATGAGAACATAACGGGGAAGGGTAGAATTATTGGCCAAACCACGGTCGTAAAACATTTTGATAAAATCCCGGATCGCAGTTGGATCCTGAGAACCACAAGAAAACTCCTCGTAGATATCATAAATATTCACCACATGGACACTCCGGTTGTATTGATTCCGGTGGAAATTGGCCAGTGTATTGGAAGCAGAAATAAAGTCCGGGTGGGTAATGATGATATACTCCGCCTGACCCAAACCGTGCAGGTTTTGGTTGGCAACCGTCTGCATTTTGACCGGGCTGCGGTGCGCATTGTCATTGAAGGCGTAGAATTTCTTGATCGAATCACAAGCAACGCCAAAAGACTTGGACCCGCCATTGTTGCTGCCCAGAATTTCACGGGGAGCTACCCGGTCGGTCACATCCCAGATTCGGTAAGAACCCGCACCATTGATATTGTAACTGAACACCTGACCTGGCCCAACTCCTTCTCTGGCGTAAAAGGTAAACCCAGGTTCATTGGAAACACTCAAAGTCCGGCGATGACGCACTTCAATATAATCCATATAACCAATCGAACTGGTTGCGGGCTTGCTGTAAGTAAATTCCAGGTCGAGGCTGCCATCACCCAATTGGCTCGCGGGAACATCAAAAGTAGCGTACCCAGTGCGGTAATAGTAGTTCCCGTAGATTGAAGTATTGGTGGTAGGAACGCTGACCGTAGCTACGGTACTACCATTCTCCCGAATATTAAAATTCTGGGAAACGTTGGAACGTCCACCCAAACGAGTCGTGACGGATACATCTGTTCCTGAACGGAGACCAACCAAGGGAAAATTGTAAGTCCGGGTGGTCGTCAGGTCAAAAGATTCTCCCAACCATACCCGTCCTGATCCCAAAGGATTGTAATTGTCCTGTTCGAAATAGGTCAGCGCATCGGTATAGGTAGGGGTATAATTCGTAGCTGGATTGGATGGGACATCAGAGATCCGCAATCCCTGGGCACCGCCAAAGCTCAAATAATAGTAAGTCGTATCAGAGTAAACATTGAACTGGTGAGTCCAGAGATCAAGGGAATCATTGTAATTCCACTGATGGGGTCCATGCCCGTAAAAGAGAATATAATCCCCTGCGTCAAAGGAACCGTCGCCCTGACCGGAAACCCAGATTGGATTTTCGACCAGATCGTCATAAGGGTGAGAACCTGCAACCTGAGGTAACATCCCGCCCCCATTGCCGTGAATACGGAGGGTCCGGGGATTCACACTGGCAGGATCAATACCAAGGCTGGGGAAGTCGTTTTGGTCGATTCTGTAAACGCCATCACTGGTGATACCAATTTTAACCCAGGTACCACTCGCCAACTGGGAACTCGGTGCATAGGTACGTGCCGCATCACCCGAAGTAAGACGAGCCGACCGATCGATGCTTTTACCAAGACTCCAGGAAACAGATTTTACTTTGCGAAGACGGTCACCATTGGAACTCACCTGCACCGGATAGATGCGTACATGCTGGAAAGTTTTGCCAACCCGCTTCTCGACCTCACCCAGCACCACATTCCTGGCTGGATACCACGAACCGCCAATGGAAAGCCCACTCTCAGCCACACTCTTCCGGAACTGATCGGTAGAAACTTCCACCGCACCATCAACCCGCAGATCCTGAATCGTCAACCGCTCATTGGCACCAATCGGAACTACAATGTCTTTGTAGGGAAGGTTGACGATGTCATTGTCAAGCGCAGCCCCTTCAAATCCGGGAGCCTTCACCAGCGTTTCAATATTGGAACGGAGGCTTGCTTCAAGCCCATCGACATACTTGGGTTGAAAAAAACCATTGGTTCCGTCAAACGAGAATGTAGATGGCGCCGGGCTTGCCTGCCGCGTATTTTGCTGTCCTTTTACCGTTCCAGCCCCCCAAAACAAAATGGAGAGTGCTGCAAGGCAGAGGATATTGGTGGTCTTCCGCATATTGAAAATCGAGTTCCTTGAAATCTTTTTGAAATTACTGCTCAAATCAATGGAACAGTAGGTAATTATTCGCCCCTCTATATCAGACGACTCCGCTATCTACAAATATAACATGTTTCAACTCACAAAATTGTCAAGCGTGAGACGCATGGGTCTTCGCACTTTCCCTTTTCACGAGAAGCAGCAGTCCGACAAAGGTTAAACTACCATTCGCGATCAATGTTGCAAATCCAAGCCAGTTCCCGGTAAAGTAGTTGAGGACATAGATGAGAATCGGGGAAAGGATACATACCAGGGGAACCAATTGATCATATACCTTCAACCTCGTAAAAAGCCCAAAGGCATAAAGACCCAGCAGTGGTCCGTAAGTATAGGTCGCTGCACTGAAGATCGCTCCGATTACCGCCGTATCATTGACCAGGTTAAAGATCAAAATAGCTATGAAGATGACCCCGGAGATCCCCAAATGAACCCAGCGGCGGGTGCGGTCCTTGGCTTTGGTATCGGTTCGTTTTTCAAAATCCAGAAAGTCGATACAAACGCTGGTGGTCAAAGCGGTCAGGGCAGAATCAGCACTGGAATAAGCGGCTGCAATCAACCCAAGTACAAACAGAATACCCAAAACAGGGTCCATATATTCCAAAGCGATCTGTGGGAACAACTCATCTGTCTTCAACTTTCCCAGCACTTCACCGGTTGCCGGGTCCAGAGACATCATCGCCCCATCCACATCACCGATCAGGCCTTTGGTGGTGGCAAACATATAGACCAGGGCACCGAGGATCAGAAAGCCGAGGTTGACAAAGACCAGCACCACCGAGAAAGAAACCATATTCTTCTGCGCATCGCCGAGAGACTTACAAGTAAGGTTCTTCTGCATCATATCCTGGTCCAACCCCGTCATCACAATCGCAATGAAGGCCCCACCGAGAAATTCCTTGAAGAAATTGAGCGGCGTACTCCAGTCCCAGAAAAAGGTCTGCGAATATTCACTGGCACCGACTGCATCCCACACCTTTCCCACACTGTCCAATTCGAGCTCTCCGGCTATAAAATACATCCCAAAACCCGCGGCCAGCAACATGAACAGGGTTTGCAGGGTATCGGTCCAGACCACCGTCTTGATCCCTCCCCGAAAGGTATAGACCCAGATCAGCGCAATCGAAATCGCGACCGTCGCCCAGAAGGGAATTCCAATATGACCTTCTCCCAGGACGAATTTGTCGAGCACCAGAGCGACCAGGTAAAGGCGAAATGAAGCACCCAGGATACGGGAAAGCAGGAAAAATGAAGCCCCCGTCTTATAGGAACTGTTCCCAAACCGGGTGTCAAGGTATTTGTAGATCGAGGTGAGATTGAGCCGGTAATACATCGGCATCAACACAAAGGCAATCACCGCATAACCCACCAAATAGCCCAAAACCATCTGCATATAGGCAAATTGCTGGGTGCCGACCCATCCCGGAACCGAGATAAAGGTCACCCCCGACAAAGAGGCCCCGATCATGCCAAAAGCTACCAGGTACCAGGGGGAAGCACGATTGCCCCGAAAGAAAGTTGCTTCGTCAGCCTTGCGACTCGTCAGGAGGGAAATGACGAACAACAGAGCGAAATAGCTTAAAATGATTACCAGGATCCACGTTTCGGACATGGCCGAAAGGTAAGGAATTTCGCTATTGTCCCCCGCCCTTTTTGGAGAGCCGGCATTTTTTTTCACTATTTTCCCTGCTTCGGGAATAAAACCGAAAGTTCCGCAGTCTAATAGACAAAACACCGCAGGAAGTGAATGCCCTCCCAGACGATAGCGACGAGGCGTTGGTAAAACTGGCGCAGGATGGTAATCAAAAGGCATTCCGGCTGCTGGTGGAACGGTATGAAGGGAAAGTGGCCGGAGTGGTATTCGGCATGCTGGGCAAAGGCCCGGAAGCAGAAGACGCAGGACAGG
>CAYGRE010000006.1:0-104952 GCA_964352215.1 uncultured Bacteroidia bacterium
CAAAATCCTGGGCATATTTATGATCCTGGAGGAGGATATCAGGTGACTTTGGTGGCAGGCAATATCTTTGGCTGCTTCGATACGCTGGTCGCTCCAGTCCTCGTGAACACGGTACCCGTTCCTGACTTTTCCGCTCCTCCGGTCTGCCAGGGAGACTTGACGCAATTCACCAATCTTTCCACGGACACCTCCATCAATACCATGACTTACTTCTGGATATTCGGTGATGGCAACAACTCTTTTGTCCGGGACCCAGGCTATGTGTATGCAGATTCAGGGTTCTTCAATGTGACATTGTTCACGACCAACAATCATGGCTGTGTCGATTCCATTACCCAGCCGGTTTACATTGCACCTGCCCCCAACGCGGACTTCCAAGCAACCACTGTTTGCCTGGGAGAGGTTACGCAATTCACAGACCTTTCCAGTCCCTGGGTAACGGGCTGGTCCTGGGACTTTGGCGATGGCACTACCAGTAATATTCCAAATCCTAATCATGTATTCGCCACCTCAGGTAACCATACCGTCACCCTGGAGGTGTTTACAGCCAACAGCTGTGTAGATACCATTGTCCAGAATCTGAATGTCCAAATCCGGCCTGAGGCCTCTTTCACCTTCTCCCCGGTCCAATGCTCGGGCCAGGCAATCGACTTTGAAAGTACCTCCCTGAACAATCCTGCCGTATGGTCCTGGGATTTCGGGGATGGAACTACAAGTTCCCTTGAAAATCCATCGCACAGCTATGCAACCGCAGGGATCTATACAGTGACCTTGGTCGCTTCTACCCCCAATGCCTGTTCGGATACCGCAACGGTGTCCATAATGGTATTTGAAAATCCTACCGCAGAGTTTGCCGTGGATACGGTTTGCCTGGGTATTCCCACCTTCTTTGAGAATCAAAGTACGGGGGGCGTATCCTACTCCTGGACCTTCGGGAATTTGAGCAATTCTTCCACCGCCGAGGAACCGGGATATATATTCTTTGATACTTCCGGGGTGTACAATGTCACTTTGGTTGTAACGAGTCCGGAGGGATGTGTTGATACCATCATGCATCCGGCAATAGTCGCAGCATTCCCGCAGGCTGGATTCATCTCGAATCCGACCATACCCGCTTCTCTTACCACCGATGATGCCTTCCTTACCTTTTCCAATCTTTCCACGGGCGGCTTGTCCTACCAATGGAACTTTGGTGACGGAGCAACTTCTACCGAAACGGACCCCACCCATTCCTATGATGAACCTGGCTCCTATTGCGTTTCCTTGCTGGTCACCGGATTGGCCGGCTGTCAAGATTCGCTTGAACTATGCACCATCGAAGTAGGTACTGGAATTCCTGATATTCCGAACCTGTTCACTCCCAACGGAGATGGTACCAATGACAACTTTGAGATCCGCAACATATCGGAGTTCCCCAACAATTCCCTCGTGGTCTTCAATCGCTGGGGGAACAAGGTATATGAACGGAAGCAGTACAACAATGAGTGGAACGGCACCAATTCCGCAAACGGTAAAATGCTCCCCGATGGTGCCTACTACTACATTTTCAATCCGGGAGATGGAAGTGATGATGTGATCGGAGATGTCGTAATCATGAAATGATGGAAGCAAGAAACAAGAATCACCTGTTAGCAGCATAAAATGAAACAGCGTAAATATATTCTGGCACTGCTCTTTCTGGTCTTGATGGGGAATGAAATATCCGCCCAGCAGGACGCCATGTACAGCCAGTACATGTTCAATGGATTGATTCTCAATCCTGCTTATGCAGGGAGTCGCAATTCTTTGAGCATTACCGGATTGCTGCGCCGGCAATGGGTCAGTATCCCTGGCGCTCCTCAGACAGAAACCATTTCTGCACATGGAAATTCGCGCAATGATCGCTTTGGCTTTGGCGCTTCGATCATCAATGACAGGGTCAGCTTTCTCAGCCAGACCTGGTACAATGGTTGTTATGCCTTTCGAATTCCAATGCGGAAGGGTAAACTGGCCCTCGGTTTGCAGGGGACGCTTTACAATATGCGGGTAAAATGGGAAGATGCTTATACGATCGACCCGAATGACAATGTAGTGAATACTTATGCCCAAAACCTGCTGTTACCCAATGCCGGATTCGGGATGTTCTATTCCACTGAACGGGGATATATTGGAGCTTCGGTACCCCATTTGCTGATCCACTCCTTGGACAAAGGCAGGCCCAAGGTTTCGTTTTTTGACATTGGAGATGATCTTCCCGGATTGTATCAACATTATTTTTTTACGGCCGGGTATGTGATTGACCTCAATGAAAATGTCAAATTTAAGCCCTCTGTCCTGGTAAAATACCACCGGACCTCTCCCATCGAATTTGACCTGAATACAACCCTGTTTTGGTACAACCGCTTGTGGACCGGCGTTTCATACCGGACCCGCGATGGTCTCGTAGCCATGGTAGAATACCAGTTCAATAAAATGTTGCGTGCCGGGTATGCCTATGATTATCCCCTGACCCAACTCAACAATTTCACCGCAGCCTCTCACGAGATCATGCTGGGATTTGATCTGGATTTTCGGAAAGACCCTTCAGTTAGCCCCCGATTTTTTTAACGATGGAGCGTATGAAATGTATCATGAACTGGTTTTGGGTCTGCTTTATTGGCATTGGGTTTATAGCCTCAGGAAACAATCTTTTTGCGCAAAGCGCTTTGAAAAAGCAGGCCGATGATCATTTCCGTTTGCTCAGTTATGCCAAAGCGATTGACCTCTATGAAAAAGTGTGGAAGAAAGGCTTTGATCCCGATGTGGTCTTAAAACTGGCCCAGTGCTATCGACTGACTAATAATTATGCAAAAGCCTCCGAGTATTATGCTAAGGCGATGCTGATCGAAAACCGGGACCCTGAAATGGACTTCCATTTTGGGCATTTGCTATTGTTGGAGGGGGCGCCGCTTCAGGCGCGGAACCAGTTCCTCCAATTTTCACGGCTCAGGCCGGATGATCCACGCGGTAAGGCTTTTGCTGAGCAATGTCTGGATCAACGTAACCTCTACCGGGATTCTTCACGCTATGTGATCACAGGAATGCCTTTCAACTCTGAAGCATCTGATTTTGGGGCTATTTCCTATGGTGGAGGGCTGATCTTTGCCTCCTCCCGGAAAGCCGATGGCTTTCTGAACAAGGATTTCTCCTGGTTGGATGCCCCCTTCCTGAATCTCCTCCATGTACACCGCACCGGAAAAAAAACCACAGATTGGGGCGAACCGGAACCCTTGAAAGGCGAAATCAATACCCAATTTCACGAAAGTAACTTTAGCTGGGCTTCCGGTAGACCGGAGATTTATTTCACCCGCAACAATTATTTCCAGCAGCAGAAGGGAAAAAGCACCGAAGGAGTGATCCTTTTAAAGATCTATTCCGCAGTCATGGATGGATTAGAGGGCACCGAGGTAAGTGAATTCCCCTTTAACAATGACAATTATAGCATCGGCCATCCGAGTCTGAGTCATGATGGCAAACGATTGTATTTTGTATCGGATATGCCGGGAGGCATCGGAGGAAGGGACTTGTATGTTTCAAAGCGGGAAGGTGATCAGTGGGGAGAACCGGAAAACCTGGGCCCTACCATCAATACTGCGGGAGATGAAATGTTCCCCTACATCCACAAGGACGGAACCCTTTATTTTGCTTCCAATGGCCATCCCGGTCTTGGACATCTTGATATTTTCGAGGCAGTCCCCGGCAATGAGTGGAGTGTAAAAAATATGGGCTATCCCATCAATAGCGGCTATGACGATTTTGGTCCCTTCATTGACCGAAATAAAAAGAGTGGCTATTTCTCTTCCAACCGTCCGGGTGGCGTCGGGGATGACGACATCTACCATTTTGTACTTTCGGGCGCAGTGGTTGAGGTGGTCGTCCTGGACAAGGTCGCACAATTACCCATTGAAGGCGCAGGAGTTGAGGTTCGCAACCTCTCCAATGATGAGGTCGAAGTGCTGCTGACAGATGCCAACGGGCGTGTTCAGTTCACCTCGGACATGGCCATCGACTACGATATCGTGGTGAAAACCGTGGAATTTGAGGACCAGGGGCTCGAAGTAAGTACCCGTTCAGATTCGGGGAAGACCTTCTTTTCTTACAAAGTGGAATTGTACAATCCCACTCCCGCCATTTCGGCCATGGTAGTGGACAAGGCCACCGGCGAACGGCTACCCGGTGCCAAGGTCACCTTCGAGGATATGTCTACCGGGGAAGAGATCAAGCGGGTAGCCGACAGCAATGGGCGGTTCGCGATTCGACTGGGAGACGTACGGACTTACAGTTTGTTGGTCACCTTGGAAGGGTATCTGAAATACTCAGATATCGTTTCCACTACTGAAAGGAGTTACGATGGTGATACCATCATTCCGATGCGCTTGCAAAAGATCCGGTTGAACGCTCCGATTGTACTCGAAAATATTCACTACGATTTTGACAAATGGTTCATTCGAAGTGATGCCATCCCTGATCTGATGGAACTGTTTGCCGTACTGAAAGACAACCCGGAAATTCAGATCGAATTGAGTTCTCATACCGATAGCCGTGGCAGTGATCCTTACAATATGGTTCTCTCTCGCAAGCGGGCTGCTTCAGCAAAGGCATTTCTGGTCGAAAGAGGCGTTCGTCCGGATCGTATCATCCCTCAAGGGTACGGAGAGTCCAAACTCGTCAATGAATGTGACGATGGTGTTGAATGCGACGAAGACAAGCACTTCGCCAACCGCCGGACTGAATTCAAGATCGTCGGTTATGTAGATGGTATTGATTCTCTGCAATCGATCCTTGCTACTGAGGAAAACCCGGATGCACCTCCCAAATATTTACCGGAAAGTGATCGAAGCAATCCTTCCACCCTTCGGGTGGCTTATAATGAACCCACATTACCAGATGTCGTCGATCCCCAACCTGAGCAGGTAACCTTCAAAATCCGAATCGGGGCATTTGCTGAAGAGTTGGAGGAAAACGATGAAAAGTATTTTTTTGAGTACAAACCCTATGCCCGAAAATTCTTTGCGAATGAAAAGATTGAGTATTACATCGGTGATTATTCGAAACTGGCCTATGCCGTGAAAGCCAGGAATCACCTGAAGGTCTATGGCTTTAAATATGCCAAAGTGGAAAGATGGCAGGATGGGGAACCGCTTCCCAAATAACCCATTTTTCACACCTCAACCAACCCCCATATTCTGAATAAACTCTGCAACTACATACTCGGCTGGTTGGGTCAGGGCCAGGCCAATCTCCAAACGCATCAAACCACGGTTAAGATCCTGTTCGGACATGGTTTTCCCCAATCCGATGTTCACAAACCAAGCTTTCGTTTTTTGATCGCCATAGAGGAGCCCATCCTCCCAAAGTCCTCTCAAAAAGGCATCCACCTTGGTTTCGACCTTTTTCCAAGTCTGCTGGTTGTTGGGTTCAAAGACATAATTGTTGAGAAAATCACGGATGGCTTTTTCAATATAGGTCATGGTCAGGCGATAGGAAACAAATCCATACACCTCATCCCGGGCAGCCAGCGTTCTTGCTCCAACTGCGTTTACCATCGCCAAGGTGGCATTCTTGTAGATACCGTTCAGACTTTTCCATGATGCTGTATCAAGAAATATGGATGCATTGGCTTCGAGGTCGATGTCTGTCAAAGGACCTTTTACACTGGAAATGGGGAAGGTCCCTGTCAGAGCTTGCAAACCATCTTGTCTGTCTATCCTGGAAATGATCCCGGCCAGGGCCGGGGAGGATGGCAGCCGGTTGGCCAGCTCAGCCAAGGCACTCAATATTGCATGATGCTCCGTGCCCCCATCGGCGCCATTGGGCAATAGTGTTTCCGCCATGACCGCGCCAACCGCCAGGGAATCGATGTTTTCCAGGGAACAATCATCTTCCGCAACCACAGTGGCTTGCAGGCCTGGATACCACGCACCACCATAGGACAGAAACTGATTGCCAATCCCGGTATAGAAGGCATTGACATTGCTTTTATGGTCGGCACCTTCATCCAGCGGAAGATCAAACAGGGCAAATCTGTCCTTGAGTTGACCTGCCTGAGCCAACATCTGCTGGTTCACCTGAAAGGAATCTTCAGCTGAGAGATTGACGAGGTCTGGGGCCAAAACCAGGGTTGGATGTGGATTCAGAATTTCCTCCAAAGCCTTGAGACCTGCTTCAAAATCGGTGGACTGGGGCCAATTCAAAGCATCTGGAGGACCAAATTCTCCGATGGAGACGACCCAACATTCAGTGCCCCCATTTTCAAAATACAGTTTCAGTGAAGGGTAGAGAAGGTAATAAGGCGCCATTCCCTTTTCCACCCAATAGACTTTTTCACCCAATTCCAATCTTACCCTGCCCTTCCTGCCGCTCCCCCCCTCCTCAGGGAAAACTGAAAATTTAAAGGGTGCAGCTTTTCCAAAAATCTGCTCGTAATCATTCAGGGATGCTATCAAGGTAGGGGTCAAGGCCAGGTCTTCTCCTTCTAATCCCAGTCTTTTCCCGGTGTAGCCAATAAACGCAGGGATGGTTACGGGCATGATGGGCTTATTTTCAGGAGATTTCGGAGCCAAGGAAGGACCACTCAGATTGTTCATAGGTTAATAATAATGTTTTTTTCTATTCGGCCGTTCATTTTCAAGCATGAATTGATTCTCGGGAAATAACTCTAATTTTGTCTTATGAATGTTTTGGTAGACGGGCCTATTTCTTCGGGGTTCATCGCCCACCAACTGGAGGCGCTCGAATCAGCCACCCAAACCGGTGCAAACAGTTTCTTTCTGGGTCGGGTGCGGGCCGATCCTAAACAGGGAAGCCTTGTGACAGGAATTGAATACTCTGCCTATGAAGCATTGGCTGCCAAGGTGGCCTCTGAACTAGAGCATGAAGCACAGGACAGGTTCGATATCCAGGATGTCCGAATCTTTCATTCCACCGGATTGGTAAAAGTAGGCAAGGTCTCTTTGCTGGTCATCGTTTCATCGGCCCATCGTCAGCCATCCTTTGAAGCTTTAAAATGGGTGGTTGACACCCTCAAGGTGAGGTTCCCTGCCTGGAAAAAAGAAATTCTGGCAGATGGCAATCACCGTTGGATCGGTGAACCGGGTGGAGCTTGATCCCATCCATTACCCAACCTAAAATTTCCAATCTAATGCGCAATATTTCTTCAAAAATAACCACTTTCCGGATTGCCACCGCTGAAGCCCGCATGTCCATGCGGGAAGATTCAGTCCTTGCCGTTAAAGACAATACCGGGCCGAAACCTGATGTACTGGCCACTGCCAGAGCAGCTGCTTACCTCGCCGTAAAGAATACGCCGGGAGCCATCCCCCTTTGCCATCCGATTCCCATCGAAGCAGTTCGTGTATTTTATGAGTTCCTCAAGGAAGAAATCAGGATTGAGGTCGCGGTGGAAACGGTCTACAAAACGGGGGTTGAAGTAGAAGCTATGCACGGAGCTTCCATCGCCGCGCTCACCATCTACGACATGATGAAGCCGGTGGACAAGGAGATTGAAATCAAGGGTATCCGTCTCCTTGACAAAAAGGGAGGAAAATCGGATTGGGTAGTTTCTAAAGAGAAGGAGATCAATGCTGGTATCCTGGTCTGCTCAGATGCGGTTGTTGCCGGGAAGAAGGAAGACACTGCCGGGCAATATGTCCGCCACACCCTGCACAATATGGGTGTCAACATCTCCACCTACAACCAGGTGGGAAACAATGCTGAAGCAATCAGGGCAACGGTAGAAGGGTTGATCGCACAAGGCCTCCACCTCATCATCACGGTTGGTGGAACCGGCTTGAAAGCCGGGGACCAAACCCCGGAAGCGCTGCGCCCATTGATCGACACCGAAGTTCCGGGAATCATGGAAGCGGCAAGGGACTATGGCCAGGAACGGACCCCTAAAGCCATGGTATCCAGAGGGTTGTCTGGCATCGCCGGCAACAGCCTGCTGCTCTGCCTTCCGGGTTCAACCGCGGGGGCCAGGGACAGTGTTCTGGCTCTATTCCCGGCAGTTCTGCATTTGGTCCCCCTGAACCGGACATAAATAGCATGCGGCTGAAACTGAGAATCGCTGAAATTAAAGACCACCTGAATAGCGACCGGCCGTAGAATTCCGTTGAACAGTTTTTTTTTTCAGCGAATCCCACTATCTAAGCTCATTGCTAGTTGTTTCCAGCATGGTGGTTTTCCAGTTCGGTACGTAACTTCTTGGAATGTCGGGTATGATCCAAACCATCCTTTGGTGCCAGGAATACATATTCAATTCCACGCTCGTCACAAGTCGATGAAAAATCGTCCAGCACTTCCTCGACATCAGGATCGATGTAATAAGTATTGGATGCATTGACGATGAGTTTAGAGCCATCCGGAATCTGTCGCAAAGTGGAAAGAATATTGCCTTTGTTCAGGAAGGATACCATTTCCGAAAGGTCCAGCTTAATCACTTTCCGCTCTCCTTCATGGTTCAGGGTATAGGTGTAGGGAACTTTGAAGTTGCCGATGAGGATATAAAACCCACCGACTGCCAGTCCGATCCCGACACCAGTCAGCAGATCCGTGAGCAGAATGGCGATGAGGGTAACGGCAAAGGGGATAAATTGAGACCAACCCTTTTTCCACATCAGTTTAAAAATTTGAGGGCGCAAGAGGCGGTATCCGACTATGATCAGAATCGCCGCAAGAACAGATTTGGGGATCAGGTTGAGTAGAGGGGCCAGGATGAGAATCGACAATAGAATCATCAAGCCGTGGAAAATCGCAGCCATTCTGGTTTGTCCACCGGACTGCACATTGGCTGAACTCCGCACCACTACCTGGGTGATGGGAAGACCACCGATCAGTCCGGAGACAATATTGGCATATCCCTGGGCACGCAATTCCTTGTTCATCGGGGTGATCCGCTTGTGGGGGTCCATCTTATCGGTAGCCTCTGCGCAGAGCAAACTCTCAACCGATGCGACCCCCGCAATGATCAAAGCATATTTCCACACATCCGGGTTGCCAAACTGACTGAAATCGGGAAGTACAATCCAATTGAAACTCAGGTTGTCAGTAGACAGGTTGACCATTCCTGAATCTGTGATCAACAGATCGGGAAATGCGTTGACGTAGAGCAGGTGTCCTATGATTCCAGCTGCTACCGCGACCAGGGGTCCGGAAACTATTCGGAAAATGGACTTTGTTTTGAAGTAAGGAAGGGTCCAGATGAGTAGAATGGCCATCGCCGCAACAAACAAAATCATGGAGCCTGTTTGTACGTGACCAAGGGCCTCTAAAATTTCCGTAAAGGTATTTTGTCCATCAGACTGAATGAAGTCCAGGTCACCTTCATAATCAATGTCATAACCAACTGCGTGAGGAATCTGCTTGAATATGATGATGGCTCCGATTGCAGCCAACATGCCCTTGATCACAGCGGTGGGGATATAATACGCCAATACCCCAGCCTTGACGAAACCCAGCAATACCTGAAAAACTCCTGCAAGGAGGGTTGCCAACAAGATCACCTGGAATATTTCCATGAGTTGCGCCTGGGTAAGCACTATTTCAAGTTCGTCGGTACTTTTGAGGTTTTCCGGTGTAAAAGTCTCTTTAGCATCAAGCATGATCGCCACCAGACCAGCAGCCGGACCACTCACACCAAGTGCGGATCCACCAAACAACCCGACCACGACACCCCCCACCATACCGGCAACAATTCCCGACATAATAGGAGCACCACTGGCAAGCGCAATTCCCAGACAAAGTGGAATAGCGACGAGGAATACAACCAGCCCGGAGGAAAGGTCCTGACTCAGATATTTTGAACTGTCTTTAGGTAAAAGATCCTTTAACATCGTATGGATAGTGTTGGAGGTAAGCGAGAAATAGAATGTAAAATGAGTAGAATGGAGCGTGGAAGCTTAAGCCATATTCTCCGGGGGTGGGGAAACAATCTCATCCCAGGCATTCTCCCAAGTTTTGCCGAGCCAGGGGGCATTCTTAGTATCTATCTTGTTCTCAAGACAGACGGTATTGATTGAAAAGAGGGCATCACTTATTTCGCCGGAATCGCTAAAGTTTTCACCTTCTTCTCCCCCCTCCTTTTCCTCTCCGTTCATCTTTTGGACTTCTTCGAGGCAGACAAAACCCTTCCCCATTAACTCCAAAGGAGCTACGGTGCTACATACTACCATTAGAAGTAAGTAGGAAAAGAGAATTTTGCCGACATGTCTCATCAAAAAATAGAGTACTGGTATTTCTTCGAAGCCACAAGATAGCGAAAGCCAATATAAAATGTTTAATGATAGTATTACTTTCACAATTTGTTTTTATCCCCTCCTAACTGGATAATTCAGTGGAAAAAAATTACCTTCGACTCTCCCAATACTGAATACATGGCTAAGATAATTTATACTAAGACAGACGAGGCCCCGGCCCTCGCTACCTATTCCTTTTTACCCATCGTTGAGGCTTTTGCAGCTCCTGCGGGTGTTTCACTGGAAACAAGGGATATTTCACTCGCTGGCAGGATCATGGCCCGCTTCCCGGAATTCCTCAAAGAAGAGCAGCGGGTCAACGATGACCTCGCCTACCTGGGCGACCTCGCCAAGAGTCCTGAAGCCAATATCATCAAGCTCCCCAATATCAGCGCATCCCTGCCCCAGTTGATTGGTGCGATCAAAGAATTGCAAAACGACGGCTATGCGCTCCCTGACTATCCTGAAGAACCTCAGACAGATCAGGAAAAAGAGATCAAGTCCCGGTATGATAAAATAAAAGGAAGTGCTGTCAATCCAGTTCTGCGCGAGGGAAACTCCGACCGCCGCGCGCCTTATGCAGTCAAAGAATATGCCCGAAATAACCCTCACAGCATGGGCGCCTGGTCCAGGGACTCCAAGACCCATGTTGCAACTATGGGCGAAGGAGATTTCCAGCACAGTGAGCAGTCCGTCACCATCTCCACGGCGGGTGAGGCACGCATTGAACTCCACCATGCAGATGGATCGATCTCTGTTTTGAAGGATAAACTGGCCCTGCAGGAAGGCGAAGTAATTGATGCAACCGCGATGAACAAGGCCAAACTGGTGGCTTTCCTCGACGAGCAGATTGCAGATGCACGTGACCAGGGTGTGCTGTTTTCCCTTCACATGAAGGCAACCATGATGAAGGTTTCTGACCCAATCATCTTTGGACATGCGGTAGAAGTCTACTTCAAAGACCTGTTCGCAAAATACGGTGATGTCTTCGCAGAACTCGGGGTGGAGGTCAACAATGGCTTCAATGACCTCGTTAGCCGGATTGCTGAACTTCCAGCTGCACAAAAAGCCGCCATCGAGGCTGATATACAGGCTGCACTGGACCGCGGTCCTGACCTTGCTATGGTGAATTCTGACAAAGGCATCACCAATCTGCATTTTCCCAACGATGTGATCATCGATGCTTCCATGCCGGCTATGATCCGGAATGGTGGCCAAATGTGGGACAAGAATGGAGATACCCGTGATACAAAAGCTGTCATCCCGGACAGCAGCTATGCTCATATTTACCAAACCGTGATTGATTTCTGCAAGAAGCACGGTGCTTTTGACCCGACCACCATGGGCTCGGTACCCAATGTAGGCTTGATGGCTCAGAAAGCTGAAGAATATGGCTCCCACGACAAAACCTTTGAAATCCCCGGTGATGGGGCGGTCAAGGTGGTTGACGGTTCCGGAACTGTCTTGCTGGAAACCAAAGTAGGGGCCGGAGATGTTTGGAGAATGTGCCAGGTTAAAGATGCACCGGTTCGCGACTGGGTGAAACTGGCGGTGGCACGTGCCCGTGCGACCGGTAATCCTACGGTTTTCTGGCTCGACCAGGCCCGTGCCCACGACGCACAGTTGATCACCAAGGTTACTGAATACCTCAAAGATCACAATACCGATGGTTTGCAGATCCTCATCAAGTCTCCCGTCGATGCGATGCAATTCTCCCTGGAGAGAATCATCAAAGGTCAGGATACCATATCTGTAACCGGAAACGTGCTTCGGGATTATCTGACGGACCTCTTCCCCATCCTCGAGGTGGGAACCAGTGCGAAAATGCTTTCCATCGTTCCCTTGATGAATGGTGGTGGCCTCTTCGAGACCGGTGCCGGAGGATCTGCCCCCAAGCACGTACAGCAGTTCAATGAGGAAGGGCATCTTCGCTGGGATTCACTCGGTGAATTCCTCGCCCTTGCGGTTTCCCTGGACCACTACAGTGATTTCACCGGAAATGCGAAGGCTAAAATCCTGGGTGAGAACCTGGATGCCGCCACCGTTAAGTTCCTCCTCAACCGGAAATCGCCCTCCCGAAAGGTAAAAGAACTCGATACCAGGGGCAGCCATTTCTACTTAGCGCTTTATTGGGCAGAGTTCCTGGCCAGCCAGGAAAAAGACGCTGAATTGGCATCCGTATTTGCCGGAATTGCCAAGTCCCTCGGCGATGCCGAAGAACAGATCATCCAGGAACTTGCAGATGCACAGGGATCCAAAGTGGATATCCACGGATACTTCTTCCCTGATCCGGCCCTCGCCAGCGAGGCCATGCGCCCCAGCCCAACCCTCAATGCCATCCTGAACAATTTGAAATAAGTTCTTAAGGATGACCAAGCAACCACAGCATAGGACACTTTCTTACGTATTTGTGGAAATTCCCCTTCAATACTTAGGATCAACTGTGTAACTTTCCCCCATGGCTTCCGAACTCCTTTTTGAAGATTGTATCAATACCCGACTCAACCGGGTAACCCGCATTGTAAACGAGATTTACCGGAAACACCTGAGTGGATTGGGGGTTTCTGAAAGCCAAATGAGCATTCTCCTTCACCTGTATGACCACAATCCAAGCAAGCAATCCCGCTTGGGCAAGGATTTGCACTTACAACGTTCTACCGTCACCCGTAACCTGGAACGTCTCATCAAAGGAGGCTATCTCGACAAAAAGGGACCGGAATTACGCCCGGAGCTTCACCTTACAGGAAAAGGGAAACGTCTGGTAAAGAAGATTCAACCCGCCTGGGAAAATGCCATGGAAGAGGTGCAAAAACTTCTGGCCAGCAGTGGAACGACAGCGATTGACATACTGGATAAGCGGGTGCTTCCCAAATCTTAATCCAATGCCCTCCGTCCAATAATTCATATTTGGGCGACTGATCTCTGAAAAAGGTCTTTCCTTTTGATTAGCTTTGCCAAGATGAATGCGGAATATCTGATCAAGACCGGTCGACAGCATTTTACGGCACTGATAGGAGTTATCATCTTCCTTTCATTCGTGAATTCTGCTTATGAGGTTATTTGGGGAGTGTCTTATGGCATTCTTATCACCCAACTGGCGACCACAGTCATTATAGCCACCCTCACCTGGGCGGTTCTGAAAGGCTACAAACGTAAAAATTTACTCTTGGGGGCTTTGCTCTTCATTGGAACATTTACTTTCTATGAAGCTGGAACCCGGACCCCTGACCTCCGGAAAACCGGTATGGGTTACGTTCCCATGATCACCCTCCTTTTTGGCCTGGCGTTTATTTTTGGTGGCATTTACCTCTCTTACAGTACAGAGATCAAGGCTTTCCTGGACCAGAAGGTATTCCTCAGAGACCGTCAAAAAGAAGAACAATTCCAATAGATCATGCTCATTAAAGGATATGCTGCCTACGAATCAGGCGCCCAACTCTCTGCCTACGAATACGAACCGGCTCCGCTTGGGGCCCATGAAGTACTCCTGGAAGTTACCCATTGTGGTATCTGTCACAGCGACGTCCACCTGATCGACAACGACTGGCGGATCAATTTCTACCCTTTTGTACCTGGCCATGAAGTGGTCGGCAGGGTCATAAAAAAAGGAGACGGAGTGGGTCGATTGAATATCGGACAGGTTGTTGGGGTAGGATGGCAAGCTGGAGCTTGTTTGGAATGCGAAATGTGTGTGAGTGGCCAGGAAAACCTCTGCCCGGACTCCGTCCCAACCTGCGCCGGGAGACACGGTGGCTTTGCCGATCATGTTATTGTCGACAGCAGATTTGCCTTTCCCCTGCCGGACAATGTGAAACTTGACGGAATGGCTCCCCTGCTTTGTGGTGGAATCACGGTCTTCTCACCGCTGCACCGCTATGAAGTACGCCCCTGGCACAAGGTCGGCGTGGTTGGAATCGGTGGTTTGGGCCACATGGCATTACAATTTGCCAAGGCATTCGGCTGTGAAGTAACCGCCTTTTCTTCCAGTGAAGGTAAGGAAGATGAAGCCAAAGAGTTGGGCGCGAAGCATTTTGTCCATACCCGGGCCAAAGGATGGGAACGCCCCGCCCGCAACAGCCAGGACTTTATCATTGTAGCTGCCACCGCTGACCTGGACTGGGATCCTTATATCAAAGCCCTCCGTCCCAATGGGATGATTTGCTTTGTCACCGGAGAATCCACCAAGATCAACGTTTCAGTCAGTACCCTATTGGGAAGTCAACGGGCCGTGAGCGGCAGCGCCATCGGAGGCCGCCACGTCATGGCGGAGATGCTCCAATTTGCCAGCCGGGCTGGCGTGCGTGCCCAAACCGAAATCCTTCCGCTCAATGAGGTCAATCAAGCGATTCAAAAGGTCAGGGACAACCAAGCCCGCTACCGGATGGTCCTGGAAATGTGACCACACTCCAAGAAAGCACGCTGGTCTTAGCGATGAAAGTCCTGTGATTTTACCCATGAAATACCTCTGGATATATCTCCTGTTTGCCCTTAGTGGGATTCATCCGCTGGTGGCCCAGACCGGTCAGCGCGAAGACATTGCAGAACTCCTGGACGACGGCGGAATCTCCGAGGCACGTAACCTGCTCAAATTTAATGTCCTCAACCCTTTGGCGGGTGATCTTTCCCTCGCCTACGAAAGAAAACTATCCAACCGGTTTACCCTGCAAATCAATGCAGGAAAAGTCGTGCCTTTCTTCCTGACCGACCTCTCTGGTCCATTTGTCGAATTTGCCCTTGCTGACCCGGCCCAGGACCTCTCCAACCTCTCCGGTGGATTCAGTTTTGGCATCACGCCCAAATTCTATCTGAAGGACATCGCCCCCGAATTCTATTACCTCGGAATTGATTATCAGTACAGACGTTACCGCCGCGACAGTCAATATGACTTGACCTTTACAGACTACCAGGTTTTGACCGGTTACAACGTCTTCTTTGGCACAAGGTTTGTACTTGAACTCTATACAGGATTGGGAGTTCGGAGTGTCCGGTACCAGGCTCATCCGGGCAGCTCGGATTTGTCGGTACTCAACCGAATCATTCCCAACCTGCCGATCGGATTAAGGCTCGGGGTCATACTATAAAAGAAGGAAAACTGCGTCATGAATAGATTAATCGTACTGGTACTGCTCATCTCAAGTAGCTCTTTGCCCTTTCAGCACATTTTTGCCCAGCAAACAGATGCCCAATGGGGTGCGGTGGTGAAGGAATCCCGAAGATCCGGAATTCTCAACTATATCGGTCAGGATGCCAGTGGCTACTATGTGCTCAAGGGTTCGCGCGGCTCCAACACCAATGGCATCAGTTTCAGACGTAACTTCCTGAGTGAGACCGACAATGCCAGCATCGTTCGCCTTGATGAAAATATGAACCCCGCCTTCGAGAAGGAGTTGAATGTGGTAGAATCCGGCAAGCAATTGTCCATCCTTTCAGCCTTTTTGATCGAAGAAGAGATGCATCTTTTCTCCAGCTTCCGGAACCAGAAAACCAAGATGAAGCACATCTTTGTGCAAAGTCTGGACAAGAATACCCTGGAACCCCGCAACGATATCCGCCAGGTAACCAGTGTTCCCTACCAAAACCGGTTTCTAAGTGGAAAAGTCGACTTTACCTTTTCAAGGGACAGCAGCTTCATGATGGTGTACACCAATGTAGAGTCCAGGCGCAAAGATCCTGATAAGTTTGGCTTCAACATTTTCAATCAGAATATGGAACCCGTCTGGTCCAAAGAGGTTGTGCTTCCGGTACGGGAAAACCTCTTCAAAGTCTCAGATTACCTGGTCGACAACGAGGGAAATGCCTATCTGGTTGGGAAACGCTACTTCAGGAGGGAACGGGACCGGGTGAAGGGTCAACCAGGCTACGAATATGTCGTTTTTGCCTACCGCAGCAATGGTGAGGAAGAGTCAGAGTATGTCCTCAACCTTTCCGATCACTTCCTCTCGGACCTCCACCTCGAGATTGCCCCAAATGGAGACCTGATCTGTGCCGGATTCTATTCCGATATCGATGCTACCAATGCAAAGGGGACCTTTTACTTTACCGTCGATGCGGTAACCCAGGAGATCAAGCAACGCAGCCTTTACGAATTCGGGCTGGACTTTCTTACCATGAACCTCAGTGATCGCCAGGGGGGTAAAATTGAAAGACGCGCCGCCAAAGGAAAAGGCAATGAAATCAACCGTTTTGATATCCGCGACCTGGTTCCAAGGGGAGATGGGGGAACGGTATTGGTCGCTGAGCAGTACTATGTTCGGGTTGTAACCTCTTATGACCGCGCCACCGGTAATACAACCGTCCGTTATTATTACCACTACAATGACATCGTGGTGATCAGCATCAACCCCAATGGAGATATCGAATGGGCCACTAAGATTCCGAAGCGCCAAACCTCCGTCAATGACAACGGCTATTATTCCTCCTATGCAATGATGATCACCGGGGGCAAGCTCCACTTCATTTACAACGACCACAAGACCAATATTGTAGAGCGACGTACCAACCGGCTAAAAAACTTCCGGCTGAATAACAACAAGGGGATCATTGCCCTTGCATCAGTCGACTCGGATGGGAATGTCGCCAGGCTTCCCCTCCTATCCAACCGGGACGCATCCACCATTTGCCGTCCGAAAATGTGCAGTCAGATCAGCCCGGCCGAGATGCTCATCTTCGGCAAGCGCGGTAAAAAGACCCAATTTGGCAGTGTTATCTTTGAATAATCCCGGATCCAAGCGTGCAATTCGTGGTGGCATTTGGCCGCAAGCCTATTCTGTCCTCTTTGATTGGAGAGAATGTGTTAACTTAAGGTGGAATTCAATTTCTACGAACCACTATGCCCGGAAGACTGTACCTCTTCTTGTTTCTCATCCTTTCCCTATCCCTGCCAGAATACACTTTTTCTCAGGGAGTGGATATCCATTGGGGTGAGACCATCAAAGAAACCAAGTACAGTGAGATTCTGAATTTTGTAGGCTATGATGACGACGGTTATTATATCATCAAGGGGCCACGAGCCGTGACAGAAGATGACCGGAGAAATGTAGAATATCCGGGTTCTTATCTCAGAAAAAATCTGGAAACGGGGATTGTCCAGTTGAGTTCCGAGATGAAGCCGGTTCGGGAAACCATCTTTGACAGAAAGAAAGAGGATCTGGAGCACCTGGCAACCTTTAAGATCGGCAGGAATGTATATACGTTTTCCAGTTCCTACAACCGGGAAGAGAAATACGAGGAGATATATGTACAAAGTGTGGGGCGGGAAGATTTACAAATGCAGAATGACATTCGACAAATAGCCACAGTTGCCAATACCCCTCAGGTACTGGACACCAAGGTAGATTTTGCATTTTCCCGGGACAGCAGCTTTATTCTCGTCTATACCAATTCCCAATCCCGTAAAAAGGACCCTGACAGATTTGGCATCTATGTATTTGACCGCAATATGGAACCCCTCTGGAACAAAGAGGTTGTCCTTCCTATCCGGGAAAGCCAGTTCCAGGTCGCTGACTTTATCGTGGATGACTATGGCAATGTCTACCTGATTGCCAAACATTACCTGAGTCGGGGAAGAGAAATGGTTAAGGGAAAGCCAGGTTTTGAATACATCGTTTACGGATACCGCGAAAAAGGTCGTGAAGAGGTCGACTATATCCTCAATCTGCGCAGTCATTTCCTCTCCGACCTCCACCTGGAAGTTTCCCCCGAGGGTGACTTGGTCTGTGCAGGCTTTTATTCCGACGAAGGAAACGAATTGGTCACCGGTACCTTTTTCTTTTTGGTAGATGGCAAGACCAAGGAGATCAAGCAAAAGAGTCTCTACGAATTCGAGCTTGACTTTCTGGCCATGAATCTGAGTGAGAGGAAACGGGATCGATTGAAGCGCAGGGTTGCCAGAGGAATAAGTACCGGGCTTGATAAATTCGACATCCGTGACCTTGTCAGCAGAGAAGATGGCGGAATGATGTTGGTGGCAGAGCAATACTTCGTGCGTAAACTTTCCGACTACGATCCGCATGGAGCCGGCTCCGTCAATTTCAAATACTATTACAACGACATCATTGTAATCAGCATCAGTCCAAAGGGAAATATTGAATGGGCCACCAAGATTCCAAAGCGGCAGGTTTCAGTCAATGACAACGGCTATTATTCATCTTTTGCAATGATGATCAAGGGGCGGAGTCTTCACTTTATCTACAACGATCACAAGGTGAATATCGAGGAGCAACGGACCAATAAACTGAGGAATTTCCAACTGGATGATGAAAATGGGATTGTGGCCATGGCTACCGTGGATGCAGATGGAAATGTCAGCCGTCAACCGCTCTTTCCTTACAGTGCGCTTACCACGATCTGCCGACCTAAAATGTGCAGCCAAATCAACGCGGAGGAAATGCTGATCTGTGGAAGGACATCCCGAATGACCCAGTTTGGCAGGATCGTTTTCAAATAATCCCTTTCCCAAAAACTATTCTGAAGGCAAGACCAAAATGGCAGCCCATTTCGCGGGAATCTTCAGGAACCTTCCCTCCCAACTGCTTCCTTCCATTATATTTTCTGCCCCATTCCAGGCACCCGGAGGATGGATCTCGGATTCCTGGTCACGGTTGTTGAAAATTACCAATATGCGCTCTGCATCATCTTCCCGAATATATCCGTAAACGTCCTGGTCATCACTGGTCAACCAAGTTTCAAAGGACCCCACCTGCAAAGCGCTGTGATCTCTCCTGATGCGAATCATGGCTTGGTAGTGGTCCAGCAAGTCCTGGTTCACCATGACCTTCTCCGGGTCATGCTTGCGCTGGTCCGGAAAATAAACTTCGTCCTCGTACTTCCGGCCCTCCCAAACCATCGGCTTACGACAATCCGGATCATTTGATCCCCACATCCCGACTTCATCCCCGTAATACACCATCGGGGCTCCCGGATAGGTCATCTGAAAGATGACCAGCAACTTCTGCAATTGATAATCCTCCTCCGAGGGTTTCCGGGGGGAATACGCCGGATTGTCTATCGCTTTGGAAATTCCAAAATAGGTCCCCCAATCCCGGTAACTCCCAATTCCCCGGTTTTTGATCATAGAAGAAATACGGTTCGTATCGTGGCTTCCGAAAAGGGTCTGGGATACTTCAGCGACTCCTACCGGGTACAGATGCCGCAACTGAGCAAGTTTCTCATCGAATTCGGTGGCGGAGATGCGCATATTGTCCGGATAGATGAAAAACTCCACCGCGGTAAAACAGAAGTTATAATTCATTTCGGTGTCAAATTCATCTCCCTGCATATAGGGCTTGACCTTCTCCGGTTTATCGACAATCTCCGCGGTTAGGTAAGCCTCCGGGTTGAGGGTTTTTACATGCTTCCGCCATTCCTTCCAGAAAGGATGCCCAACACAAAAGGCGACATCCAGCCTCCAGCCATCGATCCCATGAGCAGCGCCTTTACCCTTAGGATTCATCCACCGCTCGGTAGCCGCAAAAATATATTCTCTGGGCCCCTCTACAATCCCGTTCTCGTCCTCCTTGAGCTCCGGCAAAGATTTTACTCCCCACCAGCCATCATAATCGAATTGGGTTCCCAGCTTTTCATCGTCCCAGGAATTCACTTCAAACCAATCCTTGTAATGGGACTTCTGCTGCTTTTTCAGCACATCCTTCCAGGCAAAACTGTTTACCCCCATGTGGTTGAACACCCCATCAAATATCACCCGGATGCCACGCCGGTGAAGTTCATCGATGAGCTTAAGGGCCAGTTCATCCGCCTTGGTCCAGACCCAGGTAGAAGGCTTGTGCGGTACTTCTTTCGCCATTAGGGCCCGGTCACCATCGGGATCAGGCCCAAAGTTGGGATCGATATGGTGATAGGTGGTGCCATCGTATTTGTGCAGGGAAGGAGCCTCAAAAACGGGGTTGAGGTATACCGCGTTGATCCCGAGAGAATCCAGATAATCGAGGTGATCCAGGATGCCCTGCAGATCTCCCCCATAGCGACGACGCAGGAGATGCTTCCACAATTCCGGCTCACCGTTTTCTACTTCATAGGGCTGAAGTTGGTACCAATCACTGCCCCAGGGATGCACCTCCCAGGCCTTGGGCATTTCCTGAGGATCTGCCCCCCGAATCGTCTCGACATCCGGGTCGTTGGAAGGATCTCCATTGGCAAACCGATCTGGGAATATCTGGTACCAAATTGCCCTTTTCGCCCATTGAGGGACAAATTCACCTTCCAATGTTTGGCTGGGCTGGCCATAGCTCACCCCATACAAGAAAAAGAGGGCGAGGGTATAGATTGCCTTGACATTCATCCTGTCAATTTACGCAATCACCCACTCGCCCTCCAACGGAAAATAAGCAAAGGTCAGGGTTACAAACTATCGAGCTGTTTACTGATGATATCGAGGTAATCCTCCAATTGGGTTCGGAGGGCAATCAGGTCTTTGTCGGTTGCATTGGGATAGACCCGCTTCAACTGGTCCATTCCGTCAGCCAAGGCATCCCTGGCTGCACCCAGGTTGTTGCAGTGGAACTTGTCCGACATAACCTTCAGGCTTTGGTTCATGATGGCTGCTGCATACATTTTCTTTTCATTCTCCACCATGACCAGTTCGGATTCTCCGGTAAATTCCTGCCATTCCAGCTTCACCTGGGTCTCTTCTTCCACCCGTTGGTTGGTGATCACATCTGTATAGGTGATCCGTACCGTCACCGGCTTTTCACACAATTCCTTTGTGGGTTGCGGCACCAAAAAGCGGACAAAGGCAATCTCATCCATCCCGGCGTAGAAATTCTTCAGGCGTACGGTGAGGCGGTTGCCGGATTTCTCTGTCAGCGGATGGCCATAAAGCTGCTTATACTCCAAGCCTTGTGGAAATATCACTTCAAATTTCACATTGCGGGCGACCGGGAACATAACCGAAGCCAATTGATTCTGAAATGCAGATTGCAGGCCTTTGGCGTCACCAACGTGCTCCACCATCCCACCACCCTGGGTGGCCATCATCTTCAGCAAGGGATAGTTGTACGCTTCCCCGACCCCAACCGTGGAGCACTCGATTCCCCGTTCGGTAAATGGCTTCTGAGCGGCCAGGATTTCTTCGGGAGGGGTGACCCCATAACCATCGCTCAGGATGATGATCCGGTTGGTACTTCCTTTTCGGTAGGCCTTAGCTACTTCTTTGTACCCAGCCATCATCCCTTTGTAGATATTCGTTCCACCTCCGGCCTCCAGCCGTCTGACTACTTCAAGCGCCCGGTCGAGGTTCAGGGGTTGACTTGGGATGGCGACCTTTTCATAGTCTTCGAAAGTGATCAGAGAGATCTGATCGGTCGGCCGCAGCTTCTTGAGAAAAGTCTCCAGCGAGCGCTTCAATTCTTCAATCCGCTCCTCTCCTGCCATGGAGCCACTCTTGTCGATGACAAAGGCCAGGTTCAACTTAGGTGCATACCGGATGTCTCCTTCCATAGGAGTGGTAAAGGCAAGCCGGAGAACAGCTTCTTTGCTGTCGGGGCTGAGCACTCCGGTAAAATTGGCAACCGTTCTGAGTGCCTTGCCCTTCTCGGGCCGCGGATACTGCTTGTCCAGAAAGCTCCGAAAAGCGGTAGTGATCAGGTCTTCCGGCTTGGGAATGTATTGGTCCGGGAACTGGTACTTTGCGAGTGGGCGGTAGAGAACCGTTTTGTTGCTGTAGCCGACTCCCCGGTTGCGGCGGTAATCAATTACATCCAGGTTTTTCTCAAAGCGGGCATGGATCATAAACTGCTTTCCTTTGGGTAAAAGGAAGCGGACATCGCCGTTGGCATCGGTGGTGCCACGGTAGCAAAGTGACCCTTTCAATTCCTGAACGAAAACATATTCGTTGCGCCATACCCCGCCGGGGCCACCCTTCAGGGTAATGGTGGTCATTACACGGTCCGAGGTACCTTTCTGCCCATCAGGAAGCTCCTGGGTAATGGTGTCGTTCCGTACAATCTCATTGATGATGGTAGGCTCATATTGGAAGCTTTTCGTGGCTGTATAACGGGGTCGGTTGGGCAGGTCCACGTACTTGTAACTTTCGATCCCATCAATGTCAATTTCGTACTCCTGGTGCATGGGGACCTTGAAGTAAGCATTTCCGGCCGGATTGGTCTTGCCATGGAAAGTTGTGCTTAAATAATAGCAGGTAAGATCCACCTTGTAATTGCCCAGTGGCTGCCCGTTCGGACGGCGGATTTTCAGACAAACGATGCTATGGGTCTCGTCAGCACGGGTGGCTTCATTGTCTTTCGTAGTCACCTCCTTGAGGTTCAGAAGGGTCCGGTCCACGGTTGGGCGGGATTCCCGAAGGAAATGATTGTAATTATAAGTAATGGTCCGGGTCCGATGCCCCTTCCTGCCTGGCTTAACCTCGAACTGCCAAAAGTAGTAGTCCTGAATATCCTTGATATTGATCTGCCAAAAACGGCCCTCCTGGAAGTTATAGGCCAACTCGCCCGCTTCATCGGTGGAAATAGTCAATTTCGTCCGGTTGTGTACTTCCACAAACTCCACTGGAGTATTGGCCAGGGGCTTTCCTTGTTTGTTCAGGACTTTCAGAGTCAAGTCAAGGGTACCTTGTGCAGGAGAAGCCTGCGCTTTGGTGGATTGGGGTAACAATGTCAAGCCCAGCAGGCATACGATGCCCAGGGCCAGTAGAGTTCTGGCATTCAGTCTCATAAGAATCTCCGTTAAGGGTGTTGTCGTCGATTTTACTGTCGCGTACATCCTCTTAACGAAGGATACAAAAGAAGTTACAGGTTGGGTATCATTTAAAATTCAGAATGATAGTTTCCCCAAGGAGATTGTACCCGATATCCTGGTAGATTTTATTGGAGGTTGGGTTGTGGCTCTCCGTGAACAAGACGCAAAATTCCTTTCCCTGGCGCAGCATTTCCGCACTGAAATCTGCCACCAGATTGGAAGCATAGCCCTTTTTCCGGTGGGCTGGTGGCGTATATACATAGGAGACACAGATTCCACGTGGCAAAGGCCGGGTAGCAAAAGCCATCGAGACCGGACCACCATCTTCCCAAAACCAAACCTGTCCATTTTTCAACCTGTCTTCAGTTAATTGATATGGAACCCCGATGTCTCTTTCTGCTTCGGAGATTACTTCATCGTAAAACTCTTCCATCCAGCGAAAGACAAGCGCTTTGGCATTGATATCAGCCAACTGGAGTTTTCCTGAAACTGGTCGCGGGGGAATGACTTCCCTCAGTTCATAGCATAGTTGGTCCGCTCCAACTGAATATTCACTTCCCACAAATGCATTTGCCAATTTATGAGCTGCTACCCGCTCACCTACCAAGCCTGTGATCCCCCACTCCTGGGCTTGGACCACCTCTGCGATCTTACTGGCCATTTGCTCCTGTTGTCCCTTTCCCAGATAGAAAAGCAAAAATCGCGGCACATCCTGGCAAGCCATGGCCACTACCTTTCCATCGTCCTCTATCGCGACCATGCGAAACTTGTCAAAACCAGCCTCCTGCCCTTCAGGAAAAGCCTGGCAAAACTTGAGCGTGATCCCCAGTGGAAGGTTGTTAAAGGCTTCCTCGCTTGACAAAAGGTCCTTTACCGCATCCAAAAACAAGGTGGGTTGTGTGTATACAGTCGCCTTCATGGTTTTGAGTTTTGGGCAATTTCGGATTTTTTTCTTCTACTATGCAACTCTTCTGACAGCCAGCGCATCGGTATTAAAAGGATAGGGTACGGATTTTTGACTAGAAACTTTGTCACCTGATTCCTAGTTTTAACTTGAATCTTTCGGATCATTTTGGTTAATTAACAAAAGCAATAATAACTACCTCGATGAAGAAAATCGTATTTATCACTTCCACCCTCCTGCTCGCTGTCATTTTCACTGCCTGTTCACGCCCTGGTTTAGAGCGTGAAGGAACAGATGAAGCACAGCTCAGAGCTGGCGCCTGGACGGTTGATCATGTAGAAGCAAACCAGTACAACAATGGCGTACTTGTAAGTTCCAGCTGGGTTCAGTTTGGTGAAGGCGAAGAGGGTGGCATTTGCACCTTTACCTACACCGACGATAGCCGCTGGGTCATGGTTGACAATGGCGAAGTCTATGAATTCAATTACACCATGGAAGAAAACATCATTGAAACCAATGGTGGTGGAACCTGGGGCGTAAGGGAAATGACCGACACCTATCTGGAAATAACTCTCCGTGGAGAGGAAGTTTCCAATCCTTGTCAATTCAACGCTGAGGGTGCAGTTTATTACCTGACCCGTACCGCTGCTACCAAGCAGTAATCACCTGAACTACCTGAATTTTTACAATAGACGGCTGCTCTTCAATGGGCAGCCGTTTTTCTTTGCAGGAATGTCGTTCTGATTGCAAATGATTGTCAGATTGCCTAAATTATCCCTTGTCAGATAAAGAGGTATCGTCAACCTCGCCATTGAACAAGATACTTTTAAGGACATGCAAGAAAGATTGCCCCAGGTTGAGCAGCACCAAGCTGGCCCAATGCTCGAATCCGCAGGCCAAACCAACACCATGGCCCCGCCCGAATTGAACCTCGAGGCATCCAGTTCTATGGAAGAACAAGGGCCTGAGCAATCTGTAATGCTCAACGATGGGCCGCAGGTGGCGGAGCAGGAACAAGAGCAGGTTCAGGGCCAGGATGCGGAATTGATGGAATCGGATGCGGAGCAAACCCTGGTCGTTTCCGGCAAGGAAGAAGAAGGTATTCCGATTGAAGCCTGGGAAATAGCACATGATCCCCAGAAGATCCAGGAATTGGAGCAACAGCCGGAGGAAGAAGTCACGACTCAGAGGACGGCTAAAGGTCCGGTGCAACGCTGGGGATTTCTGAAGAAGATAGGCAGGGCCATTGGCCGTGGTGTCAGAGCAGTTGGCAATGGGATCAAAGGAGCAGCAAAATGGGTGGCCAAGGGTGCCAAGAAGATCTGGAATGGAGTGAAAACCGGAGCCATCTGGGCTTGGGGCAAAGCGAAAACCATTGGAAAAGCCATCGCAAAATATGGCTGGAATGTCCTGAAATCAGCAGGTGCGCTGGCTTGGGATTTCATCACCAAGGCGCCCGGCAGAATCTGGGAAGTCCTGAAGCATGCCGGAAAAGGTGCTTTTGGTGTCTTAAAATGGCTCTGGGGCGGCATCAAAACCGGTTTTACCAATCCCAAAGGACTAGGTAAGTGGTTTGTAGACGGAGTACTCGGCGGAGCAGCCTGGACGGGCCGATTGGTCGCCAAGCTCCTCGACGTCGTATCAATAGGTGAGATCTGGGATTTGCTCGGGCAAATTGTCAAGTTCAATACCCGGACTCTGAACGGGGCGGAGATCGCAGAAGCCCAAAAGGTATTTGGCAATTCCATCTCTTACTGGCAAGTTCGGATCGATGAAGCCTCCCTCATTGCGAAGTTGGGAGCCCTCTTCCAGGGCAGTGCCGGCATGGGTGTTACCACCGCGCATACCATCAATTTCAATCGAAAGATCAGCCCCGCTGCGGGCAACGGAGATATGGCCTGGCTCATCCATGAACTGACCCACGTAGCCCAATACGAGGCCGTCGGATCACAGTACATCGGTGAAGCATTGTATGCCCAGGCTACTGCGGGATACAATTATGGAGGTCCGGCCGGTTTGGCTGGAAAGAACTTCAGCGACTTCAACCGGGAGCAGCAGGGCGATATCACCCAGGATTACTATCTTGGTGTCCTCTATAACAATATGCCGGGTGGGGTCCCCTCATCGGCTGACCGCCCCACTTATCAACCATTGATCAACCAACTCCGGGCGGGACAATTGTAATCGATTATGCGGATTCTCTTTTTCTCCATCTTAATCGCTTTCACCCTTGGCTCATGCGATGCTCTGGTCACTTACCAATTCCGACTTCAAAACGGAACTGCCCAGGATCTCTATGTCACTTATACCAGGACCAGCAGCGATACCACCATTACCCTCACTCCGGGAAATGAAGCGCTCATCTTAGAGCAACAGGAGATAAACAGTGGAGTAAAACCCTATTTCAAAGAGGGGGATAGCATCTGGTGGATCAGGACCCTGGGTGCGACCCTCCCCGATGGCACCCAAAACACTACCAATCTCAAAGAAGCCGATCATTGGAGCTTTGAAGCCGAAGGTGACAAGGGAAAATACCACATGGAATTAAAGGACAGTGATTTTGAGTAAGCCGGGATCTTCAGGCAATCGCCTGGTCTCCGGAATTGTTTGCTTCGTGTTTGCCGCCTGAGGGTTCGGAGCCCCTGCTAAAAGGATCACCGCTGTTCTGAGTATCCTTGTTGAAATTTCCATCTCCGCTTGACTTGTCATCCTTGAAGGTATCATCGGTCCAGCCACAACGGCCTCTGCCCCTGCCCCCAAACCTGGCCTTCCACTGCTCCTTTTCTTCAGGAGTCATCTTCTCCATACGTTCCTGCCACCGTTTCTTCCACATCTCCTTGCGGTGTCCACCCCGTTTCCGGTAACGACCTCCACGTCCGCCCCAACTACCGAAAAGGATCCGGGAAAGAGCAAGCAGACCCAGCGCCTGTATCCAGGTGATTGTCCCGAGGCCAAACACGGCGGGTGCCAGCCAGTTCCAGAGTAACATCGTGACCAAAGAGCCTAAGGCGACCATGCCGAAGAAGAAAATGCCATATTTGACGCCCTTGAGGATATAATATTTTTTCATGATTCATTTGTGTTAAAGTTCTGTGTACAACGATTCTAATTGTTTGCGCAAAGCTTGTACAGCATGGTATTTCCGCATCCGCAAGGTGTTCTCTGTCTCACCGGTCAATTCAGAGATCTCACGAAAACGCATCCCATCAAACTCATGGAGTTCAAATACTTCCCGTTGTGCAGGGGGCAAATCTTCCAGCGCTTCCTGGATTGCCTCCCAGATAATTTCCTGCATCATCATCTCATCAGCACTGTTGCTGAGATCGGGCAGAATATCCAACAACATAGGGGTATTCTCATCCGTCAGTTCACTCTCCGCGGCTGGTTTCTGCTTTCGGTAGAGGTCTGCGATCTTATTGCGGGCGACCCGGAACAACCAGGAGCCCACCTTCTCAATCTGTTGCAAACCTCTGGTAGCTTCTACCAATTGCGTGAACACATCCTGCATAACGTCTTCAGCTTCCGCATCGTTTCGAACCCGCCCGCGGATGAAGGAAAGTAATCTCCTCCGTTCCTTGCGGACCGTCTCGTCGATGCGGTCATTTTGCTGTTCAGCCATGTATGTGAGTTCTGCGCTTTCCATCTTTGCGTTGTTCAAAGAGGAAGTCGGATGAGCGCCAATTATATTTCAAGAAAATAAATCTTTTTTTCGGATGGGCCATTCCTGAATGCTAACGTTGGTTGGCCGGGTCATTCAACTCATGCATTATTCCTCGGATCCTGTTCATTCCCTGAGTGGAAAGGTAGACGGGTTGTCTCCCCTGAGGCCAAACTATCCTTTCATAAATGTCGACAATGATCCCCCCTACTCTATCTCCTTGGTGGTAATACACAAAAGTTAAAAAAGGGGCGAAAGTGTTACTGGTGGTTGCATCACCCTGAATCTGATACCACAATGCAACATTCAAGTCAGCGTGATGGGCTGGATAAAGCCTAGTGCCTGCTTCTATGTATTCCAAGGAAGACTTCTCCCATTTCTCATCGAAACCAGTTCCAAATTGATCAAAAACAGTTCCTTCTTCGGACAATAGGCTTTGAGAATACAAATAGACCTCATCGTACCGAACACCAGGGATTTGAATGCGCTCGTTTTGTGGCAGCAGAATTTCTTCTTTCGATTCAACCTGAGGTCCGGCCTCACAGGATGCAAATGTTATCCAGAAGAAGAGAATTGCAATGATTCGGTATGAATAAAGGCTATTCATTCAATATCGCAAAATGAATATGGTCTTCCCATTCACCGTTGATCTGGAGGTAGCGGGGAGACATCCCAACTTCCTGAAAACCCAGGCGGCGGATCAAATTGATCGACGGGGAGTTGGAGGGCATGATATTCGCCTCAACCCGATGGAGTTGCTCAATAGCAAACATATACCAAATCCCCTTGCCCAGCGCTTCCGACATATAACCATGTCCACAGTGCGCCTCATCCTGCAAATAACCCAGGTAGGCATTCTGAAAAGCTCCTCTCACGATATTGCTAAAGCGAATGTCACCTATAATATAGTCTGGTCTTTCCTGCAAACTGACCATGAACCGGTAGGATTTTCCATCTACCCAATCCCTCGCTTCCTGGTGCAGGAAACTCTCATTGAAATCACGGTCAAATGCAAAGTCGTTTTGTAAAGGAAGCCAGGGTTTGAGAAATTCACGGTTGCGGGTTCGGAAATCCAGAATTTCATCTACCATTTCCGGGAGGGCAATCCGCAAAAGGAGTCGATTGGTTTCCAGAATGGTTTTTCTTTCACTCATATATCCTCGTTGGCAGGTGGCCCCACCTTCCACTCATCCCCAACCTTATATACCCATATTTTGTCCAGGGTCTTGGTGCCATTGGGCAGACGACAAACCTCAGTCACCATCACCGTATAGTCATCCTCGTATTCCCGAATTGGAAATGCGCGTTCAACCTCACTGAAATCCGGTAGCTCTCCGGAAGAAATATGGTCACGGAAAGCCTCCTCCAGGGTTTTAGCGGTAGCCTCGATGATGGCAGGGTCAGCTGGCATATTGGGGATCCGCCCCAGTAGATGGGACGCTTCCCGAAGGAAATGTTTACAACTCACCGCTGCTTCTATATCACCGGCAGAATAAGCGTCTTCCAGACAAAGAATAGCGCCTTCCGGAGTAGTATGGTCATGGGGAAAATAATCCACCCCATCATCTACGATCAACCCAAGTGATTGGTCAAAATCGTTCTGGGCAGCTGGTTCCAACTGATCCCGGTAAACCCGAACCGTGTAGCCGCCAATCAGCCTCCCTCCTTCGACGATCATCCAATCGGAGATATCCTCTCCCTGGACCAAGACCTTACTCCCCAAAGAAATATTTTGCAAGTCGACAGGCTCATTGCTGACCGTGCCGAAAACAGAACCGTCCTCATCAATTTTGACATCTCCCAGCCAAAGGTGCTCGGATGTTTCTCCTTCCTCCAGACGGACCTTGGCGGAAAAACTCCGCTGTCCCGGTTGAGGGGAGCGGAGGCTCTCTTCGAAATAGCCGAGGGTTTGCCGGGCCTTTTCTATAGCACGGTTCATCACCTCGTCCGTATTATCTGCGTAAAATACGTTGTCTTCAGACATAAATTAGCGGCGGTCGACAATGTTCATTTCATCAATCAGGTGGCTGGCACCGGCATACTTATCAATGATGAACATCACATAGCGGATGTCCACGATAATGTTACGGCAGCGTTCCGGATCAAACATGATGTCACTCATGGTACTCTCCCAACTGCGGTCAAAATTAATGCCGATCAGGTGACCTTCCCCGTTGAGAACCGGACTCCCGGAATTACCCCCCGTGGTATGGTTGGAGGCGGTAAAGCAAACTGGCAATTCGCCATTGTATGCCCAGCGCCCGTAGTCTTTGTTCTTGGCGAGCTCGATCAAACCATCTGGCAAATCAAACTCACGGTCACCGGGAACATACTTGGCCAGGACACCGTCCAGGGTCGTGAAGGGATTGTAGATGACCCCATCCCGTGGCTCAGAACCCTCAACCTTACCCCATGCAATCCGCAAAGTACTGTTCGCATCCGGCCAGTATTTCTTGTCAGGAAAGACATTCATCATGCCCTTGACATACTTCCGCATCAACTCATCGTTCTGTCCCTGCCATACAAAATAAGCACCGGAAGCTTTCTCACGCCAGGCTCCCAAAACAGACTTCATCAGCTTGTAAGCCGGATCAGCAGTGATCTTCTTGGCCTTGCTGGTTTTGAACTTGTCAAGAAAAGCCAAAGTCCGCTCTTTGCTTACAAAATTAGATTCTTCAAAGACGTAATCCGCATACTCCGTATAATCGTCACCGTACTTTGCTTCAATTTCAGCATGGATATCAGGACGAAATTTGGGGTTGAGGGCCTCGATGTATTGAGGATAAAGCACCCCTAAGATTTTCTGGTCTACCCAAGGCTGATAGTTCTTAAAAAATCCTTCCGCACTTTGACGCAGCCGGTCCAACTCAGCTTCCAACTCACCTGCTTCTTCCAACTTCTCCGCATTCTGAGCCAATTTTTCATAACCAGACACGAAGCGGATAAACTCAGGCCCCACGTAAAAAAATTCAATCAACATAGAACGGGCCATCATGAGTGCCTTTCCTTCTTCGTTGGAAGCTGCCAAATCTTTCAGGACATCTCCGTAGACAGGCTTCAATTCCGCATTTTCATTCACCTTCTTCTCATAAGCTGCTTCCAGCGCCTCTTTCTTTGAGAGGGCATCCAAACGGGCCAGTCCTCGGTTCTCACCAATCCACTTCTTCCAGGAGTTGGCGATCCGCGCCTGCTTGGAGGCATACTGAATGCGAATCTCATCACTTGAAGCCATCGCACCATCTATAATCTCCAGCGTAGAAGCACGCATGTCGATGGCATTGGGATTCATGGTTTCGGTCACAAAGCGTACCCAACTGGAATGGAGGTATTGCTGAGTCGTACCGGGGAAACCATAAATCATGGTGAAGTCACCAGCCTTGCTTCCGGTTATATTGATGGGAAGACTGTGCTTTGGCTTGTAAGGGATATTGTCTTCTGAAATATCGGCTGGCTTGCCATCTTTTCCAGAGTAAATCCGGAAGACGGAAAAGTCTCCGGTATGCCGGGGCCACATCCAGTTGTCCGTGTCTCCACCATATTTCCCTACCGAGCTGGGAGGAGCACCTACCAAACGTACATCGTTGTAGGTTTTGGTGACGATCATATAATATTCATTGCCATAATAAAATGGCTTGATCTCAGCGGAATGTCCTTTCTCAACCGACTCCACCTGCTTTTTCAAGGTTGCAATCCGCTCAGAAACCAATTGAGCGCGTTTGCCCGGATCTGTATTTTCGTCGATGTCCTGCAACACCTTCTTGGTGACATCTTCGATCCTGACGATGAAAGTTGCCGTGAGTCCGGGGTTGACCAATTCATCGGCATGGCTTTGTGCCCAAAATCCATCTTTCAGGTAATCATTCTCCAGGGAGCTGTGAGACTGAATCTGACTGAATCCGCAGTGGTGGTTGGTCAGAATAAGTCCCTGGTCAGAGATTACCTCTGCCGTACAACCACCACCAAAGTGGACAATTGCATCCTTGAGACTCGATTTATTGACCGCGTAGATATCTTCTGCACTCAATTTCAGGCCGTCTGCCTGCATGTCCGACAAGAACATCTTAATAAGTGAAGGGATCCACATGCCCTCATGTGCCTTAACGGAAAGACGTCCGGCTGCAAGAAATGCAACAATAAGGACGCTGATTTTAATATGCTTCATGAATCAATCTTTGAATTTAGCCGACCGCAAATTTAGTCAATTTTTCCTGTCAATTTCAGGGGCAGGCTATCCCAGGCAGGGAGGATTGTTGCGGGATGGTAAAATTCTCTGTAAAAATTGGTCCTGATCGGTCTTTTTATCTGGTTAACAAACCGATATTATGGTGGAAAACTGTCACCCTTTTAGGGACAGTTTCCCACCAAAGACCCCATTGAATTACATATCAATACAGTTGTCAAGCGAAAGAGGGCATTAATATCGTTATCGTTGATAAATCCATCGCTTTGTCTTTGCGTTCTCGACTGAAAATGAGTAAAATAGTACTCGAATTGCTGTTGTAAGATCGTCGAAAACTAATGTCGCTTATCTCTTTGAACCTATGTCGCTGAATTCTCCGAACATTTTCCGGATATTTTGCCTCTTGTTGATCGCAGCAGGTTCCCTCCTGATGCAAACCGCATTTGGTCAGGGCTTGGTCGTGAACGAGATTTCCAACGGTCGGTTCAACAACTACGAATTCATCGAGCTGATCGTAGCTGTCGAATGCCCGAACGATACAGGGAGTGGTCTGGACATTCGAGGCTGGCGGGTGGATGACAACAACGGTGACTTTGCCTGCGACCCCATCAGCGATGTGGGAATTGCTACCGGACATATACGTTTCAATTATGCCTCTGAATGGGCCAATGTCCCTTATGGCTCCATTATCCTGCTTTACAACAATGTGAGCAAGAACAGCATGATCACCATGCCGGATGATCCTACCGATGCCAACAACGACGGAGTATATATCGTTCCGGTTAATTATTTGAACATCGAGTACTGTGCCGGTGTACCCAGGGCGGCAGGTCAGAGTTGTGGGAATGTCGGAGCCACTGCGGATCCTTCCTACAACTGCCCCTACCCTTTTTACAATGGCAACCCCTGGACCACCCGGATCAGACTGGCCGACCTTGGCGATGCAGCCCAGACCCGCAGAGCCGATGGCACCTATTTCCACGGGATTTCCTATGGTGGTGGAGAGATGAATGGGGGACCAGACAGCCTCATGGTAGGACATACGGATGGAGTCCGCAAGGACTATTATTTCAATGGCGGTGATTACAGAGACGTGGTAAACTTTGACACCTTTGCCAATATCCACCTCACCCCGAGCGTCCAAACTCCCGGTGCTCCCAACAACGCATTCAACCAGTCATTCATCGACCAACAGCAGATCAACCCTTGCGGTCCATTGCCCATCCTGCTTTCCACTTTTAAGGCAAATACACAGGAAAATTCGGTTCAACTTGACTGGACCTCAGTCATGGAATTTAACAGCCATGCGTATGTCATTGAGCGTGCACCCCATGGTTCACCAAAGTTTGAAGAAATTGGCCGAATCGGCGCAGGTGGAAATTCGGATGCAGAATTGAACTACCGCTACATTGACTATGACCCCAGCCCGGGAACTTCCTTCTACCGCCTCCGCATGGTGGACCAAGATGGATCCTACCGATTCTCGGACGTATTGAAAATTCAGTTCATCGGAGAGCATATCGTTGTGAGTCTGGTTTACCCCAACCCAGTAGAAGAAATCGCCCACTTTGATATCTATTCGGCTGGGGAATACACGATTGGAATTTATGACATGACCGGCCGCCTGGTGGTACAACAAGACTTTTTCCCGCAAACCGATCACGAAACTGCCGAATTTGACCTTTCCCGACTCGACATGGGAATGTATATCTACCTGGTATACAACAACCGGGGGGTTACCAGCAAAGGCCGGTTGCTCAAGCAGTGACAGGCAGGAGTCAGTACACACTTTTCATTTCTACTCAAAGTCTTATCGTCAAATTCCAGCTGAAAGGCCTGGGAAATCTCTTCAATGATATTCATACTGTAACTTTGGGAGCCGAAATTTAGGAGTTTTTGAATTAACTTGCCGCCGATTTGGAGACCTACCTCATCCTCATTGCGCTCGCCATCGGACTCACCACTGGGTTTATCAATACCCTTGCTGGCAGTGGATCCTTGGTCACCCTCCCCTTCCTCTTATTCCTGGGACTGCCCGGTGATGTTGCCAACGGCACCAACCGGGTCAGCATCCTGGTTGCCGCATTGGTGGGTACGGTCACCCTCCGCAAGGAAACCCAGATGTCCCTCAAAGGAACTTGGATTTACGTCCTCCCGGCCGTGTTGGGCGCAATAGGAGGTGTGTTTCTCGCCATCAATACCAAGCCCGATGTGATGGAAACCGTGATCGGGATCGTGATCGGCATCATGCTCATCCCTCTTCTTTTCAATCCCAAGAAGTGGCTACGGGAAGTTCAGGGAACTACAAACCCCAAATATAAACCCTATATCATCGCTTTCTTCGTGCTTACCGGATTCTACGGTGGATTCATCCAGGCAGGCAGTGGGCTCTTCTACCTTTCAGTTTTTGTCCTTCTGGCCAACTACACCCTCCCCAATGCCAACGTCCTCAAAAACCTGATCATCTTCGCCTATTCTCTCCCTGTCCTTCTCATCTTTGCCTACAATGGAGATGTCGACTGGTTGATCGGTGGGATCATGGCTGCCGGACAAGCCGTCGGAGCCTGGATTGCCGGACGCTTTGCCGGCCGAAGTAAAAAGGCAGCAGTGTGGATTCACCGCTTGCTGATCGTGATGGTGGTCGCCAGTGTAATGAAGCTATTTGGTATATTTGATTGGCTGATTGGACAATAGAATTGTTTTTATAGAATAAGAAAATTCCTATCTTTACTCGTATTAGCGTCAGATAGAAGCTCATTGAGCAAGTAAGTCACCATTTCCTTATAGCAAGAACGTATTATGAGAAGCCACGTTGACAATAGTCGCCTCAACAATAGCCCTTCCCAATCGGAAAGCCCTTTTCAGATGAAAAGTAACGGGGCTGCAAACTCCCAATTTGTAGACAACCGTCCGGAAGCGGTCGCCCAGCGCAAAATCCAGGATTCCGCCAATAACAGCTCCCAGGTGAAGCAGTTAACAGGTTACCAGGTCGGGGCCAATCAGAGCCTTCAACGCACCGAGAACACCTCCAATATGGGTACTACCGATGCACCGCTCCAATGTATGTTCAGCAGAGCTGCTATGACTGCAGGTAGGGCAATCGGCGGATCTATCCTGGCCGCGGGTGCAAATGAAGGAATTCGCAGAGGCGTCGACCGCATGGGCCAGGGAAACCAAACAACCGGCGAGGATCAATTCACCGATCCGAGTTTGGCCAATGCAGCTTCCCGGGTTTCGGCCCGGCATACACCCCACGCCCAGGGACCGGTTCCAGCGACCGGGCACAGCATGGTAGGATCAGCCATAGACAGCATGAATGCCCATCGATCAGCCAACCCCGTTGCTGAAGGTGCCATGGAAGGACCTTATGGACGTTCTCAGTTTGGACGACTACTGATGTCGGCCCCCGAGCGCGTACCTCAGGCCATGGCCAGAGGAGGTGAAGCGGTCAGAAACGGAGTGGATTTTGCCACTGCAGATCGCCAAACCCAAATGGTCGATGTTGCTGGTGCAGGCATGGATACCCTTGCTGACATGGACCCTATTGCTGCAATGGGTACCGCCGCTCGAACCGGCGCCGATTTAGCAAGCAGTTCCCGGCGTGAGGAAATGTTGAATTCCGGCCAGGCCATGGTTACCGATACCGGCCAACGCCTGGGCGCCCAGGTAGGCAGTGGCATGCTCCTTTCAGCAGGCCTGCGCATGGTGCCCGTGATCGGCCCCGCAGCCAGTATGGCCAATATGGGCCTGACCCTGGGTGGTGCGATGATGTCAGCCGGAGACGCAGCTGATTCAGGTGGCAGCATGGTGCACCACCTGGAAGAAAGAACAGCCGCCAGAAACAGGCCCAAGGACTAGAAAAATAGTTCCTATATTTGGACAAAGGGGAGACCTTGCCCAATGTTCAATCGATTTCAACCACTGATCCGAAAATACTTCCTGACGGAGTTACTTTTGCTCCTACTGGCACTTTTGGCGGCCAGAAGTGCAGCAATCCGGATCAACCGGGATATCCTGAACTTCTACACCTGGCTCTTTTCCTCAATTCTGGTGGCCTCCACTATTCTCTTGATATTGGCTTTGCTCTTCAGGCTATTCAGAACCCGAAAGCGCCGACGACAAAATATTTTAACCTCTGTCATTACCACCTTTGTCCTTCTTTTCCTCATTGAAGTCCTGCTCAGGTGGACGGGAATTAGTGACACCTACGGGGAAAAAAACGGAAATTATAACTACTTCTCAGAAACTAACTTTGAAAATCGGGACACCTGGTATTGGATTCATGAACCCAATGAAACCATTCACAAGCAAAAGACCGAGTTCACCTTTGCAAGAACGACCAATTCATTGGGACTCTGCGAAAAGGAAATTCCCTTTGCTAAAGACAGCTCCGAATTCAGAATCCTGGCCTTGGGCGATTCCTTCACCGAAGGAGACGGTGTCGGCTATGATTCCACCTGGTTGAAAACCGTGGAGCGCAACCTCCAGGCCATCTACCCTCACCGAAAAATTGTGACCATCAATGCCGGCTATGGAGGAAGTGATGTGGTCTATCAGTATGTCTTACTGAGGGACAAACTTCAGCCCTATCAACCTGACATGGTAGTCGTTTCCATCAACAACTCTGACATCACAGATATTTCAATCAGAGGTGGCATGGAGCGCTTTCAACCGGATGGGTCCGTTAAGGTCATGGAGCCCCATTCCTGGGAGTGGCTCTACGGCATGAGCCATACGATCCGCCTGGGGGTTCATGCTGCCGGCTATTCCAGAAGACTGGACCTGGACAAACAACACCCTGCCGAAGAATCCCCCATTACCGCCATGAAAAGCATCCGTAAGATTCAGAAGATTTGCCAGGAAAATGAATATAAACTACTGACCATCACCCACCCAGCCAAAGAAGATCTCGAACAGAGATCATTCAACCAGCCCCCTATGGAAACCCTCGCCGACTCCCTGCGCCTTTCTGGGATTCCCTATCTGGAACTCCTGGAAAAATTCGATCGCAGACTAGAAGGTAATCCAGCGCAAATTGAAGACATTTTCTGGCCGCTCAATGCCCACTTCAAAGCGTCAGGCTACCGAATCTATGGCGATTTCGTGACCGAAGAGATTGTCCGTCTGGGATGGATTAAAGAAAGCAAATAAATATTCCGCACTACAAATCCAATACACCAGAGGTCATTCAGGCGAAAAAAAAATCCTCAACCCCGCGCATTTTCTTAAATTCCATCATGGCTTACGATGAATACCTTGCCGAAAGAGTGAGCAATGCCCTCGCCTACAACAATGATGCTCCCAAGAGCAAAAAGAAGAAGCGTAAAACCTGAGCTGACGATAGGCAATTTATCCTTTGCTAAATGCTCAGATTTTTACGAAATTCCTCGCAATGGAACGGTTTGATCGTCAACAGATAGCATACCCTTTTATTGTCCTGTTTCTGATCCTCCTTTTTTCTGCTTGCGGACAAAAAGTAAAGGTCATTGAGGACAATGAGGCCCCTTACTATACAGGAATTCCTACCATCACGGTAGAAAATTATGTCACCAAATTGTACATCGACCTGATTGGCCGGGAACCCTTGACCGAAGAGCGACAAGCAGATGTTGATTACCTCAAAGCCAACGACTTGTCCATGGATTCCCGTGCTGAAGTCGTACTGCGTCTTCAGACAGATACCACCTTCCGGGATGGGGATACCTCCTATGCCCATGCATATTTCCGCCGTTTCCACGAAGTATCCAAAGGACGTTTGCTGGAAGGAGCCTCCGATGGCTACCTGGATTTCAAAGCCGGGCTGGAGCGAAATGGTGCGGTGATCGACTCCCTGCTCGGAGATTCCGTCGCCATGCAAAAGCACTTGGAAAAGATGCAACTCTTTCTGGATGTGATCGAGTCCAGAGGACAATTGATGACAGGGCAGATTACCATCAGTACCTTCTTCACCCGCATGTTGCGATGTCCCATCTACGACGACATCAACATGAATACCTTCAACATCATCAATGCATCATTCAACGATCTCTTTTTCCGCTACCCCACAGAAAATGAATTTGATGTCTCTTTCGACATGATCGAACTCAATATTCCCGGCATCGTATTTGGAGAATCCGGACAGAACTACCTCGATTACTGTGCCATCATCACCAACAACCGGGAGTTTCACGAAGGAATGATCCGGTGGGCTTACCGAGGCCTGGTGGCCCGCGATCCCGGGACAGAAGAGTCGGCCCCTCTGCTGCAGCAGTACCTGCTCGATGGTGATTTCCAAAAGGTGCAGCGAAGCATCCTCATCACCGATGAATATGCCAATTTTCAACCTTAGAAGCATAAGTCAATTATGACCAGATATATTCCATTTATCGCCCTGCTGCTGCTAAACGGGATATTCATGCCCGGATGCAAGCGGGATGAGCACATCATTTACGATGTGAACGAGGTGTATTCTCAGGGAACTGCTTCTGAAAGGGGCACCTTAAAATCAGATGCCCAATACCTGTCCATCCTCTACTCTAACCTTTTCCAAAGAGCGATTTCAGCCGATGTCCTCTTCGACCTGAATGACCTTATCGAATCCTGCGGAGACAAAGAAAGCATCCGGGAAGTCATCCTGTCCAGTTGGATGAACGCCCCCGATAAAATCATCCCAACGGAGCAGGAAATGAGAGCCGATGTAGACCAATTCATCGTCGATACCTATATGCGATTCTTCATTCGTTTGCCCTCCCAGGCAGAAAGAGCCTGGTTTCGGAACTTCATCAATTCTGATCCCAATGTGAGCCCTGAGTTGGTCTACCTCTCTTTTGCCCTCTCAGACGAATACCTTTACTACTGATCTTAGCCCTATGAAAGCCGACAATAAAAATAAGATCGATCGCCGTAAATTCCTGAAGAAGATGGGCCTGGCCGCTGCTGGCGTTACCGCCGCATCCTTTGCGGTTCCCTATATACTCCCCTCTGGTCGTCTATTTGCCAGCACCGGCGGAGGAGGACTGGCAGACCATGTGGTCTTTGTGCTTTTTGCCGGTGGACTGCGACAGCAAGAGACCGTTGGACAGGGCTACCTGGAAGACAGCCAAGGGGTGAATATCCGGGGAAATATCCTGTACAACCTGCTCGACGGAGCTCCCCCAAGCCAAAAAATCGTCTATGGAACCAATGGGGCCCTCTCAGGAGACACCCCCATTCCAGCTATCCTTTCCCAAACCATGCAGCAGCAAGGCGTGCTGTTCCGGGAGATGGTCTCCCGTCAGGCCGGGCACTATGCCGGACTCAATGCCCTGGTGACAGGCAACTATGAATACACCCAGGGATTACGGAACAAGTCCAATATCCCGACCATCTTTGAATATGTACGCCGCCACCTCGGTATCCCTGCCACCAAGGCCTGGTTTGTCGGCAATGGGATCGGAAACTCGGTTCCCCTGCTCAATTACAGCTCACATGAAAGCTATGGCGCTGCTTATGGGGCAAATTTCCTCGCCCCCACCGTAACCTTCAGCGCAGATGGAAGAACCCATTTGGCAGACGCCAAGGTTTACCACCCGGAAGAAGAACTCGGCCCCATGTACAAGATGAAGTTCTTCCTCGACCAGGCAGCACTGGTGGAAGGAAGAGACATCCCCGGCATCAAGAACACCGACGAAGAGAAGAACAGCCTCAAAGAGTTTATCCGGTTGATGTTCCAAAAGGGGGATGCCAATTCCATTGCCTACCCCAGCGTCAGGGACAACGGTGATTTACGCACCATCGGTTACGCCTGTGAAGTCATGAAGTACTTCAAGCCCACCATCACCGTAATCAACCTGAACAATGTCGATGGTTGCCACCGGAACTTCACCGGCTATCTGAAATCACTGCACCGGGCCGACCATGGCGTAGCCCACCTCTGGGACTATATCCAGACCCAGATTCCAGAGATGGCCGGCAATACCGCCATCGTCCTCGCCCCCGAATGTGGAAGAAACATGAACCCCAATCCCATTCTGGATGAAAACAACTGGTTTGCCTTTGACCACAGCGACGCCAATACCCAACGCGTATTTGGCATGATGGCCGGACCGGGCATCCCTCAGAATCTTCAAATCGGTTCGGAAGCCAATCCCGTTGGTGACGTCACCGACGCAGTCGCAACCGTTGGAGAGATCCTGGGTATCAAAAACGAAATTGTTAACTCCGGGTTCCTCCACCCCTCCGCACAGTCCTGGTTTGACCGGATTTAAGCTATGAGAAATACCTTCATCTATTCCCTTACCGGGCTGGCCTTGAGTTTACTTGTTTTTGCCTGCAACAATAACAATGATCCTCCCAATCCATTCGATGACCCCAGCCTGCAACCTCCAGCGGACAGTGTCGAAATCATCGATTTTGACCCCAATTCCTTCGAAGGTATCCATTACAATGTATTCCAGGCGACCTGTGCCAATTCGGGGTGCCACGACGGCACCTTCGAACCGGACTTCCGCAGCATCGAATCGTCCTACAATACCATTGTCTACCAACCCGTAATCAAAAACGACCCCCAGGGTTCATTTACCTTCCGGGTCACACCGGGCGATGCCACCGCATCAGTGTTGTACCACCGTCTGTTGACAGACATCGACGGGCAATCCGGGATCATGCCCCTCGCGGTCAATCCTGAATCCGATTGGCTTGCCAATAAGCAAGCATACATCAACAATATCCGCAACTGGATAGACGCAGGAGCACCAGACGTAAATGGCAATTTCCCTACCGAGGGAAATCAGTTGCCACAAATGTCAGGTGTGGTCGGATTTGCCGGAGGCTCCGGTACTCCCCTGGACCGGGAACCAGGGTTAGGCCCCATCAAGGTTCCTGCAGGAACCACCGATCTGGAGATCTGGTTTGCCATCGAAGATGCGGAAACAGCACTGCTGGATCTGACCTACAACAAAGTCAAAGTCTCCGATAACCTCAACGACTTTGGAGGAATTCCGGAGTACCAATTGGCCGTAGTTTCCAATGGAATCACCGCCCCCGGATACCTGGGTGACAATGTCAATTTCACCCATTCCTTCACTTTCGATGCTTCCTCCTACCCAGCCGGTACGACCCTCTTCATGCGGGTATATATCCAGGATGACGGTCCGACCCTGACAGAAATCCCAACCCAGGGCTCATTCAACTACATCAAAGAGTACGCAGCCTTCATCATCGAATAAATGAGACAGGAAAGATCACAGAGCGTCCGCGAAAAATTAAGCTGGTTCTTCAAAGGAGCCAATATTTGCTGGGTGTGCCTTGCCATCTTATTGGTTTGGATTGTATTCAGCGGCTGTAAGAAAGAGGAAATTGTGGCCGACCCGATTCCCTTCATCAGCATAGAAAGCGTTAGCCCAACCAATGTCAGCCAGTTCCAGGACAGCGTCATTGTAGTCCTGAGCTATGACGATGGAGACGGAGACCTAGGCTATTTTGATCCAGATTCCAGTGCCTTGGCCGTCACCGACAGCCGATTCTCAGAACCGGATTATTACTTCGTACAAGCCCTGGCTCCTGATGTTGAAGAAAACCTCCACATCAGAGGAACCCTGCGCATCGGCCTGACACCGCCCTTCATTTTGGGTTCGGGCAGTCAGGAAGTCATCTCATATACCATCAGAATCAAAGACCGGGCGGGAAATTGGAGCAATTCCGTGGTTACACCCGACATCACCATCAGTGAATGACCAAATGCGGATCCTCTGGGCCATACCTGTGATTGTATTCCTGCTTTGGGCAGGGAACCTCTCTGCTCAGACCATTTACCAGATGAGCGATACCACCGTCTCAGACTGTCAGGGAATCCTGCTGGACAGCGAAGCCGGACAGGCAGGTGATTATGACCACGATGAAAATTTCACCTTTACCATTTGTCCCAATGGCGGGGTCGATTCGATCACGCTGGCCTGGACTTCATTTTGTACTGAGGCAGGCTTTGATTTTCTGAGAATTTTCCAGGGAACTGACACGCTTGGACCATTGATTGGCGGTCCCTATTCCGGCACCGTCCTCCCGCCTCCCCTCACTATCCAGGGATGTGTCACCATCAATTTTGTCTCTGATCCCAATGTCTCTTGTACCGGTTGGATCGCTGAATGGGAAGTTTTCGAAACGATCCCAACCCCGGCGGAAATGACCCTATCCCCATTCCCGGTGACCTGTAGTACCGCTACCCTCAACATCAACTTTGACAAAAATGTCCATTGCGACTCGATCAACGGAGCAAATTTCAACCTCACCGGGCCCGGCGGTCAGAATATTACCGCCAATGCCACCGGATGTACCAATGACTCCACCACCACCGCAGTGGTAAATTTCAATCCAGGCCTGAACCAAAGCGGAGTGTACACCCTCGACTTCACCACCTTTTACAGAGATGCATGTGATAGCCTCTGGGAATTGACCAGCAGCGATACTTTCAGCATCACCGACTGCCCCCTGGCTGTCTTCATAGATGCCCAGCCTGATACCATCTGCCCGGGAAGTTGCAGCGATCTCACCGCAATCGCTACCGGAGGAGATTCCCTCAATTATACCTATACCTGGAGCAACGGCATCCCTCCTACCGCCGGCCCCCATACGGTTTGCCCATTGGCCACCACCACCTATTCCGTGACCGTTACCGACGGCAGTCCGGCGCCACCCGCCATCAATACTGTCACCGTCTATGTACTTCCCCCGCCAAATACCCAGCCCGACTTTGCCATCTGCCAGTCGGAGCCGGCCCAAAACCTGACTGCCAATCCCGGCGGCGGCACCTGGTCCGGCCCCGGCATCATCAATGCCACCAACGGAACATTTCTCGCGGATTCCGCCGGTGCCGGCGTTCACACCATCGTCTATACGCTGGCAAACGGTTGCAGTGACACCCTCACCATCACCGTACAATCCTTTGACGCGGGACCTACCCAAGCCGCTTGTCCGGGATCGGCCCCTTTTAATGTCACCGGCTTTACCCCTGCCGGTGGAGTATGGTCCGGCCCCAATATCACCCCCGCAGGCGTATTCAATCCCGCCACACCTGGCACCTATACCGTCACCTATACCTTGGGAGGATGCTCCGACACCAAGACCATCAATGTCCAGAACATTGTCGTCCCCACGGACACCAACCTTTGCTCCTCAGCCGATACTTTCACCCTCGCATTCAGCCCTGTCGGAGGGGTTTGGAGCATCGGATCACAAGGAACCCAAAATGTCTTTGACAATGCTACCACCGGCCTCGTCGATCCCGGTGACGGAGATACCGTCAACGTATTGGTCTACACCATCAATGGATGCTCCGACAGCCTGGTAATGTCGATTTTCCAAATCGATGCCGGCAACAATATCACCACCTGCCCCAAAGCCGCGCCATTCATCGTCAAAGACTCACTGGGGTCAGTACAGACTTCACCCCTCGGCGGGACCTGGAGCGGTACTGGAATTCTCAACACCAATACCGGTTTGTTTGATCCTTCCGTCAACAATCAAAACTGGAACGCTACCATCACCTACTCTTTTGGCGGCTGTACGGCGACGAAGTTTGTCTATATGCGCATCACCGATGTATCCATTGATACCCTCCTCTATTGTCGGGATGATTCCAGCATCCTGACCCTGAATTATGCCAATACCGGACGCACCCCCGGTGGTGGTCAATGGACCGGCCCCAATCTCCTGACCACCGGACAAAATGCGACCATCCGTCCGGCCGACCTCGGCGTCGGCCTCCATGTCTATGAATACTTGGCAAATGGCTGTGCTGACAGCTTCCATGTACAGATCCCTGAACCCAATACCCTCACCGATACCAGCGTTTGTGAATTGGAGCCGGGATTCCAACTGTCCGTCAGTCCTCCCGACCACCCTGCCGGAGGAACCTGGACTGGGAACGGCGTCACCTCTCCCCAAGGTACTTATGATCCACAGACAGCCGGGGTGGGTACCTGGCCCATCTACTACCAATCCTACAACGGCTGCAACGATACTTCACAGATTACAGTCTTCCCACCACCCGTGGTAAGCATTTCCGGATTGGCACCCAACTACTGCTTTATTGACACGGTTGTTCCCCTGAACCTCAGCCCACCCGGTGGACTCCTGACAGGTACCGGATTGGTTGGAAATGGCTTTAACCCCTCCCTGGCCGGACCGGGAACGCATCAATTGACCTATACTTTTGGAGACGGGGCCTGTACGAGAACGGATTTCATTTTTACTACCGTGGGCATTCCCCTCAACATGACCTTGAGCAGCAGCGACGATACGATATGTATTGGCGAACAGATACAGCTCAATGTCCAGGCCCTGGGAGGAGCAGGTGGGAACTACACCTTTACCTGGAACCAGGGATTGAGCAATAATCCCAGCCACACTATTTCGCCTACCGCAAGCGGAATATATTCCGTAGAAGTCTCAGACGGATGTACCGATCCGGTCATGGACTCAGTTGCCATCGTTGTCCGTCAACCCTATACGGTGGATTTCGATACAAGCAATGTCCAGTGTTTTGGAGAAACAGGCTATGCAGTGGCGATCCCGAGCATTCCCGGCAATTACACCTTTGTTTGGGATACCGATCCACCCGTATTCAACGATACCCTGTTTGCTGAAGTCAGAAACGACTACGTAGTCACGGTTGCCGATTCAGGCTCTGGCTGCCTCATCAGCGACACCATCACCATCCCAGGTTATCCAGCCATCGGAGCAAATTTTGTCACCAATCCAAGTGCCTGTGCCCTCCTAAGTGATCCGACCTTTGACATCATAGACCTTAGCATTGGGGCCGACTTTGGGCTTTGGGATTACGGCGATGGCACCACCGAACCCTATGCCCAGGGAAACAATCCATTCCACCGCTACAATGCGATCGGTACCTACCAGATCACCCTCACAGTTGAGAATACCGGACAGTGCCGGGATACACTCGCCATTGAAGTTTGCGTCGATCCTGCAGAACCGGTCTATTACGGTAGCTTCAGCCCCAATGGGGACGGCGTCAACGACTTCTTTGAGATTGATTTCATAGAAGCTTTTCCCAACAATTCTATCCAGATCTTCAACCGCTACGGCAATTTGGTCTACGAAGCAGCCCCCTACAACAACGATTGGAATGGCGTCAGCAACAAGACCGGCGGCGAACTGCCAGACGGTGCCTACTTCTACATCTTCAAGAGAGGAGATGATTCCCCGGAGGTTACGGGAGATGTGGTGATAATCCGTTGAGAAATTCCGACAACCCTTATTTGCGAACCAAAATCTGCTTTCGCAGGCCCTTCTCGCCGGCCTGTAACTCCAGGATATAAATGCCTTTTGCAAGATTTCCCAGCTCAAAGACAGCTTGCCCATTCCCCTGAATCCGGAAAGTCTTGGGTGCAATCACCTCTTTGCCCATCATATCGTATAAACCGACCTGTAAGCGGGAGACAGTCGTATGGGAGAAGCGTAAATTCAAATGATCACTGGCAGGATTCGGGAAAATATCCACTTCCAGACCCAATCCTTCCTCCAATCCGACTTCACAAATCAAAGGCAAAGCCAGAAATGCCGTATCAACCCCACAAGCATTGTGGATGATCAACTCAACATTGAAAAGGCCGGTTCCAGGATAGATATGGGAAGGGTTTTGTACAAATCCGGAATCTCCATCGCCGAAAACCCAGATCCAGTCATCTACCGGGCCTCCGGTGGTATTTCCAAAGAAATTGATGATGGGACAATTGCTGGTGTCGGCGGCAATATTTGCAATTGGATTGGCAGGAATCGTTACAAAAACCGTATCGCTGCTGGGGCAATTGTCCTGATTGGTGACGGTGACGGCATAGACGCCTCCGGAACCCACACAGATTTCATTGCCAAGCGCACCCGTGGTCCAGGTATAATTTAATCCCGGATTGGGATTGGCAGTAAAGCAAAGTGTATCTCCGGGACACATAATCGTATCAGGACCGAGATCAGCGGCAGGGAATCCAGCTACAAATATTGCGATGGAGTCTACCGAGGTACATCCAGCGCTGCTTGTGGCAGTGACGGAATAATTTCCCGTCGTATTCACAGCCAAAGTTTGCGTATTGGCTCCGGTGGACCATACATACCCGGATGCACCAGGATCAGCTACCAGGGTCAGGTCAGCGCATACCGTAGTATCAGGCCCTAAATTCAATGCCGGCAAAGGCAAGATCTGCACATTCTGCGTGTCGCTGCGAACCACTCCACAAGGCGTGGTGACATCTAAATAATAGGCTCCGGAAGTGGTAACCACCGCATTTTGCCCAATTTGACCGTCGGACCAGAGATAAGTAAAACCAGGGAGGGTTGGGGCATTCAAAGTATAGCTTCCGCAAGCAGCAGTGTCGGCAGCGAGATTGACCTGGTACTGAGCCGGAATGCCAAATACTTCAATGGTATCCCGCGTAGTGCAGAAGGAATTGTTGGAGACTTCCACCCAATAGATACCGGGGCTGGTCACCGGTAGGGTCTGAGTAGTTGCTCCCGTAGACCAGAGGTAAGTGTCACCTGATACAAAATCCGCATCCAGCACCGCGGTGTCTCCCGTACAAATGGTGAGATCCGGTCCCAGGTAAACCCCGTTGCTGATTACGAAATCATCAAAGGCAAAGCCCTCTCCGGTAACCCCATTGTCACTTTGAAAAACGATCCGGACCATGACATCTTCCCGCCCGGCCAGGTTGTACATATTTCGTTTGGCGGCCACCCAACCACCTGAACCATTCCCGTCGGCAACCGTTCCGGTCCAGCCGTGTGATTGTCCCCCCGGACGGACATAAATGTCGTTGTTGTTGTACCAATTGAAGGGATCACCCGAATTCCCGAGGCGGCTCCAGGTAGATCCACCCGTTGTCGAGTACTGAAGCACTGCGCCATCCCAGGTGTATTCATTTTCCCAGGCGATATTGAGACGGAGTTCTGGGCGGCATACATTGCTGAAGTCAAAGCAAGGGCCGATCACCCAGGCATTTTCCCCATTGTTATAAGGTGTAGCAGTCCCGGTGATCATGGCATTGGCGCCGGTAGCTGCTCCATTGATCACCGTCTTCCCCGGTGTTCCCACCGCCCAACTGGGATTTACCCCTTCCACACGCCACAAACCGGGCCCATTTTCAAAGCCTTCCGCATAGGGAAATTGGTTGACGACATCGAAGTGGTAGACATTGATGGTCTTCTCCCGGTTATGGGAGGTTCCCAAAGGAGACATCTTACTCCAGGCGGAAACGGTATGTGGCCCGAGTGCGCTCAGGTCAGCTCTTTGCTGGAAAGTCAGGTTGATTGCTCCGGACGGGAGCAAAGTATCGGTCAGGGTGAAAGTCTCGCTGGCTGGGTTGTTCAGGTCGGCCTGAAAGCATAAGCGTACCGTATCACCAGGAAATAAGGTATTGGTCCCATGGTTGAATACCGTTACACGCACTGTTTCCGTATCGGACAAGGCACAGCCCTGTACCGGATCATTGATCAGGATCACTTCAAGGTCATTCTCCTGAGGAATGAAAAAATCAATATCGTCCAGCGCCATGTCTCCGGCATAGTCCGTCCCTGTGATGCAACGCATCCGAAAACGCACCGAGTCCAGGGCCATATAAGGTCCCATGCTGACCACCTGCCGTTGCCAGAGATTTACATTGTCGGTGAGGGGGGGAATGATGTCTTCGACCCAGGGACTGTTCCCCTGGCTGGTATCTACATCCAAATGCAAATTCCCCATGTGGACGCCATACATGTGGTACCAAAAAGAAAGCAGTACCGTATCGGTAGCGCCGGTAAAATCAAAATAGGCAGAAACCAGATCGGACCGCTTATTGGGATATCCCTGGTTGATGCAGGAAGATTCTATGTAAATATAATATCCTTGTGAATTGCCAAAGGTGTGGTCCTGGGGCGGGCCGGTCGGTGAAGAGGGCGTACCGGAGCGGTCGGTGATCCAATCCAGGTCTTCATTGGTCTGGTTGCGCCAGGTTCCCAGCAAGGGACAGTTGGTATTGCATCCAGATATACATACAGGCTCATCTTCGAAACTGCTGATGTGCGGAAACTGACTGATTTGTCCCTGAAGATCATTAGAAGATAAAAATACCATTAGAATGATGTACAGGAAGGCTGTCAATACAATTGCCCCTCTTTGCCTAAAAGAGTCCTTGACCTCTCTATATATCGCTACTGCCATCATTGATTGATATTGCCATTGTATCCGATAATTTTGAACTCAGTTCTGCGGTTTTCGGCATGGGCCTCTTCTGAGCAATGGATGCCATCCCGACAGCCATTGACCGGTTCCGATTCTCCATATCCTTTGCTGGTGATCCGATCTGCTTCGACCCCGTTGAGGACCAGAAAATAGCGAACACTGCGGGCCCGCTTAGCGGAAAGATCTGCATTGTAAATGGCACTGCCGCGGGAGTCGGTATGCGACCCCAATTCAATGCTGACATCCGGATTGTCCTTCAAAAAAGTGACCAAGCGGCTCAACTCTGCTTCTGATTCCAGCTTGAGGTTCCATTTGTCAAAGTCGAAATAGATATTCTGCAAAGTAAAGACCTCTCCGATCTCTATCGGCTTGATCTGCATGGGTATAATCGTATCTCCATCGTAGGAATCTCTGGTAGTTGAAACCCTCATTTTGGCGGTATAATAACCTTCCTTGGCGATGGACATTTCATACTCGGTCTTTGGTATAAGCTTCGCTGAAAAACGACCGTAGCGATCTGTCTCCCGCATCAAGGTATCGCCCCTGCCAATTCTTCTCAGGCTTACCGTCGCCCCATCCAGTGGTTCATGGGTAGAATCGTCTACCACCACCGCCGTGACTGCGGGTGGAGGATTGTACAATACGACCCGGTACCGGTCCTGCAGCCCGTTTGCCTCTGAATTGGGGTCAATCCGAAAGACAACATCCTCAAAATCAGGGGTCTTCACCGCAATCTTATAGGATGATTCACGCTGGAGGTTGAGCTGGGTCAAGCCCAAACTGTCAGTCTCCAGCCTTTGCACAACCTGTTCCTGCTCATCATACAGGACCACTTCCGCACCTTCTACGGGAAAAGCAGATACGCTGTCCTGAACATAGATCTCAATAGATGGCTGTGACAAAGTAAAAGCATAGATATCATCCCCTCCCACTCCTCCGGGCCGATTGGAACTGAAATATCCAAATTGCTTGTCCCCTTCCAGAAAATAGGCAAAATCATCAAAGGCTGAATTGACCGGGGCTCCCAGATTCACCGGGTCAGTGAGGAGGTCTTTGCACTTGAAAATATCCAGATGGCCAAGGCCGGGATGACCATCCGAAGCGAAATAAAAAGCACCGTCCGGGTGCAAAAAGGGAAATTGTTCATCGCCCGGCGTATTGATCTTATCGCCAAGGTTGACAGGTTCGGACCAGGCATTGCCATCCCACTGTGAACGGTAGAGGTCTTTTCCCCCTAAGCCACCAGTCCGGTCAGAGGAAAAGAACAATTGCTTGCCATCTGAAGAAATAAAGGGATGGGTGGCATTGCTCTCCAATTGGTTGTGCGTAAAGGGTTCGACTTCGGTTCCCTTGTCCCCCTTCATGGTGGCCCGGTAAATGTCAAGGTGGATGAACCGGGTCTCATCCCGGGACTGCTTCCCGTCTGGTTCTGAATTCCGGGAAAACCAGGCCACCGTACTATCTGCTTCGGCCACGGAAAAATTGCTTTCATGGTATTTGGATCGGATATCCCCACTCAGGGGCTCAGGACTTTTCCATTTGTTCTCAAAACGGTTCTTTTCCTTGACATAATACAAATCCAGAAACCCTTGCCCCAAGCCCTCGAACTGGTAATCCCGGGTTCCTGCATCTCTGGAACTCGCAAAGACGATGCCCCCTTGCCAGGGAAATGCGCCAAATTCTGAGGCGGTGGAATTGATGGGTAGCAGCATGACCTGGTAAGCAGCAGTGTCCCGGTACCAAAAGTCTGTATTGGAGAGGGCTTCTTCAAAAGCCTTCCCCCGCAGGTCTTCAGGGACCAATTGGCTGTAAGTGGAAAAAGCATCTTTGGCCCGATCGTATTTCCCTTGCTGGAGCATGACATGGCCATATTCAAACCAAGCCTGGGCCGGCTTTTCACCAGCTTCGGCAAAGAGCTTTTCATAAGCGGTGGCGGAAGATTCGTAATCGTGGATCAGGTAATAGCAGTGGGCCAGCATAAATTGTGCGTGCTCCTCCCCCTTCTTTGCCGCCTTCTTATAATGTGGGATGGCCCGGAAGTAGGCCAGCGCCTCCACTTCTTCATCTCCCAGTCGGGAATGACGGGATTGCCCACTGAGGAGACTTCCCCATACCATGAAGAGGGTCATCCAAATCCCGATCTTGCTGTGCATCCGGTTTACAGTTCCCATAATTAAAACAATCTGGGGCTGAAGATACCATCCTTCTTAAAGCGGAAATCGTAACCGAACATCAATTCATGGGAACCAGAAGTAAATCCATTCAGATTGCTCAGCGGGTAACCATAAGCATACCCCATTCTCAATTGGGGACTCAGGAAGAAGTCCAGCAAGCCGACGACCGCATCTCCGGTTCGGTAGGATACCCCGACCCCAAAGCGGTCCTGAAAATAGGTATTCAGGTTGAGGTCCAGTTGATAGGGCGCACCACCAACATATTTGAACAAGACAGAAGGTTTGAACTTAATCGCTTCACCCGCAGGTAATACCACCCCGGCGGTAGCGAAATAGTGCCGGCGAAGTCCCCGGATGCCATTGCCATCCAGGCTGATGTCCGGCACTACGGAGTCGAAATTGTTGACCAGAATCCGGGGAACGGACAACCCGAAATAAGCCGACTTGCTGTAAAGGTAGATGCCAAAGCCAGCATTGGGCAGGAAAGTCTGTGAAGGGTAATCAATCGCGACCTGGTCGGTGCGGTCCTTGAAATCTGCATTTTCCCAGGCGATGCGAAAGATGTCCACCGTGCCCCTCAATCCAAAGGCAAGTTTTACTTTTCCCATGGGTATCCGGTAGGCATAATCAGCATTGACCCAGGTTTGGCCCAGGTAGCTGATCTGGTCGTTGACAATGCCAAAGCCAAAGCCGTGCCGTCGGTTAAAGCTGGGGAGGTGAAAGCTAAAGGATTGGGTATTGGGGGAACCTGAAAAACCGATCCACTGCATCCGAGCCAATCCGCTCAGGCTCATAGCATCCCGACTGCCCGCATAGGCGGGATTGAAAGCCAGTCCATTGAACATGTACTGGCTGTACATCGGGTCCTGCTGAGCTTGTCCCGTAGTGGGAGGCAAACACAGTAGAAATAAGCAAAGGAGCTTGAGAAACGCGGGAAACCTGGGTAAACGATCTGTTGATTCCACTAGGTGGAAGATAGCAATTCAAGTCTTCTTCGGCAAACGGTATTTCCCTGCTGACAACTATTTCTTAGCTATTATTTTATTAGCTTTGCCGTGTGGAAGGTTTCGTTGTTTCTGCCCGAAAGTACCGCCCCGATACCTTCAGTTCGGTGGTCGGTCAATCTCATGTCACCAACACGCTCCGGAATGCGATCAAGATGGACCAGCTGGCCCATGCATTTCTCTTTTCCGGACCGCGCGGGGTAGGCAAGACTACCTGTGCCAGGATCCTGGCCAAGGCCATCAATTGCACCAGTCTCGGAGACGACGGGGAACCTTGCAATGAATGCGATTCCTGCATGACCTTCAACGAAGGCCGGTCCATGAACATCCACGAACTGGATGCGGCTTCGAACAACTCCGTGGAGGACATCCGCAAGATAATCGAGATTGTACGTTACGTACCTACCTCCGGAAAGAAAAGCGTCTTCATCATTGATGAGGTTCACATGCTCTCATCTTCCGCCTTCAATGCATTTTTGAAGACACTGGAAGAGCCCCCCAAGCATGCCGTTTTCATCCTTGCCACCACCGAAAAGCACAAGATCCTTCCGACTATTCTCTCAAGGGTACAGAAGTTTGACTTCCGCCGGATCAAGGTCGACGATGTCGCCGATCACCTCAAGCACATCTGCGAAAAGGAAGAGATTGTATTTGAATACGAAGCGCTGCAACTGATCGGACTCAAAGCCGACGGAGCCCTCAGGGATGGACTATCCATTTTTGACCAGATCGTCAGTTATTCCAACCGGAATATCACCTATGAGATTGTCCTCGAGAATCTCCAGGTGCTGGATTACGAATATTTCTTTAAGACGACCAATTTTATCCTCGCACAAGACCACGAAAGTCTCCTCCTGCTCCTGCATGAGATCATAGACCGTGGTTTTGAAGCCAAAGCGTTTTTGGTTGGGCTGGTAGAGCACTTCCGCAACCTGATGGTGTCCCGGACGCCCAAGACCCTGGGTTTGCTGGAAACCAGCGACAATGTCAAGAAGCGCTACCTCGAGCAAACCAAAGCCCTCCCTCCTTCTCTCCTGCTGAATGCCTTCAACCTCGCTTCCCAATCGGAGCAGACTTTGCGAAATTCAAGCAGCCCCAGATTGGCCATTGAACTCTGCCTGATCAAGCTGGCTTACCTCAGTACATCGATCTCGCTTGCGGTCGATGAAAAAAAAAAAGTAGCTAAGGCCAAGAGCGAGAAAATCGGCCCTCCCCCTTCCATTTCTGCGGAGATTGAAAGCCCGGAAGAAGAAACCCCAACCAAATACGAGCGCAAGCCAGAAACCAAGAAGTCCCGGTTGAAGAAGCCACTGTCCCTGGGCGGAAGCTTCAACATACCCAAATCTCTGGCCGATGTAGACCTGACCAAAGGAAAAAAAGAAGGAGAGGGAGAAGAGGAGGCTGAAGATTCATTCCAATTTGATCCTGATTTCACAATCGATCCAGCCCTCTTTGAAAAGGCCTATGATGAGTTGCTGGTCAAACTTGAGTCGGAAAAGAAACCCTTCACCATCGGAATCCTCAGAAAGGATGCCTACGAGTTACAAGGAAACAAATGGATACAGTATGTTCCTTCTGATGTAGCCAAGCGGGCCCTGTTCGAAGACAAAAGCGTGCTGACTTTCCTCCGAGAGAAGATCAACCTCCCGAACCTACTGCAGGAGATCGTCGTGAAGGAACTCAACATCCGGGAAGATGCCAACCGGTTTTACACCAACGACGATAAATTAAAGGCCATGATCGAGAAAAATCCCGAGTTGGCCGAATTCCTCAAAACCTTCAATGCTTCTCTCAAGTATTAAGGCCTATCATCCAAAGCAATTCCTGTCACCCTTATTTGGGTAAAGTAGTCACCGGAAGTCCTCAAACAGCTAACCATCAACCCCTTAAATACCCGCAAAAAAAGGCAATCACTGCCGAAAATCCCACTTCAGAACCCTTGTCTTTCTAATTTATGGACAAAAATGGGTCTGAAAGATTAACATTCTATCTCTACATTTACACTTAGTCATTTGGGATTCACTGGTTTATAGGATTTTACATCGTTCTCTTATGTCAATTAATACAATCATACTATCCAAAGGGGATACACTTCCCCATAAGATGGAAGACTTCCTCGAAGAAGCCCGCTTCTTCGAGGTAATCGGAAAGTTCGATACCCTAGAGCAAACAATCCCCAGCCTGGGACCAGACTCCGAAAAAATAGATTACCTCCTGCTGGATATTGAGTCCAACTCGGCGGACCTCCCTCATTTCAGCGCGGACAAGTACCCAGAACTGCGCATACTGCTCTTCTCCAACGACAGTGTATTCATGGTGGACAGGGCCAAAGGAGACATTGTGTCCTCCCTCATCAACTTTGAGATGAACCGCAACATGCCCCTTCAGTCATCTTACCAGGATTCGGACGACGAGATCGGAGACTATTGGGACGACGATTCGGATTATGAGGAAAGTGTGCCTACGGCTGAGTCCAATTCTTTGTTTGTCAAATCCAGCAATAAGATTGTACGCATCCCCCTCGAAGACCTGCAGTTTGTAGAATCTCAGAAAGATTACCTTTTCTTTCATACCTCCGATATGCATGTGAAAGTCCTCTCCCGGATGAAGCACATCGCCAGCCGACTGGATGAAAATAAGTTCATTCGGATTCACAGATCATACCTGGTTCGGATCGACCGCATCAGTACCATAGAAAGTGAATTGGTATACTTAAAGGACAATCCCAAACCCCTGCCCATTGGCCCCAGTTACAAGGGACGCCTGATGGAGATTTTGCAGTTGGTCTGATAACACAGCCGACCCATCTATGACCCATCGGGTGGGTTTAGCGCCGCCTAACCCCCTATTTTCACCATAGCACGGTCAGAAAGTGCCTTTTTCACCGCCGCTTCGTCTTCGAATTCAGGCAAGCCCCCCAGCTTTTCATGCTTCCCCAGGATAGATGAAACGATCAGCGGGCGAATGTCATTCCCAGCTCTGAATTCCCCCAGCAGATCCGTCTCTTTTTTGGAAAAGAGGCAGTTTCTCAGCTTGCCTTCAGCGGTCAGCCGGATCCGGTTGCAGGAACTGCAAAACGCCTCCGTTATGGTGGAAATAACGGAAAATGTCCCCTTAAAATTCTCTACCTGATAAGCTTTCGCAGTGCTGTGAGGGGCATCGTTTAACTTATGGATCGCATAATCATTTCCGATCAGGGCCAGCATCTCTTTGAAAGCATAGACCTTGTCCCAATTCCACTGGTTCCCGTCAAAGGGCATGAATTCTATGAACCTGATGTGCAGGTCTTCCTTCTCTGTTAAGCGCACAAAGTCTACAATTTCATCCTCGTTGACTCCCCGCATCGCCACCACATTGACCTTCACCCGGAAACCCTCCGAGAGGGCAAGCCGGATATTCTCCATCACCTGAGTGAAGCCCGGACGCCGGGTGATCTCGAGAAAACGATCTTCCCGAAGGGTGTCGAGGCTGATATTGAGAGAGCGGAGCCCAACCTTTCGAAAAAGGGGCAGAAAATCGTGGAGCAGCAAACCATTGGTGGTGATCGCCAATTGAGTCCCCAGCCCGGCGATCCTTTCGATCAGGGAACCTGCATCCTTGCGGAGCAGGGGTTCTCCACCGGTAAGCCTGATTTTCCGGATTCCGAAATCCTCCACAAAGATGCGGGCGATTTCAAAAGCCTCATCATTGCTCATCAGATGGCTTTGGGGAAGGAAGCGGATGTGCTCGGGCATGCAATAGGTACAGCGCAGATTGCACTTGTCCACCAGCGATATACGCAGGTAGTCATGTACCCGATCAAATCGATCAATCAATTGCATACCCAAAAATAGGGTAAATTATTCTGAGATCAGTTTTTCAGCTTTGGCCAGTGCAGCGGGGATGCCCGCAGGGTTCTTACCGCCTGCAGATGCGAAGTGCCCCTGGCCACCGCCGCCACCGCCTACTTCCGTGGCAATCTCGCGGACCAGGTTGCCGGCATGCAAGTCTCCGGCCTCGGCCAGGTCTTTGCTCAAGGCTACAATCAGGTTCACCTTCCCGTCAAAATCTCCGGCCAGGACGAGGACACAATTGTCCACGTCTTTAATCAGGTCAAAAGCCAGCGTTTTCATCTCCTTGGCATTGGGAGCATCCACCTTGGCGGCAAGCAGATTGCGACCATTGACCACCTTGATCTCTTTCAGGAGTTCATCTTTCAATCCACCCGCCAACTCCTGCTGGAGCTTTTGCATCTCCTTCTCCAATTTCTTTTGCTTGTCCAGCAAGTCCTGCAAAGCCTTAACCGGATCTTTAGGATTGTAGAGCAGCTCGTTCACTTGCTGCATCGTCTCCACCTGGCCGGAGAGATGCGCCAAAGCACCATCACTGGTATAGGCCTCAACCCTTCTCACGCCAGCGGCGATGGATCCTTCGGAAATAATCTTGAACAACCGGATTTCCTGGGTATTGTCTACGTGGATGCCACCACACAGCTCGACTGAGTACTTCGGATCGAAGACGATGACCCGCACCGTATCCCCATACTTTTCCCCGAACAGAGCCATGGCCCCCATCCCTTTTGCCTCGGCAATCGGAACACCACGGTGCTCGTCCAACTGAATTCCTGCCGAGATCTTCTCGTTGACGATCTGCTCGATCTGAGCCATCTCTTCAGGGCTCAACTTGGTCGGATGAGAGAAGTCAAAGCGCAGCAGTTTATCATTGACCAGCGAGCCGCGCTGTTCCACATGGGTGCCGAGTACCTGCCGCAAAGCAGCGTGGAGCAGGTGGGTGGCACTGTGGTTGGCCTTGATCAGCCGACGACGCTCCGTATTGACCTCGGCAATCCAGGTACCGGAGGCATCTTCGGGAAGAGATTTTACAAAATGGACAATCAGGTCATTTTCCTTCTTGGTATCAAGGACGCGGATGCTGCTGTCTCCTTTGCGCAACCAACCCTTGTCACCGACCTGACCACCACCTTCCGCATAGAAAGGAGTGGAATCCAGCACCACCTGGTAAATCTCACCGGACTTGGCTTCCGAAGTACGGTGGCGCACAATCCGGACTTCGTCGGTGGAGCGGTCATATCCGGTAAATGAAGGGAGCCCCTCCATCGGAATCACCTCTACCCAGTCACCGGCTTTGATCTGAGAAGCAGCACGGGCCCGGTTGCGCTGGATGTCCATCTGCACATCAAAACCGGCCATGTCCACCGTCCAGCCTTTTTCACGGGCCATCAAGTCGGTCAGGTCCAGGGGGAAACCAAAAGTATCGTACAGCTTAAAGGCAAATTCTCCCTCGATCTGCTTGACTGTACTTCCTGTATTTTCGTTGAGATAATCTTCAAACAACTGGGTACCGCGGGCCAGGGTACGCAGAAAACTCTTCTCCTCCTGCTTGATCGTGGTGCGGATAAAATCGGCCTGGGCCGCAAGCTCAGGAAAGATCTGGTCGTAGACCTTGACCAGCACGTCCACCAACTTGTATATAAAAGGAGTGGTCAGGCCCAGAAACTGGAACCCATAGCGGGAGGCGCGGCGCAATACCCGGCGGATCACATAGCCGGCCCCCGTATTGGAAGGTAGCTCACCATCGGAAATGGCGAAGCTTACCGCCCGAAGGTGGTCCATGACCACCCGCATCGCAATAGACTCTTCCTCACTGCGCCCATACTGACAGCCCAGCTCTTTTTCGAGGAAAGCGATATAAGGAGAGAAAAGATCGGTGTCGTAATTGGAGTTCTTGCCCTGTAAAACCATGACCAGACGCTCCAGCCCCATCCCGGTATCTACATTCTTAGCGGGCAGAGAAGTCAGCTTACCCGAAGAGTCCCTGTTGAACTCCATGAAGACCAGGTTCCATACTTCAATCACCTGGGGATGGTCCATATTTACCAAAGATGCACCGGGAACCTCAGCCTTTTCTGCGTCCGTCCGCACATCCACATGCAATTCGGAGCAGGGACCGCAGGGGCCGACATCACCCATCTCCCAGAAGTTGTCCTTCTTTCCACAACGTAAAATCCGCTCCTCAGGCAACCACTTCTTCCACTCTTCCAGGGCTTCGGTATCTTCACCCAGACCAAGTTCATCGTCTCCACCAAAGATGGTGGCATAGAGATTCTCCGGACTGATTCCTTCCACCTCAGTCAGATATTCCCAGGCCCAAGCGATCGCTTCCGTTTTGTAGTAATCTCCAAAGGACCAATTCCCCAACATTTCAAACATGGTGTGGTGGTAGGTATCGTGCCCTACTTCCTCCAAATCATTGTGCTTTCCCGATACCCGAAGACACTTTTGGGTATCTGCTAACCTCGGGGCCTTGGGTTGCTTGATTCCCAGAAAATTATCCTTAAATTGGTTCATCCCCGAATTGGTAAACATCAGGGTTGGATCGTCTTTGATAACTATGGGCGCAGATGCAACAATAGCATGCCCTTTGGACTGGAAAAAATCAAGAAATGACTGTCGTATCTCTTTGGAAGTTTTCATACACGGGGTCTCATTGGATATAATCGGAGGCTATTTAGGGATTTTTTTGCAACCGTTTGCAATTACTTAATTTTTAGCTATCTTAGCCCTGTGGATAACGTGTGGATAAAGTCGGAAATTATTCCCTATCCCCTCAGAAGCCACTGTTTTAGCAGGATCATTGTCAGCCATGTTTTTTTCTCTACCTCGTTAAACGCTGCAAAAGTAATAAAAAAAGGTTCGTTCTATGCCGAGAATCAAATATTACTACGACCCCGATACGTGCAACTTCGAGCCCGCAAAGCTCGATTCGAAAACACTGGTCCGTAAAGGTCTGACTTACCTCACCTTTGCCGGTATCATTGCTGGGTTGGTATTTGTATACATGTTCTATTATTATGACGACGATCGTACCAAAATCCTCAAGGATGAGAACGATCAACTCGCCATGGAAATCGAGCAATTCGACAACGAGATCGAAAAGTTGGAGAACGATCTGGAAATACTGCACGAAAAAGACAAGAAAGTCTACCGTACCATTCTGAAAGCTGATCCCCTCGAGGACGAGTGGGCCGATGGAGGTATCGGTGGAGCTGTAAAGCGCAAAGACCTGGACAACGAAAACCTGGAAGCAACCCGCAAGCGTCTCGAGCGCATCCAAACCAGGGTTAAGATACAACAAGGTAGTTATAAGGCCTTAGTGGAAACCATGAAGGGCAAAGAAGATGAGTTGATGCACATGCCATCCATTCGCCCGATTGCCACCGACCTGATCAGTGGATTTGGCTACCGCCTCCACCCTATCCTCCATGTCAAGAAGATGCACACCGGTCTGGATTTCCGTGCTCCGGTTGGCACTCCTGTATATGCAACTGCTGATGGCAAGGTGGAGCATTCCGGCCGCCGTGGCAATGGCTATGGCATCCATATCAACATCGACCATGGCTATGGCTATGCTTCCAAGTATGCCCACCTCTCCAGAAGTTTGGTGGCAGAAGGTCAGAAAATCCAACGCGGTGACCTGATCGGATACTCCGGCAATACCGGGCTTTCCAAGGGACCCCACCTGCACTATGAGATCTCCAAAAACGGAAAGAAGATCGATCCGGTTGACTTCTTCTACTCCGACCTGGCTCCTGAGCAATTTGTGGAGTTCAAGAAGCAGTCCCAGCAATTCAACGAGTCCATGGACTGATGGCAGAACAAGAAGAAATCAAAAAGAAATACTACGCAATTGGCGAAGTGGCGACCATGCTTGACGTGAAGCCCTCGCTGATTCGTTTTTGGGAAACCGAGTTCCCTCAACTCAAGCCCCGCAAGAACCGAAAAGGCAACCGCGTCTACACCGACAAAGAGATCGAGCAACTTCAGCAGATCTACTACCTGGTCAAAATTCGCAAATACACCCTCAAAGGTGCCAAAGAAAAGCTCAAGCAAAACCCCAAAGATCTTGAGTACGAACAGAAAACCAGGGAAACATTATTAAATGTGCGCTCTTTCTTGGAAGAATTGAAGAACAATTTGTAAGTTTGTGGCCCTTTAAGAATCGAGGTGTAGCTCAGTTGGTAGAGTACTCGTCTGGGGGGCGAGTGGTCGCTGGTTCAAGTCCAGTCACCTCGACAAGATAAAAAAGAAGCTGTCTCGCAAGGACAGCTTCTTTTGTTTTGGGCACAGACTGCCCGATCCGGCCAAAAAGAAAACAGTCCAATAACCATTGCAGGATATTGGACTGTTGATTTTATACAAGATGAGTTTGGGATCAACCTCGCCCGCGGGATGATGGTCCCCGGCTGCCTCCCCCACCACTGCTGCTTTCGGAGCGTGAACTACCACTGCTGTAGCGACTTCCTCCACTGCGGCTACTGCCGGAACGTGAACTTCCACCACCACGGCTACTGCCACCGCGACCGCCACCGCCACTGCGGCCACCGCCACGGTATCCACCGCCACCGCCACCACCGCCACGACTGCCACCACCACCGCCGCCGGACTTGCTTTTCCCTTTGGCTTTGCCAAATGGTGCCGTCGCGATATGGATGTCATGCCAGGGATGATCGCCTTCAACCGGAATCTCCTGCTGAATCAGCTTCTGGATATCCTTCAGATAGGGCTTTTCGTCCATATCGCAGAAGGAAATAGCAATCCCGCTTGCCCCCGCACGACCCGTCCGACCAATCCGGTGGACATAAGTCTCAGGAACGTTGGGAAGATCGTAGTTGATCACATGGGACAACTCGGATACGTCAATGCCACGGGCTGCGATATCGGTCGCTACCAAAACGTGGAGATTACCATCCTTGAAAGCTCCCAGGGCGCGTTGCCGCTGAACCTGAGACTTATTGCCGTGAATCGCACTGGAGCGAATGCCGGCACTGTTCAGTTTCCGAACAATCTTGTCGGCACCATGCTTGGTACGTGAGAAAACCAGGGCAGAATCCACCTCGTCGGTACCCAGTAAATGGACCAACAAGCTGACCTTGCTCTTCTTTTCTACAAAGTAGATCGCCTGCTCTACCCGCTCCGCCGTCGTCTGCTCAGGCTGGATTGTGACCTTCTGAGGATCACCCAGAATCTTTTGCGAAAGCCGCACGATGTCGGGAGGCAAAGTCGCTGAGAAGAAGAGGGATTGCCGCTCGGTGGGGAGTTGGGCAATGATCCGCTTGATATCTGGCAAAAAGCCCATATCGAGCATCTGATCTGCTTCGTCCAGGACAAAGTATTCGATGTCTTTCAGTGAGATGTATCCCTGGTTGATCAGGTCCAGGAGGCGCCCCGGAGTGGCGACCAGGGTGTCCACACCCTGGCGCAGGGCCTGGGTTTGGCCGTGTTGCTTGACACCCCCAAATATCGTGGTATGTCTCAGTGAGGTGAACTTACCATAGTCGGTAAAGCTCTCACCGATTTGAATTGCAAGTTCTCGTGTAGGAGTTACCACCAGGGCCCGAACCTTGCGGTTGTCCCGGACATTGCGCGTAACACGCATTTTGCGGCCATCACGACCATCTCGATCATCACGGCTGTCGCGACCGTTGCGATGGTCACGACCATCACGGCCATCGTCATGACCTGAACGATCCAGGTACATGCTTTGGATAATCGGAATCGCGAACGCTGCTGTTTTACCCGTACCCGTCTGGGCACATCCCAATAGATCGTTACCACCCAGAAGGATGGGGATAGATTGTTCTTGAATAGGGGTGGGATTTGTATAACCTTTTGCTTCCAGAGCCTTCAAGATGGGCTCGATAATTTCTAGATCTTTGAACGTCATTCTAAATATATAAGCTACAAAGATAAGCTAATTGTACCGATATCAAGCTAAACCATTAAAGTATACACTTTAGGAATCCAACCTATCCACAATTGACCAAGCATAACTCCCTCCCCCAATCCCTTTCATTTTCATAAATTTGCCCACAAAGGAATCAATTTAGACATGTCCCAGATCCAAGAACGAATTGATCAGCTTGTCGAGGAGCTGAAGGCCCACAACCACCGGTATTATATCCTGGCTCAGCCGACCATTACCGACTACGAATTTGACAAATTGCTCAGGGAACTCCAGGATTTGGAAGACGCCCACCCGGAATTCAGAAGGCCCGATTCTCCCACCCTGCGGGTAGGCGGCGGCATCACCAAGGAGTTCCAGAGCTTTACCCACGTACGTCCCATGCTCAGCTTGCAAAACACTTACTCCCGTGAGGAAGTGAATGACTGGTACACTTCGATCGGCAAACTCGTGGACGTGGACAAACTGACCTTCATCGTACAACATAAATTTGATGGAGTCTCCCTCAGCCTGCATTACCAGGATGGCCTCATGGTACGTGGCGTCACCCGCGGCGATGGCGTCCAGGGCGATGACATCACCACCAATGTCAAGACCATTCCCACCGTTCCCCTCGCCATCAGGAACCCCAAACTTCCCACCGAATTCGAAGTAAGAGGCGAAGTGCTCATGCACAAGGGCGCCTTTGCGAAGCTCAATGAAGAACGGTTGGAAAATGGAGACGCTGCCCTCATGAATCCCCGCAATGCCACCGCCGGCACCCTGAAGATGCAGGATTCGGCAATAGTCTCACAGCGTCCCCTCACCTTCTATGCCTACTGGCTGGCCGCAGACCAGGGACTTCCCCCCTCCGACGGTGCCCAGCAGCAATTGTTGTCAGAAGCAGGCTTCCTCGCCAATGACAATGTAAAAGTCTGCCAGAACATCGACGAAGTATTCGACTTCATCAACCACTGGGAAACGGCCCGCCACGACCTCGACTATGAGATCGACGGCATCGTGATCAAAGTCAACGAAGTCCGGCAAAGGGAAGAGCTGGGATTTACCTCCAAGTTCCCCCGCTGGGCCATTGCCTTCAAGTACGCAGCTGAACAAGCCGAGACCACCCTGGACCATGTCAACTACCAGGTCGGACGCACCGGCACCGTCACCCCGGTCGCCAACCTCGTCCCCGTACTCCTGGCCGGAACCGTGGTCAAGCGTGCCTCCCTCTACAATGCCGACGAACTTGACCGCCTCGACCTCCACGAAGGTGACCGGGTCAAAGTGGCCAAAGGTGGAGAGATCATTCCCAAAGTTCTGTCCGTAATGACCGAGCACCGACCACCGGGAGCAGAACGGATCCGCATGCTGACCAATTGCCCCGAATGCAGCACCCCGCTGGCAAGAGATGAAGGAGAAGTCAACTGGTATTGTCCCAATTCCGAGACCTGCCCCCCCCAGGTAAAAGGCCGCATCGAGCACTACGCAGCCCGCAAAGCCCTCGACATCGACGGATTGGGAGAGAAGATCATCGAACAACTGGTGCTGGATGGCAGCGTCCTCCACTACGACCAACTCTACGACCTCACATACCAGCAAGTCGTTTCCCTGGACAGGTTTGCCGAGAAGTCGGCCCGCAACCTGATCGACTCCATCGAAAAGTCCAAGCAGGTCCCCTACCCCCGTGTACTATTTGGCCTCGGGATTCGTTTTGTGGGAGAAACCGTTGCGAAGAAATTGGCCAAACATTTCCCCCATATCGACGACCTGATCAAGGCAGAAAAAGAACAGATAGTCGCCATCCATGAGATCGGAGAACGGATCGCGGACAGCGTGGTCGAATTCTTTTCCAAGCCAGAGAACCGGATGCGGGTCGAAAAACTCAAGGCAATGGGCCTGCAAATGGAGCTGGCCGAAGAAGAAAAAGCTGTTTCTGCACTCCTGGGAGGTAAAAGCTTCGTGGTCACCGGAACCCTGGAAAATTTCAACCGGTCCTCCATCAAGAAAAGCATCGAAGCCAATGGCGGCGCGGTGAAAGGCTCCGTATCCTCCAAAACCGATTACCTGCTGGTAGGAACTGACCCCGGAGATTCCAAAGTCACCAAAGCCCGGCAACATGAAATACCAATCATCACCGAAGAAGAGTATCTTGCAATGATTCAATGAATTGGTTACAGTCCATAAAGCACGATCACAGCCTCAAGGTTTTCCGGAACCGCGGGAAGCGGGTGAAGTTTCCCCACAGCTTCGTTGACTTCGAAGATGCCAACCGGGTGGGCTTTATCGTAAATATTGGACTGATCTCGGGAGAGGAACTGGTCACATTTACCAAATACATCACCCGGCTGGAAGAACATGGCAAGAAGGTCCTGGTGGTGGAGCTCAATCTCCGCCGCAAGTCCGAACCCATGTTTTCCGGGAGCAGCGAATCCATCTTCATCAATCCCGCACAACTCAACTGGCTGGATTTCCCTTCGGTGACCTTGCAGCAAGAGATCAACCGGTTCAATTGCGATATCATCTTCAACCTGGATACCTCCGAGCGCATGACCTCCCGCTTCATCTGTGGACTGTCCAATGCGTCCATGCGGGTGGGGGTACACGAAGAAGAATACGAAGGATATTATGAATTGATGCTCCAAATAGAAGCTGGAGCCAGGCTCAGGCAAATCCTGAATACCTTTGAAACCTACTCCAAAATGTTAAAGAAATGAGTCCAATCCGTGGAACTGGTGTAGCCCTTGTCACTCCCTTTACCCCAAGTGGGGCCGTTGATATTCCCGCTTTGGGAAGACTGGTCAACCACATGATCGCGGGCGAAGTGGATTTCCTCGTGATACTGGGGACCACCGGAGAAGCCGCCACCCTCAGTGCTGAGGAGCGCAACCTTGTCCTCGACACCATCATCGAAGCCAACAACGACCACCTCCCCTATGTGATCGGCTGTGGAGGCAACAATACAGCTCAGGTGAGCCAGGACATCGCAGCCTTATCGGCCCGGTACAATCCTACCGCATTTCTCTCCGTTTCTCCCTATTATAACAAGCCCAGCCAGGCAGGCCTCTACGAACATTTCAAGGCCGTCGCCAACAATACCGACCGCGACATCATCCTGTACAATGTTCCCGGCCGTACCGCCATGAATATGCAGGCCGCCACCAGCCTCAAGCTGGCCCGGGACATCCCCAATATCAAAGCCATCAAGGAGGCCTCCGGTGACCTCGAGCAAGGCATGGACCTCCTCATGGGCCGCCCCAAAGGATTCCGCGTCCTATCCGGAGACGACACCCTCACCCTGGCCCAATTGGGCACCGGCTTTGACGGCGTCATTTCCGTCGCCGCCAATGCCATCCCCCAGCAATTCACCAGCATGGTCAACGCCGGCCTCTCCGGAGACTTTGAGCTGGCCCGCATCTACCAATACAAGATTCTCAAGCTGATGCGCCTCTTCTTTGCCGAGGGCAATCCCGCCGGCGTCAAAGTCGGACTCGAAGCGGCCGGAATCTGTGGAAAAGAGGTCCGCCTTCCTTTGGTACAGGCATCCGAAAAATTGGTGGCTGCGATCCGGGAAGAGATGCAGCAATTGGAAGTGGTGGCCTATTAGAGAAGTGGTTGCTTGTTAAGAAGTGCTGACCTGCTAAAAAAAAACCGTGGATGCCTCCACTTTGGAGACACCCACGGCCGAAAAATCACCGACATCTTACTTACTCAGGTTCCGATCAGGAACCCATGCTGGGGCCAGGATTGCCCCCACCGCCTTGGTTGGGATCGGAGGAACTTCCTCCCCCACCCTGGTTGGGATCGGTAGCAGCAGCACCTCCACCTTGGTTGGCATCGGTAGGATTGCCTCCACCACCTTGGTTGGACCCGGAAGCAGTGCCTCCTCCATCCTGGGTAGGATTACCAGAACCACCGGTTGGCGTCGGATTGGGACTGGTTGGGGGATTGCTGCCACCATTGGCAGTAGGACCATTGGCGGGACCGACAGGTGGGGTACCACCATTGTCTGCGGCAGGGCTGGTTCCCCCACCGTTATCGGCCCTGGAAGAACCCTGGGATTCGAAGCGGATCTCCGCTGCGGCCAGGTAAGGCGCCACCCCGGAAATACCCCGGCGGTTGGCATGCTGCATATTCCCGTAGATGTCCAGACTGTCACGCATCAAGTGATGACCGGCAATCAAACGGGTTTGGTTGGTCCGGGTGAGCAAAGACTTCAGGTAGGCCTCCAAATCGGAGAGTTGGAAGTAAAGCTCAAATCCGGCATCATAATTCGCCTGGGGCAGGAATCCAGGCAGAAAGATGGGGAAGTCATCCACCGCTACTTTGATCTCACGGACAAAGCGAAGGTTTTCCGTTCCGATCCGCAGCATGCGGGAGATGTCCAGGGGACTTGCCCCCTGGTGGAAGTCAAAGATCTGGTCTACGGTAGCGAAGGCCATAGAAAGGTCAGTGACTTCGGTCGGAGTAAAGCTCCGATTGATACGACTGGTATTAAGGCTCATAAGAACAAGGGGTTAAGGGTTAAAGATTAAGGATTAAGGATTAAGGATTAAGGATTAAGGATTAAGGATTAAGGATAATTGAAGTGTAAAGAACGATTTGGAGTTAAAGAACTAGCTACAAGTTCATTCAGCAGAAGCCCACCTCCCCAAGAGCTTGTAGAACTCAATTGCAGGCTTGGTAGCCACCAATTGACCGTTTACATAAATAAGAACCTGGGATCCGGTGACAACGATCTCGACCTTGCGTTCGAAATCCCACTCAGCAATGATGATGACGTGACCGCCTTGAATTTGATTTTCCATAATAGAGAAAGGGTTAAGGTGAAAAATAGGGTTAAAGATTAAGGATTTAGGGAAGGATAAATAAATGGATCAGGATCAGACCAAACCATCGCACAGTGGCCACATTCCGACCCAGGGTCGGAACCGGCCTCCATGCTCAGGACAGGGTCCGGGGCTGGGGAAAACAAAGAGCATTGAGAGGCACCCAGGATCAAAACCGTACAGAGGATGATCAATAGTCGCGTACCAGAATGCTGTGCTTTCCCTGCGGGAAGCGAATCGGTGATTTGAGCGAGGTTATTTTTGAGTTGTTTTGCAGGCATAATTGTGAGTTCGTTTTTTCAATATGCCTGCAAGATGTGTCATAGCTCGAGAACGCATCTGCCTATAAGTACACTTCTGTGCCTTTCTCTGCCTATTTGTGCTTATTTCTGCCTATAAAGTACCGATGAGCCTCGGGCGAGGACCGGATTTGGTGGGTAAAAGAGTAATAGTTGGTAGTTAAACGGAGCGACCGGCGGGATGAAACCTTACCGCCAAACCGCGAACTTCTCGGTATCGGACAGGTCCCTGCCATTGCTTCTAAGCCGCGCGAAATAGATGGAAGGACTCAGACCTTCGGTGGGCAAAGAAAGCCAGTTGTAAATCACTTCACCAATTGCAGCCTACCAGTCTTGACCACGGATTCACCCGACCGCAGCCGGTACAGGTACCAGCTTTCCTGAAGAGAGGTCAGGTCGATCCCCGAATGACGGTCTGATTCCCCCAACCAGGTGGCAACCCTTTGCCCCATCAGGTTATAGACTTCAATCGCCGCCGATTGCCCTTCTTCCAAGCCCAGCATCGGCGCGGTGAGTTGCTCCTCGTACAAGAGGTAGTTCACCACATCGGGATAATCGTAGGCAGGTGCCGCAGAGCAAATCCCCACATTGGCCAGGAATTCGCCTTGACAATTGACCTTGGCAAAGAAACCATCGCCGCCTGTATTACCAATAAAGGCCGCGCCCCCATCGGAAGCCATTTTCATATAGCGCACCTGTAAACTGGTGGGCCAATGCGCAGAATTATCCAGGATCAGGTCTCCTTCAGGAGAATATTTCTTCAGATTAGTCCCAATCGAAATTCCATTGGTTCGCGAAAACCCGACACAAACATTCTCATTGGGATCCAGGTCGATGGTGGCCTGATAGTGGGTTGGAATGCGCCAGATCAAATCAAAATCAGGTGAAAACTTAGCAACTTCTGCATCAGCAGTTTTCATCAAAGCATAAATCTCACCCTTGGAATTCACCGCGAAAGAGCCCACTCCTCCATGTCTTGACAAGTGGTCTATCCGGGTACGCCACAATTCATTTCCTTCAAAATCTAATGCTTGAAATGATGGGTCAAATTTGTAAGGTCCTTCTTCATAAGAAAAGTGCCCTCCAACCAGAATTTCCCCATTAATTCCCAAAGCCAGGCAAGTGGCCTGATCGGTATAGGGGCCTCCCCATTCTTTGCGCCATAGGAGCCTTCCACTAGGGCTAAAACAGCCTACCAGCCACTTCCGCTCAGGGTCCTCAGAATAATGCAAAGCCTCACCGCAGAAAACAAGATTTCCATTGGGCAGGACAAGTAAATCAGTCACTTTGGCCCAATCCGGACCTGTAATTCGCTTTTTCCAAACTAGCTCTCCGCTATCAAGGCTGACCTTAAGCACATTAAAAAAGGGGACGCCAACATCAGAGGTATTCACCCCCAAGTAAACAAAATTCGAATCAGTGCTCAACTCACCCACCACCTTGAAAACAATGCCATCGTTGCGTGCAAAAATGGACCGGGGAGCCTGGCCATTGGAAAACTCCACCACCTGCACCGAATCCCAATAGGAATTGACGCGCACCGATATTTTATAGATACCCAGGAACCGATCAGGTCCCAGTTCCACAATGTCACGCCCGTCCTCCGTATTCCGCATACCCGGATAATCCCCATCGTTTACCCAGTTGTTATAGAACACACTTTGGGCAAACCCCATGCTGAAGCCGAGGCAGAGCAAGCCCGCACAAATGCTGTATATCTTAAAATGTCTCATGGCAATAACACAATATAACAATCTACCCAAACGGCGATCAGCCAAGTCGAAAAAAGTGACCCCAGCGGGGATATTTCGTACAAATGGTCTGGATTGGGTTACAGAGTGGGCTTGGTAATCTCTCCCCCCTAAGCAACCTGCGCATTCCCATTGATCACCTCAATGATACTGATCACCTGGTGCGCATCCGCATCATCAAAGACCCCCAACAACCCCTGGTCGTTGATGTCGGTAAACGGAGGTTCAAAGAAAGTGGCCAACTGCCCGTTGAGCATCTGGATGTCTCTCAAACCTTCTCGAAAGCTTATCGGTCTAAACGAACTTGAAGACCATTACACACAAGATTTCACTTCGTATCGGAACCTTTTCCAGATTTTGAAGTCTGGGATAGCGTACTTTCTCAAATGGATAATTAAATTGGCATTCAGATAAACTTTAATTTTTCTTAAAGAGGTGCTGCTGAAAGAAATTCTCAAATCCAAAGACTTAAAACAAAAGTGGCTCGCTCAGAAAATGGGCGTATCGGAGGTGACGGTAAGTAATTGGTGCTCGGGGAAGTCTTTACTTGGAAAATGGAATTTGAAGAAGCTTATCAAGATTCTGGATTTACCCATGAATATTTTGACCAACAATAGTAAATGAGTAAACCCAACAAATACGATTTTTCCTTTACCGGGACTTCACTTAGAGTGAACGATATGGTCAGGGTAGCTCAGGCCCGAATTGATCAAATCGAATTTGATTTTGTCAGGCACTTAGGAAAAGGAAACAGTCGTACTGCAATCAAGCATTTTCGGGAAATCAACAAGAGGTTGGACCAACTTACCGAAAAAGAGCTGGAGGTATTAGCAGAGGGCAGCCTCGAAGAGCAAAAGCAAATGGCCCTTTTAGGCTTTTGCAAAGCCCACCTATTTGTGAGAGACTTTGTCGTTGAAGTGCTTAGGGACAAAATGTTGGTATTCGATGACGAATTGACGGAAAACGACTATCTTTCGTTTTGGCGTAAGAAAAGTGCCTTGTATACCGACATGGAAGATTTGTCCATTGTGACTAAAAAGAAGATCGAACAGGTTATATATCGGATTCTTGAACAGGCCGATATCATTAATAACACAAAAGAGAAGCGCATTCAAGCCCAGTGGCTGGGCGGAAAAGTGAAAAATGTGATCTCAGAAGACACCCACGAATGGCTAAAATTATTCTTTCTTTCAGACCATGATATAAAGGAAATACGAACTTAATGGAGAACATCGCCAACAAATTCGAGCACTTATTCCAAGTAATATCCACTGAAGAGTTCCTGAGAATGGAATCTCTGGGTGGTGAAATTCCCTTCTTTATTTCAGCCTTCGATGCCAAGCAACAATTAGAGGTAGATCAAGCAATTAAAGGCCTCAAAAATAAACTGGAAAATACAGGAATTCCCATCTGTGAAATTAATCTCTATGACATTGTCATCACCATTCTGGATGAAAAACTAGGGCTGGAAAAAATGTTCAGGATAGAAGCCCAGAAAAGCAAAAAAAAGTTCCTGAGGGCCATCCAATCTTCCTTGAATATCCATCAGGTATTGATGCCTCGCATTGCTGAGATAATTAAAGAGTCCGAGGCCAAAGTTTACTTCCTGACCGGGATTGGGCTGGTATTTCCCTACATCCGTTCTCATAATATTTTGAATAACCTGCAAAACGTAGCAAAGGAAGCTCCGACCATTACTTTTTTCCCTGGTAATTACAATGGACAATCGCTTGAACTCTTCGGGCTCTTACGTGATGACAATTACTACCGTGCATTTAACCTCGACCACTACAAATTGAAAAGATGAAAATCATATCCTTCTTCGAAAACGACATCAACCGTAATATCGAGACCGTCATCAAGGCGGATGATCAGGATCATATCCTTGACGAAGTGGTGGAATATGTGGTGACCCATGAAGTTGCGAAGAAAATTCGTGACTTCTTCGAGGCCTATACCGATTACCGGGGAGCCAATGGCGTATGGATCTCCGGGTTCTTTGGCTCCGGAAAAAGCCATTTGCTGAAAATCCTTTCCTATGTCTTAGAAAACAAAGAGTACGATGGATACAATCTAGGGGAACTCTTTGCGAAGAAGATAGAGCAGGATCAAATGCTACAGGCAGATGTCAGAAAAGCCAGCCTGATCCCTTCCGAATCCATTCTTTTCAATATTGATCAACAAGCGCAAATCACCAGCAAACAAGATGCCAATGCTGTGCTCAGTGTTTTCTACAAAGTCTTCTACGATCACCTCGGATACTATGGCTTTCAACCCCATGTAGCCGAATTTGAAATGTGGTTGGACAAAAAGGACCAATACCATGATTTCAAAGCCGGATTTGCATCCGAGTTTGGCAAGCCTTGGGAGGAAGCCAGAACCGACTACTTTGATCCCGAAGTCACTTTGGCAATTGCGAAAGTGCTGGGCGATATCAACAAGATTGATCCTGAGAAATACGAAGAGATCCTCGATGAAATCGAGGACAAACAAAACTTCTCCATCGACGACTTCTGCAATAAGGTCCATGACTACATCAGCACGAAGCCCAAGGGCTTTCGCCTCAATTTCTTTGTAGACGAAGTAGGGCAATACATCAGCGACAATACCAAACTGATGCTTAACCTGCAGACCATAGCCGAATCTTTGGCAACAAAAACCAAAGGCCAGGCCTGGATCCTGGTTACTTCACAGGAAGACATGGAAAAAGTTGTAGGAGACATGAACAAGCAGCAGCAGAATGACTTCTCCCGCATCCAGGCCCGATTTAAACTAAAGATTCCATTGACCTCGGCTAATGTCGATGAGGTGATCGAAAAAAGGTTGCTCAAAAAGAATAAAGATGCAGCCAGCTTACTGGCCGGTATTTATAAAAAAGAGAAAGCCAATTTGAAAACACTGATTTCCTTTTCGAATGTAGGTAATCCAATTCGCTCCATTTGGGATGAGCAGAGCTTTATCAAGAAGTATCCCTTTATTCCCTACCAGTTTGACCTCTTCCAGCAGTGCATCAAGGCTTTGTCAAATCACAATGCCTTTCAGGGGAAACATGCCTCGGTGGGAGAAAGGTCTATGTTGGGAGTTTTTCAGGAAGTGGTCAAAAGAATTGAGCAACAGGAAGAAAACACCTTGGTGAGTTTTGACCTTTTGTTTGAAGGTATCCGTTCTACCATCCGCGGAGAGATTCAAAACTCCATCACCCTGGCAGAAAGAAACCTGGACGATAAGTTCGCCATTAGAACCCTGAAAGCCCTTTTTCTCGTCAAGTACTATTCCAATTTCAAAACCACCTATCGCGACATTTCAGTCCTGATGCTCGACGGCATTAATGTAGATCTGAAATTACATGAGAAGCGGGTGAAGGAAGCCTTGAACGCCCTTGAACACCAAACCTACATTCAGCGCAACGGGGAACTTTACGAATTTCTGACGGACGATGAAAAGGACATCGAGCAGGAGATCAAAGCCACCGACATCGACGAGCAGGCGGTTACCCAGCTACTCAAAGAGATCATCTTTGATGAGATCATCCGGGACAACAAGATCGGATTCCTTGACAACAAGCAGACTTATGACTTTACCAGCAAGATCGACGGCGTGATCCTGGGCCGGGAAAAGGAACTGACCATTGAGATCATCACACCCAATTTCCAGGAGTACGATTACATCGATGGTTTCAGGGCAAGAACCATGGGGGACAACACCTTGATAATCATGGTGCTCCCACCAGATGAACGATTGCTCCGGGATCTAAAAATGTATCTGCGGACGTCCAGGTATGTCAAACAATCTCAATCTACCTCCAACAAAGACAGCGTTAAGCGGATCTTACATGAAAAGGGAACTCAGAATGTAGAGCGAAAGAAAACCCTGGTTTTACTACTGAATAAGTTGCTGGGCGAAGCCGATGTGTACCTCCATGGCAGTAAAAAGGAAATGACCGCATCGGGGGAAGGAAAGAACAGGGTGGTTACTGCCTTCCAGGATCTGGTCAAGCTGGCCTATCCCAACCTGCGGATGATCGGTTCCACCCTGGTCGAAGAAAATTCAATCCGGAACATTATTCGGAGCCGGCAGGACGATTTATTCCAAAACGATGACGGCACCATTTCCGAGGCTGAAAATGAAGTACTTAACCTGATCAACCGACGGAAAAAGCAATCTGACCGAACCAGCCTGTCAGACCTCAAAGAACAATTCACCCGGAAGCCGTACGGCTGGTATCCCAATGCCATCTGGAAGATGGCAGGAAAACTCTATAAAAGGGGCAAAATTGAGATGCGGTTGGATTCCAATCTCCTAGACGATGAAGGGGTGCTGGATGCCTTATTGAATACCCGGACCCATGCCAACACACTCCTGGAAGCTCAGATAGATATTGATCCCGGACTGGTACGGAAACTGAAGGAGGTATATTCAGAAGCTTTTGATTCAAATATTTCCCTGATGGAGGCCAAAGATATAGCCTTGGCTTTCCAGGAAAAATTGAAGGACCTTCGCCAGGACGTACGCGACCTACTTTCAGACAAGAATCATTATCCTTTCCTCAAAGAACTGGAACCGGTACTGGAATTCCTGGATAAGCTTTCCCGGAAGGAATACACCCACTACCTGACCGAGGTAAAATCCTTTGAAGATCCCTTGTTGGATTATAAGGAGGACCTGCTGGATCCAATCCGCAAATTCTGGCACGGTGAGCAAAAAAAGATCTACGATTCCATCCGGGGTTTCGTTTCGGGAAACAATTCAAATATGGAGTTTTTCGAAGGGGAGGAGTTGAATACCCTGCAAGCTGTCTATACCCATCCTAAACCCTATATAGGAACCTTGATCCGAGATGCGAAACAGGCTATGGATCAGTTGACCAGGCGAGTTCTTGAGCGGATCGAAACGGAAAAGGCCAGTGCCCTCCAGGCGGTGGATGGAGCCATTCACCGATTGAAAGAGCATGCAGACTTTTCCATGACCAGTTCTACCCAGCAAGACCAACTGCTGGAACCCCTGGAGGAAGAACTCCGAAAATTGCAGACCCAACGCTTCATTGCCAATATCAGGCAAGCCAAAGAAAGGGTGCAGGAAACCCTTTTTCCGCGCCAGCTCAATAGGCTCATAGAATTGGCTTACCCGGTAGATTTAACGTCCACTGTGGTCAATGAACCCCAGGCCGAATACATCCGCATCAAAACGGTTGATTTCAATTATCCCAAGTACGAGCTGAAGACCAAAGAAGACGTAGAGGATTACGTGAAAAAACTGAAACAGGCCCTTCTGGAGCAAATAAAAGACAACAAACGCATCACGCTCTAAGCCATGAATACCAACACTCTTAAAAGATTCGCCCAGGGCGCCCGGCGCAAACTGCTGGAGCAAGTTGCAGCCCGGATGGATTATGTGCTCACTACGGACAGTGCAGCACTACGGGAAAAAGCAGAGTCGATCCAAAAACTCAAGGAAGAGATCGCCCGCAGTTCCAAATCCCAGGTGATCGACAAGGTGGCCTACACCTGGTTCAACCGCTTCATGGCCCTGCGTTTCATGGATGCCAATGACTCTCAGCCCATTGGCATTAGGATCGTTTCACCGAAACCTGGCCATACCTTACCGCAACTATTGGAAGAAGCCAAGGCCGGACATGTACCGGAAGAGCTTAAACTCAACCGGCAACAACTCCTCGACTTACTGGATGGACGCATTACTTCGAAAAATTCGCAAAACGAGGCTTATCAATTGCTTTTGGTTGCTGCCTGCAACCACCTGCACACCATTTTCCCCTTCCTATTCGAAAAGATCAATCACTATACCGAACTACTCCTTCCAGAAGACCTGAACTCCGAGTTTTCCATTCTCAACGATGTTGTGGAAGGCATGAGCGAGGAAGATTGCCAGGAAGTAGAGATCATCGGCTGGCTCTACCAGTTCTATATCTCCGAGAAAAAAGACGAAGTCTTTGCTTCCAAAGGCAAAGTCAAAAAAGAAGACATTCCCGCTGCCACCCAACTCTTCACCCCGCGCTGGATCGTGGAGTACATGGTGCAAAACACCCTAGGTAAGTTATGGCTGCAAAACCGGCCTGATTCCCGCCTTAGGGAGTACATGCCTTATTTCATCGAGTCGCCTTCTGTGGCTGCGGAGGACTACATCAAAGTGGGGAGCGTCGAGGAAATTCGCCTTCTGGACCAAGCCTGTGGCTCTGGACATATACTTGTTTATGCTTTTGAGCTGTTCACTAAAATTTACGAAGAAGAAGGATATAATACCTCCGAGATTCCGGCCCTGATCATTCAAAAGAACCTTTTCGGTTTCGAGATCGACGAGCGTGCAGCCCAACTTGCAGGCCTTGCGTTGCTGATGAAAGCCCGAAGTTACCAGCGTCGCCTTTTTCGTAAGTCGCCCGCTATCAGGCCTAATATCTTACGCTTCAGCGACTTGCGGCTATGTGATGTGGAGATCAAAGACACTTTGGCGCTTGTAGGCATTCAACCTTCGGATGCGCTAATTCACGACCTACACAACATGCGGCAAGCCACTAACTTGGGTTCCTTAATCATTCCCCAAGCTTTCCCAGCCGAATTGTGGCAAGCCCTAAAGAAGATACAAGCCGCCGACTGGAGTGGGGACATATTCTTAAAGGGAATGCTGAAAGGCTTAATGGAAGCCTTCCAGCAACTCAGGCCCATGGCGGAGAAGTACCATTGTGTGGTGGATAATCCGCCATATATGAGCGATGGAAAAATGAATAACAACCTTTCGAATTGGGTGAAGACGAATTATCCATCAAGTAAGACCGATTTGATGGCATGTTTTATGGATGCGGGTGTCCAAGTTCTTTACAAAAATGGCTTTTTGGGGATGATTAATCAGCATAGCTGGATGTTTCTAAGAAGTTACACAAAACTAAGAAGATCAGTAATCAATCATTTATTTATAGAGACCCTACTTCATCTTGGCCCCAGGACGTTTCCAGAAATAGGAGGAGAAATTGTCCAAAATGTGGCCTTTTCAATTTGGAATAGAAAGTTACAAGACAAGGGAGCTTTCCTGAGGCTAGTGGATTACAATAACACAGAGGAAAAACGAATTAAAACTATTCAAGCTATTCAAGAAGATAATTGCGACTGGATTTTTAGAAAGAACCAAAAAGAATTTGGAAAACTTCCAGAAAGCCCCTTTGCTTATTGGCTAAGCAAGGAAATTTTATCAGAATTTAAGGGGAAAAATGTTGGAGATTTTGGAGAATCAAAAGCGGGAATTGTTTCTGGCAATGATGCTTTACTAATTAGGTTTTGGTTTGAAATCTCATTTAATAATATTTCATTTAACCTAAAAAAGTATTCCAAATCAATTTCTGAGGAGTTTGTCCCGATTAATAAAGGTGGTCCTTTACGCAAATATTTTGGCAATCAGGAACATATTTTAAACCTCGATAAACTTTGGGATGGAAAATCGACAAACTCTTCTGTTAGAAGGGGCAATACAGACTTCTATTTCAGAAAAGCAATTACCTGGTCCTACATTTCTAATGTAAAATTTGGATTTAGGCAAAGTGAAAATGTCGTTTTTGCGACTCAATCCCCAACAATTTTCATAACAGATCCCGAGAATTATTATTCCATTCTTGGCCTTTTGAATTCAAAAATCTCAGAGGCCATTCTACCTGCAATTAATCCTACTGTAAGCCTATTAACAAGTAATGTTGAGAGTATCCCATCAAAGATTGACTCTCTGAAGCTTAATGAAGTTACTGAATTAGTACCTGAGCAGGTATTTATTTCAAAAGAAGAATGGAGGTCATTTGAACTGTCATGGGAATTCAACAAAAACGAGGTCATTCGCCTTCGGTCGAATGACCTCGAGGAAACTTTCGAGCTCTACTGTCAATACTGGCGCAAAAAATTCTTAAGGCTACACCAAAACGAAGAAGAACTTAACCGTATCTTTATCGATTTCTATGGTTTGCGGGATGAATTGACTCCTGAGGTACCCCTAGAAGATATCACCATCCTCAAGGAAGAAACCAAAATCGAGCAGGGAGAGCTTATCTTCCAACACCAAGAGATCATGGCCCAGTTGGTCAGCTACGGGGTAGGCTGTATGGTGGGTCGCTATAGCCTGGACAAGGAGGGCCTTATCCTCGCTAACCAAGGAGAGGGCATAGCCGATTACCTAGTAAAGGTGGGGAAATCCCAAAGCGAACTGTCCTTCCATCCCGATGACGATAACATCATCCCCGTCCTCGACGGCGACTGGTTTGAAGACGACATCGTCGGCCGCTGCCATGCCTTCCTGAAAGCTGCTTTCGGCTCACAGGAATTCACCAAGAACCTGACCTTCCTGGAATCTTGCCTAGGCAAGGATCTGCGTAAGTATTTTTCCCGCGACTTCTACAAGGACCATATCAAGCGCTACAAGAAGCGGCCCATTTATTGGCTCTTTTCTTCCCCAAAGGGACATTTTCAGGTGCTCATTTATCTGCATCGCTACACCCCCGACACCCTCAACACCATCCTGAATCAGTACCTGCGGGAGTTTATGGAAAAGCTTCGGTCCCACCGGGAGCAATTAACTCAGGTGACCATTAGTGGAAGTGCACAGGAACAAAACAAAGCCCTCAAAGAGATCGAGAGAATCGACAAAATGCTGCTCGACTGTCAGGAATACGAGCGGGAGGTTCTTTACCCCTTCGCCACCGAGCGTATTGAGATCGATCTGGATGATGGCGTGCTGGTGAACTACAACAAGTTTGGTAAGGCGGTAAAGGAGGTAAAAGGCCTGAACGACGCGAAGGCTAAGAAAAAGGTTCGGGGCTTTGATTGGATTGATGTGAGTGAGATAAGGGATTAAGGCTGTTCCAAATGAAATTATATGAAAATGAAATCAAGTATTCTCTCACAAGAAACCTATGTCTCAACTCAATCTATTTGAAGAATTCCCTGCCCACTCAGAGCCGATCAAGATCGGAAATGGGGAGTACATTTTTATCCCTGGCTTTTATGACTCTGACCAAGCGGATGCATATCTGAACGAGTTGCTGAGGGAGGTTGAATGGAAACAGGAATCCATGAATATGTATGGAAAGGAAGTGAAATTCCCTCGCTTAACAGCATGGTGCGGAGATCAGGACAAGCCCTATTCGTTTTCCGGCATTACCCTGAACCCGCATCCCTGGAATCCAACCTTGCTTGAGATCAAACAAAAGATCGAACCATTGTGCCAGGTTGAGTTTAACAGTGTGCTTTTGAATCGCTACCGCGACGGGAAGGACTCCATCAGTTGGCATACGGATGCAGAACCAGAACTGGGACATAATCCGGTGATCGCATCTGTCAATTTTGGGGCTACCCGAAAGTTTCAGTTACGGCATCGAAATACCAAAGAGAAAATAGAATTGCTATTGGGCCATGGTTCTCTGCTGATCATGCAAGGAGAGATGCAGCATTATTGGCAGCACCAGGTTCCCAAAACGAAAAAGGTACTCGGGGAGCGAATCAACCTAACCTTCCGTCATATCATCTGACATGGAAAGCTATGTTGAACATATAAAGTCGTTATCTCGACCCGCCTTTCAGGAAATCCGAAAGGTAGCGGTGAGGGAGCAAATGAAATTGTCGAAAGAAATCAGGGACCAGTTGCATGGCCAATTGAGACGTGGCGTTTCCTTGCTTGAAAGTCATGAGCATTTATGCCAGTACTTGTTCTCATTTGGCAACATGCATCAGGCAAAGATACTTGATGCCCTGAACCGCATTCCTGGAGACTTCTTCAAGCAGCCTTTTGAAGTGATCGACTGGGGATGCGGGCAGGCGCTAGGTACCCTCAATTTACTGGACCTACTCCACCAGCGCAATCAGAATCAGAACTTGAAAAGGGTCACATTGATTGAGCCTTCGAAGGCCGCATTGGAACGGGCGGAATTGCATTTGCTTCCCTGGCAGCACGAGGAACTAGAGGTAATAACGGTCAATAGCTTTTTTGAAAGAATTTCCAGCAAGGACATTCTTGCCAGGCAGGGGAGATCTGTTCTGCATATTTTTTCGAATATTCTGGATGTAGCGGAGATAGATCTAAAGCATCTTTCCAGTCTGGTAGATGAAAGTGTTGAAGCCGATAATTACCTGCTTTGTGTTGGCCCCCTAAATCCCAATAACCACCGGATGGAAGCTTTCTTCCGTTATTTCGATGACGACTTGATCCAGCAGCTTTATTTGGTACAAGATCCTTATTTCGGAAAAGGGAGATGGACATACAAAGGATTACTCTATAAGCTCGAATACAACGAGGCTGGGCACCTTATTCCCATCGAATACTACCCGACGGTTCAGTTCCATACGGCGTACGAACTGGATGCGGTTCGCATAGCAAGAGAAGAAGGTCAATCTGTCAATTCTTTTGATTTTGCCCATTTCGAAGTTGCAGCGCCTTTTGACCTTGGTGCAAGCGTCTATGACGATGTCCACCCTGTACTTGCAGTTTTGAATAATATCATTTCAAGGGGATTGCCTACCCGGGCAAGTGTCTTCCTCGAAGAGCAGTTTCAAAACGCCTTTGACCGCACCGAAAAGAAGGTATTATATGGAGAGTTCACTTTTCAAACTAAACAAGAACTTGATTATGCATCTCTAAGAACCGCGATTCAATTGAATCAAAACTCACAGGCTACCTATTCCCCATCAGAAAAACAAAACCTGCAATTTGTTCTGACCCCTGTTCTTGTCGCCCGGTTTCAAAAGGTACTCCTTGAAGCAATAATTACTGGTCATTTATCGCTGGACCAGGAAAGCTGGCAAATTCTCGTAGAAGAAAAAGATGTTCCTTTCGGAGCTTTGGCGTTGGAAGACTTTCGACAACTCTTTGAAAACCTCACCCATTTAAGTCAGGACTACTTCGAATTGAATCTACCGGAGATCCAGCTTCAGATTGTAAGCAATGAACATTTCAAAGACTCTCCTCTGCATATTGACCAACCGGTTTCTGTTAGGGTTTCCAAATCGATTCGGGAAAAAGCTTATGACTTAGTTGTTACCCAATCCATTGAGCTTGCAGAGGATGATTCACTTGAGGGATTTAGCCGATTCAGGGCAAAGAATAATTGCTACTTCAATATTGGTTCGGCCAGAACCCAAAAAACCAATCGGAGTATTTATACTTCAAGCCTGATTTCATATAAGAATATCGTAGATAAAGACACTCAAGGAAACTATTCTGAAATCGAAGAGACCAAGGCCAACCTGACCTATTTTTTGCAATTGCTATTTCGGAAGGAAGCATTCCGTCCAGGTCAGTTGCCTATTTTGGATCGGGCTCTGAAAAATCTTCCGGTGATTGGTTTGCTGCCTACCGGGGGAGGAAAATCCCTGACCTACCAGATAGCTGGCTTGCTACAACCTGGGGTAACCATGGTAATTGATCCTCTGAAATCTTTGATGAAGGATCAGTACGATGGATTAATCAGGCAGGGAATTGATTGTGCAACCTACATCAATTCTTCCTTGGACAGAAGGGAGAAACTGTCTCGGGAGCGGATGCTTGAGTCATCCGAGTTGCTATTCATTTTTCTTTCTCCAGAGAGATTGTCCATCGCAGAATTTCGGGAGCGATTGAAGAACATGCATGATTACAATGTCTATTTTTCCTATGGGGTGATTGACGAAGTTCATTGTGTTTCGGAGTGGGGACATGACTTTAGGTTCTCCTACCTGCATCTGGGACGAAATTTATACAATTATGTACGGTCCAAGGAGGGGCGGATCTCCTTGTTTGGATTAACGGCAACCGCCTCATTTGACGTTTTGGCTGATGTCGAACGGGAGCTGTCGGGAAATGGGGCCTTTCCCTTAGATGCCGATGTGACCATTCGGCATGAAAACACCAACCGACTGGAACTACAATACAAAATCGAGAGGGTGCCCATTGAGTTTGGGGAAGATAAATACTATGACAAAGGGGGAAAGATGCCACCCCACCTACCCAAGGCTGTAAATATCAGTTACCATTGGCCTGCTTTTGATTCAAAAAAAGATTTTCTAAAGGAATATTATCCTCTGGTTCCACAATACATCAGCACACTCATTCAACCTCAGCAAATTGATGCTATCAAAACCCAATTTTCGGTTAGGCAAAGCAGTGAGGTAGGTGCTGACACAGATCTCAGCATTGAGGTTCCAGGCGACTATTTCCGGGAGCATGATTCTTACCCGCATGCAGGTATTGTATTTTGCCCCCATGTAAATTCAACAGGGATCTCCATTAGGAAAAACACAGAGGCACTACAGAATGCTGTTCCCCACGTCCGGTCCTTTTCTGGCCGTGACAATGACGAGGAGGCGATCAAAAGCCTGGAGGATTTCCGGGACAACAAAAGCCCTTTGATGGTCGCTACCAAAGCCTTTGGGATGGGGATTGACAAACCCAATGTCCGCTTTACGGTCAATCTGAATTACAGTTCCTCGCTCGAGTCATTCGTTCAGGAGGCAGGGCGAGCTGGTCGGGATAGAAAGATGGCGCTTTCCACCATTTTAGTTTCGGATTACTCCCTGGTAAAAATTGACAGAACTTTCCCGGAAAACCGTTTTCCATTGGGAATCATCCGGAACAAATGGTTCAAAGTTGAAGATCTCAAAGCTATATCTGATCATTTTAGTCTTGCCGTACCGGAAGAATACCTCCTAAATGCAAATCCATCGAATGACATTGTCAGACTTCATTGCTCGAAAGACAATAAGATGTTTGCATTCCATCAATGTAGTGAGACTTGCACCGCCTACCGAGCCTGTACCCTTCGAAAAGTAAACAGAGAAACAAAGGGATGGAAAGCCGAAAAAGAATTGATCGAGGAATTAGGTAGTCAGGGGATCAGGCTGAGCAGGAGATATTTCCAGTACCTCAATCCAGATTATCGAACCGTGATGTATTTTTTCGGTGAATCTTTCAAAGGAGATCTTATTGAAAAAAGGTACATGTTTGATTTGCTGAAAAGGAAGGAACTATTTGTCAGACACGGTCAAGCCTCACTTCCAGTGAACGGCTTCCTCACTTCTTTACTCGGAAAGGAGCCTAAAGAAAAAGTAGTAGTGTTTGTTCCCTACCTCGAATCCGATGACAGGGAAAAATCAAACTATGCCGATCTCTCCAAGGCCATCTACAGAATGTGCTGTATTGAATTAATCGAAGATTTTACCCAGGATTACAGGAATAGTAGGTTTAGGATTATCGCAACAAGGAAGGAATCGGGGCAGTACTTTGAGGGCTTACTGCGGTTTCTTCGACGCTACTTTACCGAAGAGAGGGCCAGAGAGGAGATCGGCAAAGCGCAGTCTATTAGCCTGAAAGTAGAAGACCTGCATGAAATCGAGGAAGAGATTTACAAGTGTCTGGCTTATCTTACGACGTTTGTTTACGACAAAATCTCCGAGAAAAGGAAAAGGGCCATTGATGAGATGCGGAACTTCTGTCTTGAGGGACTTTCCGGTAATGGGAATTGGCTGAAAGCAAATGAAAAGCTAAAAGATTTTATCTATTACTACTTCAATTCAAAATATGCCAAATCAGGTTACAAGACTGACAACGGAGAGCCTTTTTCCTTGGTTGACGATACAGAAGAGGGGAAAAAATCGGATGATTCCATTTTGTTCAAATATCTGAGAGTAATTGATGATGAAATCGTTGGGGTCGGAACCCCACTGGATAATGTCAGGCACCTTTATGGCGCTGTTCGCTTGATCGGACGATCTCTAACGGATAGTAATCCGGCCTTTGCCCTGTTGGAGGTCTTTTGCCTTGCTTACCTGGGCACAAAGAACAATCAAAACCTGGAAAACCAATTGGTTCTCAGGTATTCTGAGGGGATGAGGGAGAGTTCCGAAAGAGCTTCCAGCCAATTGAAATTCTGGGAGTTGTACGAAGAATTCAATGAATTCCTGGCAAGTTATTTGCCGCCTGAACGGTTGGACGTTTTAAAGGAAGAAACTTTGCTTTTGGTTCATTCGGGCCAATTGAGCCGAATCACTCAAAGATATACGCAGTAGCATGAATAATACCGCCATTCAGCAGTCCTTAATCGAGATCGAGGACAACCTTAAGCAGCTTGAGTCAGCAAGAACCCAAGTGGAAAGTGTAACCGATCAGAGTGCGGAATTGGTTTCAGTATTTTCAAAGATCCTCACGAGTTTGAACTCCTTGCAAGATGAATTAGATTCTGATAAAGGAGTATTTCTTTCCGGTGTTGAGGAGAGCTTGAAACGCCTGAATTCATCCCTGGATGCTAAGAGGGAGTCTATTGAAAATAAAACCGAAGAACTAAATGCTCGTTTGACTAAATCCCTGAGTGAGGGAACGAAGAAGTTTTTCACCCAATTAGAAAGTCAAAACGAAGCAGTTTCAAATCAACTTTCAGAATCCTTGGATGGCTATAATTCAGCTTTGCAGGACAGTTCTGGCAAGTTTGTGAAAAATGCGCAACAGATCTCCGAAGGTCTAAACGATTCAATCCAAGAGACGTTACCGAAACTAAAAACCTTTAGAACGGCCCTTCAGGAAACCGAAAATAGAATCCTGAAAATCGATTTTGAGAAAAGCCTCAAAGCACTTGATGAAAGAATCAATCAGTTTGAAAAATCACAGAAACGAACTGGTATTTTTACTTTTGCTATCATGGGATTTGGCTTTGCCACAATCATAGCCCTTTTACTCATTTTGAATTAAAGAAGTCTTCATGAACAGAATAGAAGAATCTCTCCAAAAGCTTTTTGAATCAGAACGGTTAATTTTCTGGTACGATGAGAAAATGGAATTGACTGAGGAGTATGAGGCGCTTGAGTTCTCTGACATAGAGAAAATTCACGTAAAGGGAAATGAATTTCAGGTAAAGCACACGGTTACCAAAGCAAATCCAGCAGGCAAATTCTTATTGTATTTTTCTGAGCCGAAACCATCCAATGAATCAAATTGGTTGCTGGATTTGGAGATTTCCAATTACCTTTTCCATACCGATCAGGAGGCCATGTTTCTCCAGGACTTGGGACTAGAATACCATTTCAAGGAATTAGTTGGTCAGCACATTGCCTTTTTTGAAAGCAAGGAAAGAAGGTCGAAGTTGAAGGACTTGCTTGGTGAAGGAGATGCCCATCGGGAAATTAGGTTCAAAATGCTTGCCGTTGTATTTGTGACAGAAAACATCAGTCTGGAGTCTTTTCTTCAATCCCATTCCAGCGCATACAATGATGGGAATGAGCGGTTTGAAAAGGATCTGGGCCGTTATGATTTAGACGAATTTTATTGGACAGAAATTGCGGCCAAATACAATTACCACAGTGAAAAGCCTTCGATTTATGAATTCCTGCTTGAAGTATTTGGGCAATTCTTTGCTTTGGGAACTTCAAGGGGCATCAAGCGAGATGCGCGCATTTTACTATCTCTTTGGAAAGACTCCATTGGTTTCCAGGATTCATTTCGAAACGTATCATCGAGAATCGCCAGTGACCTGAAAATCGAGGCATCCCTGAACGAGGCTACCCTGGATATGATCCTAAAGGATGATCTCTTTGAGCTTGTCGATAAGCGCGTCATCTCTGAATTGGTAAGCTTGCTGGTCCAGGATAGCATCTCAGACGACCGGCTGGACCAAGTCATTAAACAAAGAGAGAACAAGTTTTGGTTCCCAAACTTTGAGCATTTTTATGCTACCCTCAGGCATGCCGGCGACCTCATTTTCCTGGTGAAGAAATTTGTAAACGTATGTCCAAAATCACTCACAGAAGGGATAGGTCTATATGCCAAGCAATTGTACAAAGTGGACTTTGCCTACCGTAAATTCATTTGGCACTTCCGAAAGACCAGTCAGAATAGCGGCCTGAAACCACTGGCTGAAAAGATTGAAAAGGTTTATTCAAACGATTGGCTGCTTCCCTTCAACGACCAATGGCAGGGAGTCATTGACGCACTGGGCACCTGGCCCAATCAATTGCCCAACGCCCAACGGAACTTCTTTGACAAACATGTCCAACCCATACTATCACGTGAGCAGAGGGTCTTTGTCATCCTATCGGATGCTTTCCGGTACGAATCAGGGAAGGAGTTTGCCCAGTCAATCCAGGGGGAGAATCGTTATGATGCCACGCTGAATGCGGCCTTTGCGAGTTTGCCCTCTTACACCCAATTGGGTATGGCTTCTCTGCTGCCTCATACAAAGCTGGCCATCCAACCGGACTCAGATAATGTCCTTGTGGATGAAATTCCATCGGTGGGGATACAGGGAAGGACGAAAATTCTTGCCGCAAATTCCGGGGTACGTGCTACAGCCATCAAGGCTGAAGAGTTCATGTCCCTGAACGCGAATACAAGCGGGCGGGCATTCGTCAAGGAATACGACCTCATTTATATTTACCACAACCAAATCGACAAAGTGGGGGACGATAAGACAAGTGAGGACAAAGTATTCGAGGCAGTTGAAAGAGAGCTGAATTTCTTGACCGAACTTGTAAAGAAAATCGCGAACATGAATGGTACCCACATGTTCATTACAGCCGACCACGGATATATTTACCAGCACAATCCATTGGAGGAAAGCGATTTTACGGCGGCAAGGGTTTCCGGGGAGATCTGGAAGGAATCTCGCCGGTACATCCTTGGCAAGGGATTAGAAGGGGACAATAGTACCCGCCACTTTTCTGGTGGGCAATTAGGACTTGAGGGGGAAGTCGAGGCCCTGATTCCAAAGTCCATCAATCGTCTCCGGGTCAGAGGAGCGGGATCAAGGTTCATTCACGGGGGGGCTTCGCTTCAGGAAATTGTAATTCCCGTAATCTATGTGAACAAGCGAAGAAAAGACACGACTTCCCAGGTGGAGGTGGACATCATTAAGACGACAGATAGGATCACTACCAACATCCTTGCGGTTTCCTTTCTGCAATCTAATCTGGTAGATGAAAAGACGCTACCCAGAAATATCCGGGCGGCGATCTTTGCGGAGGATGGAGAATTGTTGAGTGACCAATTCAATTACCTGTTTGATATTTCCGAAGGGAGCGAAAGGCAGCGAGAAGTAAAGCATCGTTTTCAGTTAAGCTCTAAGGCAAGCGGTAAATACAAGAATCAACGGGTAAAACTGGTTCTCCAGGAGCCGGTAGAGAGCACGAGCAAATGGAAGCAATACAAAGAATACTACTATACCCTGAACATCTCTTTCACCAATGATTTCGATGACTGGTAATATGACAGAAGTAGATAGAAAACTTAATGCCCATTTTGGGGGCAAAGTGGTTCGAAAAGACCTGACCAAATTGGTCAAGGGGAATTCTCCGGTTCCAACTTATGTTTTGGAATATCTCTTAGGTCAATACTGCGCCACGGATGATGAGGAAACCATCAACGAGGGGGTGGAGACCGTTAAGTCCGTCCTTGCAAGACACTTTGTAAACCGGGATCAGAGCCAGGTGATTCAATCTCAGATCAGAGACATTGGTTCCCACCGCGTTATTGACAAGATATCTGTGGTCCTGAATGACAAAAAGGACCAGTATGAAGCAACCTTCGCGAATCTGGGGCTAAAGCGGATCCCGATTGCTGATGCCATCATAAAAAATAACCGTAAGCTGCTTTCAAGTGGTGTATGGTGTATCGCCACCGTGGATTACGTCTCAACTGATGAGCGCGACACGTCTCCTTGGGTGATTGAGCAATTGAAACCTATTCAGGTTTCTAATTCCAGTCTTGAGGAATATAAAGAAGGCCGGAAACATTTTGATAAACACGAATGGATTGATGCTTTGATGCAAAGCATCGGGTTGAATCCAGAAGAGTTTTCTTTCCGGTCCAAGCTACTTCAGCTATCCCGCTTGATTCCATTTGTAGAGAACAATTATAACCTGATCGAACTGGGACCCAAGGGGACAGGAAAATCGCATATTTATTCTGAAATGTCTCCTCACGGAATTCTCATCTCAGGAGGAGAGGTTTCTAAAGCCAAACTCTTCGTCAATAACAGCACAGGAAATATTGGGCTGGTGGGGTATTGGGATGTAGTTGCCTATGACGAGTTTGCCGGACGGACAAAGAGAGCTGACCGGGGACTCGTGGACATCATGAAGAACTACATGGCCAATAAGACTTTTTCCCGAGGAACAGAAGTTTACGGGGCAACTGCCTCAATGGTCTTTGTTGGCAACACCGATCACGCTGTGCCCTATATGCTGAAGCACAGTGACCTTTTTGAAGCCTTGCCCAAGGACTACTACGATACAGCCTTCCTGGACAGGCTTCATGGCTACCTGCCCGGCTGGGAAATCCAGAAACTTCGGAATGAAATGTTCACCTCTAATTTTGGCTTCATTGTTGACTACCTCACTGAGGTTTTTAAGGATCTTCGAAAGGAGGATAGAGGACAGGAATATTCACGCTTTTTCGAGTTGTCAGATACAATTACAACCCGGGATAAAACCTCAATTACAAAGACCCTTTCGGGCCTTCTTAAGGTCATTTATCCAGATGGAGAATACACGGAAGAAGATGCAATCGAACTTCTGGAATTCGCAATCGAAAACCGCAAACGAGTCAAAGACCAACTTCGGAAGATGGATGAGACTTTTGAAGAAGTTGACTTCAGTTATACGATCAAGTCAAGCGGTGAAATCCGGAAAATCGAGACTTTAGAAGTCATTGAAAACATCTCGCTTTTTCCTGCTCTTCAAACTGAGTTATTTCCACAAAAAACTCACACAGAAAAGAAAACGGAAGCCGAGCCGAAGACAGTTTTGGCAGGAGGACAAAAGTTGATTCGGGATAACCAAACGGGTATTTCTTATGAAAACTTGTTTGGAGACTATTTGAATGGAGCCACGGACATCAAGGTCATCGACCCGTATGTGCGGCTACCCTACCAACTTCGCAACTTCATGGAGTTTACCAAGCTTGTGGTGAGCAGGAAGGCAGAGGGTGAAGAAGTTAAGATCCATTTGGTCACCAACAACAATGAGGATTATATTCAGAATGTCAAGGAGGCTTTTAAAGAAATGGCTGACTCTCTGGAATCGCTCGGTGTGCTGTTGACCTATGAGTTTGATGAGAATATACATGATCGCGCCATTGTCCTTGACAATGGTTGGAAGATCATCCTGGGTCGAGGCCTGGACATTTTTCAGAAGACAGGTGGCTGGTATGATATTGCAGAGTATTCGCAGGAGAATCGGTTGTGTAAGGCTTGTGAGATTACTTATGTGAAGGTATAAGATGAAATCACCTACAAATACGAATGCTGGACAAATAGAAAACAGAATGCCTGAGTTCACCCTCAAAAATATCCATTCCCTTGCCAACCATCTTTTTTACGTCGAGAAATATCAGCGTGGCTATAAATGGGATATCCGTCAGGTCCTTGAACTACTCAACGATATACTCGAATTCGAATATGATTCTGAGAAGGATAACTTCTACTGTCTCCAACCAATAGTTCTCAAACAAAGAACAAATGATGGAGTTAGCAACACCTATGAGCTAATCGACGGTCAGCAACGAATGACCACAATATACCTGATCCAGGCGCTGGCGGGTGAGACTATCTATGAACTAGATTACAATACCCGCAAAGGCAGCAAGGCCTTCCTGGAACAAGTTGCTCAAAATCGTTTCTTTATCCCGATCATCAATCACCGACTACCTGCAAATCAAGCAGAGATGAATGATCTTAAAGAGGAACTGGACAATGGTTGGGAAGGATTTTGCAACCAAAAGGGTATAACCGATAATGTTGATAATTACCACTTTTACATTGCTTCCCACGTCATCCTTCTTTGGCTCAACACACACAACACTCAAATCCCTCTGTTCCTCAATAACCTGTCGCGTCATACTAAAGTTATCTGGTACGAAATCAGCCCTCTTGATGATCCAGAAACTGTCTTTATGAACCTGAACAGTGGTAAGATCTCGCTAAGCCCGGCCGATCTTACAAAAGCCCTTTTTCTACTAGATTCAAACGACCCGGCGATACAAAGAGAAAATCCAACCGCATTTGCACTCTGGCAAAATGAAATGGCATCAGAGTGGGACCGAATAGAATTTTCCCTACATGATCCTGAATTTTGGTATTTCCTTAAGGGTAGTGATTCAAAGAAAGAATATCCAAGAGGTAGAATAGGGCTCTTGCTAGATATGCTGGCAGGAAATTTCCCTTCCTCCTCCGATAAACTGTTCACATATCGCTATTTCACCGAACAGAAAAACAGGGATTGGGAAAAGGTAAAAGACCTTTTTCTTACATTAAATGAATGGTTCCGGGATCCAGAGCTCTACCGATACATCGGCTTCTTGGTATCCGTTTCGCAAGGAAAAACCGTTTACCAGCTTTGGAAAGACAAAGGAAAGTACTCCAAATCAGCATTTCTCAACCATATAAAAGGTGAAATAAGAGAGAGGTACAAGGATGACTCTTTCGATTTAGAGTCTTTGAATTATCCTTCCGGAAAGATCCATGAAGTCCTCCTTTTGTTCAATCTGGAAACCTATTGCACAGAAGCCCCAGATTTTCGGTTTCCTTTTCATCGCTTTCACCTGGAAAAATGGAGCCTGGAGCATGTCCATGCTACAAACACCAAAAAACTTGAAACCACCGAGGAAAAGAGGACTTGGTTAGTAGGTGCAGTTGCGTTGTTGAAACTGAGACACACCAAAAATGCTCGGGAATTGGAGAAAAATGCCCAAGACATGTTGACCGAATCAGCTTTCGAGGGGAATCAGGAAAAAGGTATCCCTACCTTTGAACAGTTGGAAGAGCAATTAGTATTGGAACTGGGAGAATTCACTGAAAAGGAAGAATTAGACAAGATCGGCAATATGGCCCTGCTCGATCCCCAAACCAATAGTTCACTCAGCAATGGACTCTTTCCAGAAAAAAGAAAAAGGATCATCGAGATTCTTGAGCAAGAATCGTGGTCGGCGGATCGGCATTTTCTTCCCCTGGCCACCAAGAATGTGTTTTTCAAGTACTATTCGCCTGAGAATATGACAATCCCCTTTTGGGGAGCCCGGGACAGGGAGAACTATAAAAATGCTATCTATAGTCGACTAAAGTCATTCATTAACCACCCCAAACCGATTCCAGATGGTCAATAATAAGGAACTCTATACTTTTTGGAAGTTGGTCGGAAAATACAAAATCGTCATCCCCCCCATTCAAAGGGACTATGCCCAGGGACTCACGTCAGACGACGAAGTGACCCAAATCAGAACTACTTTCTTGCGATCCCTCATCAAATCGATCCTTGGATCAAAGCCACTTCACCTGGACTTCTTGTATGGTCGTTCTGATGAATCTGGGAATCTCATACTTCTGGATGGTCAGCAAAGAATAACTACTCTATTCCTTCTTCATTGGTTGCTGGCCTACCAATCCGGAGCAATTGAGATGGAATCCACAAGGAAGCGAATCCTTTCCTTTACCTATCAAAATCGGATAAGTTCCCGCCTATTTTGCCAGCGACTGGTAAATAAAGCTCAGATTAATCTCTCAGGGGTAATTTCAGATCAAATCAAAGACTCGCATTGGTATTTCAAAGATTGGAACAAAGACCCAACTGTTTCCGGTATGTTGGTGGTAATTGATCAATTGAATGGACTGCTAAAAAGAAAACCAGAATTTGATTCAACCAAAATATGGAATGACCTTACCACAACAGATCTTATTACATTCCGGTTCCTGGACGTCGGAAATTTTGAACTCACCGATGAGCTCTATGTCAAAATGAATGCCCGAGGCAAACCATTGACCCGTTTTGAGAATTTCAAGGCCTGGTTCATAAAACACCTGAGATCAATACCTCTTAGCCCCAATATTGTAAACTGGGAAACCAAATTTGATAAGGAATGGACCGATGTCTTCTGGAACATCAGGGAAAAAGGAGTTTTCCAGGTTGACGAATATTTTCTCAAATACCTGAACGCTTGTATTCTAAATGAATATGCTGGCAGACTGGAAAAACCACCCGAGAAAGAAACAGAGATCTTCAGGCGCTTTACCTCATCAAATCTTTTCATTCCTTTTGAAATCTACCAGGAAACTAAAGTATTCGATCAACTTGGGATAGACACCATCTTTGCTCCACTTGAAAAGCTAGCAGGAATTGAAAACCAGGAAGCATTGGTATCCATTCTGCATGGCAAGATTCCCTTTCAAGATGCCAAATATCTCCCCTTTGAATCTCTTCTGAAGCAGGAAATCACCCTGGCACGACGGGTTCTTTTTCATGCGTTGTTTGTTTTCATTACCCGGAACGAAGGCAGACCAAAAGACTACTCGCAAATTACCTCGCTGAAATTGTTCCAATGGATGCGGGTAATCAACAATCTGGTTCGAAATACTTCAATCGAAAGACCCCAGTATATCAATGCAGTAAAGACCATCAACAGGCATAAAGACCATTGCTTGGATATTTACCCTTACTTATCTAGCCTGAACTCCGCAAATACCCTTTCTGGTTTTTCCCCTGTACAAGTCAGGGAAGAAATCCTGAAAGCCCGCCTCATCAACCAGGATCCCAATCGAGAGCAACGTTTTCTCAAATTCGAATCCCACCCTTATTTCGAAGGGCAAATAATGTTTCTCCTTATCCTTGCCGATGCTGAAAATGATTTCGATGAGCAAAAATTCGCTGAATTTGGAGAAAAAGCCTCCGAATTATTTTCAGATGTAAACAAATACTCTTGGAAACCGAAGTTTCTTTTCCAGCGTGCCCTGCTCTCCAAAACTGATTACCTCTTCGCTGCTGGGTCTAGTCATTCATTTGGTCTCGTGTTCTCCCCAAATAGTAAATTGGGTTTTCGTCAAAATATACTGAGGGTCCCCCAGAAGCCTACTGAATGGCGCACCAAAATCTTTAATGCTTTTAAAGAAGTCCTGGAGAATTTTGATATTTCCAATCCCACACAAAGTTTGGAGAACATGATTTCTTCATCCCCACCACCCGACTGGAGGAAAGGGTTTGTTATAAACCCTCGCCTGATCGAAGCTTGTGGATACAACCACTACATTCGCTGGAGAAGTAAATGCGAGATCTATTTGCTGGGCTCGACTACTATGACCGGTTACTACAAGGAGTACTATTCCTATTGGTTTTATCTGGACCACCTGGAAAAATACAAGGAACTGAAAGAAGGACAGCAATTTCCTTTTGCTCCTTTCACCAAATTGGGATACCGCGACGTGCGTGGGTCAAGGAAAAAAGCATGCGCTTACCTTGACGGCTATCATTACAAGGCCCACCATTTTGCCTTGGACATTACTTTCAAACCAAAATGGGAAAATGATGAATGGCATGGCACCTTTCAACTTCGCTTCTTTGACCACAACAGACTTGACTTCCCAAGGGAAATAATTACGCTCCTGCAATCACTGGGATTTAGTCATGGTAAACCAGTAAATTGTTATTACTTAAATGCTTTGTCGCAAGATATTGTCTTGAATAAGCTTATTGAAATATCAAATGTTCCTTGGGCTTCTAGTTTAGGATAAAATATTCCTATTACTCCGAGGTTAAGTTTCATATTTGAATTTAAAGAGTCTACCGTTTAGGGGCGGTGGCTTTGGATTCGGTAAAGTTTAGCAAAATTACTTGCCACTCTTACTTCACCAACTGAAACCTACAGACCGTCACCCTACTTTCACCAGGCCTCATTCAAAAATATACACCTGGTAATCGAATCGTCCCGGAATAGAAATCATCCTATTGGGAGGTAACGAAGAAGGCGTCTATACCTACAATTACCCATCTGTAAGCCCATCTTTTACGAATCTCCATTCCGCCCTCCCCGAAAAGCTCCAAAATTGTATCTTTAGATCGGTCTGTAAATATCAAATGTTATGCGAAAACTCATTTTTTCCGCACTGGTAGTCTTGTGTGCGACCTTGAATCAAGGGCTGATAGCTACCCCCTCCCCGATCGCGTTGAATTCGTGTGTTGAAGCCAATGCCGAAATCGATGCTGCACTGGTGGAGCAAATCCTCCGTTACATCCAGCAGGAATACGACTATGATTACGATTGCCTATGCGATCAGTATGCCAATGGCGAATTGACCATTGAAAAGGACCTTGCTGGGTATGTGGTGACGTTGCAGGATGGTGGGGGTGCGTTGATTCAAGTTTTAATTGAAAGCCTTTAACTACCCCTTCTAGATTGCTCTAAGCTGAGCCAATCCTCTGCATTTCTTTCTGCCAAAGCAGAAGAGAGAGCATCCCCATGTCCTAATTTTTCCTTTAGCCAGAATGAGAAATCGAAAAAATTAAAAAACAATGGTTCATCTCCATTCAGGCGAATTGTTTCAATCTCTTCCAAGGCTGTCTCCATGATACTTACGTCATAAGTAGAATTGATATACAACTTCCTCAATGTCCTGACAATTGTCATCGGATATCCGGGGTAGCTTTTCCTAAATTTCCTTTCACAATTCGGAAGGCCTCTTTCTAAAATATCATCTGTTCCTAATTCAAAATGGCACAAAAGGTACAATACTTCTGTAGCCCAATAGAATCGTTTAAGTTGAGTTTTAGAAAACTGGTTCCTCAGCTTAGCCAGGATGTTTTTCGCCTTTTCAAACTCGCTATTATACAAGAGTACCAAAGCTGAAAAGTAAAGCAAGTAAACCTGGTTGTAATAGTCGCGAGAAGTACTCAAATCCATCAACTCCTGGTAAATTATTAGAACTAAATCCTTGTTATAAGTACTCAAAGCAACCGAAACACTGGAATCCAGCTTCACCAAAGAAAAATAATCCTGATTCCTAATATGGTCCACCTGCAGGTCAGCCAATTTTGAATTGTATTCCATTGCCAGCCGCTCATCATTGGTGATCAAGGCCAGGCGAATCAAGGATATTACCTCCCGAACCTCCAACAAAAACAAACACTTAACCTCCCCACTCAACATCGCATCCACCAAGGCCCGCTGCGCCACCGTAGCCCCCAAATAATCCTTCCCCTGCAAACACATCTTCGTCCGCAACCCCATCGCCAAATACCGCTCTTTGTGGCTCACCATCTCCATCTCCTCCACCTGCGCCAGCACCTCCGGCGGGACCACAAAGCCTTCCCCGCTCTGCAAGCCCTTCACCACCCGCGCGGTCAGGTCTTCCAGCAGGGTAATCTGCGCACAGGTCCGCTGCACCACCGCATCCGAAGGGATCCCCTCCGGAACCTTCCATTCCACCCGGTAGACCCGCCGGGTCTCCCGCAACAAGGCATGGCAAGCCTGCAATTCAAAATAGGCCTCCCGCTCCAATTCCACCGTCATCCGCCCAAAAAGGGATTTCTTGGCCAGGGAAAAGGCGCCATAAGCAATCGCTCTCTCAAAATAAGTATTCGAGGCCACAACCACGTCCTGCTGCGATGCCATGCTCTGAAGGATCTTGTCCAGCAACCCGGTCCGGTAACCCGCAAAATAGGCGGAACGGGCAAACTCCTTGCCACGCACCGCTGCTTCACTCCCCGCATCCAGCTTTGCAACGCCCAAGATCCGTTTGTAAAGCAGATAGTACTTGCTGCTATTAACATCCTTACCGATAAACCGCGTAAAATGATTTCGCTGATTTTCGGACAATCCGTGAATAATTTCATGAAGTTGCTCAAATGTCATCACAAACTAATTTTTTCCCATTTCCAACCAGAAGCATCTGATTACCAGATTGATTTGTCACTGTTAAGATCAGAGAAATTTTTTAAAAATCAAAAAACTTGCCTTTCGAGACCGAAAGTCTGGCTTTACATTCGGAACATAGACAGAACGGTGGAGCTCTGCGACGCAAGCTGATGAATGCATAGCAATTGGTTTACAGACCGGTAACCTGATCCCCACCCAACTGTCGCCCCCGGATCTGAGCCTCGGCCCGGACCAGGGGAAACGATCAAATTCTGAAGCGTTCTTTATTGATACTGACAGATTATTCCGATTACCCCCTGGGCGCTATCCGCAGCAATGGAGCCGTCCCAGGGGGGCAGGAATAGCATGACCTAAAATTGTGCGATCTTGTCAATTCGTGATTATTGTCTTTTATGTGAGACAACCCGGCAATGGATTCGGATGGCTGGGCTATGAGAAATGTTTAACGCTATTACCCATGAAAAACCTAATTTTTAATTCACTCTAATTATGGCAAACACAGACGACTTTACCTTTATTCCGGTGGAAGATGCTGTCGACCACCCCGTCTGCAAAGCTCTGCGCTGGGACGTAAAAGCAATCAAGCGCAAGATCCGCGAAGGCCTGCTTGTCGGGAAGATCAATACCAGAGGAGACGCCTCCATTACCATGGCTGAGGTTTTCAAAGCCTCCTTTATGTACCAGCTCGATCTGGCCATTGACCAGGGGGTGCTCAAGGCTGCCCTCAGTGGTGAACCTTCGACCGACTACGCCAATATGGCCCTGGAAGCATTGATCAACGATATGTTTGGCATCGAAGGGCTCTCTATGAAAAAACTCAAAGAAGCTGTTCTGGCGGCAAGAAGATAAACACCAACAATATCACCATGGATACAATGACACAAGAACAAACAGACAATGAGCTACCGGACAATGAGCTACCGGACAAAGGGCTACCGGACAAAGAGCTACCGGACAAAGAGCATGAATTCATCGAGCTCCTGGTCCGGAATACCGTGGCAAAACACCAAACCGATGCCAATAGGGCCTACTACGTCCGGGACCAACTCCTCCCCTTGCCCGAATTCCTCCCGGAAGAACTCCTGCGTAAGATTCCCGGGGAGGAGGATGTGGCTCCATTTGCCGCCGAACACAAAGTCAACACCGAACAGGCCCGCGGCTATATCAATATCCTCCGCTATATAATGAGCATCGTCTGCATGGATTATTTCGAATACAAATCGCGGGAAGCCCTGAAATCAAATACTTAATCCAATATTTATGACCAATTATGAAAACATGGGCGCCGGCTCCGCTGAGTCTGGCCCGGTAAAACTGATCCGGCAAATGACCGGACAAATGATGTCTCACCCCACGATCTGGAAGGGAGGTGTACGATGAGAATGGGAGAAATCGTAGAACAAGTCATCAAAGAAAGGGGAATGACCAAGGCTGAATTTGGCCGGCGAATCAACACTTCCCGGCAAAATGTCAATACCCTCTTGCGCAAAGACAATTTTGATACCCACTTGCTCACTAAGATGTGCCGGGTCCTGAAATACAATTTCTACCAGCACCTCGACCTGCCTGCCGGCCTGACCCAGTCGGATCCTGAAACGACCCCGGCCCGCAAAATGTACCTCGTGGTGGAAATCCCGGTAGGAGACCATCACCTGCTGTCAGATATTCTTTCCCACCTCGGTTGAGGCTGGGCTGTACAATGCAATGACCACGGCTGTGCCGTGGACTGCTACAAAGGCAAACTAATACTCTATCTCGAGCGATACCTGCTTCATTTGCACGACGGTTTGTTGTTACACACATTGTTAGACCAACAACCAATGCCGCACTGGGAAACCAGGCGGCATTTTTTTGTGCTGCACCTGCATTCCAAAGCAAATTGCTCATTCCAATTCAAAGCCTCCTATCCCCAATCAACATATATGACCTCCCCCATCCAGGGAAGCTTGACCACACTGATCCCCCAGGGTAGCCTGGCAAGCAAAACATCCATCACAAAAGGCTCCACCTTCAGGTTCCAACCGGTTGAACCCAAAGACAGGTATCCCTTCCGGCTCAGGAAGGCCTCTTTCAAGGCGGTTCCGCTGCTGTCCCCGAGTGCTGTCCACTGGGAAACGACTTCATCCAGAAATTCCGCAAAACTCGCCCCCTCCTCTTCAGTGAAATCCACTCCGGCTGGCAGAATCTCCTCCGGTGGTAAGCCACAGAGCAATTTGAAAAGGAGCATCTCCTCTTCTCCAATATCCGGGTGGCCACTGAGGTGGGCCAGGGCAAAAGTGGCTTTGATTTGCGCGGCTTGATCGACAAAATCCCTCCCCTTGACCCATTGTATATGTTCAAAATAGGAAGGCAAAAAGGCATGCAGCAAGACGACTCCACTTCCGGGCAGTTCCAGCTGCTGGTCCTGAAACAATTCCCGACGGTCCATGGGTTGATCGGATTGTATCAGATTCTGCGCGTCGGTGTGTGCATCGGTATCAACTTCATGACCGCCATCGCGCTCCACCGGACTGGTATTCTTCTCAGCCCTCCCTGCCAAACTCCGCCCCAGGCGGTGCACCGTCTCCGCAACTCCTGTACCTGGCTCAGACACCTGCCCGGCCGCTTCGATCAACTCCCTGACCGCAAGCAGGCTGCTCAGAATGCCAAGGATATCCCCTGAACTTTGCATTCCCCCTTTCGTGCGGAAACCCATCCCGGCCGCATCAGATGAACCAGATGCATCAGTAAAACCAGAAGAACCGGAAGAACCAGAAGAACCAGAAGAACCAGAAGAACCGGAACCATCAGCAAAACCAGATGCATCAAAAGACCTCCCGGAAGCACCACCCTCCATCTTGTCCCAAAGCCCGGCCCCACGAATCAAAGCATCCACTTGCTCCACCACCTCCTTCCATTCAGCACCGGAAAACCAGCCACCGCCCCTCCACTTTCGAATCAGCCCCTCCTGTTCCCCTATAAAAGCTTCCCAATCCCTCACCCAATCTGCATCAGAAAACTGCCCCAAACGGTCCCCAATAGCCCGCAAGCCAGAGTGGTTCCCTCCCCAAATGCGTTGCATCCGAAAGTGAATACCAGGCCAGATACTTCCCCATTTCCCAACGGAAAAAGCATCCGCCTTAAACCTCCCCCGCAAGACTTTCAAAGCCTCCCGGCCAAGGTTGGCCTTTTCCAGTAACCCCTGTCTCACCGCACGCTTGAGACCAGGATCAACTGCGGACAGGGAGCGCCAAAACATTTCCTGTTCGGGACGGCTCAACTGACGGGCCAGGCGATCAACAATATGACCAGCCGCCACCGCCTCCTGCATGGCCGCCAACAAGAAAGCCGGCGCATTCCGAACCAGGTCCAGCAAGATTTCCCTGGCCTTGCGGCCAGCCGCCGAAAAATGCTTCGGCCAATGCCCATACTGCAGGAAATGAACCACAGCCCCGGCCTCAACTTCTGCCACCGGGATGGCTTGCACCTGGGACCGATCGGTCCCTGCCTCCACAGCATCCAAAAGCTGTGTTTTCAACTGCCGGTAAGCTTCCTCGTAAAATTGCTGTTGCCAATCATTCCCGTAGATATCCCCCAATTCCAGGGACAAATGATCTATTTGCAGGATTTGCCCCTCACGATCAAGGTCGTTCAGGACTGGCTCCAGATCCGCAATCACCCTGGAAATGATCTGATCTCGTGCTTGGTCAATGATTTGGTTGCATTCCTGCACATCGAAATCCCCATGTACTCCTATATTGAATCTCAGGTTTCCGATCTTGTGCAAACCATCCCTCATGAGAAGCTGTCTGAATACAAAAATTTATCGTGAAAACGGTTCAGGGCTTTTACCAGCGTGACTTGTTTACCGGATACGGTTGCAGGAGAATAATTGATATAAGCGTAGGCTTCCAGCCATTCTTTGTAGGCCACTTCCAATTCATGAAGGACCGCCAATTGCGCTGCTTCACTCTCCACCCATACCAACCAGGGCTGAATATGGGCAGGACATTCTTCCCGAAGCGTCCGTTCCACAAACTTTCTGAATTCCGCTTGCTGAAAGCGTCCGGCCCATCCCGGCAGAATCACGGTAACCCGCATGGAATAGACATCCAGCATTACCGGCTGCACATTGCCGGGAGCGATCTGCATCAGCTGGTCCTTCTTCCTCCGGGGACGGAAGAGAATATGCTCTAAAATATGGAACCCTTCTTCAGGAACAGCTTCGACTCCAACCGATGGCTTCAACATCCCCTGAAAGATACCCAACACCTCATCAATATGGGCCTTCACTTCATCCTGGTGCTGCTTGAAATAGGCAATCGTCCATCTCAATCCCAGGGCAGCAATCCTTTTTTTGCCATCCAGTATGTAGACGGTAACGTATTTTCTGCCAATCGAAATGTCGTAATTGTCGAAGTTGGCACCTTGCTGGATCAGGAATTGCTTGACCTGCTCACTTTCGACGGGCGGTTTACCATAGATACTACCATCCACCAATTCCTCTTTCCCCTTACCAAACAGCTGCCACCTGACCCTGCCCCGGTACTCAACTGGGTTCCAGAAAAAATCATCCTTTCCGCTGGCAACAGAATATCCCAAGGTCAGAAAGCGCCGGTGAAAATCGGCAATTCCCAAAAGGCGGCACACCCTTCTTTTCATCCCCGCGACATTGGCACTGTCCCAGACATCCGGCCGGTATTCCTCCTTGAATTTACGGATACAAAAGCCTTTGCCCCTTTGGCTCGATATGATCGGGAAGTCCTGCAAAAAGGCTTTTTTGTCACCGATCAACGCCTCCTGAGACTGCATCCGGGCCAGGTCACTGTCCCCGGATTGCTCTTTGTACCAAGTGAACAATTTGGCTGCATAGGAAGCAAAAGTATGACTGAAGCGTCCGGCGATATGCGACAGGAAGCGGTTGCGCCGATCCAGATAAGTTTCCTTTGATTCCAGTTCCTCCCACCATTGACCCGGCAGTCCTTGCCAATCAATGAGGTCCGTCCATTCGGGAACTGAATTGGGTGGCTGTATGAAATAAGTATTTTCCAGGTTGGGATTCGCATCCCGAAAGGTGAAGAGGTCCCTGACCCGGCTCAATTGGGCTAAATAATTGGTCAGCAATTGGTCGAAAAATAACAGGTAGCCCTTCAGTTGACGGGCTTCCATGCGCCGTTCCTGGCTGGCAGTGACTTCCAGGCCTTCCGACCCAATGCCATAGATCAGGGGGAAGTCCTCCTGGATGGATTGATGCGCGTGGAGGCTCATTTCCTCCCCGCCCAAATCCACTTCCTGGTAGCTTTGGGGAACTCTTCGGGTCAGGTGATCCAATTTGAGATCGCGGTAGCGGTCGTTGACCGCACTGGCATTCGTATCCAGAACCAGCGCGTCCCTTTCAAAAGTGAGAAGGGAACGCAGCGCATCCAACCGGGGCCGGCGGCGAATGCATTCCATCATGGGGTACTGCGCTGTGCTGACATTTTCCTCCAGGCACTCCAATTCCAGGCAATCCTCGGCATACCGGACCACCTGGTAGCCGTCTACATAGCCCGAGATCCCCAGGTGACTGATAGCTTCTACCCCCGGAATGTCCATGATGATCCGCAGCAGGTCCGAGCAAAATATTTGGTGTTCCCGGTGGTTGACCGGTTGCAGGGCATCATCGGAGAGAAAACCGTGCTTCAGCAAAGGGCCATCAAATATATCAGCCGGGGTGATTCCCTGATTCAGAAGTTCTTCCAGGGTCTCAAACTGAACCATGGGACTGAGGAAGCGATCGATCCGGAAAAGAATTTCGCTGGCGACCCAGGAGGCATCTGCGCCCTCTTGCAATACGATATTGGATTCGAGCCCGATCTCTTCGATCGGAACCTGGCGGAAGGTGACCCAGTCTTCGCAGAGGTTGCGGTGACAACACAGGTAATGCCGCAGGCCCTTCCACGGTTCCTTCCTCGGACCCTCGACATATTCCCGAATCGCGGCCAGCTTCTGAAAATACAGGTTATGGAAATCCTTGAATTGATGCCCCATGTCCATGATCGCGGAATGCTCCTGGCTGATGCGCCGGTGGATATAGTCATAGACCGGATTGCTGGTCGGACTTGCCCCCTGGAGCGCAGCCACAATATCCTGTACTTTATTTTCGGTGATCTGATCCCATTCACTTTCACATTGCAGGAAGAGCGGGCCAAACTGGCTGCCATTCTGGTCATGCCCCAGCACTTCAAAGCGGGCATTGCCCAGGTAATTGACCACATCTATCACGAAGGGCACCGACGGATTGGGCCCATTCGGAATCATATAGCTGGCCCAGTCTTCGGCCCGGAAATAGTATTGCCGGGAGCTGTTCGCGATGGCATTTTCCAGCAGGAAGCCTTCGGCGTGCTCCAGGTTCAGGGTCAAAGAATGGAGGACATTGCTTTGCCCATTGAGATGGTAATCCACCTGGTAGAGAAAACCCTTTTCCCGGGGCTCAAAACCCAGAATGTCCTTGATGGCATAAGAACTAACCCCGGTCATAGACGCATCCCATTGATGCCAGTAGGCAAAATTGATGGAATAATTGACCGATTCTCCGGGGTAGCCAAATACTTCCACTTTCCGACGCAGGGAATTGCTGTTGAGGTCGAAGAGGGGATGCTCGGGGCTGAGTTCCGGATTTTCCTCAAAGAGAAGTTGGGTACTGTACAAGCCATTGAGCTTCACCAGGGCATTTTCAATTGCCTTTCCTTTGGGGCCTGGTACATGGTCGGCCTGGTAGGTATAACTGTAACTGGGATCGGAATTTTTGGGGTCTCCTTCCCGGGTGCTGTTCAGGTAAAAGGGCACCTCTCCCACCGTGGACCGCTGCAGCCATACGTTCTGTACCGCCACCAGCACCTCTTTCCCTTTGCCATCTTTGAAGAGGACGTCGGGAAAATCAATGATGAGCTTTCTGAAGTCGAGGGGCGTCCAGGGATAATTGGGGAGGACTTCATGTTGGGCAAAAAAGTCCTGTCCCAGCTCCGGGTGCCCCTGGTGACTGGCCAGGATATCCTCAATGTCCCAGTCGGTCCGCAAGCCCAGATCGGTGATGGCATAGGCCAGCACTTCCAGGATGGTAATTCCGGGGTCATGGGCATTGAAATCGGTCCACAGTTTGTGGGCCAGCCGTTCAATATGCTCCAATCCTCTCGCACGCAGAAAGTCATAATCCAGGCTCTCATGGGCCGGTGGAGAGGTGGACAGGGTATTCGCCTCAGGCATAATTTCTTCTTCCTCTTATTCCGGATTGGTGGTGCTTGCTTTGACTTCCGGGGCCACGCCATCTGCCTCCGTGCGCAATTGCTGTTGGGCTTGCCGTTGAATGCTGTCGATCAAACGGTGCACCTCGATGAAGGGTCTTTGACCCAGGGCATTCAGGATGGTGTTGACTTCTTCGGTCGTGAATTCAAGTTTTAGCATTGTATTTGTGTTTTTATGTTCTGTTTTATCCAATCCCGCAGAGCTCTTTCCGAATGAAAATGACGTCTACCCTCCAGAAATCCTTGCTCCCTCCAACCAGGGCCGTCACCGTCCCCTGCTTCTCACATCTGATTTCCCAATACCCATTTTCCTCATTGATATGCGCCCGGACCAGACCATTGTTGCCATTCCGATACACACCTGAAAGGCAAGCCACATATTTACTGGTTGGCACCAAGGTTGGGATTTCCACGTAACTCAAGTTATGGGTTGGAGTGGTTCCCGCGGATTCTTTTTCAAAGCTTTTGAAGACAATGGGCCTGTCCCAGGAGCCAGTACCGGCAGAATCCGGACTCAAACGGAAATTCCGGTTGGCATCTATTTTGAGCAAAGTATTGGTCGTAGGATTAGAACCACCGTTGGAGATTTCAAACTGAGGGGTAGTCATACGAACTTGATCGGTGTCACCTATGGTCATTCCCCCACCGAAATGTGCACTGATGAAATGCAGGGAGTCCCCAAGTTCCAGCCGCGCATTGTGCCCCAGGCTTGAAAAAGCTGGTGGCATGATTCGCATCTTTGCCTCTCCTGCTCTTCCAGTAACAAAGACATCCCCAGCGTCATCAATCGCCAGGTGCGCCACTGTATTGCCTGATTTGGGATAGCGCTTGATATAAAAGGTAGATGAATCCCCTTGTACGTTCCGCTGTGCCCCCATCTTCCAGCGGTTGGTGGTACTCCATTCGTCGATGATCAATTCGACGGCTGCCTGGTGAGGATGGCTGTTATCGGTATTGAATTTGTTGTGAATGCGCAATACCGTATTCGAATTGTTGTCATCGTTCTCTATCAGCACACTTCCCTTGACCGCCAGCCCATCATGCGTTTCAATAGCAGGAATGGTCGAATCTGAACCTCCAACCATCAGCCGCCGTTTGGTATAAACGTCATGGCCGGGTTTCGAAACAATTTTACCGCTTTCCATTTCCCAGAGCGAGAAACCATTGGTCGAGAAAAAGTCCTGGGCGGATTTGGTGGCTACTTTTCCGTTGGCATCCTGGACGAGGATATTGTCGGAAGTACTGTTGGCCAGGTTGGTTATTTCCAGCTCTTTGGTTTTGGCCAAGCCATCAATGTCCAGCTCTGCCGATGGATTGAGGGTATTGATCCCTACGTTACCATTGGTGAAGGCGAAGTCCCCATTGCTCCCCCCCTGGTTGTGATCCATACTGAAGATCATCTTGCCCCTGCCGCCCCAGGCCGGATTGATGGACAGATAGGAAGCCTGCCCGGTATAGTTCCCGGCCTGGTCATGGTAGGTTCTGCCAAGGGAAAATATCTCATTGGTAATGGCCGGGTTGCCATTGGTAGACTGGACCTCCGTATTCAGTATCAGCTGATATTTGCTGGTCGTATTGGTATTGGAGAAGGTGATTCCGGTCTTAGCCCACTGAAAGAGGGCACGGTTCTCCAGGTGCAATCCGGCAAATACGCTCAGGTCATTGACTTTGGCACTTCCCCCGACTACGGTCAGCTTCTCTGACGGTTGATTGGTCCCGATCCCCACGTTTCCGGAGGGCATGGAGTACATTTCATTGCCATTGACCCGCCAGTCCCCATCGTTCAGCGCCGTCTGTTTGGTCCAGACCGCATTGCCAAAGCCATCGGAGGCGAGGACATTGCCGCTGGCAGTGTCGCCATCCCGCAGCTGCAATTGATGGGTGCTCAGGCGCTCTTTCACGGAAAAGCGGATATGGCCCTGCAGGTCACCCGCCGCCGGTTGCGGTACCGGGGCACCGATCCCGATCTGAACCTTGCCCGTTGTCTGGTGCTTACCGACAAAAACCTGGTCCTCTTTCTTGTTCAAATTAGAGTCGATCAGGTCGGCAAATTGCTCCTGGGTTGGCTTGTCACCCGTCTCAAAATATAGTTTCAGGTCATCTCTGACTTCTTCGTTCATATCAATTGGGTTTTCTCTGGTTCATTGCAACATTCGCCCTGATGCGCACAGGCATAGGTATCAGGTTCCACGACCTTGATAGTATGCTTGTCTGCGGAAATCAGGACCGCCCGTTCACTGGAGGAATTTACCACCTCCACATCCTGGGCACTGACGATGAAATTACATTCTACGATCATCGCTCCGATTCCGGCAAACCTCGAGGTCGCGGTATTGTGGTACACCTTGAAGTCCACCACAAAATCTACATAAGGGCGGTCTTCGATGAATTTAATGATCTTTGATTTGTGGACTTTGCCCCCGAGGATGATGTCCTCCCCTTCTGCATAAGCCCAGGGACTCAGGAAGCGGCGCAGTTCTTCATCGAGGTAATTGGAATAATAGCCGGCATCGTATCCGGGATGGAAACCCACCCCAAATTCAAGCATGATCTCTTCATAGTCCGGGTTTTCCACCACCAAATCGACAAATAAGCTGGGGATATGCCGGAAGAGGAAGTCCTGTATCTCTTTCAATTTCCCCTGCCCCACACTGGGACGGAGCAAATCCACTGCGTTCTTGTTCCGCAATTCAGGAACCACGATCACCGATACATGGCCGGGAGCCTGCTCCGAGGTCGTACTGGTATGGGGAATACACTTCGCTTTGTAAATCTCCGGGAATCGTTCCAGGATCAGGTGCTCGTAGTCCCAGAGCGTAATGGCCCGCTGCTTGTGGCGCAAACGTTCGCTGGACCGGGTATAGTAAGCCAGGTCATCTTCCGCGGGTCGACCGGCAAAAGAAGCGTAGGGCTGTTCGAGTTTCTTTATTTTGACCTCTCCGGGTTCCAGGCGCATCTTCTGCCCGGCCGGCATGGAATAGCGCAAGTGAGCCGGGTCATTGGATTGGTCCCGGAATTGCATCGGGATGGCCTGGGCGTGGATCCCCCGCACATAAGGCCAGGCCGCGGAATGCTGCGCTACCCGGGCCCGCAACCAGATCATGTCCTCTGGTAGCACCCTGTGGGCATGGTCAGCATCCTGAGGAAGGACAAACTCTATGATCCCGGAATTCAACAAGCCCCGAGTCTCGTCGTAAAACCGCATCATCTTGTCCAGCGGCTTCCAGGTATTTCCCTTCAGGTAGTCCCAATTCAATTCGATCCCGGCCAGGTCCAGCCAGTTATTGCCCGTACCTTCCGCCAATTGGAACAAAACCGGGATACTTTCCCCGGCCTTCGCACCTTCAATTCCCAGAAAGAAGTAGCCTTCTTCCTCGAATTGGGGCAGCAGGCTGAAGCCAGGCCCGGCCAGATCAACATCCTGGGTCCCAAAGGGTTCCAGGAAGAAGATTTCCCCGGCTTCGGGACGGTAATTGACACCTGCTTCGATGCGATCGGAAGCAGAATAGGACAATTCGAGCTGCTTGATCACCGGCGTCAGCGGTGAATTGGGCAGGACAGGTTCCGGGGTATTCGGCGGGGGATTGGTGGAGAGCAACCAGGCATTCAACTCCATGATCCTCCGCGTATACAAGGAAGAAAATTCCCGGTGCCCAAAGGCCTCCAAATAGCTGTACACAGGGCCATTCAGTTCCAGGGCCAGATACCCACATTTCCGGTCTGGCAGGTAGGCTTCATCTTCCGGTGCCGGATAGGAAAGGGCATCAGCAACCGGAAGCGCATTGTTTTGCAATACCTGCAAGTTGTGGCTGTTCCCTGAGGAGAACATCGGCAAGGGTTGACCCAGGTTGACCCAGTTGCGGTCCCAGAGAATTTCGGCGGAGACTTTGAAATCTCCACTTTGTACCGGGCCATAGGCCTGGAAATAGTCAGAAAAATCGGATGGGGTGTCCTTCCACGCGATCTGTAGGCTCAGATTCTTCAAAGGCTTACAGAGGGCTTCCGGGCAGCCAATATAAAGGCGATCTCCGGGGACCGGATGCTGGCCAAAAGGAGAAAATGGACGTCCGGTCTTAACATTGCTGCTTTCGGTGGAAAGCTCCAGATTGGAGATACCGGTCACCTCCACTTCGATATCCACCGCTGTGACCAGGGCTTCGCTCAGCCGGTCCAGGGGAAGCCAGGCATGCCCTGGATCGGTCAGCATCCGGACCACCGGCCTGCTTCCGGTATAGGAACGGCCGTGCAGGTCCGGGATGGCGTCTGTAATCGCGGGTCCACCGTGATCCAGTTCAAAGCTGATTTCCATTTTCCCGAGATTCCCCTGGTCCTGAAAATCCAGCCCAAAAGGAACGCTTTCCCAGCCCTTGACGGTGCTCACCTCCAAGA
>CAYGRE010000007.1:0-98198 GCA_964352215.1 uncultured Bacteroidia bacterium
CCGCGTGTCTGAACCCGCGAATCCGCGTGTCTGAACCCGCGAATCCGCGTGTCTGGACCCGCGAATCCGCGTGTCTGAACCCGCGAATCCGCGTGTCTGGACCCGCGAATCCGCGTGTCTGAACCCGCGAATCCGCGTGTCTGAACCCTCGAATCCGCGTGTCTGAACCCTCGAATCCGCGTGTCTGAACCCGCGAATCCGCGTGTCTGAACCCGCGACTCTACAGGTCCAGACCCGCGACTCTGCAACTCTGGACCTGACAGCTGTCACCTCCAAATCTCCAAATCCGTCTTTGAATCTCGCCTCTGGACTCGCGTGAGAGTGTGCAAAAATCTACATTTTACTTCAGCACCCTCTCCGACCCATCAGCCGAATAGAACACCAGTTTCTCGGTTCCAGGAACGATCTGGATAAAACTGCTCGCGGCGGATAGATAACCTGATCCCTGATAGGGTTCGAAGCGTTGTCGGGTCCCATCCTTGAAGTACATCTCTGCATATACCTCACCTGCCTGAAATTGATCTCCCTTTCCAGTGGCATTGATATAAGCAAACGATTGGAGGGGGCCATCATTGTTGGCGACCAGGACCAGGGGAAATATGCCATCGTAGAGCAGGGACATGGAACGGGCGTCGTAGGGGGTAAAGAAGCCATGGTCAATCACTTCCTGATACTCAAATCTGCCCTTTCCATTGCCCTTTAAAAAGATACCGATCCCAGCATCCTGCCGGCCAGTCTCCACCTCAGGAGCATAGAAATTTCCCGTCAGCAATACATCCAGGTTCCCGTCCATGTCGAAATCATTGGCCAGGATGCCAAATACCGTCGAGAACTGGGCCTGAACGGGTAGGGGAACCACCTCGAATCCCGCCTCCCCATTGTTCCGAATGAATGAAGATGCGAAAGTGGTGGCCTGGAATTGGAGGCCTGTTCGAGCTTTTCTTTTGAATAGATTTCGGGGAGAGTAGCGGAAGCAAAGGCCCGGTAATCCTTGAATTTTTCCTCTATCCCGGGAATCTGCTGGGAAGAACATTCGCGGCCCCGGACCGGAAATGAAACGCCGTGGTCCTGCTTGGCGAGTACAATATCCAGGGTCTCGTTTTGGTCAAAATCATCACTGTACAATTCGAGCGGCGATTCCACGCTGACTGCAAATTTGGTGTTCAGGCCCTGATTGCCCACCACATAGTCGATGTCTCCGTCTTTGTCGAAGTCTCCCCCGACAATGCTGTTCCACCAGCCCTTCTGCTCGGCAAGCGTTTTGGATCCTTGGTACAATTCTAATTTCCCGCCCCTGTTCCTGAAAATGGTCACCGGCATCCATTCCCCGACCACGAACAAGTCTTTGCGGCCATCGTTGTCAAAATCAGTCCACAGACCTCCACTCACCATGCCGATTTCCTGTAATCCCGGAGCCTTTTCGAGGGTCACATCTTTGAAGAATCCCCGGTCATTTTCCAGCAAATAGCTCTTTGGAATGAGGGGGTAGTTGCCAGATCTTACCCGCCCCCCGATAAAGAGGTCAAGGTCTCCATCCGCATCAAAATCATGGGCCAAAACACAGGAACCGCTGGACCGGAGTTCTGGTAGCCGCTTGGCGTCTCTTTGAAAGTTCCCCATGCCATCGTTGAGGTAAATGCGGTCCTGAAGGGCGGCAGCCCCATCGGAGAAGCTGTTCCCGCCACTGACCACATAGAGGTCCAGGTCGGAATCCCCATCAATGTCGAGGAACAAGGCCCCCATATCTTCCTGAGCTTTGTCCTTGCTGATCGCCGGAACCGACTGCTGCTGGAATTTTCCGTCGTCTTGCTTTTTGTACAATGCGCCTGCCTGCCCGGCTGCCCCCCCAATATAGAAGTCATCCTTGCCATCTCCATTGATATCTCCCACCGCGATACCGGGCCCAAAAGTGGACATTTTATGGGGAAGGAGTACCTGCTTTTCCAGATCGTTGTAGGGGTTTTCCTGGTGGCTCCACGCGATGCCCAGTGCCTTGTTGCGGGGGATAAAGGATGGATGGGGAAGCTGGGGAATGATTTTGTCAGTTACCGCATCCTGTTCCCGCAGTACCAGGCGTTTATTTTTCTCCTGACTGTTGATGATCTGGGTTTTTCCTCCCGGCCATTCGACCTCAATTTTTGCCACCTCAGCGCCTTGTCCCAGCCCAAAATGTAGCATACCATCCATCCCGGACATATAGCCGCGTTCGATGGTTTGTTCCTGATAAAGCCGACCTTCAGCCGTATAAACAGTCACCTTGGCGCCCCTTCCCCGCGGATTCCCCGGTTTTCCTTCCAACTGGACCTGGAGCCAGTCTCCGCCTCCGGGATTGTCGTTGCGGTAAACCCCGGCGGCTGAATTGACATTGTTGGTGACGAGATCAAGGTCTCCGTCGTTGTCGAGGTCGGCATAGATAGCGCCATTGGAAAATCCGGGGTCGCTGATCCCCCAGGAGGTACCCACGTTGTCAAAGGTCAGATCGCCCTTGTTGTGGAACAGGACATTGCCCACCGGCGTGGATGGAAAGGTCAATGAATGGGCCAGGGTATTTTCGACGGCCAAGCGTTGGGCATCGTTGTTCCGTACGTCCCGAAGAATGCCATTGGAAACAAAGAGGTCTTTCCAGCCATCGTTGTCAAAGTCGGCAAAGAGGGTTGCCCAGGACCAGTCGGTTTTGGATACCCCCGCCAATTGTCCAATCTCGCTGAAAGAGCCTTGTTTGTTGTTCAGGTGGAGCATATTCCGCATGTACTGATAATGCTTTCCCTGCCCGACCATCGCCCAGAAATTCTCCTCGTTCATGGCCCCCATATTCGTCTTTTGCCGGAAATGATCCTGGGCCAGCATATCGGCAACGAAAATGTCCAGCCAACCGTCGTTGTTAAAGTCGGAGATATCGGCCCCCATGCTGAAATTGGAAATGTGTTTGAAGACAAAGTCCTCAATTCGGGTGAAACTGCCCTTGCCGCTGTTGAAATACAGATAGTCAGGTTCGTCGTAGTCGTTGGAGACGAAGATCTCCGGATAGCCATCGTTGTTGATGTCACCGACCACCGCGCTCAGCCCATAAGCGAAGTTGAGAATCCCGGCCTCCGCGCTCACATCTGTAAAATGGCCATCGCCTTCATTGCGGTAGAGGCGATCAGTGTCTTTCCAATCGTTGGGAGGAACGAGGGCATCCTTTTGGGCGCGGAATCCGGTGGGCTGGTTCAGGACATAAAGATCGAGGTCGCCATCCAGGTCATAGTCCAGAAAGGTCGCCTGGACCGAATTGCCCGCATCGGCAATTCCGTATGGCGCAGCCTGTTCGGTGAAGGTCAGGTCACCATTGTTCAGGTAGAGGAGATTCGTGGTAGGTTGTTGACCATTCGGGGAAAAATAGCGGCAAACATAGATGTCCAGGAAACCGTCGCCGTTGATGTCTACGGTGGTGGCTCCACTGTGCCAGGCATTTTTGAGATTACCGCGAGGATTCAATCCGGCCTGGTCGGTGATCTTTTCGAATTTCAGCTCACCCCTGTTGAGGTAGAGTTCATTGCGGACCTGATTTCCGGAGAAGAACAGGTCGGTCAGTCCATCGTTGTTGAAATCCCCCGCAGCGAGTCCCGCCCCATTGTAAAAACCTGAATGGATGAAGTAGTTGAGGTCAGATGTTTCTTCGATGGCATTGTTGAAATCGAGGCCGGAAGCTTCGTCTGGGAGTTGGGTGAATTGGCTGCTTGGGCTTTGTCCGGGAGCTTTTTCTGCATTTGAATTTACCTCACCACAAGCCACTCCAAGTAAAAGAAACGTTAGGAGAAAGATCGCATGCAGAAGCTGGTAGTTAAGTATTTTCATATTGGGTATGGCGGTGGTCATTGCGGCCGAAGCTCTCTTTTGCCACTCTGGCAGTCAGCACTTACCCAATAATACTCGGTTCTGGTTTGCAAATCAAGATGGCTCATTATTTGGAAAGAGGTCTTTAGGTGGGTTCTTTTATTTGTACTATATTATGATCAAAAAAGCTATATTTGTAATTAAAATAGTACAAAGAGGATGCCTAAGAAGAAGCAGGTTCTATTTCCCAAGCACCAAAGGATGCTTGAGCAAATGGGTGAGAATATCAAACTCGCTCGAAAGAGACGTAGGTTGACCAGTACTCAAGTGGCGGAACGCGCAGGAATTGCCCGGAATACTCTTTATTTAATTGAAAGGGGGAGTTCGAGTGTGTCCATAGGTGCAATTTTTAATGTGTTGAGGGTATTAGGGCTTCATGAGGATTTTCTCAAACTAGCCGCAGATGACGAATATGGTCGAAAATTACAGGATTTGAATTTACTGGGGGGGGGGTGATTATGGGAAAGAACAAAGTAGATATCTGGGTTTATGCAGATTGGATTGGATTGTCTTTTCCTACCTTGATCGGTGTCCTGTCTGCACACCATGGTAAAGGAAGGAAAGCTTTTAGCTTCTCGTATGATAGGAAATGGCTGAATTCTAAGGACCAGTTTTTGCTTGACCCGGATATTGGATGGTACTCCGGTCCTCAGTTTCCGAATGGAAAAGAGAATTTTGGAATATTCTTAGATTCAATGCCAGATACATGGGGGCGTACACTGATGAAAAGAAGGGCGGCTTATAAAGCAAGGCAGAAGGGAGAACAGGTCCCCAAGCTGTATGAAATTGATTTTTTACTAGGTGTGCATGATGAAAGTAGAATGGGAGGACTACGATTTAAACTAAATCCTTCAGGACCATTTCTAAGTGAGGATCAGGAATATCCCACACCACCTTGGTCAGCTGTAAGGGAATTGCAATATGCTGCTGACTTAATTGAATCTGAGGAAGACAATGATGAAGTCCGGAAATGGCTGACAACCTTAATTGCTCCCGGATCATCCTTGGGAGGAGCAAGACCCAAGGCAAATATTTTGGATGATGACAACCACCCTTGGATTGCAAAATTTCCCTCAAAAAATGATGCTGTTGACAAAGGCCTATGGGAATATTTGGCTTATAAATTGGCTCTTGATGCTGGAATCGAGATGGCTGAATCAAAATTCCAAAAATTGGGCGGTAGATACCATACTTTTTTTACAAAGCGGTTCGATAGAGAAAGAGAAGGACGAATACACTTTGCTTCAGCAATGACGATGACGGGCAATAATGAAGAGGCAATCAGGGATATCGCTCCTAGCTATCTTGAATTGGCCGAATTTATCCAGTTCTCTGGTGCAAATATTACGAATGACCTGAAGCAATTTATCCTTCACAGTACTTATTAAATCATTGGCCTCTTGAAAACTCCCCCTTGGAAATCGAATAGAATTGGGCAGATTTGATATGTGGAAACTCCCCAATACATTCTGGAAGCTTGTGTGGACAGTCTGGAAGCGGCCCTGGCGGCTGAAGCGGCTGGCGCGGACCGGATCGAGCTGTGCTCCGCATTGGAACTTGGGGGGATTACGCCATCCATCGGACTGATCGAATTGGTCTGCGAAAGGCTGTCGATCCCAGTTCAGGTACTCTTGCGACCACGCCCCGGAAACTTTGTCTATTCCCCGGAGGAAGTGGAAACTTTATGCACAGATGCGCGGCTGATCACCCAATCCGGTGCTGCGGGAATCGTAACCGGAGCCCTCGATAGCGAAGGCGACCTGGCCATCGAAGAGATGAAGCGATTGATAGATGCAAGCGGCCTGCCATTGACTTTTCACCGGGCATTTGACCATGGACGCAATCCCCTTGAAATTACTGAGCAGTTGATTGCCCTGGGGGTGGAGCGGATTCTGACCAGCGGTCAGCAAGCAAGCGCATTGGCTGGAATTACGCTACTTCAGGAATTGCAGGAGCGATTTGGAAAGAAAATTGTTTTCATGCCGGGCGGGGGGATATCCGCAGAGAATATCTCAAGTATCGCTTCCATGTCCGGTTGCAGGGAGTTTCATTTCTCCGCCCTTCGCACGGTAGCTAGTCCGACCAATGGGCCGGGTGTTGGCAATGGCATTTCAGAAAATGTCCATTTTATTCCCAATCCCGGGAAAGTGGTTGCCATCAGAAGGGCCATCGGTGCCCCTACCGCTTGATATACTTCAGGACAATCTTCTCCTCACCCGCAGTAATCCAGAAATAGTAAAAACCGGGGGGAAGTTTGGCGATAGAGATCGGAATCACTGCGCTTTTTACGGTGTCATCCATCGTGGTCCACAACCTGCCGAGATTGTCAAATACCCGGACATTGATGGGGCGTTGGTCAAAGGTCTGAAGTTTAAAATAAAGGTAGGCCGTCTCCGCATCGGAAGGATTCGGAAACAGCACGATTCCATCTTTAACTGAGAAAGTATCGACCGTAGGAAGCTCAATTTCGGGCTGGGTAAATTCCACCACCCGCCGGGGAACGATGGAATAGCTCCAGTCGAGTTCTACCCTGGCCAGGTAATTGTGGTGATCATAATCCAATATTAAGGGGAGCGAGTCTCCCGCGTTGAGCCAGAGCTGGACCGTATCTTCCTGCAGATCAGTAGCTGACAGAACCCGATCCAATAACAGCGTGTCACCAATCGTCAGTGAGACCCGGCCATCATGGAACAGGTAAAACGTGTACAAATCCGAGACCGGCGCAAGGATACTGCCTTCCCAGCGTGCGGACCAATAATCATCCGGGAAGGGGGGATTGTCCCAGGGATAAGGGTTTTTGATGTCCCAGTTCTCTTTGATTTGAGAAACGGTCAGGGTATTGTAATACACCTGGTTGGCAGCAGTGTCGGTAAAAACCTGCAAATTCCCAAAGGCTGGCATTCCCTGGATATATTCATTGAGGGGAGCATACTCAACCGTATGGGTGCCATTCTGGGCGGAGAATGTACGGGTCAGGTCGGTTTGGGCATCATCCCACTGTAGAAATTCATAGAGAGAATCCCCCACGATCGCATAATTTGGGATTTCCAGGGTTCGGTTCAGGTTTTTGACACTGCGAAGGGGATAACTGGTCATCTCTTCTGTACCGTCTATGCTGATCTGAACCCCATTCGGAACAGAATTGAAAACCATGGTCACCTTTTCCGGCTGGACATCTACATAACTTTCAGTCGAGAGCCCACTGCTGTCGATGGCCGTACAGAAAATCCGGTAAAAGACATTGGTATCGACTTCGCCATAAGTCTCAACATAGTAGACACCGGAACTGCTCCCTGAGACAGGAGAGAGGGCCGGATGGGCGTGGAGGTCGTGGTGGAAATCGATTTTCCAGGTGAGGTCAGCATCCGGCACCGCTTGCTGATCGGGGTCGCTGACCGTCGCTGCAAAATAGATGGAGTCTCCACCCGCATAAGTAGCTGGAATATTCTGAAACTGGATGGCAGGACGGGAGCCGGTGACTACGGTGAGAACCGCAGTATCGGAGACCATTGATCCATGGGGATTGTTGATCACCGCGTAGACCTGGGTCTGGTTGTCACCCAATTGGACATTGCTCAGCAGCGTAGAATTCAGGGCGGTAGATTGGATCAGGTTCCCATTGGCGTACCAATCATAGGAAAGTGTATCTCCGGTGGCCTCAACTGAAAAGAAGACATTTTCACCCACAGGAACAGTCTGATCTTGTGGTTGGATCGAAATCAGTGGGGGAGAAGAAGCTCCCTGGAACGAAATACGGGACAATTTCCCGTAGGTAACATTGATCAGGTAGAGGTAGCCATCGTGGCTGGCCTCGATATTGTTGTAACCATCGTCCAGGCCACTGCCAAATTCCGTTACCGTGTAAGTATCGGGATCCATGTACAGCACTTTGCCCTCGCAATACTCCACGAAGAAGTATTTTCCGTAGTACTCGGTCGGAAAGAGATTGATATCAGGCTCATAGAAAGTTGCGCCAACGATGGCACAGCCAAATGTATGGTCGTAGGCGTGGATGGGATCTTTGTAATTGTTGTCGGGTGGGGTGCTGGCTCCAAGCGGTCCCTCCACCAGGTGCCAACCATAGTTTTTGCCCATGAGAAACTCATTGACCTCTTCATAATCGTTGTTCCCAACATCATTGAAGAAAATCCTGCCAGAGAGCTTGGAGGCGGCCATGGTATAAGGATTTCGGGCACCATAGGCTGCAATGGCCCGATACACCCCGGTTTGGGTATTGTAAAATGGATTGTCGGTAGGGATGGAGCCATCGGTATTGATCCGAAGGATTTTCCCAAGCGAATTGTTCATGTCCTGAGAGGAAGTGAAGCCAGTACCATCACCGGTACCAATGATCAGTTTTCCATCGGTGTCAAAGGCCATTCCAGCCCCGTTGTGCCAGGAGGCCCACATATTGTCAAAGCGGATGAGCTCTATTTCGCTTCCGGGAATGGCAGTATTTCCACCAGATGTTACCCTGGCAACCTTGTTTTTGTTTTCGAATGGGAGGGTGTAGTAAAGGTAAACGTAACCATTGGCATCGAAGTTGGGGTCGAGAATAATACCGTCCAATCCCCGTTCGTTGGGCACCTGGGTGGTCACCGAATAGAAGGGCTGAGGGAGCAATACCCCATTCTCAACAATTCTGACATTCCCGTTTTTTTCAGTGATGAAAATCCGGCCATCAGGAGCGATTTTCAGGTCAGTAGGCTTGTCCAGACCAGTGATGAAATCCTCCTCCATGGCGAAGCCGGTAGGTAGTACATGACCGTGGGCCTTCAGAAGGGATGCAAAAAGAAGGAATTGAAGCGAAATGAGGAGGTACTTCATGTACAAATCTTATAGCTAATGACTTATTCAAATTCAGACCTAACGCAAAGATAACAAGGAATGCGATAGGATGACGTTACCTAAAGGACACATTTCCCGTTCCTGAGACTTCTCATTTAACTCAACTCACCCCGAACTGTTTTTGATAAAAGACCGCGCGGAAAACTTCCTACCCGCTAATTTATCAAATCATTGGTCCACATTTTATTCTATATGTGAATCTAAAATCACAATACGGCATTCGCACGCTCCTCCTCCAGACCGACCTTCACTAATTACAGTATAATTCCAGCGTGTGTTGTCATTGATGTCAAAATTCAATCCGAGGGAGTCATTTCCGACGACAAGTACCTTCATGGGTCTAAATAAATAATCACAATTGGCGTATTGACTTACACTTCCCAGTTCATCGTAAATGAGGAGACTGACTTCCTGTCCAGCGACCAGGGAAGCACTGTCTCCGAGCGTGGTGTTAACAAATGAATCGTTAGAATCGAGGGCGGTGACGATCAGGTCATAAGAAGAATCGTTTTGCAGTACGAACTCGTGGTTCACCGAGGGGTCGCAGGAAGTCAGCGTGAGCAGCAAAAGGAGCGTAGGAATAATGGTTAGGTTTAACTTTTTCATGGGTAATGATAATTATTTTTTCCGAGGTTTCCCAGATCTTCCACTGCGTTTTGACCTGGGCTTTTTACCATTCCCAGTTTTCCCTCCGGTGCCTGGATTCTCACTTTTTCCCTCCTTGCCTTCATTCCCACTTTTCCCTTTCTTCGCTTTCTTCTTATTCTTCCCCACCGGCGGCACCTTCCCGCTTTTTTCAGCTTTCCGCCCCTTCTTTTGCAAATAGCTCATTTCATCCTCGACCTCCTGCATCAAGGCCCGCCAATCAGCTTTCTCTTCCTTCGCCAATTCCCGCGTGGTCAGGACATCCTTTTTGAATATGTCCAGCTTGGTAATCGGTTGCTCCAGAAAGGCCTCGATATCTTCCAGAACCGATTTCTCATCGGTGCTGCAAAAGGAAACCGCAATCCCCTTGTTTTTACCGCGACCGGTCCGGCCGACCCGGTGGACATACATTTCTTCGTCCAGCGGCAGGTCGTAGTTCACCACAAAATCAATGTCGGGAATGTCAATCCCCCGGGCACTCACATCGGTAGCAACCAGAATCTTGAATTTGCTTTCCCGAAAGGAAAGGATGGTTTCCCGCCGCTCCAACTCCTCTTTTTCCCGGTGTATGGTCTGCGACTCAATGCCCACCCTTTTCATGGCGGCTGCGACCCGCTCCGCCCGGACAATGGTTCGCACAAATACCATGATCTTCGAATCCGGATTCTCCTTGATCAGACGCTCCAGAAAGAACCGCTTGTCATCCATCTCTATGAAAGCCACCGAATGGCGAATGTTTTTGGCCACCGGATCTTTAGGGGAAATCTGGATGCGAATGGCATTGGTGACCATGGTGTAGGCCACTTTCTTGATCTCAGCATTGATGGTGGCGGAGAAGAAGAGGGTCTGCCGCTGCTTGGGGAGGGCGCGGGTCAGGTCACGAATGTCTTTGATAAATCCGAGGTCGAGCATGTGGTCAGCCTCATCCAGAACCAGGATTTGCACCTGGTCGAGCTTTGCATGGCCCTGGCTTTTCAGGTCAAAGAGGCGGCCCGGAGTTGCCACCAGTACGTCCACTCCACTTGCCAATTGGGCGATTTGAGGATCCTGGTCGACCCCACCGATCAGACAAAGGGTATCCACCTGGGTATATTTTCCGATTTGCTTAAATACCTCGGTGATCTGAAGTGCCAGTTCATGGGTCGGGGCCAGCACCACACAACTGATTCCCTTGATCCGGTTTCTGACCTTTTGCTGCTGGAGAAAGTCCAGAATGGGGATGACAAAGGCGGCTGTCTTTCCGGTCCCGGTCTGGGCAATGGCCAGGACATCTTCCCCCTTGAGAATGGACGGAATGGCTTTGTATTGAATATCGGTTGGCCTTTGGTAGTCCAACTCACTCAAACTGCGCTTGATCTCGTCGACGATTTTGTATTGCTCGAATTTCACGCTGCAAAATTACGATTTCTTTTCCCGACTTTCCGGGCTGGTGAAAACGAAGTATCTTGGCCGCTTTGATAGACCACAGGCAGCAGCAATAAGATGAGCAAAAGTCAACCGCAAAACGATCTGATCACCCTGGTCACCATGAGGATGCCTTATGGCAAGTACAAAGGATGGATTCTGGCTGACCTGCCGGAACGCTACCTGGTTTGGTACCATGCCAAGGGATTTCCCGATGGGAAGCTGGGGCAAATGCTGGGCCTGATCTACGAGATCAAATTGAATGGCTTGGAATACTTGCTGAAGCCCCTGCGGGACCAGGGAAACCAAGCGAGATAGGGGATTTAAGTGAGATTGATGCTTCGAGTATGGTTGTGGTGTCGGCTTATGCCTCTTCCGCTTCCCGTTGCTCGTCGATCTGCTCCACCAGCGACAAGGCCCAACGGATCATCTTGTCATTGAAGTACTTGGAGATCCCCGCTTTCCTCAACGATGCCTTCAGACATTTCACATTTTTATACCCCATATTGTTCTCCTCGGCATATTCGATGTACTCATCCCAATCGTCCTCGGTGATCATGTCAAATTCTGAATACATGATGGCTAGGTCGTGGGGGTTCTGCAAATCAAAGTCGGCCATAGTGGGGGGAGTATTATAGGATTGGGTTCCGGTCAAATATAGCCAGTAACATATAAATATTCTACTGCAAAAAATCAATCCATCTCTTCATAATACCGCCAATATTCAGCCGCTGCGCCTTGATCTACCCGCTTGTAATATTCGATCAGTCGAATGAACATTTCATTTCCCACCCCCATCGAAACCAGTGGCATCAACGTATCGAGCATGTTTTCAATCTCGGAAGGGTCGGTTGAATTCGACTGAATCAACGCATCTACTTCCTGCTCCAGAGCAGGCATGTGCTGCCCAATGCTGGCTTGAAAACCCTGAATCAATTCTTTGAGGGCATCACTGTCATCACTCATCGTTTGCCATATCTTCTCAGAAGGTTAAAATGAAAGCCTTGTTCTAACAATCAATATACCTTTTTACCCGGTAATTTCCAGAAGTCCCTCCTCGAATTCCCTGATCTTTGCGTAAAATCCTCCTGTGAATTTGAGCCTTTCTCTTTGGTATGGTAAATTGGCGCCACATTAAATTAGAACATGGGAAGAGCATTCGAATTCCGTAAGGCCCGTAAGATGAAGCGCTGGGGCCAAATGTCAAAAACCTTCACCAAGTATGGGAAGCAGATTTCAATGGCTGTTAAGGCTGGAGGTCCTGACCCTGATGGCAATGCCCTGTTGCGGGTCATCATCCAGAACGCCAAGTCCGCCAATATGCCCAAGGACAATATTGACCGGGCCATTAAGAAGGCGGCGGAGAAGGGGGCCAGCAACGACTACAAGGAGATGGTGTACGAGGGTTACGGTCCGCATGGAATCGCGGTGGTGATAGAAACCGCAACTGATAACCCGACCCGTACCGTGGCCAATATTCGGTTCATCTTCAAGAAGGCGAATGGATCTCTGGGTACCACCGGCTCCAACGACTTCCTCTTCGAACGGAAGTCTATGTTCAGAATTCCACATGATCCCGCCCGCGATATGGAGGAATTCGAATTGGAACTGATTGACTTTGGAGGAGACGAGATCGACGTGGACGGGGAGGAAGTCATCATCTATGGCGAATTCACCAGTTTTGGGACCATTCAGCAGTACCTGGAATCAAAGGGAATCGAAATCCTGAGTGCGGAATTTGACCGGATTCCCCATGATACCAAAGAGCTGACCGAAGAAGAGCAAGCAGATATAGAAACGATGATCGAAAACCTGGAAGATGACGAAGACGTGCAAAATGTCTTTCATAACATGGCCTGATTCATCGGCCGGGGTGGGAGACACATGTTAGCCAGTACATACCTCTGAGAGCAACAGAATAAAAGAGAGGGCTTTCCTGTCAAATTGACAAGATGCCCTCTCGTTGTTTTTATCAAATTGTGCAAGAGATATCGTCGTCAGTGACCTTTGGTTCACCTGATATCGCTTTCAGTGATCAGTAAAGTTCAATTGAAACAGCCTTTACTGGCAGAGGTTATCTTTTACTTCCGTTGGACCCGGACCGCGTTTAAGCCTTTCATGCCTTGTTCAAGCTCGAAAGTCACCATGTGGCCTTCTTCAATTTCGTCTATCAGGCCTCTAACGTGGGCAAAGTGTTCTTCTTCCGTTTCGAGATCTTTGATGAAACCAAATCCTTTGTCATGGTTGAAAAACATAACCCTGCCGTTGCGGATAGGATCAAGCTCAACGTGCTCCTGACGTGGGATGCTGATCTCGATGTTTTCTGCTTTGAAAACCTTTTTCTTCCGATTGGGATCTGGAGGAGTGTCGGTGATATTTCCGTCCTCATCAACATAGGCGATCATATCATCAAAGGTTTTTCCTTCGGCTTCGGTCCTTCTTTCAAGGGCCTTACGGGCTTTTTCTTCCCGCTTTTTCTGTTTCTTCTTTTCTCTGTCTCTTTTGCTAAAAGTTTCGTTCGATCTTCCCATTCAGGATACTAATGTTATTAATAAATCAACCACCCCACGTGGATGGTTTACGAGGCCTCATGCGCTCATTCCTAACAAAAATAAGAGAAATTTTCGCCAATTGTTTCATTTTTTAGTCCCTACCTGTTTTCAGGCCTTTTCTGAGTAGGGAATATGGTCAAGAATATACTGAAGTGCCTCGATTCTCGCATCGGTTTTCCGATTGGCTTCGATGATTACCCAAGGCGAGGATTCCAGATTGGTATGTTTGAACATTTTCTCCTTGTAAAAGGTATAATTGTCCCACAATTCCTGGGCCCTTTCATCCACCGGAGTAATTTTCCATTTTTTCAGGGGACTGGATCGAATCTCCTTGAAGCGTCGTGCTTGCTCTGACTTGTCGATAGAGAAATAGAGCTTGATCAGGTAAGTGTCAGATTCAAGAACCATCCGCTCAAAATCATTGACCTGCCCCATAAAGGTATCGTACTGAAGTTGGGTACAGAAGCCATTGACGGGTTCGACTACAGCGCGATTGTACCAACTACGATCAAAGAATACCATTTCTCCCGGTTTCGGAAGTTTATTGACATAGCGCTGAAAATACCATTGCCCCTGTTCTTCGCTGCTCGGCTTCGGGAGGGCGACGATCCGGTAGTGCCGGGGATTGATATGGGCTGTGATCCTGCGAATGGCCCCCCCTTTTCCTGCGGCATCTCTGCCTTCAAAGAGAATCACGATCTTCTTCCCATTGTCAATGGTCCAGTGCTGCAATTTGACCAATTCGGCCTGTAATTCGCGTAGCTTTGCCTCGTAGCGGGCCATACGAAGTGCTTTCTCAAGATTCACTTTGTTGTCGGACAGCAGATACTTCATACCCACCGATGTGTTGAGCAGGTCGACGTCTTCCTGGGTAAAAGTGCGTCCCTCGATTTTGGTTGTTTTTTTTGCCATGATACTTAAATGTCGATTTGCTCCAGGTGGCGGTAAAAGCGTTGGACGATATTGGGATCGGGCAATACCGTGGTTTTTGCACGGGATTTTCCTGCATACTCAAAGCGGGAGAGCACGTGTCGGATGCTTTCCAGCCGAGCTGTCTTTTTATTGTTGGTTTTCACGATCACCCAAGGGCTGAAAGGTGTATGTGTCCGCGAAAACATCTGCTCTTTGTAGTAGGTATATTTGTCCCAGAGTTTTTGTCCTTCCATGTCCACCGGACTGAATTTCCAGGCTTTCAGGGGATTGGCCAGACGGGAGTCGAATCGTTTCTTTTGCTCTTCTTTAGAAATAGAGAACCAGAATTTGATCAGGGTAATCCCGTCTTCGTAAAGCATGTGCTCGAATTCAGACACCTGGACCATATACTTATTGTACTGATTCTTGGTGCAGAAGCCCATGACTGGTTCTACCACGGCCCGGTTGTACCAGCTTCGGTCAAAAAATACAATTTCACCCGGATTGGGAAGTTCTTTGATATACCGCCTGAAATACCACTGACCTTGCTCTACCTCGGTAGGTTTGGTAAGTGCCACCACCCTCATGGAGCGTGGATTGAGATGTTCGGTAAACCGCTTGATGCTTCCGCCTTTGCCAGCTGCGTCGCGGCCTTCAAACAAGACTGCGACCCTCATTTTCCGGTTGGCAACCCAGCGTTGGAGGTTCACCAACTCAGCTTGCAAGAGGCTCAATTCCTGCTCGTAACGGAGCTTTCGCATTACTTTCCGTACATCAATATTCTTTTCAGCAGCCAGGTCCAGTAGTTGTTTACGGGTCCCAACTTGCTGTAAATCCTCAAGTGTAAGCATATAGGGTGAATTTCATCATTTGGAGAAACAAGCGCGAAATTTACCCAGGCCGGATGACCTGCGGCATGACCATAAACAGGATCAAAACTGATCAATGTTAGTTTTTGAATTCCGGGGAATTCCTCGGATTCATCAGTACCCCATGGGATTCACCAATGAACCATTGAAATCAAGAAGCACTGTCATAAGCTTCCCGAATCCACCCCAACAATTCGTCATCTATCTCGCTGACCTCGGATAACTTGACCCGGTGGGTGCACATGGTCCCGAAGGGGCCCGAATGCTCAAGCCGGTCTCCCGTATCCTTCCCCTTGATCTTCAAGCCCAGGTCAATTCGGGTCTTTGTAGCTGGCTTGATCAGAACAAACTGCTTCTTACGGATAAAACTGACCGCTGCTTTCTTGGGTGTTACCGTAATGTCATTCCCCAATTTCCCAATCTCTTCTTTGAGCCTTTCGTAAATCGGTCTCAAACCTTCTTTTCCCTTGTATTGGGCTTCAACGAGATCGGCAGCATCATGCGAACCAGCGTCTGCCTTCCGCGCTTTCATCGAAACAAAATTGGCAAAGCCGTGGGTAAATCCGTGCTCAGATTTCAGGAAATTCAGGATGGCAGTGTGCTTTTCCAGTTTGGAATCTTTTACAACCTTGATCCAATGCTCGAGAGATTTCCCCGTGTTTTTTAGCAGTCCTTCTTCCATACTATTTTTGGTTATTTCTTTTTCTTCTTCCGTTTGACGGTTGCGATCCTGGCGTTCAAATCAATATTGCTGGAATCGAGGCCGGGCTTTTGACCATGTAAATGGAATTTTAACTTGGTTTCAGGACGGAAGATCAGGCAATGGGTGGAACCTCCGAAATGGAACATGCCCAATTGGTCGCCTTTCTTCACATACTGCCCTTCGTAGACGGTGATCTGACAGGTGGAAACCTCCGCCATGCCCACGGCCATAAAGACCATCAATCCGATGTCTGGATTGTCGGCTTCGATAAAGATCAGGCATCTGGTGGCGACTTCAGTGATATATCCCTGAGATTCATTGGGACCGGAGGGGTCATAGCCTTCGGCCGGAGTCTCGGAATAGTAGGTCCCATCAATCACATAAGCCTTGACGATGGTACCACTTACCGGGGCATGCCAGCGGTGATAGCTGAAAGCACTCAGAAATGCCTGGTAGACGGTTCCGCCAACAAAAAGATCGGTATAGGGATCTTCGGCCAGCATGTGTCTGAGAGAATAAGGCTGGGCTTTGATCCAGAATTTGGCTTGTTCCTTTACCTTTTTTCTAATACGGTAGGGGGCAGATTCGCAGGCATTTACAATCACATCATCATTCTTGGGTTCCGCGACTGGCCTGACACCTTTCCTAAATTCCCGGGTGAAGAATTCGTCCCAGGAGTTGAAACCATGGTATTTCTTATTCGGTTCACAGACAAATTCTTCATCAAAATCAGGCATGGCTTTCTGGGCATCTTTCCCAAACCAACCTTTGCGGGGATCTTTGTTCAGCACGTAGCGGGAGTCGCTGGATTCCAGAAAAATAGCCCATTCGTTGAGCATTCGTTGGAACATCTCGTTTACTTTTTCATTCAAGAAGGCAGCAAATCCAGCCTCTGTTCCCATGGACCAATCCAGGATCGCATTGAAAGGAAATCCTACCAGACCACTTTCGTTGAATTCCGGTGCTTCGGTCATTAGTTGGTTGAACAAGCGCAACATCTGATGGTAATTCTTTACCTGGGGTTTTCCGGTTGGGTCTTTCTTGTAGGGGACCTGGGTGAACATCAGATGGAAATACATGTAGATTTCTGGGTCGGTCTCGATCAGATCTTCAAACTCTTCGATGATCGGGTGGAAGGGTTTGTCGTGCTGTTCGGTCCGCTTCATCAGTTCTTTCAACCAATTGTCAAGGGTCGTTTGGTCTGAAGGAAGCCATTTGCCTACCCGATAGGGAGTCACCTTGGCTGATTTTTTTTTCTTACTCATTTTAATCATGTTAATAGCCCTGAAAGGGAGACCTGGCGGTCCTGGAGTCTGGGAAAATACCCCTTCACTTGGTTAATATTCGCTTGGAGCGAGAATTACGCCTATCAATTTGCTCTTTTCGGGAGAATAATCCAAGCGGTGTTTGGCCGGGGGATGTATTTATAATCGGGGAAATTTGGGGTTCTGTTCAAGTGGTGGTTCTGTTTAAATGGTGATTCTGTTTAAATGGTGATTCTGTTTGAGACGAGCTCACCTCCGGCTTCTCCACCTCCCGGTCCCAGCTCAATCACTTGATGTGCTACTTGTTGCAGCATCGGGTGGTGCTCGATCACCATGATGGTATGTCCGTTTGCCACCATGCGCTGGAACAATCTGATCAACTGTTCCACATCCTGGAAATGCAGCCCTGTTGTCGGCTCGTCCAGAAGATACAGGTTCTTTTGCTGGCGGTGGTGAATCAGTTCTTTGGAAAGTTTAAGACGCTGGGCTTCCCCTCCTGACAAGGTAGCCAGGGACTGTCCCAATTGAAGATGGCCCAGTCCGACCTCTGCGAGGGCTTTGACATAGGGAGTCATTTTGCCCAGAGCTTTCAAATGCTGATTGGCTTCCTCCACTGTCAGAGCCAGCACCTCGGCAATGGACCAGCCATGGTATTTTACGGCCAGGACTTCTGCCTGGTACCGCTGTCCGTCACAGCTTTCACAAACTGTATCTACCTCACCCAGAAAATCCAGTGCTGTCCTTTGCCGGCCGCTTCCTTTGCATTCAGGGCAAGCTCCGGACTTGTGTAGGTGCGAAAACGCACTTTTCTTCAGACCTGCGGCTTTTGCTTCAGGGGTCGAGGCAAATCCATCCCGGAGGGGGGCCATCGCTCCTGACCACGTGGCGACTGTACTGCTCGTATGTTGTACGATTGGTTTTTGATCCACCACAATGACCTGGTCAAAGCGGTGCAATCCATAGGTGGATTCGCAATGGACAGGATGACCGCGCTGGGCGGAAGGCAGCAGCACCTGCTGCATCAAAGTGGATTTTCCACTTCCTGAAACCCCCGTCAATGCGATGATCCCTCCCGCAACCCATTCCAGGGTCAGGCCTTTCAGGTTGTGAATGCGGGCATTTCGCAGTCCAAAGGCAGCCTCTTCAAAGGGTACAGCATTTGGTTTGAGGTTTGGAGGGGCAAGCAGGTATTTACCAGTGAGAGAAGCTGGGTTGTGAATGACCACATTCGGTATGCCAACTGCGGTCACATTTCCGCCCTTGCGACCTGCTCCCGGCCCCATCTCGATGAGATAATCCGCTTCCCGGATGACAGTTTCATCGTGTTCGACGACAATCACGGTGTTGCCGGCATGGATCAATTGCCGCAATACCCTGATCAGGGGCTGTACATCCTTGGCGTGCAAGCCAATGGTAGGTTCATCCAACACATAGGTCACCCCATAGAGCATTGCGGAAAAGGCGCGGGCCAGCCGGATCCGTTGGCCTTCTCCACCGGACAGGGTCCGGGAGGCACGGGAGGGACTCAAATAAGGCAAGCCCAATTCCTCCAAAACATCAAGTAAACGATAGATTTTCGGGAGAATCAGGCTGAATATCTCGGGTTTGAAATCACGCCCCGCGCCAGGCTCTGGTTGCTCGGAGGACTTTAGCTGCCCGGAGGACCCTCGCTGCTCGCCGGAATCCGGCTTATCTGACTGACCTGATTCCCGGGTACCCAACCCATTTAGAAATTTGCGAATCTCTTCAAAAGACAATTGTCCCAGTTCCGCGATGTTCAACCCGGCAATCCGCACCTCCAACTGCTCTGGTTTCAGCCGGCTTCCCTGGCACGAAGTACACAAAACCTCTTCCAGCAGTTCTTCGAGTGCCCCGATGTTCTTATTGTGGAGTTTCCGCTGGTATTCTTCATCGACATAATTGCAAAATCCCGGCCATGGAGCAGTCAATTCCTGGGTTCCGCTGCGCGTCTTATTTTTGAATTCCCAGGTGACCTTCCATTGGCGGTCCCCGGTTCCATAAAGGATAATATCCCGTGCATCTTTTGGCAAATTCCCCCAGGGTTGTTCTAAATCAATTCCCAAATCCTGAGCGACAACCTTGAGAATGGCGAAGTGCCTCCCATAGGGGTCACCATAGAATTTTCCGACCCGGTTTTTGACAAATGCGCCATCCAGTAGCGTATTTTCAGAAAATGGCAACAACAGGTCGGGTGCGCAATGGAGTTCGAAACCAAGGCCCTTGCAGGTGGGACAGGCACCGGAAATGTGGTTGAATGAAAAGTCATTTGCTGAGAAGGCGGTTCCACGGTTTTGAGATATTCGGGAGTACAAGAGGCGGAAATGATCATTCAGTCCGGTCAGGGTCCCCACCGTGGAACGGGTAGAAACTCCGATATATCTGCGACCAATGGCGACTACCGGGCCAAGTCCGTATGCAGATTCGATTTTGGCGGGATTGGATTGTCTCAGGAGGCTGCGGGTATAGGTCGACAAGCTTTCGGAGAATCTACTCTGGGCCTCCGCAAACAAGGTGTCAAAGGCAAGGCTGGATTTTCCACTCCCCGAAAGGCCTGTAATCACGGTCAATTGGTCACGTGGTAATTCTACATCGATGTTTTTCAGAAGGTGGGTGGAAACACCGCTTAATTTGATACTGGTCGGAGGAGATGCTTTATGAGATTCAGCGATTTCAGAAGAAGAAGTATTCAGGTTAGAATGGTCGGGTGGCCAGTTGCCTGACATCTGATGGCCCGCCACGAGATACCTTCCCGTAAGTGAACGCTTTATCTCCAGAAGTCCTTCTGCAGGACCGGCATGGAGCATTTCTCCACCGCGTTCCCCACTCTCGGGCCCCAGGTCAACCACCCAGTCCGCCTGACGGATAAAGCCGGGATCATGCTCAATACAGATCACTGTATTGCCTTTGCCGATCAACCGCCGCAAAGCGCGGATCAGCACCTTTACATCCTGGATATGCAAACCAATGGTCGGCTCATCCATGAGATACAATGTCCTGCCGGTATCAATCTGCTGAAGTTCCGAAGCAAGTTTGACCCGCTGGGCTTCACCACCAGAGAGGGTGGTGGAAGGTTGTCCAAGCGTCAGGTAACCCAGGCCAACCGCATCCAGCGCCTGAAGGTAGCGCAATATCTTTTTCTGACCTTCGAAAAAGGGAATGGCTTCTTCGACCCTCAATTCAAAGACTTCATAGATGTTTTTCCCGAGGTACCCGATGGACAGTGTTTCAGGATTGAAGCGTTTACCCTTGCAGGTTGTACATTCAATCTCGAGGTTTCCGAGCAGGTGCATCCCCATTTGCAGGCGACCAGCACCCTGGCAGGTTTCACACCGTCCTCCTTTGGTATTGAATGAAAACCGATTTTTAGTAAATCCGGCTTCTTTGGCTGCCGATTGTTGGGAGAAGAGGTCACGTATTTTGTCCGCAAGGCCGGTATAGGTGGCCGGGTTGCTGCGCGGGGTTCGTCCAATTGGCTTTTGGTCAATGGTGATGAGCTTGTCTATTAGCTCAATCCCCGATTTTTGCTCATTCCCAGGTTTTTGCTCATACCCCGATTTCCCAGATTCATTCTCTGCTGCTAACCTTTTCTGTATTCTTGCTTCGATCACCCCCTTTAGCAAAGATGATTTTCCTGCTCCGGCTACCCCTGTAAGCACATTTAAGGCAGCTAAGCGAAATGGAACATCAATCCCTTTCAGATTGTTGACTTTGCAGTCCCGGAACTCCAGGGCAGTAGATTCCTCACCTGACCTTTTTACAAGGGGAAACTTTCCCAGAGCATCCTCCCTCAACTTTTCACCAACCACGAACTTTCCCAGAGCATCCTCAGCAGAACTTCCATTCCCTCTCAAACCTTGCCAGGTCGGCCCCTTTGTCCAATTCCCTTTCCCTTCCCAAAACTTTCGCAATGTCCCGGAAAATAACAATTCTCCCCCCTCGAGACCCGCACCCGGGCCGATATCTACAATCCATTCAGCCGCCAGGATTGTCTCCTGATCGTGCTCGACCACGATCACTGTATTTCCCTGGTCCACCAATTGCCGAAGAATCCTGATCATCTGCCGGTTGTCGCGGGGGTGCAAACCAATCGAAGGTTCGTCAAATACATAAAGCACCTGACTCAATTCTGCAGCCACCTGGTTGATCAGGCGAATGCGCTGGCTTTCTCCTCCGGAAAGACCATTGGAAGCCCGGTCCAGAGACAAATAGCCGATCCCCAACTCTTCCATCATTCCGATGCGTCGGACCATTTTTTCAATGACCGGTCTTGCGACCGGTGCTTCTGAATCAGACCAGTTTTGAGCACCCAGCCAATCTTTTAACTCCGACACTTCCAGACGGGAAAGTTCGACGATCGATTTACCTGCTAACCTGACCGATCGCGCGGCTTCGTTGAGCCGACTACCTCCACAACCGCTGCAATTCAAGGATTCCGCGTAGCGTAGGATGTTTTTGTTCCTGTCCCGACGGAGGATATCCGACATGATTGGGATCATTCCCTTATAGTACCCTTCTTCCCTTGGTTTGGCAGCAATTCCGGTCCATTTCAGTCGGGATTCAAGGCTGTGTTTTCCAAAGGGGACCTTCAGCCGGGTACTTCCATACAGAACGACCTCTTGTTGGGCAGCGGATAGGTCTCTCCAGGGAATATCCACTGAAAAGCCATGTGCTTCGCAAACCTGGTTGAGCACATCTACCGTCACCTGGGAGTACATGATATAGCCATTGGGCAGGGTAGGGGCGAGGGCACCTTCGCGCAAGGTCTTCTCCGGATGTGCCACCAGCTTTTCCAGGGATATCTTTTCTTCCAGTCCTAATCCGGAACAAACAGGGCAGGCTCCCTTGGGGGAATTGAAAGAGAAGAGGCTGCGGTTTAGGAGGGTGCTTTCTTCGGCCTGGCCCAGCCGGGCGAACAGCAATCTGAGGTAATCGTAAAGATCGGACAGGGTTCCGACCGTGGACCTGGGATTGCTTCCACTGGTCTTTTGACCAAGCGTAATCACTGGACTCAAGCCCTCGATGGATTCCACCTCCGGCCGTTTCAGTTTGCCCATCAATTGCCGGGAAAAGGTGGAAAAGGTCTCAAAGAAACGCCTTTGGCCTTCGCGTGCGATCACGTCAAAGGCAAGGGAGGACTTACCCGAACCAGATACCCCGGATACAACCGTCAGGCAGTGGTGCGGGATTTCCAATGAAATTCCCTGCAGATTGTTCTCAGAGGCAATATTGATCTGAATGGTGCTTTTCTCCGACATCTGCCGGGGAAATTACGAAATCTATTCCTCCATCAAATCCGTCGTCGCTGATATTGCTGCTCTCTAAAATAAACCGCCCCTTTTTGGGGGCGGTATCCATAAATAAAAGCCGTGTAAACAGGGTGCGGTTTTGATTCAATCTTGTATCATACCGCGGAACGCTTACTGGTCCATCTGAAGGTTTGATTTCCGCCTTTCCGTGGTGATCCTGCCAACGAGATGCCCCCAAAGCGTATGCGGTTCCAAGCCTTGTGGAGATTTTTTCCTGCCATATTGCTCACCGCATAAATTGCATTTCTGAGCGAGAAGGGGACGATCATCATCATCCCATTTCCTTTGACATAGCCAGGGTTTTGCTTCAGGTAGAACTGGACAAGCGGGTCTTTGCTTTTCAGGACGCGCTCACGTCTCTGCTGAGAATCACGGACGATCCAGCCGACTTTCTTCTCGAATTCACCGCTGCCGGGTGCCAATCCCAACTTATCAGACAATGAATCCATCAGGGTACGGATGGAGGTGGGAATTTCCTGGCCAGGTGCCGGGTAAATGGTCTTGCATTGCTTTGCGGCAATCTTATAAGGAACAGGGTGTACAGGCGTCGCCACAAAAAAGGACCGGCGGAAGCCACTCATTGCAAATCCTTTGAGGTACTGGGGCAGGAGATGGCGAAAAGTCAGGTTGCGGCTACGGTAGTTCGGTAGGATTCCCACTTCGGTGCGGTAGACGAGGGGAGACCGTTGCCACCACTTGCGGGAGATTCCAGCTTCGAATACCTGATAGGTGATATAGCCAACATCTTCGCCGTTTTGGTTCAGGATCGGCCAGATTTTAGTTTCCTTGCTATTGGGTTCCACCACATAACGCTTGAAATTCTCGTAACTGACGCCGTCAAAAATCTGAGAATGGATTTTGTACAGGCGCTGAGCGGTAGCCTCTCTGGCTTCTGGAGTCATGGTGTGGGGAAGAATTGCGGAGGAAAGGATGATCTTTTTCATGATGTCGTTGCTTAAGTGGTTGGTAGAGTTTCGAACTATTTATATTCCTTTGGTACATGACAAAGGTGCTTCAGGAGGGACCCGATTTTTAGCGTGTAAAGACTGGAAATGGACTACCGTATTTATGGGGGGGGGGAGGATTTTTTTTATCCCATGACAAAACGCTATTTTGGAATTGCTTTCAGTGGATACATCAACCTAAAACCAACAATTATGAAATCAATCCGACCTTTATTGTATGCAGGCCTGTTGATCTGTTTGCTGTTCTCTCTGGGAGGGTGCGACCCAAACTCCTCGGATGCAACTGATGATGAGAATGGAGAATTACTGGATTCAAGTGGTATGACAGATGCGATGAACCCTGATTTGGAAGAAACCGTTTGTGGATCAGATCAAAAGGTTCCCACGGAGATCGCAAGAAGTTGGATTGAGGAGGGTTGGCAATCCAAATATGAATCCATTGGCTTGGGAAGTCCGAGCGAAAATGAAGTGGTCAAGTTTGGAGGATTTGATGCAGGGGATTTCAATTCTTTGCTCATCCAATGTGATGACTGCCCTTTCTTATCCGTTTCATTTGCATTGTCCGATGAGAATCAACAGGTTCCCCATGCGATATTGATGAATGTAGATGAGGGATGCGTTTTGATGACGGAGGGAGAGACAGCTGCTTTGGTTTCATCAGTCAACCGAAACGGAGGACATGAAATTTCGGGTTTCACCAGCTACGAGACTGCTCAGGAGTATATCAATTACTGGCAAAATACCTTTGAATTTCCTGATAGTTTTGAAACGGTTTATTCCTATACGTACAACCGAGACAGTATTCTGGATGTTCTCAATGCCTGTTCTCAACTGGGAAGTGATTGTTCATCTATGCTCCGGGCTACCTATGCGATCCATCCTGATACATTAAATGGCAATGATCATCCGGACTCGTTGTTGATGGACATCATCTTTACCTGTGATTGTGAGGAAAATGACTCGCTTTTCTTTCCAGGAGAGTTCGTGGACATTGCCAATCCCTGCCCACCGATCTGCCCCAACCAATAGGCATCGATGACCCTCTGGCAGCAAATTCTGATCAATGCGGCATTGGCGGTACCAACTATTCCTTTACTGGTAGCAGTGATCCGCTTAGGCAAACTTTCTCAGCCTCAAAAATGGTTGTTTTACCTGCTGGCCTACACTGTTATCAGCAATATTGCTTCCGAATTGATCTCAGAAACAGGAGCTTCCAATATCTGGATCTTTCACATCTATGTATTGGTTGATTTTAGCTTGCTGACCCTGGTATTTAAGGATATCCTCCCACCGCGATTGTTATTGGCAGCCATTGGTTTATTTGCTGGAGTGGTTTTCTTTTTCCTGGTCTGGAATCGGGGGTGGGAAGGCCTGCCTTCTGTTCCATTGGGAATCGAAGCACTCTGGATGATATTTCTGGTTTTCTGGTTCATGTGGAAGATGTTCCGGGAAATGAAGGTGCTTCGCATGGAGCGCCAATTTCTTTTCTGGGTCAGTACCGGAAACCTGCTTTATTTCTCCGGGAACCTGCTGTTGTTTATTTTTAGCAATTATGTCATCGGGCAATCTGTGGAAGTGGCAATACAGATATGGATGGCGAATATCTTCCTGATTCTTCTTAGAAATTTATTTTACACAATATCCCTTGTATGGAAGGACCCGGTACCGATCTGACCAACATCTTTTATGCCTTTACCCTATTGATGCTTTTGCTTTCTGTGGGGGTGGTGATTTTTGTAGTGATCTATCAGCGGAGGGTCATGCAACAACGGATTCAGATGAAAGATGACCGGGTCCGCTACCAGCAGGAGTTGTTGGAGACGAGTTACACTAGCCAGGAAAAGGAGCGGGAGCGGATAGCGAAAGATTTACACGATGAGGTTGGGGCCATGCTCTCAGCCGTGAAAATGAGTATCCACCTGGCGGAAAGACGCTTGAAGGCCCAGGGGGTAGCAGACGAAGGGCTTTCAGAAAGTCGCGGCTTGATTGAAAGTGTAATCGGTGGGGTGAGACAAATCTCACATGATCTGATGCCCCCCTCGCTGGAGAAGTTGGGCTTGGTGCCCGCTTTGAGAGAGTTCTTCAGGAAAATGGGCAAAGCTTCCGGCCTGGAATTTAAATTTAGCGCACCGGATTCGGTGCCGCGCATGCCACCTTCTTTAGAATTGGGGTTGTACAGGATCGTTCAGGAGTCGGTGAACAATGCCTTGAAGCACGGGGATGCAAGTGCAATTGAATGCAAGCTCAGCTTAAATGAGAAGGAGTTGGAGATGACGGTTGGTGACAATGGGAAAGGTTTTGATCTGAGCGAAGCCAGGAATCGGGGAGGCCTGGGCTTGAAGAGTCTTACTTCTCGTGCCGAGGCCATCGGAGGGAAATTGAAGATTGATTCCGCACCGGGGAAAGGGACCATGATCGGAATCAAAATTTTGTAAAGACCCAACCTGGTATTTTCCGGGATCGCCTACCTTTGTGGGATATGGAACGACAAGCTAAACCGGTGACTTTATTGACAGGGTTCCTGGGTTCGGGGAAAACGACATTGCTGAATGAGATCATTGCTTTTAAGCAGGCGACACGCTTTGCCATCGTAGAAAATGAGATTGGAGAAGAAGGGGTCGATGGTGACCTGGTCATCCAATCGGATGACAATATCGTTGAGATGAACAATGGCTGTCTCTGTTGTACCTTAAATGAGAACCTATTAGACATTCTCACTGAGTTCCACGAACGCGATGCCGATTGGGATGAGATGGTGATTGAGGCGACCGGGATTGCTGATCCGGCTGGTATAGCTTTCCCCTTTCTGAAGGTGCCTGCGGTGCGGCGGGATTTTCATTTGCAGCGTACCATCTGCCTGGTGGATGTAGAACTGGTCGAAGACCGTCTGCGGGACACTGAGGAAGCTGCCCAGCAGATCGCATTTAGCGATATCTTGCTGATCAACAAAACGGACCAGGCCAATCCGGAAGATGTCGAACGCATCAGGAAGGTATTGCAGGGAATCAATCCATTGGCAGAGATTATGGTCGGGCACAAGGGAAATTACCCACTGGCCGAAATATTTGCCTATTCGCAGGAGCAACGTGACAACGCTATGGCTGGAGAAATCGAGCAGCCGAAATTTTCCTACCATCCGGGGGATGGTGTATTTAAAGGAAGTGCCCACCTGAAGCCAGGGCATGGCCACCACCAGCATCAGCACAGCCAAATTGACTCCTTTAGTTTCCGGTTTAATGAGCCCTTCGAACTGGAAAAATTGGGATACAGGCTGAATGTATTCTTGACGTTCCAGTCAAAGGGAGTTTATCGCCTCAAGGGAATCGTTTACGATCCTGCCCGTCCGGTGAAGATCATCGTTCAGTCGGTAGGGAAGAATTTATCCGCATTGCCGGGGGAGGCCTGGAAAGAAGGAGAAAAGAAGGTCAGTCGATTCGTAGTGATCGGGCGGAATTTAAAGGCACCCGGATTGGAAAAGATGTTGCGGGAAGGGATTCGGGTGATGCCTGAGATGCCGGGAGGACCCGGGATGCCAATGACACCGTAGATAATCTCAGAGCCTGGTCTGAGCCAGGCATAGTTACAGAAATCATGTGTTATTTCTTTGAGGGGGCCAGGTTCACATTTCCCAAATCAGAGTGAAGCAAAAGATTTGAAAAAAAGTACGGTTATGGAAAACATTCCACTAAATTGCATGTTGTAACATTTAATGCAATTGAAACGGATAGAACTGTGACTTTAAAAAAGCTATACCCCATCATTCAGATCATTACCGGAACCTTACTGGTGATACTGGTTGTGAATGATTTCGTCGAATTGCTCTTTGAGTTTCTTTTTGACGTAGAGAAGTTGAAAGTGCCGATTGAGTGGTCTAATGGAGGTTGGAAAGCTAAGTACTGGATGTTTGACAATCCAGATGGTTGGAGCCTTAGGGTCTGGAATCTATGGCAAGGTGCCATTATGATTTCTGGGTTCATTCTGATCTTCACCGGTCTTTTCAGATACCTCCCAAGGTGGACGCACCTTGGCATTGTAGGAGGTTTGCTGATTTCAGCTGTGTTTGTACTTCTTTTCCCCTCGGTTGCCTACTTGGTCGAGCAAACCCCAAAGGATTTCATGTGGTACCAGATTATCGCAGGATTAATTCTTTTGCCCGCTGCTCTAAAAAATCAAAACATTAAGCTTATTCAAACAGTTGGTTTATATATCGCTACGTTCATTATGGCGATCTTTTTGATCGTAACTCTGGCGACATCAATTGTAACACTGATCTATGGCATTCTGCCAATCATTGGAGTATCGTTCCTACTACTTACTAAAAAACAATTTGCATCATGAAAATGAATGGCATTAAATTCTTTCTCCTGGCCCTGGTAGCAGGGTTGTTCATCACTTCCTGCGACAAAGCAGGTGAGTCAGGTGGCGAAACCACTGATGGTACTGAAGGTACCGAAACTGAAGTAGCAGCAGTTGCTACCAATTATTCTATCACCACCGATGGTGCTGAAGTCATGTGGACTGGGTCCAAAGAAGAAGGAGCTCACATAGGTTCTTTCGGTCTTGCATCCGGGAGCCTGGATCTTACCGGTGACTTGATCACTGGTGGTAGCGCAACCATCGATTTGACCAATATGGCTGTATTGGACGAAGGAATGGATGAAGAAACCAAAGGCAAGCTTGCCGGCCACCTTAGCAGCGAAGATTTCTTCAATGTTGCTGAATTTCCAAATGTAAGCGTCACCATTACTGGTAGCGAACTTTACAAAGGCGAAGGCGAGGCTATTCCTGACGGAACTCCTGAGCAACTGGAAGGTTACTTCGTAACTGCACCTACCCACAACATCATGGCTACCCTGAACATCAAAGGTGAAGAGCATGAAATCACTTTCCCAGCTTCTGTTAATGTTGGTGAAGGAATTGATGCGATCGCATTCATCTCCTTCGACCGCCGCGAATACGGTCTTCGCTTCATGAGTGATACCGAGGCTAATGTTAACCCTACCATTCACCTGGGACTGAAGTTCTCTGCTGCAAAGCAGGCTTCCTGATCTGCTAATATTGGTTATTAGTTAATAGTGTGAGGGCCGCCCAATTGGGCGGCCCTTGCTAATATATGGATATTCTGCAAACGCTGTCTCTTCCCATTTCCTGCTCCACCTTCCACCTTCTGAAGCGCAATTCGTGCCAGAATTACATTTTTCGCCAAAGGACAGAGATTGGTTGTTTGGCCTTTCTGGGCTTTTACCAGGCTGGTAAATGCATTCAGCAACCAATTATGGCAAACATTTAAACAAAACTGTCTTCTATCCGATTATTCCTCTATAACAAAGCCTTGTCAGTGGCATTGTTCATGAATCAACAGCACCAATAGCGTTTTCAATTTTTAATCATTCTCTTATACTCAATCACCATGTTTAAGTTTACCAAAATTACCTTACTTGCGCTGGTATTTGCATCCCTTTTTGGGTTTGTCAATGCCCAAACCTGGACTGGACCTGGCTCTGGTTCCACCAACAATGATATCTGGAGAAGAGGAAATGTTGGCATCGGAAAAACTTCTGCTCCAATAGCTCCCCTGGATGTCCGTGGAGATAATATTTATCTGGCTCCAAGCGGCTCTGCTACTTTCAGTGATAAATTCATCGGCCTCGGAGAATCAGGTGGAGATTGTAACATTTATGGCATGCGGGTTCAGCGGAACCGTAGTGCATTCATCAATGTAGGTGTAAAGCAACCCAACGGCCCTATTCAGGTTTTTGGAGCCGATTTGCCTTTTAGCCCGGTTATCTCATGGGGTAATGTGACTCCTGTACCGGCGCCTTGTGGACCTCCACCATGTTTTAACTTCACCGACGCACCCCGCCCACTTCGTTTCGAGTACGACAACGTTGATGGTGGATGTGGCGAATTGGTTGCTGAAATGAACTCATTGGGAAGTCCTTTCCAATTGATCGTTTATGGCGATGCCCGTGCCACTGGATCATGGATCAATTCTGATGCACGCTACAAGAACAATGTTCAGACGCTGGGCAATTCTCTTGACATCGTCAATCAGCTTCGTGGGGTAAGCTATGGTTTTAACAACGAAGAGTTCCCGTTGATTGGTTTCTCAGAAGGCCGCATCAATGGTTTCATCGCACAGGAAATCAAAGAAGTCCTTCCTACCGTCGTAAAGGAAGATGCTGAAGGATTTATGTCAGTCAATTACGACGCCGTGATTCCGGTATTGGTAGAGGCCATCAAGGAGCAAAACGTGATCGTTGAAGATCAGGCCAGCGAAATTGCCAGCCTCCGTGCTGAAATCGCTGAGATCAAGGCGATGCTGACCGGTTCTGACGCCAGCAAGACTGGTCGCGGTGCAGCTGCCAACATCGACAATCAGGACAAGGCTCAGCTTTTCCAAAATGTTCCCAATCCTGCTGATGGATTGACCCGCATCCCTTTCTACCTGCCACAGAACGTTAATTCCGCTCAAATTGTAGTCAATACTATCAATGGACAGGAAGTTTTGCGCCTTGACATCAGTGAGCGTGGCAATGGTGAAGTGAACTTGGACTCGAACGTACTTCAGTCCGGTGTTTATACCTACACCCTGGTAGTTGACGGTCAGCGTGCCAATACCAAGCGCATGGCAGTCACCAAATAAAAATACGTTTTATGTTACAGTTAGAAGCCGTCTCTTCACCGAGGCGGCTTCTTTCATTTAGTTTTCATCCCGAATAGCCAATTCCCGGTCGATGATATTCTGGTGATGCTGGACATGGTGGATGGTGAAATACATCATTTCCCGGACCGTAATTTTTCCCAGCAATGGATGGGGAAGGATGTATTCATCAATATGCTCTTCAGACCACTTCGCCAGACCTTTGTTGAGTTTTTCAACCGTTTCTGCTATCCCGGTCAGCAAAGAATCTCTTTTATCTGCCGAGACGGCATCCGGGATAAAAGCGCCTGTCGCACGGCCTCCGGCCGCGAGCTTATCTGTGTACCGCTGTACCACTTCGTCATAGCTTCTGGAGGGTCGGTTGGCCACACCAAAGCGTTGCTTCAGGATGAATTTCGGAATCTTAAAGGCGGGCTTCAGTGCCTTGGTAGATGTCAACAAATGTTCAGTTTGCTGAGCGGCACTCCACTTCCCTTCGGGTGTAAACTCAAAGTCTTCGGGAGACAGTTGGCGGACGGCTGCTACAAATTCCGCATGCGCAGCTGACATTTGTTGAATGATCTCTTCTTTGGTCATGGTGTCCTTGTTGAAGGTGAAAAATATGGCATCCAGCTAGCGGTTACGTATGAACTGGTGAAAACAGAGCACTCAGCTAGCGGTTGCGTATGAATTGGTTGAAAATATTAATCCGGTGCATCTCTTCTGTGCCACCTACGGTGAGGAAACCCAAGGCGTCCTGGACCAGGTGACTCGCTTGACTGGTTTGGTACCCATTGCTCCCGAGCAAAGTGAGCAAGTCCCTGGCACCTTCCAGACAAGCCCTGACCCCCGTCAACTTAGCAATGGAACTTTGCATGGCCGCAGTGGGTTTACCCGAAAGCAATTGGTGAAGGGCACCAATTCCCGTCCACCGGCTGTTCTCAAGACCGATCAGAGTATCGACAATTTTGCGTTGCACATGTTGGTGCCTGAGCAAGGGGTCTTTAAATGAGGAACGGGGTTCAAGGAAGGAGAGCACATCCTGAAGAACGGGAAGCAGCAAGCGGCTGCCCATCCATCCATAATATATTCTTTGCAGGGCCACGACCGGAGCCAGGGCTCTGAGGCCCTCCCCGGAATTGCCCAGTATATCCTCCGCCTCCAGCGGTACATCTTCAAATTTCAGCCAACTGGTTGGCAGGGTACGGTTACCGAGCTTGTCATCGGGGGGACCAGATGAAAACCCATGCTGCTCCCGCTCCACCAGAAATAGGGTAAGGTCACGCTGGCCAAGTTCCGGCAGCCGACCTACGACGAGACACACAGAGGCGGTAGGCGCATGCGCAATATTCCATTTCTCCCCATTGAGGAACCATTTGCTGCCTTCCGACCTGGCCTGGGTGCGCAGACCGGAAAGATCGGAACCGGTGTGGTGCTCAGCAATTGCGGTGGCAGTTAGCTCTCCGGCCAATATCCTCGGGAAGTATTTATGCATTTGAAAAGGGCTGCCCATAAGACTCAACCCTCTTATAAATCCAGCCTGGGAGATTACGCTGAGAAGAAAGCCTCCATCTGCACACCCACTGGCCAATCCTTCCAATGCAGAAGTAAAATCCCACCAGTTGACCTTTTCACCACCGTAAGGCTCCGGAATTATCATTTTGAAAAAGCCGGACTGGCAGAGGCTTTCCCAACTCTGGTGATCAAATTGGTTCCTTACAGCCAAATCCCTGGCACGGGGAGCCACATTTTCCCGTCCAAATGCCTCGTATTTACTATGGAGGCCAACCTGGTTTTCATTCCAATCAAGCTGCATAACGGGAAGATGGAAACTGAATTCGGAAAAGTCAAACCCGGGGGATTATTTCAAACCTGTGGAATCAAGCCGTCCAACCTGTTCTTTTCAAATGACAACCTCTTTCCTATTATTTATACAAAGCCAGAAATTGCTCATGGGTCAATTCCCATCGGTTAACTTCCTGCTCAAAATTGATGGAACCCGGTACCGTCGTATACCTTTTCACAAAAGAGAACCCGATCTTTTCCAGGGTTTTATTCGGAGCTGGGTTGAGGGCATAAGGTTCACAAAAGATTCTTTTCAACTGCATATTATCGAAGAAATAGGGCAGGGAACGAAGGACCAACTGTTGCCCCAATCCCATGCCCCTACGCATGGGGTGCCATAAGTGCAGATGCAGGGAAGCATGGGATCCGAATTCGATCTTATTGAGATTGCAATGTCCAACCCGCTTGCCATCTACCATCCATATCGTAGCATAGGCAGCCTTTTCAGAATAAGGGAGCGTGATTTGCTGAAGCAGCATTTTCCCGAAAGCTGGCCGGTCAGGCAGTTTGGCCGGGTCGGCCCCCATTTGTCGCATATACTCTGGCGTGGCATGGTACCAGTAGTCGAGCAGGAGAGCTACATCACCTTTGGCGAGTTCCTGAACCTTCAAATGTGGGGCAGGCGTATTCATGTGTGATAATATTAGTAAATAATTGCCATAATAAAGCCCCCCCTGTCGGGCGGTCCTTTTAAAGTAACCCAAGCTACCCAGCGTAACTTGTCTGGCTTTGAGGGTTGATTACCTTTGTGCAGACATAGTTGTGCAGACATAGTTGTTCAGACAAAATATGAAAACCAGTAGCTCTCCCATAGTTCGGTTTTACCGTTGGCGCCTGAAGCATCTCAGTGAGCGGAACTTCGTCATCCTGCTCAGTGGGGTAGTTGGGATTGGTGCTGGATTGGCGGCAGTACTGATCAAAAACACAGTTTGGTTCATTCAGCGGCAAGTTGAGCATCTCACCAAACTGGACGGTTACCATGTTGCCTATTTCTTATTGCCCGTAGTGGGCATTGCACTCACCTTAATCCTTATAAAGTTTGTCATACGCAGACCAGTGCGGCATGGAATCTCGAATGTATTGTACAGCATTTCCCAAAGAAAGGGAAAAATGGACCTGCACAACCTGTACTCCAGCCTCGTGACCTCCGCCTTGACGATTGGTTTTGGAGGATCGGTTGGTCTGGAGGGACCTACGGTGGCCACCGGGTCGTCCCTGGCCTCTTATTTGAGTCGCATTACGGGCCTGGATTACCGCCATATTACCCTTTTGATGACCTGCGGGGCAGCAGGAACCCTCGCTGCAATTTTCAAAGCCCCCATTGCCGCGATTGTATTTGCGGTTGAGGTAATCCTGATTGACCTGACCACTTTTTCCCTGATTCCCCTTCTATTTGCTTCTGTCCTGGCCTTCCTCACCTCTTGGTTTTTCCTCGGTGGCAATGTCCTCTATCCATTTGATGTACAAGAGACTTTTGAGCTGGGCGACCTGCCCTACTATATCCTCCTTGGAATCCTGGCCGGACTGGTCTCGACTTACTTCTCCTGGTCGTATCGCAAGATTTACATCTTGTTCGATCGGTTCAGCGCCCAGTGGCAACGTTTCCTTTTCGGGAGCCTTGGCCTTGGCATCCTGATCTTTCTTTTTCCCTCACTCTATGGGGAAGGCTATGAATCCATCAATGCCATCTTAAGGGGAGATATGAACTCTTTGTATGACAACAGCCTCTTTAGCGGGATGGAAGAATCTTTCTGGATGCTGGCCGGCCTGCTGCTGTTGGTAACCCTGTTCAAAGTAGCGGCTACATCTCTTACCCTGAACGCGGGCGGGATCGGAGGAATCTTTGCACCGACCTTGTTCATGGGAGTACACACCGGGATGCTGTTCGCAAGCGTAGTTAAATACATGGGTATCCGGGACCTGAACACCAGCAATTTTGCCCTGATCGGCATGGCTGGGTTGATTGCCGGAGTCCTACATGCTCCGCTAACCGCCATCTTCCTCATCGCAGACATCTCAGGTGGTTATCAGTTGTTTGTCCCACTGATGATTACCTCGGCATTTGCTTACCTCACGGTACGATCCTTTGTCAAATCCTCCCTTTACCACCAGCAACTCGCCGACCGGAAAGAGTTGATCACCCATCACCGGGATCAATCGGCCCTGCGGATGATGAAGGTGCGGAGCCTCATCGAAAAGGACTTCCGGGTCTTGTCTCCCGATTGTACGTTGCGTCAGTTGACAGAAGCGATCGAAGTATCCAACCGGAACCTGTTTCCGGTGGTAGACCAAGAGGGCGTTTTCCGGGGAATGGTCGTTCTCGATGATGTACGCCACCTGATTTTCAAACCCGAGTTGTATGACAGCACCATGATCATTGACATGATGCGCAAGCCGGGGACCGTTATTGAAGTAAGTGAGAACATGGAAATAGTGGCAGAGAAATTCAGAGCGACCGGGAAATTCAATATACCTGTATTGGAGGAGGGGAAATACCTGGGATTTATGTCAAGGGCCAATGTATTCTCATCTTACCGGGAAAAGGTAAAGGCATTTTCCAGTGAATGAGTGATGCTGGCCCCGGCTACCTACACCATATTCGACCTCAATGGTCGCATTGCAGCTTCAGGCACCCTGACGGTTTTCAGGAAAGACCTGGATCTAACTCACCTCAGCCCTGGGACCTATTTTTTTGCCCTGCGGACAGCTTCAGGGATTCTTAGCAAAAAGCTCATCTTAACAGAATGATTTTACCGTCAGGTGTTTTCGCAGGTCGACCTGCATAAGGCGTGAACGTTAAAGAGGAAGGCTTACTCATATTTGACACCAGAATCGACGATACAGTTTGGGCATAATTGTATGTTGTTGTACTTTGTACATTAATATAGGGCATGTCCCTTTCATTAGTTTCAGCAGGTATGGCAAAATTCAATGTAGCGGTCCTCGGACCCATTCCACGTGACCATATAACTACCCACCATGGTGAGGTGATCGAAAAATATGGATGCGCAATGCATCCTGCGATTGGTCTTTCCAGATTGATCGGCGATGATGGATCCGTGAGTGTGGTGTCTCACCTCAGGAAGCAGGACGAGGGACCGGTGAAGGAGATCCTGGCGAATTATCCCAATATCCTTACCCAGTACATTACTTCGGATGCAGATCAGGGGGATGTCATCCGGCTCAGGTTCCTGGATCAAAACAACCGGCTCGAAAAGCAAACAGGATTCATGAATCCCATTCTCCCGGAAGATGTCAAGGATTTACTTCACTGCGATGTATTCGTATGTGTCCCCATCACCGATTATGAAGTTCCCCTGGAGACGATTAAATACATCAAGGAGAACAGCGAGGGGGTGATCATCTTTGATGCGCATGGGCCTACCAATACGGTATCGATTGAAGGAGAACGCTTCCTGCGCTATTGGATGGACCGGGACCAATGGTTACCTTATATAGATGTCCTCAAAATGAACCTTGAGGAATCACATTGCTCCTGGTTCGAGGATGAACTCAATGGGGGAGAAACGTTGCCCTCGGACGATCCGATCGAAGACAACAGTGAAAGCCGACTGAATGCATTTGCTACCCATGTTCTCAACCGGGGAGTCAAGTCCCTGATTGTGACCTTGGACGCCCAGGGAAGTGCAGTATTCTTCAAAGAAGATGGAGAGATCAAGCAAAAGATTGTACCTGCAATATGGGTGGAGCATGTCATCGACACCACCGGATGTGGAGACTCTTTTGCCGGAGGGCTTGGATTCGGGCTGTTAGAAGACAAAACCGACTATATCCGAGCTGTCAAATACGCCAACTCCCTAGGTGCACAACGCACCCAGGGACGGACATTTGAAGTCTTTAAGAATCGGGAAGAAACCGATGCCATGATCGCTGAACATTACGCAAATTGATGGCGGCTCCAGAAGAAACAGCTGGCATTCGGTCATCTGAATTTGACAAGACAATTGAGGGCAAACAGGTACAACTCTTTACCCTTCGGAATTCCCACGGATTGGTATGTCAAATTACCAACTACGGGGCAAGGGTGGTCAGTCTCTATACCCCCGACCGAAACGGGGATCTTACCGATATTGTGCTCGGTTATCCTTCTCTGGAAGGTTATGTCAATTCTCCGGAGATGTATTTTGGTGCAACCATCGGCAGGTTTTCCAATCGGATTGCGAAGGGCCGGTTCAAATTGGGGGACAAGGAATACCAGCTTGCCTGCAACGATGGGGCCAATCACATTCATGGAGGAAACAAAGGGTTCAACCGCAAGGTCTGGGAAGTGGGATCAATTTCTGAAGCTGAACTGGAATTGAATTATTTGGCGGTTGACGGGGAAGAAGGCTATCCTGGAAATCTACACGTGAAGGTCGTTTATACGCTGAATGAGGAAAATGAATTGCAGATTTCCTACACTGCTACCACAGATCAAGCTACTCCCATCAATCTCACCAACCATTCCTATTTTAACCTGAAAGGGGCAGGAGAAGGCTTGATTACCGATCATGTGCTTTGGATTAACGCCGATCACTATACACCTTTGGGAAAGGGCCTGATCCCCAATGGCAATATTGACAGTGTCGCAAACACCCCTTTTGATTTCCGCAAACCCATCCCCATCTCGAAACGAATAGATTTGAAAGACGATCAAATCAAAATGGGAAGCGGCTTCGACCACAACTTTATCACCAATGGAAAAGGACTCAGACTTGCTGCCAGGATGGAGGAACCAAAATCTGGCCGGACGATGGAAGTGCTGACAACCGAACCCGGAATGCAGTTTTACAGCGGAAACTTTCTGGATGGATCAGTCATAGGTAAGAAAGAGCGAACCTACCCCTTTCGATCTGCATTCTGCTTTGAAACCCAACAGTTTCCCGACAACCTGAACCAAGCCCATTTCCCAAAAAGTATCCTTCACGTAGGAGAGACCTGGCGCTCTACTACCATCTACCGATTGGGAATATCCTGACCTTCAAAAAGCCCCTCAGGAATCTGGAAATGACGAAAACCTAATTGAGTCCCCTTTGAGGAGAGTCAACCACTGACACTTTGATTTTGTGAAATCACAACCCGGTGTGGATAAGGAATTTCAATTCCTTCCTCAGCAAAACGCTTCAGAATAGCCTCATTGGCATCGGTGAAGATGTCCCAGGTATCGCCAAAAGTCAATCCCCAGGCGTTCGCCTTCAACTGCACTGAATATTCACCCAAGGCAACCAAGCGAACGTCAACAATAGGAGCATCGGCAGCGATCTGCTCCTCGTTCCGGTTGTCAATGCACTTGGGGTGGGCCTCGATGACCTCCCGGATAATGCGCTTCGCTTTGTCAATATCTGCATTGTAAGCCACGCTGAAATCAAGCTGTCGCATCGCCTTTGCATCGATAATCGTAAAGTTGATCACGGTCGCATCGCTGATGATTGAGTTGGGGACAATGATGCGCTGGTTCAGCAGGTTCCGGATTACGGTATGGCGAAGGGTGATATCCTCAACTACGCAACGCTGATCCGTTCCGATCTGAAGGAGGTCACCGTATCGGAAGGGTTTGAATATGACGATAAATATGCCACTAACAATATTTGAGAAAGCTGCCTGAGAAGCAAATCCAACAATAGCTGCAATGATACCTGCACTGGCGAAAATTGAAACCGCGATGGCTTCTCCCCCCGGCAACCGGTAAAGGATTAGCACCAGGGCCAGAACGAAGATGACCGCAGAAAGAGAGTTCTTGATGAACTTGAATTTGGTCGGATCAATCCCGGTAGCATCCTGTCGACTGTTGATAAACCTGCTGATCAACATCCGCATGACCCGAACAGAAATAACCGCAACGGCGGTCACGATGAGGATGTAAATGATCAGTTCCTGCTGTTTTAGAATATAGTCCCACATAAAAAGTAGATTTTAGTCTTTGAAGTCAGAAGAACATATATAAGGGAAATTAATTAGCGGAGCATAGTTTTGAAATAAGCCGGGACCACGGTGGAAAAGTTCATTCGCTCTTTGGTCACCGGGTGATTGAAGGCAATAGAAGTTGCATGGAGGGCAAGTCGTTTGACTCCCTTTTCCCGGACCCCATACATGCGGTCACCCACCACAGCATGGCCCATCTCAGAAAAGTGTACCCGAATCTGATGCTTCCTCCCCGTCTCCAATCTGATCTCCAGTAAACTGTACTTTTGCGATTCCCGAACCACCCTGTAACCGGTTTTTGAAAGTCTCCCTTTTGCAGGATCATTTACAGAATAGACCCGGTGCGCTTGGTTCTCGTCCAGGTAAGAAGTGATCTCACCTTCTTTTACCGCCAGTATCCCCTGTACTACCGCCGTGTAGGTCTTGTCAAAATTCTCCCATTCATCTTGCAGGTAGCGCTTGGCAGCCTCGTTTTTCGCAAAAATCAGCACCCCCGAAGTATCCCGGTCCAGCCGATGCACAATGAAAATGCGCTTCTTTGATTTCGGATTTCCCTTCTTGACATAGTCCGTCAACAGGTAGTAGGCGGTTCTTTCCTTTTCCCGTCCCGTGCCCATCGTCAGCAATCCCTCGACCTTATTGACCACAAGGATGTCGTGGTCTTCATAAAGGAATTCCAATCCCTTGGGTTGGTGCTTTTTAGGAGGCCTCTTGAAAGTAGGTCTTTTGTCCTGCATAGGATTCGATATTTCCCAATAAACATTATATTCAAGTAAGTACAGCGATAGAATAAAAATAATTAACCACTATGCAACTAGGAGCATTTTCAGTAAGCCTGGCCGTTAAAGATCTCCAGGTCTCGAAGTCATTTTATGAAAGCATTGGCTTTTCAGTCTTTGCCGGCAACCCCGAGCACAATTACCTTATTATGAAAAATGGGGAGCATATCATTGGCTTGTTCCAGGGGATGTTTGAGCAAAATATCCTGACTTTCAATCCGGGTTGGGACCAAAGCGCAAATACCCTGGATTCCTTTACGGATGTACGGGAACTCCAGCGACATTTCAAGGAAAAAGGTTTAAAACTGGAAACGGAGGCGGATGAGACCAGCCAGGGTCCGGCTAGTATTACCCTGATGGATCCGGATGGGAATACGATCCTGATTGACCAGCATGTCTGATGGATCCGGATGACCTTTCGATCCTGATTGACCAGCATGTTTAGTTGAGCCGGGTGGCGATTCCATCCTGAATTGACCCATTCTGACCAAAATCGAAGGAAATCCTGAATTAAATCTTGTAGCTCTCCCCAAATCCCATATCTTTGGTTCAACAAAACAAGAATGTACAATCAGCATCATCATCACCATCATTTTCAGTCACCCCTCCGGGTCGATGATAGGTGTTCTTGTTGCTAACTGATTCAATACAGTAAAATAAAAACAAGGGTCTGCCGAACATCGGCAGGCCTTTTTGCATTAATACAAGATCATGGACAGTATACTGCGCATAGCAATTCAGAAAAAGGGCCGGCTTTTTGACAAGTCGATCGGCCTGCTCCGGGAATGCGGGATCAATCTCCCCACCGGTTCGGGCAAACTTATGGCTACCGCCACCAACTTCCCTTTGGAGGTACTCTTCCTCCGGGACGATGACATCCCCAAGTATGTCGCCGAATCCGTCGCGGACATCGGCATCGCCGGGGAAAATGTGATCCTCGAAAAAGGCCATTCGGTTCAGGCGGTTGACCATCTTGGTTTTGGCAAATGCCGCATGTCCCTCGCCATTCCAAGAGAAGATGAATACACCGGTCTGGGATTCTTTGAAGGCAAGCAGATTGCGACCTCCTATCCATTGATACTCTCAGAATTCCTGCGGGAACGAGGGGTAAACTCTGAAATCGAAGAAATATCCGGATCGGTTGAAGTCGCTCCTGGCATTGGGCTGGCGGCTGGCATCCTGGACATTGTCAGTACGGGCAGTACCCTCAGATCCAATGGCCTGAAGGAGGTCGAAACCGTATTGAAATCCCAGGCAGTTCTGGTGGCAACCCCGGGACTGAATGGCGGAAAAGCCGAAATTCTGGAGAAACTGTTGTTTAGGATCAAGGCAGTCCGAAATGCACAGAAAAACAAATACATCCTCCTCAATGCTCCGGACGATCAAATCCCCGCGATCAAAGCATTGATTCCCGGGATGAAATCCCCCACAGTTTTGCCACTGGCGGAAGAGGGATGGAGCTCCCTGCACAGCGTCGTCCCAGAAGATACTTTCTGGGAAGTGATCGATGAACTGAGGGTCCTTGGTGCACAAGGAATTCTGGTAGTACCGATTGAAAAAATGGTAGTATGAAAACGAGTAAATATCCAAAGCAAGACAGTTGGTCCGAGTTGTCTAAACGGCCGGTCCTGGAAGCAGCCAATCTCGAACCGTTGGTCCGTGGTATCATGGAACTGGTCCGCAAGGAAGGGGACAAAGCTTTGCTGGAATTGACCCGCAAATACGATTGTCCATCCGCGACGGATTTAGCCGTCCCAACTGCTATCGAAGAATCCAGCTTGCCGGCTGATCTGGTCAAAGCGATCAAGCGGGCCAAGCAGAATATAGAGGCATTTCACGGAAAGCAGTGGGAGCCAACCGAGGAAGTTGAAACCTCTCCGGGTGTGGTCTGCTGGCGAAAGAGTGTGCCCATTGAACGGGTAGGGCTTTACATCCCCGGAGGAACCGCACCGCTGTTCTCCACCTTGTTGATGTTGGCCGTCCCCGCCCGCATCGCGGGCTGCCGCGAATTGGTAATCTGCAGCCCGCTCAACCGAGCCGGCGAGATCCACCCCGCCATCCGCTTCACCGCTCAACTCCTTGGCATCGACACCATCTATGGCGTCGGCGGCGCCCAGGCCGTAGCTGCCATGACCTTCGGAACCGACACCGTTCCCCAAGTCGACAAAATCTTTGGCCCCGGCAACCAATATGTTACCCAGGGCAAGATGGAAGCCATGAACCACGGAGTGGCGATCGACCTGCCCGCAGGACCCAGCGAAGTCCTCGTCATCGCAGATGCAACCGCGAACCCCGTCTTTCTGGCTGCGGACCTCCTCTCACAGGCCGAGCACGGCATGGACAGCCAGGTGGTCCTGGTGTGTACAGATGAGGAAGTCCTGAACCAGACCCTCACCGAAATCGAATCCCAAACCACCCAGCTCTCCCGCGGAGAAATGATCCGCGCCTCCCTCGCCAACAGTGCGGCCATCCTGCTCAAGGACCTGGACGAAGCTATCTCCTTCAGCAATGTCTACGCCCCCGAGCACCTCATCCTTGCAGTTGGCCAGCCCCGCTCCCTCGGAGCCAAAGTCACCAATGCGGGGTCTGTATTCCTGGGGCATTACACCCCGGAAAGTGCCGGAGATTATGCCTCAGGCACCAACCATACCCTCCCCACCAATGGCTATGCCCGCAATTACAGCGGCGTCTCCCTGGACAGCTTCCTCAAGAAGATCACCTTCCAGGAGATCAGCCCCGCAGGAATTCTGGACCTCGGCCCGGACATCGAAGTCATGGCCGCACACGAAGACCTGGATGCACACAAGAATGCAGTAACCGTGCGGATTCAATCCTTGAAACCATGACCAAGCCCATGAAAAAAGCCATTGACATCCAGCAACTGGTGCGGGAGAACGTCCGAAAGCTGAAGCCCTACAGTTCCGCCAGGAGTGAATTCAAAGGGAAGGCCGATATATTTCTGGACGCCAATGAAAATCCCTATCCGAATACCCTGACCCTGAACCTGGCCGAGCAATCCGAGCAATCCGAGCAATCCGAACGATCCGAACAATCCGAGCAATCCAAGCAACCCAAACGATCCGAGCAACCAAAACAGGGGAAGCCATCGCCTTTAAACCGCTACCCGGACCCATTGCAGAAACGCTTGAAAGCAGCCATCGGCGAGAAACTTGTCATCGACCCCGGACAACTCTTCCTTGGCAACGGCAGCGACGAAGCCATCGACCTCCTGTTCCGAGCCTTCTGCGAACCGGGCCAGGACCGGGCTCTGATCTGTTCACCCACATACGGAATGTACCAGGTTTCAGCCGGGATCAACAACATCGAATTGGTAGATATCCCCCTGACCAATGACTTCCAGCCGGATATTCCATCTATCCGGAAAGCCATTGACCAATTTTCCCCCAAGCTCATCTTCCTGTGCTCCCCCAACAACCCCACCGGAAATGCCATGGAAAGGGCCGCAGTGGAGGACATCCTTCAATCAGCCAATGGACTCGTGGTTGTAGATGAAGCGTATGCAGATTTTGCCCCCGACAAAAGCTATCTAAAAGATACCACCGAATGGCCCCACCTTGTCGTCCTGAAAACATTCAGCAAAGCCTGGGGTATGGCTGGTCTGAGACTGGGCATGGCGGTTGCCAATCCGGAAATCATCGCGGTCATGAACAAGATCAAGCCGCCTTATAACCTGAGCAGCCTGGTTCAGGATGTCGCATTGGAAAAAGTCCTTGGCACCGACCCTCAGATTCAGATCGACGAAATCACCTCTGAACGGAACCGCCTGCAGGATGCCCTGGTCCAGATGGAAGGGGTATTGGAAGTATTTCCCAGCGACGCGAATTTCCTGTTGGTCCGTTTTGAAAAGGCCGGAGAAATATTCAACCAATTGCGCGATCTGGGAATCGTCATCCGCGACCGCCGGGCCTATGTGGACGACGCCTTGAGAATTACCGTCGGAACCCCCACAGAAAACCAGGCCCTCTTGTACCAGATCGAAACCATATTTTCCCGGAACATTAGCATCCATTGAACATTAATATCCACTGAGCATTAGCATCCACTGAACATTAATATCCACTGAGCATTAGCATCCACTGAACCCCGCGACATGAAAAAAATACTCTTCCTTGACCGTGACGGCACCTTGATCCTCGAACCCGAGGACGAGCAAATTGACAGCTATGAAAAACTTCGTTTCCTCCCGGGAGTATTTTACTGGCTCGGACGCATCGTGCGCGAATTGGACTATGACCTCGTGATGATTACCAACCAGGATGGCCTGGGGACGAAATCATTTCCCGAGCATACATTTTGGCCCGCCCACAACCTGATGATGCAAACCTTCACCGACGAAGGCATCCATTTCAGCGAGGTTTTGATCGACCGGACCTTTCCCTACGAGGAAGCCGAGACGAGGAAGCCTGGCACCGGGTTGATGAAGCACTATATGATGGGGCATTACGACCTTGAGAATTCCTTTGTAGTGGGTGATCGGGCGAGTGATATCAAACTGGCTGACAACCTCGGGGCGAAGGGGATATTTATTGCAGGAGATGCAGAAAGTGAAGGAAGCACAGGAGATTCAGGGGAAACTTCAGAGAATCCAGAAGGTGCAGAAAATGCCGCCATCACCGTGAAAACCTGGGAAGAAATTTATCAATTTCTCAGTGGTCTGCCCCGTCGCGTAACCGAAGAGCGGGTGACCAAGGAAACCAGAATTCAGGTGACGGTTGATCTCGAGGGAGCGGGGAATGCGAATATTGCTACAGGACTGGGATTCTTCGACCACATGTTGGAGCAGATCGCGCGGCACGGAGGAATCGACCTTGACATCTCTGTAGAGGGGGATTTGCAAATAGATGAGCACCATACGATTGAGGATACCGCGCTTGTTCTGGGAGCGGCCTTTAAAAAAGCATTGGGAAGTCGAAAGGGCATTCAACGGTATGGATTTTTCCTGCCGATGGACGATGCGCGGGCCCAGGTGGGGATCGATTTCGGAGGGCGTCCCTGGCTGGTGTGGGAGGCTGAGTTTAAGCGGGAAATGGTCGGGGATATGCCTACGGAGATGTTTCGCCACTTCTTCAAATCCTTCAGCGACACTGCGGCTTGTAACCTCGCCATCAAAGTCGAGGGAGAAAATGAGCACCACAAGATCGAGGCGATCTTCAAAGCCTTTGCCCGTGCCATCCGCATGGCCATCGCCAAAACCGGGGACGGCATCCTCCCCAGCACCAAAGGAACCTTGTCATGATTGCAATCATTGATTATAAAGCCGGCAATATCCGGTCCCTGCGCAATGGCCTGGAACGGGTTGGAGCCGATGCTGTGCTCACCCATGATGCGGACCTCATCCGCTCCGCGGACCGGGTCATTTTTCCCGGGGTTGGCGAAGCCAGCAGCGCCATGGACCGCCTCCGGCGACTCGGTCTGGATCAATTGATCCCAGACCTCAAGCAACCAGTGCTGGGCATTTGCCTCGGCCTGCAACTCATGTGCAAGCACAGCGAGGAGAACGACACCGAAGGATTGGGCATCTTCGATGTCCAGGTGAAGCGGTTTCCTGCGGCTATGCCCGCTGCGGTACTCTCCACCGATGCCAGGCAGTCCAGTCCGGAAGCTTCCGAAAAAGTACTCTCCACCGATGCCAGGCAGTCCAGTCCGGAAGCCCCCACCATCTTAAAAGTCCCCCAAGTGGGCTGGAACAGCCTTCACAACCTGAAAGGCCCCCTCTTTCAAGACATCCCCGAAGGCACCGACAGCTACTTCGTCCACAGCTACTACGCCGCTTTGAGCGTTCACACCGCAGCCACCACCGATTATGGCATCCCATTTTCCGCGGCCCTGCAACGCGACAATTTTTTCGCAGTCCAATACCACCCCGAGATCAGCAGCACCGGAGGCGAAACCCTTTTGCGAAACTTTCTCACCCTCGACCTTAAAAACCCATGAGAATCATACCAGCCATCGACCTCTCAGAAGGCAAAGCCGTTCGGCTTCGCCAGGGCGACTTCGCCAGGAAAACCGTCTATTACGAGGATCCGGTGGCCCTCGCAGGTGAATTTGAAGCCGAAGGCCTGACGGATTTACACGTCGTAGACCTTGATGGTGCCCGGTTGGGAACACCCCAAAACCTGGAAATCCTGCGGAGGATATGCAACGAAACCAGCTTGCGGGTCGACTTTGGCGGCGGTATCCGGGAGATCGCGCAGGTAGAAGCAGTGCTGAATACAGGAGCGAAGCAAGTGACGGTTGGGAGCGTTGCCGCGCAAAAACCAGACAAGTTCAGGAACTGGATCAAGGAATTGGGAGCGGAACGCTTCATTCTCGGTGCTGATGCGCGGGCAGGGAAGGTTGCCGTAGCCGGCTGGCTGGAAGCAACCGAGATCAGCCTGGTGGATTTCATCCGTGAATACCTCGCGCTTGGGGTGACCGATGTCCTCTGTACCGCGATCGAAAGGGACGGCATGTTGAGCGGACCTGATTTCAAACTTTACCAGCAATTGAGCACCCAGTTCCCGGAAATGAAATTGATTGCCAGTGGAGGGGTTTCCAGTTTGGAGGACTTGCAAAAGCTTAAGAACATGAAACTATCCGGTGCGATCGTCGGGAAAGCATTTTATGAAGGACGGGTTACCTTAAAGGAACTGGCTGATCTGGCAGACTTAGAAAGCACCCCCAACCCCAACCAATCTACCTAAGCATGCTCAAGAAAAGAATCATCCCCTGCTTGGACATCCGAGACGGACGCACCGTAAAGGGCATCAATTTCGTTGACATCAGAGACGCCGGGGACCCGGTGGAGCTCGCAAAAGCTTATGCCGAAGCCGGAGCCGATGAAGTCGTGTTCCTCGATATTACCGCCACCGTCGAAGGCCGAAAAGCTATGCTGGAGTTGGTGGAGCAAGTGGGGCGGGTCATGAATATCCCCTTCACAGTCGGAGGTGGTATCTCCTCTGTCGAAGACGTATCCAAAATGCTGATGGCCGGCGCCGACAAAGTCAGCGTGAATTCGGCAGCAGTCAAGCGCCCGGAGTTGATCACCGAATTGGCGGACCGGTTTGGCAGTCAATGCATTGTCGTGGCCATTGATACAGGATTGGTCAATACAGATTGGAACGTATTTGTACACGGTGGCCGGAAGGACACCGGGCGCAATGCATTCGAATGGGCCCTTGAAGTAGAGGAAAGAGGGGCCGGGGAAATCTTATTGACTTCCATGGAGCACGATGGAACCAAAGGAGGATTCGCGCTCGAATTGACCCGGAAAATATCTGAAAATGCTGGAATCCCGGTGATCGCCAGCGGGGGAGCCGGGTTAGAAGTACATTTCAAAGATGTATTTACCGAAGGGAAAGCGGATGCCGCCCTGGCTGCGAGTATCTTCCACTTTGGTGAAATCCCTATTCCCAACCTGAAAGCGTATTTGAGAACAGAAAACATACCGATCCGATGAAGATAGATTTTGATAAAGGCGACGGGCTGGTCCCTGCAATTGTTCAGGACGACCGCACCCAAACGGTCCTCATGCTTGGATACATGAACCAGGAGGCCCTGGAAAAAACCCAAAAGGAAAGCATCGTTACCTTCTTCAGCCGTTCCAAAGGCCGGCTTTGGACCAAGGGAGAAACCTCGGGCAATTTCCTCAAATTGAAATCTATCCAGGTCGATTGTGACAACGATACCCTGCTGTTGCGGGTGATTCCCCAAGGTCCTGTCTGCCATACCGGCGAAGACACCTGCTTTGGACCCGCTACCACCCAAGGTTTTGTCCACCAACTTCAGGAAGTCATTCACAGCCGTAAGGGTGCCGATCCAGAGTCATCTTATACAGCCAGCCTCTTTGCCAAAGGACGGAACAAGATTGCCCAGAAAGTAGGGGAGGAGGCTGTGGAATTGGTGATCGAAGCAATGGACCAGAATGATCAGCTCTTTAAGGAAGAGGCATCAGACCTGATATATCACCTGTTAGTATTGTTGACCGACCGGGGCATGGGCCTCAAGGACATTGAAGCGGTGCTGGCAGATCGTCATAAAGGATAGTGAAGAATCATCCTTCATGATGCAGGCTCACCGGATGATACAGGCTCACGCCCGCAATTCATCTTCAATTCACACCATTAAAATCCCCCTAGACTCCAGCCCAACCCGAAAGTAATCGCTTCCATCCGGGAGGATACACCCAGCGCCTGGGGATCAATAGCCGGGAACAATACCCGCGTATAATCCGCCGCATTGAGATTGCTTTTATAATTGGTGGAGGTGGGCGAATAGCTGATGGTCAGGAAGGGCCGGTTATCTTCTCCGAAAGGATGGATACGCAGTTGCAAATAGGCATTGAGATAATGTTGGTAATACCCCCCATTTTGCACATCAGAAGAGACGATGGTTCCGTCCAGATCGGTAAATACTTCCGAGGGGAAGTCAGTGCTCGCCGAAACTCCATAGTTATTCCCATTGGGCGAAACAAAGGAAGGCAGATTGTTGTCCACGGTGGAACTTCCACCCAGAAATACATTCCAGCGAATACCCCCTGAGACCGCAAAATAGCGGGAGTGAACCATTATATAACCCCCAGGAGTGAGGTATTGGAGTTGAGTTTGAATCGTGGCTCTCTCATCAATTGCTTCACCTGATCCATCCACATAGCTGTGCGACCGGGTTTCAGAAAGCCGCGAAAGGTTGTAACCCAAGCCAAAACCGGCTCTGAACCGACGATTGGCTTGAACTTCAATTTCAGCTCTCACCCCGGTACCTGTTTGAAAAGGGGTTTTGTATGACGCTGAGGAGGTAGGGGCGGCAACGGTCAAAGCATCGGCCGCGGAGCGCATCGAATCAACCGCAGGTCCAGATCGCCTGCTGAGACTGCCTTCAGCGGAAAACTTTAAAAAGAAGGAAGCAGCGTCATCTGTCCCGGGCATAGGTTCAATGTCACGTCTGGGACTGGGATTGGTTTGTCCATACCCCAGAGAAACCAAGAACGCAAGACAAATAGGAATGAAGAGGTATCGGTTCATGGAGATAAATTACGGAAACTTCCGGATGGGGAAAAAAATGGTAGTGATGTTGTCAAAGATCGGGAGCATTTATCAGAATAATTTCCTATTTTGACTCTCTTTAGGATCATTCAGAATTGCTAACACTTGTCATGGAAAGAGCGCTACAAAAGTCTCCGGTTCAAAGAAGCGAATCCGAAAATGCGATTGCTTCCCCCTCCAACAGCCGTCCAGCCCCGGAATTTGCCTTGCAGGCATCCGCACCCGTACAAATGAAAGAAGCCAGTACCGATGACGATCCCCTCAAGGTGGAACGTGGTCAGGTTACTTTTGATGCGGAAGGACAGGACAATGCCAACAGCATCTACTTTTCACGTGTGATTCACTACCCCGGAGGAAACTCAGGGGTGACGATCGGGCGTGGCTTTGATGTAGGCCAACGGAGCAAGAAGGCCAATATCAGCTATATGGAATCAGCTGGCCTTTCAAGTTCTCAAATTTCCCTGTTGGCGGAAGCGTCCGGAATCAAGGGCAAAGCAGCTGGAGAATGGGTCAAGAAGAACAAAGACAAAGTAGGAACCATCACCCACGAACAGCAGAAAGCGCTGTTTGCCATTGTCTACGAAGCACATAAAAAGGATGTTGTCCGTATTTCCAGCAAGGACGATGTGGTTGCCAAATACGGGGCCACCGATTTTGATAAGCAGCATCCTGCCATTACCGATATATTGGTCGACCTCCGTTACCGGGGTGACTACCACTCCCGCAGTAGGGTCTTCCTGCAAAAGGCAGCCGCCGACAACGACCTCAAGAAATTCGCCCAGTTGATGAGTGACCAAAAGTGGCTCACCGATTTTGGAGTTCCCAAGAGTCGTTTCCTGGCCCGCAAGAAATTCATCAATGATGCCGCGGAAGGGAAATCCCCAACCCTGGAAAAGCCCGCTGAACCAGCCGCCGGCGGCGATGCCAAAAAGGAAGAAACCTCATCTCCGATTGGTTCCGGAAAGATTACCGCATCTTCATTGAATGTCCGTTCCGGACCGGGGGCTGGCAATCCCAAGGCCGCCTCGCCGCTTAGGGCCGGTACCGAGATCAAAATCTTTGAGCAGAAGGACGGATGGGCACGGATAGCACCCGGTCAATGGGTATCTCTCAAGTATGTAGAGATGGATAAAGCTGCGGCCAAGCCCAAAGGTGAAGTGACCGCAAGTGCCCTGAATGTACGTTCCGGGCCGGGAGGTAGCTTCAGAAAGGTCGGTAAACCTCTCCTGAAAGGAGAAAAGGTCGAAGTACTGGAAGAAAAGAATGGCTGGGTAATGATTGGTCAGGGACGTTGGGTATCAGGAAAATACCTGTCCATATCAGGATCTGCTCCCGAAGCTGCTGGTCCTGAAGGAGGAGAAGGTGATGTCAAATCAGATAAGGAAGAGAATGAAGGAGGCGGCACAACTGACACACCCGCAAAAGCAGATGCCACACCAGACAAAGCCGAAGATCAGGGGATGGTTACCGCGAGTAGCCTGAATGTACGTTCCGGTCCCGGAGGAGACAATGAAAAGGTCGGAAAGCCACTCACCCGTGGTGCCAAAGTGACCATTTTCAAGGAAGAGAATGGTTGGTACATGATCGGCAAAGGTATGTGGGTCAGTGCTAAATATGTACGTACTGGTTCATTGATTCCCGAGAACAAAGGCGGCAAGCCAGACTGGCTGAAGATTGCGGAAGGTGAGATTGGCGTTCAGGAAATCAAAGGGGCCAAACATAGCGACCGGGTATTGGAATACCACCAGACCACTGGAAAGTTCGGTACCGATGAAGTACCCTGGTGTGCTTCATTTGTGAACTGGGTGCACAAACAAGCTGGAATCTCAAGTACTGGCAGCGCCTTGGCGATGTCTTATAAGAACTGGGGTAAGAAGGTCGATAAGCCTGCTTATGGAGCAGTAGCGGTATTTTCCCATGGAGGCGGAAAAGGTCACGTAGGATTTGTAGTTGGCAAGCAGGGAAGCAATATCCTCGTACTGGGTGGCAACCAAAGCAACCAGGTCAAGATCAGTTCTTACTCTACGGGTAAGATCGTTGCATACGCCTTCCCGAGCGATTACGACATCCCAGCAGATGCTTACTCACTCTTAGGAATGGAAGATAAGCTTGAAACCGAAGGATACTCACAGACCCGATAGCGGGTCAAAATCTGATTGAGCATTCCAGACCCGATAGCCGGTCAAAGTCTGATTGAGCATTCCAGACCCGATAGCCGGTCAAAATCTGATTGAGCCTCACACCTAAAGAGGCCTCACCTAAAAAAACTGTCTGATGGCTCTGCCGCCAGACAGTTTTTTATTCTGATGAAATATCCTTGGTCCTGTTTCGCCTTTTAGCTCCCATCTTAACTACATGACAAGGGTGATTGCGAGAGATGCTATTTCTCATTTCTCCAAAGCAGTTATCTTTGTCAAATAAATATGCAGCCCTCGAATACAGTTATATCCAAAGATCATTTAGGACGCAAGGTAGAGCTACCGACCCAACCCCAGCGAATCATTTCATTGTGTCCTTCCCAGACTGCGACTTTGTACGACCTTGGCCTTGGAGATCGGGTGGTCGGCCTCACCCATTTCTGTATCCATCCGGCGGAGCAGGTCGGAAAGGCTGTGAAAGTAGGAGGAACCAAGCAGTTGAAGATGGAGCGTATCGATGCCCTCCAGCCTGATCTCATCATTGCAGAGAAAGAAGAAAATACCAAAGAGATGGTGGAGGCATTGGAGGCAGATTACCCGGTCTACGTCACCGATGTACATGATATCGAGAGCTGCCTGAAGATGATTCGGGACCTGGGGGAGATCACCGGAACCCAGGCCCGGGGCCTGGAACTGGCAGCCGAAGTGGAAGCGGCACTCAACCAAGTGCAGGCACTGGCACCCACCCAGCGCTGCCTCTACTTTATCTGGCGCAAGCCCTGGATGGTGGCCGGACGCGGTACCTTTATCCAGGCAGTCCTGAACCTCTGCGGATTGGAAAATGTGATTGAAACCGATCGCTACCCTGAATTACTCCCCGAAGAGATCGTTCACCTGAATCCGGAAGTAGTCCTTCTCTCTTCCGAGCCCTACCCATTTGCAGAAAGGCATATCGCAGAATTAAGAGCCCTGCTGCCGGAGACCAAATTCCTGCTCGTAGATGGCGAAATGTTCAGTTGGTATGGAAGCCGGATGCGACTGGCACCTCAATATCTGAATACCCTGGTGGAAAAATTCTAACCTGCCCTGACTTATTTCAGGTCAATGACCAAATCAATCGCCACCGGGGTCTTGAATTTGACCGCAGTCTCAACCAATTCTTCACTACTTGTTTCGGAAACCAGGGTATGATCCCCAAAGTTGTATTTACCACTACCCACTGCTGTGATCTGCTCAGGATCAAAAGGAACTACCCCGGCGTCAAAACTGATCGCTTCAGTGACATGACCAGTCAGGTCCAATTTTTCCGGCAAACCTTCCTCTCCCCAGTATCGAAGCGGGAGGTTCTCAACCTTCAAATTGGTATTCCCCTTGAGACGAAAGGCAAAAAAGCTCTCCGTTCCAAGAACCTTCAGGAATGAAACACAATTTCCGGACAGGCAAATTGAGTTTTCCTGAACAGAATGAACTGTTCGCGCACCCAAATCTTCATTTTTTACATCCATTGGGATCACAAACCAGGCAGCTTCATCCTCGGGATTGCTGAGAGAAGCATCTACGAAAAAGCCCTGAATAGGAGGACGAAATTGCCCATCATGTGAATACTCAAGAGAAACGGAATAAGAATGCTTAGTCATAGATTTTTCAGTCGGGCTACATGAGGTGATCCATCCGCTGAGAATGGAACAACTTATGATAGCGATAATTGTATGAAGGTTTCCTGCTTTTCCCAGCATTATAATTTCTTCAACGCTTCATGGTCAATTTTATTACCGTACTCCGGCGCAAAACCACCTTTGCGGGTGTAATTTCCAAGTTTATAGGCAGGATCGGTAAGAATATCGTTGGCCGTGACCGTTTTCTTAAAATGCCCCTTGTCATGGCGGTATTTTTCAGGGATACTGCTGAGGTTGTCGTTGTAGTTTTGTTCCCAGGTCTTGGTCTTGTCTATTTTACTTGAGGTTATATGGGTTTGAACCAGGATTTGATAATCACGGTCATTTCTACCGCTGTTGTAGGCACCCGCCATGGTCTCCATCATTTCCACTTCTGTCACCGGAGATACTCCCAGCCCGGCCCACTTCTGCTTTCCACCTTCCATGCCCATATAGACAGCATTCTCACCCTGGAAAGCGCCTCCTGGATGCTTGAGTAGATACTTTGGATGGTTCCAGAAATAGTGCCATTCTCCCTCCTTGACATTTCTCGCGCCCGCTTTTCCCGGGGTCTTGACAGCGGCAGAATTGGTGAGATTGCCTTCCAATGGGGTCGCAGATGAAACGGAACTGATGACCATCATCTTCTTCTTGGGAGGCCCGTACTTGCTCGAATAGAGTTCATCAAACTTCTTATCTCCCAGGCCCTTGCGCATAGTATTGATATAATCTACCACGATGGCAGTATTACACTCAGAGATGGTCAGGCCATTGTACCAACTTTGGATCGCCTCAGCTGCGCTCACCTTGGGCTTCAATTCCCACTGGAAAGTACCGGTCCTCGTGAAATATTTAGGATTCGCATACCCTTTCCAGTAATCCTCTTTCCAAAAATCTGCATAAGGTTTGTAACTGGCATTCTTTACCGGATCCGTCTTGTACTTCTGGGCGTATCTCCGGTAGTTGTGAGCATAATGAACCCCTTTGTCATGGCTATGTCCCGAATTCAGATCGTTGACCCCTTTGACAATACTTTCACCCAGTGCTTTCTCGGTCAGCGGGATTTCGCCAGTCAACTGAAGAGGCGGCGCGGAGGTAGAAACTGCTTGCTTCTGCACAACATTGGTGGATGTCCGGGCAGTACGCTGAGTCGGTGCAGAGGTCAGATCAATTTCCGATTCAGGGCCCATTTCCATAGTTGATTTCTCGCCGCTTTCTGCACCCACAATCGGTGGGCTATCTGATGAAATCAATTGAAATGGGGGAGGAGAGACTTGCGGAGATGACCGCATGCCATCAAAGGCAGATTCTCCAACCAGGTGACCGTCGGCTTGCTCAAGTTGGGCAACCTGATCTTGGTGGGTTGGGAGTGGGGTTTCATGTAAGGACATAGTCGTGCTGGTGTTCGTTGAAAAATAAGGCTGGAGAAAAGTTATGATCGACCGATTTGTTGTTGGACCAGACGAATATAACCTATTTGTCATTGATTATCAATCCCTTTCCCTGAAAAAAAACATTCAGTCCCTTCTCCCCTGAAAAGACAAAGGAAGCCCCAAGCGGGACTCCCTTTTCTTTCACCCCATCAGGGGCTTACCAACCTAATTCAAACTATTTAACCAAACCAAAAATAATATTTGACTGACCAATGGAATCAGGTGGCAATTCCAAATGAGATCAGTTACTTAAGGCCTTTTCCGAGATCGAGTTGACCAATTGCTTCCGGTCATTTTCGCCAATGTCGAGGGTGCGAATTGGGAAAGGAATTGAAAGATTGTTCTTCGCGAATGCTTTTTTTACGGCTATGATAGCGCGACTCCTGGCCTCCAGAAAATCGGGGTGACTTTTTCTTTCCGGTAACCAAAACCGAAGTGAAAAGTTGATAGCACTATCCCCAAACGAAGTGTAAAAGAATTGAACTCCTTTTTTCAGATCAAAGATTTTAGTGTCTTCAATTGCTTCAGTGGCTACAGATTTCCCCTTTTCCAAATCATCACCGTAGGAAATTGAACAAGCAAGGTCAATTCTTCTATTGCCAGAACTGCTATAGTTTTTAACCGAACTATTTACAATAGTTTTATTAGGCACAATTACGTTTTGACCTTGGAAAGTCTCGATAATAGTGAAGCGGAAACCTATTTCTTTTATCAAACCCTCTAAACCATTTACCTCAATGTGGTCGTTGATGCTGTAGTGGTCTTTAACAGATATAATAATCCCCGCAAAAGTGTTGGTCAAAGCATCTTGAAAAGCGAGACCAGCAACCAAACCCAGTATACCAGCACCGGCTAGCATAGAGGTGACAGTTTCCTCCAAATCTAAAATGCTTAAGACGAGGATGAGTGAGAGAAAGACAAGTGCTCCCGACACCAAATTGGATAAGAGGCGAACGATGGACTTTTTGCTTGTGAATCTCCCCATCAGATTTCTAACCAATTTCTTCACATATTTAGATAAGAAGAACATTGCAGTAACTACAACAATCGCCACTAAAATGTTGGGGAGGTGCAGAACAAATGCATCGAACCAACCAGACAGCTTGGAGAATAGAAGGTCGAATGATGAGGATAATTTTTCGGGCATACGGGATTTAGGTTAAAAAAAGTAAAAAGGAACGAATATAGGTTAGGCAATCAATACCGGATTCTGGGTTTCCTCAAGAATTACACGGGTATTTCTGGCATCAAACTCTTTGGTGATTATCTGTCGATCTTCGTGGTCAAGTACCATAATATCTTTGATGCCAGAGTGGAACACTTTTACCTGAAAATGAAAACGGTGGTAGTCGATCCGGGAAAAGGAGAGATTGGAGTTTCCAGTAAGGTTTTTCAGCATGAGCTCCTTCTTACCGGCTTGAGAGAGGCTACTCACGGTAACATTCTCCATCACTTCGTAGATTTTCAGGCTGGCATGCAGCTGACTTGCGATACCATTCATTTCAGAAACCTTATCATTATCCATTTTTCCTTCCGAAAAGTAGAAATGAACAACTTCCGGCGGGAACAAATTGATGCGGTCGTTCAGAATAAGCAACGGGTAAGTGATGTCCTGGCTATTTCCCACCGCAAGGTTGTAAATAACCTTGTCAAGTGCAGAGCCCTCCTTAGAATTGGACCAGACTGTCCAAAGGGGTTTTTCTTCCTGCACAACTTCAAGGAATTCACGTTCGGCAAATCCTTCCCGAATAATTGCCGTGCAATCATCCAGAAGAGGGTACTTGATCATCAAGTCGCCGCAAATAAAGTCGAGCTTTTCCCGAGCCGCAGTGGAAGAGGTCATGGCAGATGGTTTTACGGCTACAATCGCTCCGCCCTCCCGAACTGGTACCCCAGGGTGAAATACTTTTTCGGCGATATAGACAATCCTGAGCGGTACGTGGTACAGGATAGCCAGCTTTACAGCTGTGACCAGTTCAGGACTCAGCTGTAAGGGAGGCTCGATCGTAAAGAGGACGGGTTGCGTTTGTGTAGCCATGACGGAGGGTTTAGGGGTGATTACTTAGTCCAGGTTCTAAGCATCCAGTGACTCTTCTCGAGATCGTAGGCCATCCCCATCAAGAGATGGATCGAAGCGAGGTCGCCATTTTCAGCGGCCGGGCTGTGGGCAGCGACAATGCTGCTCAGCAGGATTTCGATGTCGTGAGAAATCTCTCGTGCCATCTCCTTACTGCCCATTTTTCCATCGACTTCGTCAATCAATGAATCTTTAAGGTAGCCCTTCATAGTGCTGGTTGGCTGGAAACCGATGGTGCGAATTCGCTCGGCAATTTTGTCAATATTAACTTTGGACTGGTTGTACAGATCCTCAAATTGGTTGTGCAATTCGTAGAAGTCATCTCCCTCGATATTCCAATGGAAATTCCTCAGCTTCTGGTAATGGACATGATAGCCGGCAAGCAGGATGTTCATTTGCTTGACCAACTCTTTTGATTCTTTGTGGCCAAATCCCAAACGGACAAAACCTCTTTTCGGCTTATTTTTCATTTCGGGAGTTCTGGTTTCGCCGTTGGCGGTATTGGTTGGCATGCGATTGCTTTCGTTTGTATTGTTGTTTGTTTCTACTGGTCTTTCTTTTATTGCTGTAATACTCATTTAAAAATTTGTGGTTTATATTATTTGTGCACTCAAAGTGAATGCCTCTTTTACACCCTCTTATATTGAAAATATCCTGCCAAGTATGCGCACCGGCCCGGAAAGTGGCGTTTCTGGGCATTTTAGCCTATATTTATCTCAACAGGGACATTTTTATTGACAAGAAGAGGTACCCACCGGAGGGGATATTTGCCACTTTTGGGGACAAAATTCCCCATGATCCGCATGGAAGCCCAAAGTTCAAAACATATCCTGATCGTAGACGACGAACCTGAATTGGGTTTGCTGCTCTCCCTTCAGCTTACATCCATGGGCCATATTGTGCAAGTGGCCCGGTCCCTGCATGAAGCCGAACAGGTCTTGACGGCCTTTGCACCCGACCTCCTCCTTTTGGATTTGAACTTGCCGGATGGGCAGGGGTATGCGTTGGTACCGGGGGCGAGGGACAGATATCCGGACCTCAGAATTGCAGTGATCAGTGCTTATGGGAACAGCTACGATCCTGCCCTGGCCAAAGAACTCGATATCTCAGAGTTTTTTCCAAAGCCTTTTACAGATGACAGCTTAATTGAGTGGGTGGACAACTTAAGTTAGACCAGCTGTGTTATACCCTTGTATAATAAAAGGTACCCATTGAGTGAAAGGTACCTGTACAATAGAAGGTACCTGTACAATAGAAGCTACCAGAAAATAGAATCGCATGGGAGAAAGATTGCTGATGATCGATGATGACGTTGATACATGTTTTTTGTTGAGTAACTACTTCACTGAGCTTGGATTCGAATCTGAATATTCCTTTTTGGGAGAGGGTGGGTTGAAGTTGATCAAAGAAAAGGAATTTGACATCCTGCTGTGCGATTACAGATTGCCTGACAAAGATGGGTTTGAGATGCTGAAAGAGATTCGGAAAATCAAACCTGAGCTTCCGGTGATCATCATTACGGGTTATTCTGATGTCAAAACCGCGGTCAACGTGATCAAGTATGGTGCTTACGACTATGTAACCAAACCGATCTATCCTGAAGAGATTTCGGTGAAGGTTCGGGAGGCGATTGACAACAAGGGGAAGCCCAGGAATCAAAGTGCCCAGCAAGAAAGGACACACCAGGAAGGGAATGCGAAATCCAATCGGTCGGCTACAAAATCGGGTACACCGGGCAAAGAGTATGTCACCGGCGTCAGCCAGGTGGCTACCAAGCTGCATAAAATGATTAGCGTGGTCGGTCCTACGGACATGACCGTTATTGTCCAGGGGGAAACCGGGTCAGGTAAGGAGATCGCTGCCAAATCAATCCACCGGGCAAGTAAAAGGAGCAAGCAACCCTTTCTGGCCCTGGATTGTGGTGCCCTCCCCGACGACCTCGCAGCCAGCGAACTTTTCGGACACAAGAAAGGGAGCTTTACCGGCGCCTTGCAGGACAAAGATGGCTTCTTTTTACAGGCCGACGGAGGAACCCTTTTCCTGGATGAGATCGGAAACCTCTCCTATGAGATACAGGTACAATTGCTCAGGGTTATCCAGGAACGTCAGGTCCGCAGGATGGGGGAGACGGCCAGTAAATCCGTAGATGTCAGGCTGATCGTAGCTACCAATGACGATCTCAAAACTGCTATTGAGGCAGGCGACTTTCGGGAAGACCTCTACCACCGGCTCAACGAGTTTTCCATCCAGCTGCCTCCTTTGAGAGACCAGGAAGAAGACATAGATCTGTTTGCCGAATTTTTCCTGGACAAAAGCAACCGGGAACTGAGCAAAGAAGTCTCAGGTATCAGCAAAGAGGTGAAGAAGATATTTCACACTTACAATTGGCCGGGAAACTTGCGGGAAATGCAGAATGTGGTCAAGCGAGCCGTGCTATTGTGCAACGAAGACAAATTGAGCCCCGCCCATCTCCCCGCGGAGATCGTTCACGCGCCTCAGGAGGCCAGTGATATCTTCAAGGTCCGGGATTTGAAATCCGCCGCCGAAAAGGCTGAGTACGAGATGATCCTGAAGGTCTTAAAAGAGACCAAATACAACAAGGGAGAAGCTGCAAAAGCCCTGGGAGTGGACCGCAAGACCCTTTACAATAAAATGAAGCAGTTCAATATATCTTAATGAAGCACTTCAACAGATACTAAGCGTCCATCCATCATCTCAGTTCACTTATTTATACTTGTATACGCGAACAAATAATCACACCAGTGACCAGTTTTAAACTCCCCAGGGGCACCTGGATTTTATTTTCTATCCTATTGCTGGCCTTATTGGGTGCAGCTGGATTCGCAATCTCATTGTACGGGACGGCCAGTGCAGGCTGGGGTGTCAGCAAAGAACTGCAACAACTCTTTTTTGCGATCCTGATCTTGCTGGGACTGGTTATATTGTTCCTGATCATTGCCATCTGGAGAATTTCACGGCACTTCCTGAGAAATCAGAAAAACAAGCGCCTGGCCCTGCTCAACCAAAGCCAGTTCGAGGCACTTTTCAACCAAAGCTCGGATGCGACCTGGATATTGAACCGCTCGGGTGAGATCATGGAGGTAAATAAAATCGCCATTGATCTGTTCAAGGTCACCCAAAAAGAGGTAGAGGGAGTTCACATTACGGACCCCTCGTTATGGCCAATGGAAATGACCGAGATGATTCCTTCCGCAGTCCGAAAGGGATTGACATCCGGCCGAGCCGTTTTTGAAGTTTCGGTGGATGTCCTGGGAAATGGCCTGACCCGGCTGGAGGGACAAATCCTGAAGGTAGAATCCGATTTGGGTGATACATTCCTGGTTTTTTCGCTGAGAGACATCACGGTTCCTTACCTGAAGAGTGAAGATGCAGGTTTAATCGGAGCATTGAATTCATTCTTCGAACGGGGAGAAGACCTGGCCTCCATCGTCGAAGGAGTTTTTGCCAAACTCCGGGACCATTTTGGCTTTTCCCAGGAAACCTATTGGCAGTTGTCACCCGATCGTGAAAAGCTTCTTCCCAGCCAGGTCAGAGCGCTCGTCGATGACTCGGTGAGTATACAACCAGGCGCGGAGGGCATTTCACTGAATGCAGGCATTGCCACCGACTTGGCGGCAAAGGTTTTCAAAACCCGTTTGTCCAAATACATAGCCCATGATTCCACTTCCCAGTACGATATCGCTTTTCCCTATGTGCTGGACAAGAAGGTGGTAGGAGTGCTCGAATTCGAGTGTGGTACCGGAACCCGTAAGCCAGAGATGATGCTGGAACCCCTGCGTTTGTGCATCGTCCAACTGGCTTTTCAGATCGAGAAATTCAAAGTCGAGGAAGAGGTACGCCTGTCTGAGAGCCTGAGCATGACGGGGCGGTTGGCGCGGGCCATTGCCCATGAGGTGCGCAATCCACTCACCAATATATTGCTCTCAGCCCGGCAGCTAGAGAAGTCCCTCGAAGAAGACAAGACCGGCCTGATGATGCTGGACATTATCAAGCGGAACAGTGAGCGCATCAACAACCTGATTACTGACTTACTGGAATCTTCCAAACCTTCGGTGCTGGAAATCGAGCCCACCAGTATCTTTACCCTGATCGCAGAAACCCAGCTCCTCTTCCAGGACAGGATTGTGCTCCGAAAGATTGAGCTGGAACTCGATCTCCCAAGCGAGGATCTTCAGGTCAATCTGGACAGCAATAAGATGAAGACCGCCATTCTCAACATCGTCACCAACGCCATTGAAGCCATGGCCCAGACAGAATCTCCTCACTTGACGATCGGGGTGACGGAAACCCCGGATCATGTAACCCTTCGCATCCAAGACAATGGCATCGGAATGTCCCCAAAAGCTGTTTCCCGTCTGTTTGATCCCTTTTTCACCGGGAAAAAGAGCGGTATGGGGCTGGGTATGACCACCACAAAAAACATTCTGGACAGCCACAAAGCCAAAGTCAGGGTAGAAAGTACGCTGGGGGAGGGGACTACTTTTTTTATAGACTTGCCAAAGTAATGGGTTCCTGAATACTAGACACTTACGGCAATCAGTTGGTTTTAGGTCGAATCCAAGCTCCTACAAATGGTGATTTGTCCCATATCTGGACAACTATATAACTAAAAAGCAATATCTTTAAGCTTTGACCAACGAACGTGAGGAGAGACTTAAGAAAAAGCTATTTAACGGTATTGCTATGCTTGATTGGGTTTTTGAATGCCCATTCTCAGGAATATCTTTTTGACCTGGAAGCCATTACCATGGAGAATGGACTTCCGGCACGCATGGTCTATGACATTGTCCAGGACAAGGATGGTTTTATCTGGATCAGTTCCCAGTTTGGCATCCATCGGTACGATGGCGACCGGTTCAAAACCATCACCACCCAGGAATTGGGACTTCCCAGCCGTTCTCCCGCCATCATGGCGATAGACGATCACAATAGATTGTGGTACACCTCTGCCGATGGAGCAGCCCTGCCAATTTATGCTGGTGTACTGGACTTAAGGACCGATTCGATTCTGTCTATCTCCCAGGCTACCAATGGTGTCCTGCAATCCACAGAGGTTGTCAAAATTGCCAAACCATATCAAGATGAGGGTGGAGAAGGGCCTCTGGATCAAGATGAGAGGGGAATTGTGCTTCTGGGAGCAGATGGAACAGTTTACCACTACGTGGATAATTGCAAGGTCATAGGAAAAATCAAGGTTGACAACCTGAGGAATATATTGTTGCTGTCAGGCCCGGATGGAGAATTGTGGATGCGGAAGGAGATGGTCTATTATCGCCTGCAAAAGAATGGGCAATTGGATTCTTTGGAATTCCCCTTCGACGCGGAGGGTTTCCATCTCACCGAGTCAATTATCGGAGGGAAATTTACCTTCTCTTTTAAAGGGAAGGATACCTTTGGGACTTACCAGTTTTCGGAAGGGAAATTTACACAGATGGAATTGCCGGGAGGTGGGCAGCGGGTATTGGAGCAGGTCATCTACCAGGGATCGGATTATTCCATTTATGCCAGCGAAGACAGTGTCTTTGTATTCAGTCCTAAGGGGCAACTTCTCGATGGTTTCAAGGCCTTCGAAGATCATGTTCAGGGAACGATGGTCCAGATTAAATCCAACCTAAGAGATCAGCAGTCGAATCATTGGATGGTTTCTTCGGAGGGGGTTCACAAAGTTTCGGTGCAGCGCAATCCGTTTTCTGTCCTGTATCAGGGGAAAAATGTTTACGGACTGCTGATTGAAAACGGCAGGTTTTGGAAGGGGGGAATCAATTTGCCTTTGTGTGAGGTCAGAGGGGTTCCTAAGCCTGTTGCCTTTCCCCCTTCAGATTATGTCAAGTCATTGTTCAAAGATAGCCAGGGGCAGATATGGATGTTGGGCCACCACAATCTGATAATCAGGTATGTACTTGAAGAGGATTCGGTCCATGTCCTGAGTGTCGGGAAGGAGCACCGCCTTACCCGCATGTTTGAGAACCTCGAAACCGGTAATTTCTTAGTGGGCTCACGGATCGGGTTATTGAGATTGGAGCATACAGGCGATAAAGTAGAGACACCCTATATCCTGGTATCATCTAATGGAAAGACAACAACCATTCGTGATTTTCACCAAAATGACGAAGGAATCTGGGTGGTACACAGTCTGGGGCTGGACCTCCTCAACCCTAAAACTGAACGCTCGGTCCGCAGGGTCAATGCTGCCAGCGGATTGCCTTTTGAAGACTTAAACGATCTCTATGAAGATACAGAAGGCAATTTTTGGTTGGCATCCAGGGGAGGCGGCCTGATACTATGGAACCGATCAGACAATACGTTTCAACAGTTCACGGTTGAGAAAGGGCTTTCCAACAACAATATCTATGCGGTGTACGAGGATGATTATGGCAATCTGATACTACCCAGCGATTACGGGCTGATGCTGTTTGATAAGCAAAGCCATGAGATTCGTGTTTTTCATAAGGAAAATGGGATCGCCCATGAAGAGTTCAATACCAACTCCCATTTCCAGGATGAGGATGGAACCATGTACCTGGGAGGATTGGGAGGTCTCACCAAATTTCATCCCAAAGACCTGCAGACGGAGCCTACATTTGCAGAGCCCCCTATCTATCTGACCAAGGTGCGGGTGCTGGAGAAAGGAGCAACCATTTATGCAGACCGTACCAACCATCTGAGAGCTGAAAAACAAATCATACTCTCACCGGGTGATCAGGTGCTGGACCTGGAATTGAGCTACCTGGACTTCAAAGACACAGAAAAAAACCAATTGGCTTACCGTCTGTTGGGGTTTCAGGAGGATTGGGTGTATCCCAGGGAACAGAGCATCAACCTGATGAATTTGCCTTATGGCAACTATGAACTGGAAGTGCGGGCCAGAGGTGCTGCTGGAAAATGGACCCAATCGATATTAAGAATCCCCATTGCTGTATTAAAGCCATTTTACTTAAAAACCTGGTTCATCATCGCGATGGCCGTCTTGCTGATAGCCTTGATATTTGCCGGGGTACAATTGCGAACCAGGGCCTTGAAGCGTGATCGTCTCAGGTTGGCTTCGGAGGTGCGCAAACGGACTGCTACCATCGCTGCCCAGGCGGAGGACCTCAAAGAGTTGGACCGAATGAAAACCCGGTTTTTTGCCAACATTACCCATGAGATTCGCACTCCCCTTACCCTCGTGATCGGCCCTACCGAACAATTGCTGGAAGCGGAGCAGCCGAAAGAGACCCGCAAAGGACTACAAAGTATCCTTAAGAATTCGCGGCATCTCCTGGGTTTACTGAACCAATTGCTGGACATCTCAAAGCTCGAAAACAAGCAGATGAAATTGGCGATGGCGCACGGGGACTTGGTAGCATATACCGGCGAATTGATCGAGCAATTCCAGGGCATGGCCCACCAACAGCAGCTTACCCTTCAGTTTCACAGTAAGCAGGAAGACTTAGAGACCAATTTCGATCCGGATAAATGGAACAAGATCATTTTTAATCTGGTTTCCAATGCTATCAAGTTTACCCCGGCGGGGGGAACTGTGGATGTGCACCTTCAGGTCGCAGAGGAACATACCTCGTCTAAGGTTGAAAAAGAGAAGAGGTCACATGGCCTAACCAATGAGCATACCTCGCCTCAAATGATCCTGGAAGTGAGAGACAGTGGAAAAGGCATTCCTCCAGAAGAGTTGGAGCGGGTATTTGACCGTTTTTATCAGGTCGAAGGTGGTTCCACACGTACGGAGGGAGGAACCGGGATCGGTTTGGCTTTGGTGAAAGAACTGGTGGAATTGCAGGGCGGGCGCATAGAGGTGGAAAGCGAGGTTGGCCAAGGGACCGTATTCCGGGTGTCGATTCCCCTTCAGAAGCAATTGGAAGACCCAGACCAACCAGAAGCAGAACCAGCTACCGGGACCGGACTGGAGACCAGACCGGACCCGGAATTGAGAACATCAGAAGAGGCAGTCCCCAACTCCGAGAAAAGACCAGCGACCTCCCCCCAAGCAAAGCGTCTGGAATTACTCCTGGTGGAGGACAATGCAGAGTTGAGAAGCTACATCCGGTCCTGTATTGATGAAAATTTGTACCATATCACCGAAGCTGCCAATGGGGAAGAAGGCCTGAACAGCGCAAAGGAACTTGTGCCAGACCTGATTATATCAGATGTAATGATGCCCAAGATGGATGGCTTCGCCCTGACTGAGGCCATACGTCAACACCTGGCAACTTCCCATATTCCCCTGATCCTCCTCACTGCCAAGGCCTCACTGGAAAATCGTCTGGAAGGCCTGCGCCGGGGAGCTGACGCTTATCTCACCAAGCCATTCAGTCCCCTTGAATTGCGACTGAGGATCGGAAAATTGATCGAGTTGCGACAAATGATGCAGGCCAGGTACCGGACGGCCAATACTGTGGAAGAGGTGGGGAAACCGAAGTTAGCATCAGCCCCACAGTTCGAGCAGGAAGATCATTTCATCAGCGACCTCAAAAGCTTCATTTGTGAAAACCTGGACGATCCTGATCTCAAGGTGCCCATGATTGCCACCCATTTCGGTGTCAGCAAAACCCAGCTTTACCGCAAATTGTCATCCCTGACCGACCAGGGGGTGGCTGATATCGTCCGCAGCGAGCGATGCGAACGCGCCCTGGAATTGATCCGGGAACAGGAGTTGAGTCTTTCCGAAATAGCCTACGAAGTCGGATTCTCATCTCCCAGCCATTTTTCCCGTTCCTTCAAGCAACAGTTTGGAGTCACACCTTCAGATACCCTGCAGAAATTGCGCGGTAAGCAGGTGAATATCTAAGAAAATACAGCCTTCCCCCTTTTACATTTTGGTGTTTAAAAACGTTCTCTGGATGCATTCAGGGCAGCTGGAACAATTTGTCAAGACATTGGGACAATTGTGCAAGCCTTATGGCGCAGGCTGAACTTCCTTTGTGCCATTACGGAAAACGACTAACATGGAGACCAGATCCCATGCAAAAAAACGGGACCATTTGGGAGGGTCAGACTCCCAGGAAAACTCAAGCTAAAAATTGAAGACGAATGAGACTTTTTAAAGTAATGTTCACGTTGTTGTTTCTTGCCTGCACCACCCAGATGGTGAATGCGCAAGGCAAGAGCCCATTTGCACAAAAGAAAGGAACCAGCAACAAAACCGAGCAAATGGCCAAAGACCTGGGATTGAATGGCAGCCAAAAGCAACAGGTGGAGACCATCAATGTAGAGTTGCAAAACAAACTGGTTGTGATCCGGAAAGAACTGATGTCATCGACAAGCAAGAACGAAACCCGTCCTAGCCAAGCCGCGAAGAACCAGGCAAAAACCAAGCGCCAGGCAGCCCGCAAGGATTACCGTACCAAGCTGAAGGGAATCCTTACCCCGGAACAATTCGCTAAGTGGAAAGAAATGCGCCAGGAGGAAAAAGCAAACAAAAACAAGAATTAAACCAGAGGTCAATTTAAAAGCACTATTCACACATTATTGAACCAAAACCATGAAGCAATTTAAATATATCTATGCCCTGATGGCGCTGTTTTTCCTCACCGGACTCAGCACCACAAGTTTTGCCACAGGATACTCTCCAACCGGCAATGAAAACCTGGACCAGCCTGCCTCCGGTGATGTGATCGTTGTCCAAATTGGCAATGGCACCGCACGGGCCGGCCTGCAATCGGATGCCACCCCACAAGCATGGGCACAAACTGTTCGCTACGAAAGCAACTACTTCAAGAATGACTTCAATGCCTTGATGAGCCAGGTCTACTCCAAGCTCAACATCACCAACAAATCCGCCCATCCAGTATTGGTTATAGAACCCGATAGAGCCAATAGCTGGCGCCGGGTGGATATGTCAGATGTAATCATGGGTACCCATGGTGCCCCCTGGATGTACGTGATTCATCAATCTGTAGTCACCATTTACGCCAATAATTCTGGTTCAAGTTCTGGCATGGTGTATTTTGGCGAGAACAACGTTTCCTATGTCTCTTCCGTCACTGGGGGAGAGGTGGACGAAATAGGAATCAATGAGTTCAATTACAATGGAACTGATAAAAAAACCGTTGCTGACAGTGTTTACTGGACCAGCGTATCAACAGGTGGGTTCTATGACAACCTTGAGCGGTTGGAAAATATTATCTTGTGTGGGGAGCATTTTCAGAATCTGACTCCGGCCCAGGTCAATGATATTGAAACAAGGCTCCTAGGTTTTAATGCGGGAAAGCTAACGGTTGTTTTGCCTCTCACGGATCGTAAAAACATTATTTTCAAGGCGGGTCAGAAATTGTCAAACGATGGTATCATGTTGGATTGGGACCTGGCCTTCACCAAGGCCTTGTACCAGCAGCACGGGTCGAGTTATATCCGCCAATGGATCTGGTGATCAATTGCACGCAAGAGTGGGGTTCTATCCGCCAATGGTTCTATTGTCCATTTGTACACTTGAGTTGAGGTTCTAAAAACTTCCTCAATGGAGTGAGCCTCACGAAAGCACAGGAAAATATGGATTCCTTCCGCGATGGCCTTTTGGCTGTCCGGAAGGAATCTTTCATTTATCATTGATTGATTCCCGGATTTGCCTGCCGGGAAGAAGAGTGGCATGGTCATGACCACCACCAATAACATTCTTAACAGCCACAAAGCCAAAGTCCGGGTTGAAAGTACAGTTGAGGAAGGGACTACCTTTTTATTGATTTGCCTATATTGAGCATTGAGCAAATTGAATTAAGCAGTACCCCCCGTGAGCACCGAATTGAATAAATCCATCGCCGTCCTGCCCTTCCTGAACATGAGTTCCAGCGAAGAGGCGGAGTACTTCTCGGATGGAATTACAGAGGAGATCATCAATGCCCTCGCGAAGATCAAGGAACTGAAAGTTACTTCCAGGACGTCTTCATTTGCCTTCAAAGGATCTAAAAGCACGGTTACAGAAATTGGGAAGCAACTGAATGTTTCCATCATTCTCGAGGGAAGTGTTCGCTTGGCAGGGACCTCGGCCAGGATTACGGCGCAATTGATCGAGGCAGAAAACGATTATCACTTTTGGTCCGAAACCTTTGACCGTGACCTGAAAAACATATTTGCGGTGCAGGACGAAATCAGCTTGCTCATTGCCGACAAACTACGGGAGCATCTGGGGCACTTCAACCTGGATGAGCACCTGGTCGACGCCTACAATATTTCCTTCGAGACCTACCAGAAATACCTCAAGGGTCGTTTCTATTTGATGAAGTTGGACGCGCCTAACACTATAAAAGCGATTTCAATCTTTGAAGAAGTTATTGCCGAATCTCCGGACTTCCCCTTGCCCTATCTGGACATCAATCAGGGCTATACCTATATGGGAACTATGGGGATAATGTCTGCTTATGAAGGGTTTATCAAAGCCCAGCCCTTTTTACAGAAGGCAATCGCGTTAAAACCTGACCTCCCGCGAACCCAGTTGAACCTTGCCTGGATCAGTCTGTGGCAAAAATGGGATCTTCAGCAGGCATATATCCATCTGAACCAAGCCCTCAGCATCCGACCCACCGATGAAATGTACCTGACCATGGCTAATTTCCTCACGGTGGAGGGCAAGCTGGATGCGGCGATGCCTTACCTGGACAAGGCCCTGGAATTGGCTCCATTTTCTTCGGTCAATGTGAATTACAAAGGATTCCTCTATTATATGAAGGAAGACTATGACACCGCGCTGCCTTATTTCAAGCGGAGCCTGGACATTCAGCCAGAATTGCCATTTCCAGTCGTTTCCCTGGGCGCCTGTCACCTTTTGTCGGGACGGCTTGCAGAAGGACTCGCTTATTTTGAGGGCCTTCCCGATGACGATTCCGGGTACCTGGCCAAATTAGGCGGGACTACCCTGGCCAATATTTTTATGGGGCATGCTGCCGGAGGGCATACTGCGGGGGGGCATGCTGCCAAAGCCAAAGCGGGGATCACGCAGCTTCAGTCTTATTTGCAGACCCCATCGGCTGGGGATGCCTTGAATTTCCTGGTACTCTGCTATGCCCAATTGGGTGAGGTAGACAAAGCCCTGGAACTGATCAGGAATGGGATCGAGAATCGTTTTCCTCTGCTCTTGCTGCTGCCAACCGAGCCATTAGCAAAGCCCTTGCATGCTCTCCCTACGTTTAAAAGCCTGATTGCTGGGATTATTGGACCAACGACTACCCGGAAAACTCCACGCAAATACAAAAAGGCACTTTTCAATGCCTCGGAGCTCAAGCATTACAAAGACCGGCTGCAATCGTTGATGGAGCAAGAGGAACTGTACCTTCAACCCGATCTCTCGTTGCGGTTACTGGCTGAATACATGAACCTTCCTCCAAATCATACGTCCCAATTGTTGAACGAGGGGTTTGAGCAGAATTTCGCTGATTATGTCAACAGTTATCGCTTGGAGGCATTCAAAAAGAAGCTTGAGGACCCTCATTCACACCAACTCACTTTGCTGGCCCTGGCCTACGACAGCGGGTTCAATTCGAAGACGGTCTTCAATACCTTTTTCAAAAAGAGGATGGGGATGACTCCAAAGGCTTATTGGGGTAGCCTCAATTCATAGGTTGCTATTTTCAGATTTGCCTCCACTTCCCGGAGTAGTTTCAACTTGCAAATGAGTTCCATTTCCCAAATGGATTCAACTTTCCCAACAAGTTCCATTTCCCAAATGGATTCAACTTTCCCAACAAGTTCCGTTTCCCAAATGGGTTCAACTTTCCCAACAAGTTCCGTTTCCCAAATGGGTTCCGATTTGTAAACCGGAACGATTCCCGGTCCCAAACCCTCCACCTTTGTTTCACAATCATTTAAAAAAACGATTATGAAATCAATTATTGCGAAACGATACGGCGGACCAGAAGTACTTCAGGTTGAGAATGTTGCCAAACCTTCACCTAAGCACAATGAGGTACTCATTAAGATTCACGCTACTTCAGTCACAGCTGCAAGCACTTCCATGCGGGAAGGCAAGCCTTATTTCGGCCGGTTGTTCATCGGACTGCGCAAACCCAAAGTGGCAACCCCTGGCACCGATTTGGCCGGAGTGGTAGAAGCCATTGGGAAAGATGTCACCAAGTTCAAGGTCGGAGACAGGGTGATGGCGGAAACAAGTCTGAGCTGTGGGGCCTACGCTGAATACATCTGCCTCGCCGAAGACGAGTTAATCGTTCATCAGCCCCAGGGCATAAGCCCGGAAGAAGCCACCGGAATTCTGGATGGAGCCTGTACCGCGTTGGCTTTCTTTACCGACACGGTGCAGATCAGGAAAGGCCAAAAAGTATTGATCAATGGAGCTTCGGGAAGCATTGGGACCGCAGCTGTCCAGCTCGCCAAGCAATTCGGAGCTGAGGTGACCGCAGTTTGCAGCACCAAGAACAAAGCATTGGTGAAAGACCTGGGTGCAGCGGTGGTGCTTGACTATACCAAGGGAGAAGTCGAATCCCACAACGAACAATACGACATCATTTTTGATACGGTGGGCAAGCTGTCATTCAGAAAAAGCAAAAGGCTCCTGACCGCAAAGGGTACATTTATCACCCCGGTTATGACCATAAAGACCCTCCTGACCATGCTCTTTGTTTCGCCCTTTTCCAGCAAGAAGTTGAAATTCGCAGCCACGGGTCTCCGGAAAAAGGACCTTCGCATGCGGGATTTGGTACAAGTTCGGGATATGCTCGCTTCAGGTAAATTGACCACTGTGATCGACCGGGTGTTTTCGATAGACCAAATTCAGGCTGCCCACGCGTATGTGGATCTTGGGCACAAACGGGGAAATGTGGTGCTGTCTTTTCCGGTGTAGTAAGAAGGAATTGCTTCTGAACCTTTTGAAGAAGGTAGCATGTCCGTCAGTTCCAATCTTTCCTTTTCCAGTTTCAAAGCCCTTCGGGGCTTTGTCTGTAAGCTTGAGATTGTGGACGGTACGCATCAGAATGTGGACTCTGTACATTACCGGGTGGACTTCCGTACGCCAGCGGGTGGATCACTGTACGCCAGCGGGTGGATTGACGTACGTTGGCGTACAGTTAACTGTACCCTGGCGGGTGGACTTACGTAAGCTGGCGTACAGTGAACTGTACCCTGGCGGGTGGACTCACGTACGCTGGAGGGGTGTCCGATGCCATCGAGAGGGTGATCATTGCCCCGCTGGAGGGGCGAGCTGGTACCTGGGAGGGTGATCAAAGGCTCTCCAGGGGGTAGTTGCTGGTATGCCAGAGGGCCGGGATATGCCTTCCGGAGGGTTCGGTTGGGTATCCCCGAGGGTCGACCCATGCCCCCCGGAGGGCAATAGACTGTACGCTGGAGGGGGGCAATACACCCGCTCGTGTGCAGTATGGTGTATGCGTGCGGGGGGATTTCCACCCGCTCGTGTATAGTAGTCTGTACTCAGCCGGTAGTATATCTGTACGCTGGTGTACAGTAGTCTGTACTCAGCCGGTAGTATATCTGTACTCAGGTGTACATTAGCATGTTCTCCACAGCCAGGTTGTATCTACTCACATCGACAGCAACCCATACTCCAAAAACCGTCCAAACTTCCTCGTCTTCCCATATCCTTCCACAAAGTCATCCCCTTCGTACACCAATTCCCCACCGACCAATACCTGACAAACCACGCCGGGATGCCGATTCACCAACCGCAAATAGTTGTCGAATTCTTCAATGGGCGCCTCCGACACCTCCTCCGAAATCTGATCAAACTGCTCGGGATCCAGCACCACCAAATCGGCCATTTCCCCTTCCCGGATATATCCACAATCCAGCCCGAACCAATCCGCCTGTTCTCCCGTCAACCGCCAAATACACTTCTCCATGGTCATAATCGGACTTTTCGCCACAATGGAGTCATAGACATTTTTGATCATCCGCAACGGGAAATCGTAAAAGGCCATATTGTTCAGGTGGGCGCCCGAATCGGCAAAACTGATCAGATTATAGGGAAAATTATAGAGCCTGGGATAGCGTTCGGGCCGGTCGTTGGCAATGGTAGTGGTCCAGCGGATCTCTTTGTCATGCTCCACCACGAGATCGAGAAAGGTATCTACGGGATGATCCCCCCGCGCTTCAGCGATCTGGAAAAAGTCCTTGCCGACCAGGCTTTCGTCCGGACATTTAAGGATAACGGCCGTGCTCAGATCCCGGTGCCAGACCTTCGGCGCAAACTTCTTCTTGATCTCCGCCTTGAACTTTTTCCGAAACTCAGGATCACGGATCAGGTCGTTACGCTCATCGAGGTTCTTGGCCAAATGCCGCATCGCTTCACCCGAAGGGAATTCCTCAAACATCACCGAATCGACCCCATCATAATACACGGTAAAAGGAACGGGAGGCGATTGCATCCGAAAATCGGCCCGCAGCATCCGGTTAAACATTCGACTCGCAAACCCAACCACCCCAAAGAGATATCGGTCGCCGATCATGTCCATCAGCGCAATCATAGTCGTCTTCAGCGGTTTCCGAAAGACCCCGGTGCTGGCCATCATATAGCGTACCGCATTGACACGGGTGACCAGATTGGGCGCTCCCTGAAGAATCGCATTGCGCTGGCGCAACACCTTGATCAACTTCTTCCTTTCCTTCCAACTGGAATAATAGGAGGGCGTCTTATGAGACCAGAAGGCATCGCCATCCAGTTTGTCCCAGGGATTGTCCATGGTCGACAGTCCCAAAAACCCCTCATCCAATGCCTCATTGAGCAGGCGTTCCATCGACTCCTCTTCTGCCGGAGTGGCCTTTTCATTTTCCGTGACCGATCGCTTCATCCCCATCACCTTGGTCCGCAAATCCGAATGCCCCAGGAAAGAAGCGATGTTGACCCCGAGCGGGAGTTGGCCAATATGGGCCTTCCATTCCCCCGGCGTTGTCCAGGTTTTGTCTTTCTCAAGCAGGGGGAGCATGATTTCGCGGGGAATAGCTTCGACTCGGGTGAAAGAATCCGAGGTGTCCACCGGGTTGTTGTAAATGGCAGAAACCGAACAACTGCCGAGGACGATCGATGTCACCCCATGCCGGGCCGATTCCTTAAGGCCGGGAGAGGCGAGGACTTCCGCATCGTAATGGGTATGGGAGTCGATGAAACCGGGGACCACCCATTTGCCCTTGGCATCAATCACGGTGGCGGAGGCCGGAACCGGGATCGGTTCCTTGCTCAGAATGGCCACTTTCCCGTCCCGGATCAGAATATGCATGACCGAGGCTTTTTCCTTGGCGGAGCCAGTGAAGAGGAGGCCGTTTTCGATTAAGATCAATCTTTAAAAATTTGGTTCAAGTCACCCTTGATTTCGGGGAAGGTCGGGGATTGAATAAAGTCTCTCGCAATATGTGACTTCAGCAGGGAAAACTTTCCGGTATCCAGCACATATTGATCCAGGCGACCATGGACCGGATCAACTACCCAGTATTCTTTTACTCCAGCCTCTTCGTAAAGGTCATATTTTTCTCCCAGGTCCTTTTGAGAAGTGGAAGGCGACAATATCTCCACTACCAAATCGGGTGCCCCAACACAGCCCTTTTCATCAAGTTTTGACTGGTCACAAATTATACAAACGTCTGGCTGGACCACTGTGAAAGTCTCTTCATCTTTGGTTGACAACAACCGCACATCAAAAGGGGCATGGTAAATCTTATAAGGACCATTAACTACTTTGGGAAGTAAAAAGTAGAGCAGCATGGAACTGACCTGCTGGTGTCTCCTGCCGGGAGTGGACGGCATGCAAAAGACCTTTCCCTTGATCAACTCTACATACTCTCCCAATTGCCACTTGAGGTAATCGGCATAAGAATACTTTTTGCGGAGGTCCAATTGATCAATGGAAGTAATCATACTTAAAAATAAGCAATTTTATTCATTCCCATCTTATACCTATTTTGCAAAACTATGAACCAGAATCAGCTCCACCTGCCTTTTTCCATAGATGACGACACCACCGGACTGACCGAGGTGGAGGGAATTCTCCATCCTGAAGCCTCCGATTTGAGACTGGAATTCCAAATGAAGGACGGTGTCTTTGGCATCATCAAAGGCAAGGCAAAATCCATACGTATTCCCTACGAAGAGATCGGTGATGCCACCCTTAAATCCGGCTTTTGGGGAACTTACCTGACCCTCCAGGTAAACAATATGAATATCCTTTCCGAGATTCCTTTCACCAAGGGCGGTAGGGCCAAACTGAAAGTCAAGCGGCGGGACCGGGAAATAGGCCAGGCTGTACAGGCATTCCTGGAAGAAAAACTGGGCATTGGGCAGAATAGTTTGCCTGGGGATAGTCGGCCTCGTCCATTTTATGAATGAGAAGGGGTTTTTTCAGCCCCTCACAGACACAGCCTTTCACAGACACAGCCTTTCACAGATACAGCCTTTCACAAATTTATCTCAACCACCGCACCATCAAAGTCCTTGACCAAGGCCGCCTTCCCATCCGTCCGGCCCTTGTCATCCATACAGGTGATTTTCACCCGCCCCCGCGGCGGATCAATGGCAAAATTCGCACCCGCCCGCGAAGCACCCATGTACTTCCCATTCACATACCAAAAGACCTGGTCAATGCCTTCCCCGATCTTCGTCCGAACCATCAATGGCTCTCCCTCCTCTAAATAATAGGTCGCCCCTTCCTCAACCGTCGCAATCTCCGGCCCCACACCGGAAAACACGGCCTGACAATTGGGGTTGTGCCGGGGAGGCTTCCGGTAGGGGAGGTCTTCTTCTGCGTACCAATTGGCGAGGTCCGGAGGCAGAAAGGGGTACAAAACACGCCTCAGTCCTTCCTGGGGAGCGCATCCGGTGCAATACTGAATGGTTGCTTCGGCGTCGGTGAGGACTTCCCGCAAATGTTGGCAAGGCCTGCGTTGGGTCACTCCCTGGATGGCCGGTCCCTGGACCAGTTGCTTGCAGTGCGGGCCGGGGTGGTCACCGGTCTCGGTGCAAAATTTACGGATCTCGATCCGCGCTGGCTGCTCAAACCAATCCGGGGTTCCGGGTGGTGGTGCCGGGGAAATGCGATGGGCTTCTGTAAACAAATCCACCAGCAGGGGAACGGAAACGGAAGCACCACTCATGCTGAGGACGGGGGTGCCATCCATATTGCCAAACCAAACCCCGATCGTATAGCGGGGATTGTAGCCAATGGCCCAGGCATCCCGCCGCCCGAAACTGGTCCCGGTTTTCCAGGCGATTTTCGGGAGGTCGGTACGTTCTAACAATTCATTGGGAAGGTCGGGGCGTTGGAGCCCGGAGAGGATATCGGTGATCATCCAGGCCGCCTCCGGGCTACAGACCTGGGCAGAGCCTGACCAGTCATGGTTCGGATAAAGGGAAGGGTTGTAGTCGTCAAAAGAATGCTTCAGGTATTGGAGTCGGCGGAGTTGGCCCTTGTGGGCAAAGGCGGCATACAGGGTGACCAATTCTTCCAAACTGGCCCCACAACCCCCCAGGGCCAGGGATAACCCGAACTGAGAAGTGTAGCGGTCGATGCTTTTGAATCCAGCTTGTTGCAGCAGGCTGATGAAGCGGGTCAGGCCCACTGCTTGCAAAGTCCGGACCGCCGGGATATTCAGGGAGGTTTGCAGGGCTTCCTGCAAGCGAATTTGTCCCCGGTAGCTGCGGTCGTAGTTGACCGGGGAAAAATCGGCATAGACGGTCGGGACATCGAGGAGCATAGAGTTGGGGTGGAAGTTCCCATCGTCCATGGCGCGGGCATAAATCAGGGGTTTCAGGGTGGAGCCGGGGGAGCGATGTGCTTTGATGGCGTCCACCTGACCGAGGGCGGCACGGTCCTGGAAGTCTGCCGAGGCACAATAGGCCTTGACCTCCATGGTTGTATTGTCAACAATGAGGACAGCCCCGTTGGTCAGGCCGATGTTCCGGTGCTGCTGCACATGGCGCTGGAGCAGGGCTTGCGCCTGGCGCTGGACCTCCGGGTCAATGGTGGTAGGGACAAATTCACCAATTCGGTATTGCCTGGCGCGGTAGGCAAATTGAGGGGCGGCATTGGGAATGGCGTGGCGGGCGTGGTGCAGGGGTTCATGAATCGCATCCATCAAAGCCGCTGCCGGGAAAACATCATCGTCCATGAAGCGGCGGAGCCATTTGTCCCGGGCCTGGGTGGCAGCTTCAGGATTGCGGTCGGGACGCAGGGAATTGGGGCGGTTGGGAATGACGGTGAACAAGGTGGATTGACCGAGACTGAGATGGGCGGGGGGCTGGTCAAAATAAAGGTAGGAAGCTGCCTTGACGCCTTCGACATTGCCACCCATGGGAATGTAGCTCAGGTACATCTCCAGGATCTCAGTCTTTGAATAGGTCCATTCCAGTTGCAAAGCCCGGAACATTTCCACCATTTTGTTGCCAAAGGTGCGGGGCTTGGGTTCCATCATGCGGGCTACCTGCATGGTGATGGTGGAGGCACCGGAGACCCGATGGCCCGAAAAGACATTGCTAAACCCGGCTCTGACAATGGCCAATGGATTGACCCCAGGGTGGGACCAGAACCAGCGGTCTTCTTTTTCGATCAGCGCCTTGATCAGGTCTTGCGGCACCTCATCCGGGGAGGTACGCATCCGCCATTTGTCATCGTCGGTCAGGTAAGCGGTGACGAGAGAGCCGTCGTTGGCGAGGATGACCTGGGAAAATTGCTTTTGCGGGGGGAGAGGATAGAGGGCATTCAGGAAAATGAACCAGAGGAAAAGGCTGACGAGGAGAATGCCCAGGTTCTTCCAGCCCATGCTGCGTTGGAAGCCTTGGTAGAGTAGAGTTGGGAATCTTTTGAATTGGTGAATAGCCCTATTTACTCTGTGTCTGAATCCGTCAGAAGTATGTCCTGAAACGGCACCGGAGTCGGTGGGATTAGCATTTGATCCCTTCTCAATATCTGACTTAGATATGTTGGGTTCGTTGTTCATTGCTGATCCGAAACCTTCTCGGGTTTAGATATGTTGGGTTCGTTGTTCATTGCTGATACTGAAACCTTGTCGGGTTTAGATATATTGGGTTTCTGGGTCATATCATTCCCCCGCCCCAGCCGGCGCATTCAACATATTCCTTTTGATCAAATCCATAAAAGGGCTCTCTTCATCCAGCGCATTCCACACCGCCTGGAACCGTTCCTCCGCCGCATCCCGGCAATCGGGATGCAAAGAAGGCGCCAGCCGGAAGGGGAGGGGAGCCTCCGGATCCAGAATCCGAATGGTATCGCTGCCGGACCGGCACCAGATACCGGGGTCGTACATCGCCTCCGCCAATACCGGAGGATACAGGTATTTCCCCTGGCTCACACAACGCACCAGGTAGGTATATTTCTTTTGCTTGCCTTTGGAAAGGTAGAGGTAGAACAAGGCCCGGTCGTCACGGTAGTCAGAATGATCCCATTGGTTGAATTCCCCCTGCATGAAATCAAAGGCATCGGGCCGGATGCGGCCATTTTCAATCTCAAAGCCAGCGGGTACGAGGTCAACCAGGGCGATATTCTCAATACTTGTCCTGGGCGCATAGACCATCAATTCCACCAGGAACATTTCCCCTTGCCGGAAGACGGGCTCAAATATCTCTTCACCCTGGGTGGTCAGGATCCTGCGTTCCACCTTCAAATCGCGGTGTGCATGGGCTTGCGTGGCTGCGGCACCACTGGGAATCCCGCGGAGTTGCCAGGTGTAATTGGCTTCACCATCCCCGGTGGCCGTCAGTTTGACGGTCTTCCCCAGCCAATTGCGGCTGGTCATTTCCCAGTCCTTGCCATTGAAGGCCCCGACCTTTTGCCCATCCACCTCCACCTGGACATTCAACTGCAACCCGGACTTCTGCTCCGCCAGTTTGCCCATGGCCAGGAAAGTCCAGGCCCGGTCCTGGGTACTGATGATGTCCAGACTCTGCTCCAAAAACTCAAAGCTGGTCTTCACCAGGGGATGGTCCGGGTCAGCGGTTCCCATCACAAAAAGGACCAGGGCATTGCTTCTCACCTCCGAATCAAAATTCCCTCCGGTGCGCCGCTCAGGGCGTTCATACATCAGGTCCTTGGGAATGAGTGCCTGGAAAGCTTGCTCATTTCCGATCAGCGAAAATGCACCCGCCAGCAGGACCTTGCTCTCCCAGGCCAGTTTTTCCGGCTTGGACTTGTAGAGGTTCATAATGCTCAGCTCGGGTTGTTCCGCCAATGCGAGTACATACAACGAATAGACCAATTCCTTCTTTACCTTTTCCTCCTGCTGGTAACCATTGGCATCGTAGTAACTGATGATTTCGGTTGACTGCTGCCCACATTGGTCTTTGAGGTAATCCAGCATTCTCGCCAGGGTATTCTCGTTGACCGGGTAGGCCTTCTTTTTAGCTTCGACCAGGAAATGCGTCACATAAGCGGTCGTCCACCAGGAATAACTACTTCCCCCCGGCCAGGTATCCACCGAACCATTGTAATTCACCCTTCCTTCGAGCCTTTTGATACCATTCCGAATATTCTCCACGGTCTTCCCCAGCTTACTTTGTCCGGTAGGGTCCTGCTCGTCCAGCAAGTCAGGAGCCACCAAAGCAGCGATCTCAGGTAAATACAGTTGCGGGAACAATTGGGAGGTCAGCTGTTCTGAGCATCCGTGGGGGTAGGAGAGGAGGTAGTCGATATGCTCGGCAAATTTCAATGCGAAGCCATGGCTGATCATGATGCGGCTGGATTGAATCTCGGGGTAATAACCCACCGGAATGGTGAATTCTTTGCTCTCTCCCGCTTTGATGGAGCCGGTTCCACCGACCGATTCAAAGGCCGCCGGCGGCCGGACTGCCAGTTCAAATTCCTGGACCCGGTCTTCGTCCCCACTCAATTCAAAGCGGAGTTTTCCCACTCCGATGCCTTTGGTCGTCCGCACCGGGAAGCCGACCGTACCTGCAGCCTGGGCGCCCAGGCTCAATTCCTGTTCAGCGGGGCCGTCCAGCACCAGCGGCCCAGCGACCGTGAGTTTTGCCCGCACCTTGACGGAATCCTGGGTGGCATTCATCAGGTTGAGGGGAATGAACATGGAGTCCCCGGTGGTGACGAACCGGGGGAGACCGGGAACCATAACCACATCGTCGCGGGCGGTCATGGCATCGGTGGCTCTGCCGAAGCGTGAGCCGGTATGCGCGACCGCCATGAGGCGGATGCGGCCATTGAATTCCTTGGGGATGTCGATGGGAATGCGGGCAACGCCGTCCGGGCCGGCTTCCACGAGACCACTCCAGAAGGCCATGGGGCGGAATCGTTTGGCGGTGATGGGGTTGAAATTTCCTGCTCTCATGTCATACAATCCAGGTCCACCACCACCACCGGTCGCTCCTTCAGCAGAAGGGACTTCAGGGAGGAGGAACCGGTAGAGGTCGTAGCTGTCCACCAGCAACTTCCGGGCGGCATAGAAATAGGAAAACGGATCAGGGGTTTCAAAGCCTTTGATGGCGAGAATCCCTTCGTCCACCGCCGCCAGGGTGACCATCAGGTCTTGCCCGGCCGGGCCGCGCACCGTTACGATGGGCCGGGTTCCCGGTTCGACCAGCTCGGGGGCATCAATGCGAATGTCCATTTCCCGATAAGATTCTTTAACGTCCAGGTTCAGATAGCCCTGGGCCTTGGTCAGGACGATATTGCTGGTATTGCGTTGGGGGCGGAAGAGGGTCGCGGAAACGTAGATATTGGGCACGTAACCTGCATTGAGGGGGAGGTTGAGGGTGGCTGTTTTGCGGGGAACGTCCAGGTAAAAATATTGGTAGACCTTGTCCCGTTCGACCGTCACCAGCATGCGACCGGAAAAAGGGGTACTGAAGACCAGGCGGGCTGTCTCTCCGGTGCGGTAGGATTCTTTGTCGGCAATGATGACAATGTCTCCCTCAGGATCAGTGGCAAAAGACTCCGATTCCTCGATTTTGGGGCCAAAGACAGTGAATTTCCTTTCCGTATAGGCTTTCCCGAATACATCTTTGATACTTACCACGTGGTCGCCGGTATTTTCCATGCGGAGGCTCAAGTCGTGTACTTTGGGGCCCAGGGCAATGGTATCGCGGTGAAGGATGATCCCTTCTTTTTCGGAAACGTATTTCATCCCACCTGCATCCTGCCGCAAGGCCCTGCGGTATTCCATCCGCCTGACTTCGACCACCACTTTCTGATCTTCCAGGGGCTGGTCCCGGTAATCCACCCCGGCAAAGGAAAAGGTCGCATTGTCGTACTGGTTCACGGAAGAACCGGGGCTTTTGATGCCCAGGTAATGGTCCTGGAAGTTGGCAGTGAATTGCTGGTTGCGGTAGACGGCCCGTCCGGTATTGTCGAAGACGGACACGACTGCGGTCACCTCAAGTCCTTCTTGCTTGAGGAGGGGTTGGGGAATGGTATATTCAATGGTATCGTGTCCCAGGCTGTCGAGGGTTCCTTTGAACTTCACCTCGGGTATTTTGAAATCGTAGTCGTGGTCATTGAAAAAGCGGTAATCCGGGAATCGTTCGCTTGAGAATTGGCGGGCTCTTGGAACGAAGGTGACTTCATAAGTATGCTCAGCGCAGACGGTACCAAAGAAATAGCTGGCTTCCACCGGGAGCCGCACCGTCTGGGCAGCCTGGTATACACTGTCCGGGACATCGAGGGCCACCTTGATCTTGTCCGGTACAAATTCCTCGACCTGGAAAGAATAGCTTTTGAGATTGCGGTCGGTCCCATCGCTTACTTGTACATAGTAGTAGCCTGTGCCAAAATCGGTGGCCAGTGGGATTTCCAATGCAAATGATCCCTGCCGGTTGGTTTTGAGCTTGGTCTTGATGGTTTCGGTCCCGTTGGGGGCGGTGACCTCGATTTTGAGGGGGACATTGGCAGCGGTACTGAAATCCCAATTGCGGAGGATACCGGCGATGTGGGCCGTGTCTCCGGGGCGGTAGAGATTGCGGTCTCCGTAGATAAACAGGTCGACATCACCGGCCAGCGGTGAGTTGCTCCTCAGGCTGAACCTGCCGGTCCGTTGCCGGGTGCGGTCGAGGTCCAGGAAGTTGAGGTCGTCCCCATAAGTGACGGTGATCAGCCGGGGAGCAAAACCAGCTGCTTTGCGGTCTATGTTGCGGAACCGCACGGCCCCGCTGCCATCCGTAACCCCGGTAAACAGGGTTTGGTTGGTTTCGGAAATGACCTTGACGGTGACTCCACCGATTGGTCGGGCCGTAGAAAGCGCATTGACAAAGACAATGACCTCCTCATCTGTTTTCTTGGCAATGATCCCGAGGTCAGAGAGGGAGATCACCTTGCGGTCCCGCATCCAGTAGTCGCTGTCGGAATTCACCTCCATCGCGAAGATGCCTTTGTATTTACTTTTCAACTGCTTCTTCAGATCTACCGGAACATGCTGCACCCCGTCATTTCCCGTTTTCCCCAGCAGATCGACTTTGAAGGTATCCTGGGAAATCAACCGCCCGAAATTGCGCAGGGTCACATAGCTGCCATAATCGTAGTAGTAATCGAATTGGTTGTCGTACCAGTTGTAGCGGCGAAATTGCCCTGAGTTTTTGTCAAGGAATTGGATCAGATTGTTTTCATATATCTCGTAAGTAGAGGCGATGAACTGGTGGAGGTTGCCACAACTGACCGAGATATTTTCTTCTCCGTTGCGGAGGAGGTAGGCTCCCTTAACATCGGTAAAGCGCAGAAAAGGCTTGAGGACAGGCATGGTCAATTCGTAAGCCCAATCTTCTTCCAGTACGCCACCCATCAGACCGGGGCAGCCATTGCGCAGGCTTACCCGCACCTGAGTACCGGGAATGAAATCGCCTCTGATGCGGAAGCCTTCGGATATCTCTTCCACCACATAAGAGGTCTTTGGATAAACCTCGACAAAGCTTTCGATAAAATGGGGGTCTACTGGCTGGCTGGTCGAAACGTCGATCCGGGCATTGTTGTATTCGGTGGTTTGCTCGACATCGGTGACCTTGAGTTCGGTGAGGGGAGGAAGGGAGATTTCGGTGAGGTAATCTTCCGCCAGGGGAGAGCGGTCAAATTCAGGAAGGAGCCCTTTTTTGATGCGAATGATATAGCATTGGGTGGAGTCCGGGACCTCTTCGGCATCCCAGACCAGCGCGTGTTCGGTTTCATTGCCGTAGGTCCGAACATCGAATTTGCTGACAGGTTCTCCTTCCAGGGTCACCTCAACATACTTGTCCAGGGTATAGGCATTTACGGGATAATTGAAGGAAACCTTTGCTTTGACCGGTGACTTCAACCCCCAATAGGATACTTCACTGCGGTCCCATCTGACCGAAGCATTCAGAATCTTGAAATAGGGAGAGTGGAACTTTCGAATTTCTTGGTCGATCTCGACCTGCTTACCGAATGCGATCCGATCGGTGAGTACGACCTGGTAATCGGTGGCGGGTTCGAGCGGGCCTTCCGGGGAAAAATGCAATTCGGATGGGCTGTTCCATTTGAATCGACCTTCCAGTTCGGGCGTGAATCGGGCGAATTCAGTCTTGAACCACTTGCCTACCGAGTCCACCGGGGCCAGGGGCGTGTCAAATTTCCAATTGAAAGAGGTGTAGAGATTGACTTCTCCTTCTGAGGAAAAATCGGTGACTTTGGCACTTTTCTCACAGCTGCTGAGGTGCAGGAGAAGGTACACGAAGGGGAGAATCAGAATCAGGCGTCCGGGTGATCCAGGGTACAAGTGCAGGCGCATAGGATAAGCGATGGTCCGAAGGTGAAGGTAGAGGCGAAGTGTTTCAGCCTTTGAAATATTTACGAAAGGGAATTAGCGGTTAGTATAACTACGGTAAAATCGGCCTCATGTTGCGCTCATGGCAAGAAAAAAGCCAATTATATTTTGCCCTTCAGCGGACAAAAATAACCGTTCAGGCGAAAAAACAGAACCTGAATGCAACCTCCGCGTAGAATTAGGTATCTAAGTAATTAAACAAACCAATCCGCGGCCAATTGCCGGCCCGTGATTGAGGTAAGGAGGCCCATTATGATTGACTCGTTAGAATTAATCCTCCTTCTCTTGCTGGCAACCATGTTTGCCTTTCCGGTAGCCCAGAATTTGTACCGAAGCTGGTCCAATCCGGTAGAGAAAGAAGAAGAAACAAACTCGCTCAGCTGACTCAGGATTTGCTCCTGAAATTTGTAGCCATTTGCATTGATTGTCCGAGCCTGTTGAAGGTTTGGGGAAATGTCTTTGTACTTGTGGGGTTCGATGAAATGACCATCGAAACTTTCAGGAAATAGAAGGCTGGATTTTACTCTGCCAACTTCTCCTGAATTGCCTTGCGCAACTCTTGGGCAGTCTCAACCTTGTCTTTGCGGACATCGTCCATGCTGTCTTTGTTGTCCTCAATGAAATTTTCAAGTGCATCCAGGCAGGCATTCCATTTTTCTTGTTGGTAGAGACTGAGGCTGTACAGCCAATACCTGTCCGGGTATTGAGGGGCATCTTGTACTAACTTTTGCAGGAAAGGTTCTGCCTCAGCAGGACGCTCCAGACGCAGCAGGAGTAAACCGTGGTATTCCAAGACGTGACTGGGGATGCTATCCTTAGGGTTCCGGTCCTCGTACAGGAGAAGGTCTTTCTCTGCCAGACTGTAATTTCCCTTCTCAAAGTAGGCAAAAGATGCCTGGAGAGCAGGAGAAGTATTAATGACAGAGCCTCGGCTGCGCACGAATTGGGGTTCCGCTTCTGCGATCGCTGTGCGGACCATCTTTGCCGAAGTGGTTCCCCCGGCGTTGTAGATTAGAAACAGCGCCAGCGGAGCAGCTAAGAGTAGGAGGGAGGCGGCAATGGCAATCCACGGGAACCTTTTGATGGGTTCGTGCTCGTGATCTTCGGGGTTGTAGTTACTTTCTTTTCTCTCCAATTTTCTTGTTTCCCTTTCTTAGCTCTATTGGTACAACCCCTCGGCGATCAAAATGATTTATTATTCTGCCAGGGAAGGGAAAACCACTCAATAATAATTCTTAGCATCGGGGCTGTGATTCAAGTTCTCCGTTTGTGATTCCGGTTAAAAGAGGCAGATCTTCTACCAATGTTAGAATACGGACGATGAACGATTTTTTCTGACTGGGATTAATCCTTTTCTTAGCGTTTTAATCTACCTAATCGGGCTAATGAACTCAATCAATAGCCAATATTAAACACTATGAAAAAATTAGTTGCTGAATTTATCGGAACCTTCTGGCTGGTGCTGGGAGGTTGTGGTAGTGCGGTTTTGGCCGCAGGGTTCCCAGGCTTGGGAATCGGGTTTGTGGGCGTTTCGCTTGCTTTCGGTCTTACTGTGGTAACGATGGCCTACGCCATCGGCCATATTTCTGGTTGTCACCTCAACCCGGCTGTTTCCATCGGTCTCTGGATGGGAGGGCGTTTTGACGGGAAAGATTTGCTTCCCTATATCGTTTCTCAGGTTCTTGGTGGTATCGCGGGTGCAGGAGTCCTGTATGTCATCGCTTCCGGTGCAGATGGGTTCAGCCTCGATGGCGGATTTGCTTCCAATGGGTATGGTGACCACTCTCCCGGAGGATTCAATATGGTCGCAGCACTGGTTTGTGAAGTCGTAATGACCTTTATGTTCCTGATCATCATTTTAGGTTCTACCCACTCCAAAGCCCCGAAGTACCTCGCAGGCCTCGCAATCGGACTTGGTTTGACCCTCATTCACCTGATCAGCATCCCGGTAACAAATACTTCTGTCAACCCGGCACGGAGTACCAGCCAAGCAATTTTCGCTCAGGGTTGGGCGCTTGAACAACTTTGGCTATTTTGGGTAGCACCTATCGCCGGTGCTATATTGGCAGGACTGGTGTACAAGTACCTTTCTCCTGAAGGGGAGAAGTAAGAAAATATAGAAAAATCAATTTAACATGCGGTGAAATGTTTATTTCATGCCGCCCCGGGTTTCGGGGCGGCATCTTCTTCGGTGCACGCCTCAACATTTTGGTTTGCGCCCCAACTTTTTGGTGCACGCCTCAACTTTTTGGTTTTCGCCTCAACATTTTGGTGCACGCCCCAACTTTTTGGTTTTTGCCGCATTCTTTTGGTGGGCAGTGCACCCTTTTGACGCACAGTACATCTTTTTGGTACGCACGACATCTTGATTCACACGGTTTTCTTTAGCTTTGTTGCCTATGTGTCACCATAAACTATTGGGTATACTTGTTCTTCTATTTTGCATGGCTTGTACTGCGCAGGCTCAGACCAACCCAAATGAAAGCTACCAAAGGGGAGTCACCCTCCTGATGTCCAAAGACTACGCCCAAGCCGAGGTGGCATTCACCCAAGCATTTCAGTCAGATGTAAGAATGGAAGACGCTCAACGGAAGATGGCCTACATCTACCGTTCCTTTTCCCGTGATGGACAGGGCAATGTGGAAGGCGCGATCACCGACCTGGACTCCGCAATCGCCATCGATCCCGAAGATCTGGCCAGTTATTTTGACCGCATGAAGATGTTGGTGAAGGTCCGCGATTTTGATGCAGTGGTCCGTGATGCCGAGACTGTCCTGTCAGGAGAGCCGGACGAAGCCCAATTCGCAACCGCCCATTATTTCCTGGGCCGTGCCTATTACGGCACCGGGGATTTCAAAGCCTCAGCCGAGGCCATGTCCGTCAATCTGGCCCGCTTTCCCGAGGACATGGAATCCCTCCTGTTCAGAGCATCTGCCAAAGAACGCTACTTTGACATCACTGGGGCCATCGAGGATTATGACCTGGTTTTAGAGCTCAACCCTCAGATCAAAGAAGTCTACGCCAACCGAGGTGTCCTGAAGATCAATTTGTTAACGGCCAATGGGAATCTGAAACCCTCTAAAAAGGAAGCTAAAAGCGCTTGCAGTGATCTGAATAAAGCCTGGGAAATGGGGGATGAGACGGTGGGAGATATGATTGAAATCTATTGCAAATAGGAGAGGGATCAATGGGGTTGCCCATTTTAGCGCATCCTCACTTCTTAGGCCATTGTCACTTCTTAGGCCATCCTCACTTCTGAGGCCATTGTCATTTCCGAAACCGAAGCTTCACCAAAAACCATAAGTTCAACATCCCATCCCGGAACTTCTTGATTTTCTTCTTCCCAAACCGGAGATGATAGGGGATATGCACCTCCCGGAAAGCGAGGTCGCGGCGGATGGCTTCGATCTTAATCTCCTCGCTGAATCCCATGCCTTTGTTTTCCAGCCGGATGCGGTCGAGTATTTCGCTGCGAAAGATCCACATGCCCGATTGAGAATCTTTGAGGCCAAACCCGAACAAGATGCGGGTCACGGTGGTCAGGACAAAGTTCCCAAACCGGCTGACCGGGTCCATATTGGAACGGGTGGTGAGGGGAAACCGGCAGGCGGAGATGAAATCGAGTTGGTCACGGAAAAGGAGCTCCAATAAATGCGGGATTTCTTCGGGGGGATAGGTTCCGTCCCCATCCATGGTAATAAATACATCCCCGGTCGCTTCGGCAAACCCTTTGAAGTAGGCGTGCCCATATCCCTGCTGGGCTTCCCGAAAGACCCTGGCGCCAAAGCGTTCCCCGATGTCAGCCGTCAGATCGGTAGAGTTATTGTCCACGATGACGATCTCATCTACCAGATCAGGGACTTTTTCCAGCACATGGGGCAAGCCTTCCTCTTCGTTGTAACAGGGAATGATGAGTGATATGCGGGAGCCTTGATACAAATCGGTAGCTTAATCTTTCACAAATACTTTCACAGGCACTTCCAAAAATACGTTTGCAAATGCTTTCACAAATACGATCACAAAGGGCCAAAGATAGTCATTCACCCAGGACCTTTTTCACCAATTTGATCAAGACACTTTTCTCGTGTTCCCAGGACCAATCGGCTTCGGTCATGGAGCGCTCATAAAAGGGCTTGCGCTGTTGGATCAACTCGTGGTAAATCCGTTCCAGTTTGTGGGATTTGAAAGGGTAGGAGACAGAAAGCCCGAAGTCAAATTGCTCGTTGAGCTTTTTCCAGCGCGGAGTATTGGTAAAGACAAGTGGCTTCTCCATGCCCATGAATTCATAGAATTTGGTCGGGATTTTGTCCTTGATATGCGGGGCGGCATCGTACAAGGCAGTTCCGAAAAGACAGCCATTGATCAGGGTGACGATCTCTTCATAGGGGAGGTAGTTCAATCCTCCGATCAACCGGACCGATCCTTCGTCCCCGTCTTCGCCGGTCCAGTCTTCGATCTCATCGAGCAATTCACGGTCATGGGTATGCCCCGCGATGATCAGGTCGATCGGCTCCATTTCTTTGAGGAGATTCCAGAGTTCGAGGCTGCGTTCGAGGCCCCAGGCATTTGAGATGGTACCGCAATAGAGCATATAAGGAGGCCGGTCAGAAGGGGCTTCGTAGTCGATGTCCTTGGGTTTGGCAAATTTATTCCGCACGAAGGCCACCCGTTTTTCAGGCATCTTCAACATTCCGGCGTAGCAATCCTCGGCATAGATCAGGCCGTCCCCGTAGCTGTGAAAATCATTTTCGATCTTGCGCACCCGTTTGATCAGTCCACTCTTGCTCCAGGCCGGGTAAGAAGTTCCCCCTTTGATATTGGCGGCATAATCTTCGTGTACGTCGTAAATTAGCTTGACCCCGGACAATTCCTTTTTCAGTGCCTTGCCGATTTTGAGCAACTCCGGGGTATGAATCTGAAATACATCCGCCCCCGTTTTGCGGGCCAACTTGAAGATCCGGCGCGGTGCTGCCAGCCGCTTAGGTCCCCGACGGTGAAAGGTTCCGGTAGGAATGATGCGCACTCCGTCCCGCTTGTAGGGCTCCTTCGCCGGGTCCTGGCCGATAATGGTCACCTTGTACCCAGCCTCTACCTGAGCCAGTGCTTCTTTGAAGAAGATTCGACTGTGAACCGCAGGGTTCAGGACGGTCAGGTGGCAAATATGAGGTGTTGATTTTCCCATTGGAATTCGACCTTCAATTTGCGACAAGATGCTGGATAGGCCAAACACTTTATTTGTTTATCTTTGCAGCGACTTTTACCGACTGCGTGCGATGGGTACGCGCCGTAAAATTTGAATATCCCGAGAGGAGCCAACTGAGAAAATATTTTATTTTGTTGTCCAGAGGCTCTGAAAGGGCGAAATAGGCTGGAACAATGAATATAGAAAATACAAAAACCCTCATCGAACAAGCCTGGGAAAACCGGGACCTATTGAAAACCCAGGAAACACAAGCATTGATCAGGGACGTGATCGAGGCGCTTGATGCTGGAACCCTGCGCTGTGCTGAACCAACTGGAGATGGTTGGCAGGTCAATGAATGGGTCAAAAAAGCGGTGATTATGTATTTTCCAATCTCCCAAATGGAGACCATTCACACTCCTCCCTTTGAATACCACGATAAGATTCCATTGAAGACTGACTACAAGGCGAAGGGAATCCGGGTCGTGCCTCCCGCAACGATCCGCCACGGTGCTTATGTTTCGCCAGGGGTGGTGGTGATGCCATCCTATATCAATCTGGGTGCCTATGTAGATGCAGGTACCATGGTTGACACCTGGGCCACGGTGGGTTCTTGTGCACAGATCGGGAAAAATGTACACCTGAGTGGTGGAGTCGGAATCGGTGGGGTACTGGAGCCTGTGCAGGCAGCGCCGGTGATCATCGAGGACGATGCCTTTATCGGGAGCCGTTGCATTGTCGTAGAAGGGGTAAGAGTCGGACGTGAAGCTGTACTGGGAGCCAATGTGGTCCTGACCGCTTCCTCCAAAATCATTGATGTTTCCGGACCGGAGCCAGTCGTTTACCGAGGCTATGTACCGCCTCGCTCCGTCGTCATTCCCGGGACCATCCCCAAAAAATTTCCGGCTGGTGAGTACCAGGTGCCATGCGCACTCATCATCGGCCAACGCAAAGAAAGCACTGACCGCAAGACCTCGCTCAACAATGCATTGCGAGAGTTCGGTGTCAGTGTATAGATTATTAACAATGACTAAGAAAAATAGTAAAGTAAAAAGGAACTCGCAGAAATTAGAACGCTTAGAAAAGTCGATCCGTAATACTGCCGTTCAGTTCCTCAGAAAAAATCCCAACCGAAGCTTCAACCACAAACAGATTGCCGCAGGGATAGACATACGCGGACAAGTTTCACACGAACATTTTCAGACAATCCTCCAAAGCCTGGTCGAAAATGACAAAATCCAGGACATGGGGAGGGGAAAATACAAGATCAAGGTAATGGACAAGGTTGTCAGTGGAGTCCTCGATGTGACCCGCGACGGCTATGGCTTCCTGCTTTCCGAAGAGGAAGGCAAGTCGGACGTCTTTATCTCGGCCCGGAATATGAAGAAGGCTTTCCACGGAGATACCGTGAAAGTGAAGATCATCAAGTTCCGTGGTTCATCCGGACGGCCCGAAGGGGAAGTACTGGAAATACTGGAGCGCAGCCGCACTGTGTTCATCGGTAGCATTGAGGAATTGGAAGGCGTTAAGTTCTTCCGTCCCGACGACCCCAAGGTAGGGACAGAGTTCATGCTGCACGGTGACCTGCAAGATGCCAAAGAAGGTGATAAGGTCCTGGTCGAGATCGATCAATGGGACAAGCATGTTCCTCTGGGGCATGTCCTCAAGGTACTCGGCCCCGTCGGGGAGAACGATACCGAGATGCACGCGATCCTTTTCCAATTCGGTTTTCAGGTTGCCTTTCCCGCAGATGTGGAAGCAGAAGCGGAAAAGATTCCGGTGGAGATCACCAAAGCCGAGGTGGGTAAGCGGCGGGACATGCGGGGAATTACCACTTTCACGATTGACCCCCACGACGCCAAGGACTTTGACGATGCCCTCTCTTTCAAGAAGCTTAAAAACGGGCATTTTGAAGTTGGGGTGCACATCGCCGATGTGAGCCATTATGTGCAGCCCGGCACCCGTCTGGACATGGAAGCCCGCAACCGGGCCACCTCGGTTTACCTGGTCGACCGCACCGTGCCCATGCTCCCCGAACGCCTGAGCAACAACCTCTGTTCCCTTCGGCCCAACGAAGACAAGCTGACTTTCTCAGCCATTTTCGAGGTAGATGAAGCAGGAAAGATCCATACCGAATGGTTTGGCAAGACGGTAATCCATTCTGATCGTCGCTTTACCTACGAAGAAGCGCAGGAGATCATCGAAGCCGGAGAGGGACAGTTTGCCGAGGAATTGACGGTTCTGAATAAGATCGCCAAGATTTATCAGGAAACGAGGTTCAAGCAAGGCTCGATCAATTTTGAAGACGATGAGGTGAAATTTGAGCTGGATGAAAAAGGCCATCCGATCCGGGTGTACCGCAAGGTGAGGAAGGATGCGCACAAGATGATCGAAGATTGGATGTTGACCGCCAACCGCCGGGTTTCTGAATACTTGTACAAGATGCGCAAAGACCCGCCCTTGCCGTCCATTTACCGGATTCACGATGCACCAGACCAGGAAAAGCTGCTCACCTTGCGCAATTTTGTCGCTACCTTGGGCTACGAACTTCCGATTGAGGACAATGCCAACATCGCCAAATCTCTGAATACGCTTATGGCCAACGTGATTGGCAAGCCGGAGCAGGGAATGGTGCAGCAGATCGCAGTACGCACCATGGCCAAGGCGGTTTATACCACCCAAAACATCGGCCACTACGGCCTTGGGTTTGATTATTACTCTCACTTTACTTCACCGATCCGCCGTTATCCGGACCTGATATTCCACCGTTTGTTGGCACAATACCAGTCGGGCAACTTCAGTGGCAGTTCAGAAGCCCTGGAAGCCACGGCCAAGCATTGCTCGAATATGGAGCGGAAAGCGGTCGAGGCGGAACGTGCTTCCATCAAATACAAGCAAGTCGAATTCCTGGAAGACAAGATTGGGCAGGAGTTTGAAGGGATTGTGGCCGGGGTGACCAAGTGGGGAATCTACGTAGAATTGACCGAGAACCGTTGTGAGGGGATGGTCGGTCTCCACGATATGGACGGCGATTATTACGAAGTTGATCAGGAGCAGTATTGTGTGCGTGGGCGCACGACTGGTGACGTGATCCGCCTGGGTGATAAGGTGATGATCGAGGTAAAAGGGACCAGTACCCGGAACCGCACCATTGATTTTCTATTGTTGGAGGTACTGGAAAGTTCAGTGACACCGGAAATACAGAAAAAGCTCAATGCTGCGGACTTTGCGAAACAAGATGGCGGTGGAAAGGGTTCACAGAAAGGTCGTTCCGGTAAGCCCAGGGGTAAAGGAGGGGCTAAGAAGAAACAAAAATCGAAGTACAAGCGCCGATGAAATCACCTGCTGAGCTGAAAGCTCTCTTTGAATCACATTTGGAGACTTTCAACAGCTCTCCCCAATGGCAGCAGCCACTTTACCATCCGATGACCTATATCCTCTCTTTGGGGGGAAAGCGCATCCGTCCGGTGCTGCTCTTGCTGACCTACCAGTCCCTCTCCGGGAAGTCGGCAGATAAAGCCTTGAACGCGGCTTCGGCGGTGGAGTTCTTCCACAATTTCTCCTTGTTGCACGACGACATTATGGACAAGGCACCGGTTCGCCGGGGGCAACCCACCGTCCACATCAAGTGGAACGAGGACACGGCCATTCTCTCTGGCGACGCCATGTTTGCGTTGAGCTTTGAGCTGCTGATCCGGGACTTCCCGGATAAAGCTGCGGAATTGATCCGGGTATTTACTCAGATCTCGGTCGATGTTTGCGAAGGGCAGATGGAAGACATGACCATGGCCGAATCCGACGGGGGAGACATCCCCGAATACCTGGAGATGATCCGCAAGAAAACTGCGGTCCTGATCGGTGGGTCCATGAGCCTGGCGGCGATTTGCGCTGAGGCTGATCCGGAATTGGTGCAACGCATCCGTACCTACGGAGAACTGATCGGAACTGCCTTTCAGCTTCAGGACGATTTCCTCGATGTCTATGCAGAGCAAGCCAAGTTTGGCAAGCAAGTGGCCGGGGATATTCTGGAGAATAAGAAAACCTTTTTGTTGCTGACTGCCCAGGCTGATGCCGACGAAGCCACGGGAACAGAGCTGGAAAGACTGCTCAACGAAGAGCAGGATCCTGCCACAAAAATTGCCGGGGTCAGGAGAATCTATGAAAAATTAGAAGTCCCTGCCAAAACCCGAACCGCGATTGCTGCGTATTTTGAGAAAGCAGAACAAGTGGGCCGGGAATTGTCGCACTTCGCGGGATTTGAGCATATCGATGCCTTCTTCCAGGCCCTGATCAAGCGAGACTATTGATTAATGGATAGGATACAGGTACTATTAACGGGGTCCCCGGTCGCGAGCTTCATTTTTCTGGTTTCGATTGTCACCAGTCTGATGGTCTTCCGGGACAAAGCCCTTTTCGAGAAACTGGAACTCCGTCCTTATGCTTTTGTCCACCGAAAGCGCCGCTATACCGTCATCACCTCAGGCCTGATCCATGCCAATTGGCAGCACCTGGGCATGAACATGCTCACCTTCTATTTCTTTGCCTTTACCCTCGAATCCAAATTCGTCTACCTCCAGGTCGCCTGGATGCCCGTAGACAACAACGTGGGACAATTGCTTGGAGAATTCATCGGCCATGCAAAATTCTTCGTCCTCTATTTCGGCTGTATGATCATTGCCGATCTGACCACCATCATCAAATACAAGAATGTACCCTCCTACCACAGTGTCGGCGCTTCCGGGGCATTGAGTGGAGCCGTATTGTCATTTATCATCCTGGAACCGAATATCATGATCTTTGGTGCCGTTCCCGGTTGGTTATTCGCCCTGGTTTATTCTTTAGGTTCTTATTTCGCAGCGAAGACACAACCGATGGGAGGGATTGCCCACGAAGCCCACCTCTGGGGAACGCTGGGGGGATTGGTTCTGACGCCGATCATGTACCCTGAAGCCGCCTGGAAATTTGTAGAATCGGTGGCGGGGTGGACGGGGCGTATTTTGGGTGGGTGATGCCAAGGGCATTTACAGTTATTTGGCTGATCCAGGTACCAAGGCGCCTTGGCACCTAGGCATTCTTCGGCTGCTCATCATCCTCCCACAACGCAATATAGGGCTTCAATTCTACTGGTAATTGTTCATGCCCAGCCCGGAATGCATGCAACCGACGGTCATGCTCATGCAGGAAATACCGCAAATAAACCATTAACCCATACAACTGGTTGATCTCAAATGAGTGAATCACAAATCCGGCCTTGAGTTTTGGTACCAGCACCGCATTGTTAACGACGTGGTGTTTGCTGGTCACATAGGCAAACCCGGCCTCCTTTGCCTTTTCCAGAACGACCTTCAGCATCTCTCTGTACAGCCCTTTGCCCTGATGATCCGGATAGATTCCGGTCAGTTCCATGTAGAGGATGTTCCAATCTGACTGCCGGGAGCCATGCCACCCAACGATCTCATCTCCCTTTTTGACCAGGAAGAACAATAGAAATAGCTCTGGCCGTTCTACAAATTGCTTCCGTTTTTCGTTTTCCGCTTTGGATTGGAAGGAGGCAATGTCAAAGCTGACAGTACCAGAAAATGGGATGGCCATATTCTCGAAGGCATAAGGCATCCATTCGGTATAGTCAACTTCCTCAAGGTGGTAGCCATGGGGCAGGGGGTAGACAGGGTTGCTCATGGCGGCCAATTTAAGGAATGTTTTTATTTGGATTAGATCGGCAGTCGGATTCTAAAAAAAAGTAAACGGTCACCTCAGGAGGAGGTGACCGCTCATTACTTCAGGGGAATCAAACCTGGCCTTGATCAGGGGAGCGGCTTAGACCGCATCAGAAGTTGCATTGTTTCCAGCGTTGCTGCCGTTTCCAGCGTTGCTGCCGTCGGTACTGGCAGGGCCATCGTCAGGGGTATCACTTTGAGGACTTCCAGACCCGGAATTGTCCTCCTCATTTCCCCTGGGCCCCTGTCCGAAGAAACGGGGTTCCAGGCGGTCCAGCCAGAGTTCTGCACCAGGAAGACCACGTTTGGAGGATTCCTGCGCACTGTGGAAAATAGCAAGAGCATCCTTGTAAGCCAGGTCTCCCAGCAAAATACTCGTGTCATCAATCAGGCGGAGCATCTGTTCAAAGCGCGTTTTAAAGGGGCGAATCTTCAGAAGCATCTCCAGGTCTTTTTGGTAGTCATCAATCTCGATGAACCGGGGAAGCAGTTGAGGAATATCGTCGTAAGCATCCTTGGCGGTACGTACGAATCCCCAGTTGTTGACTCCCAGGCGAACCTTGTGGGCTCTTTCTACTGGGGTCAGGGTACGTAAAAACGACAGTTTGCTCTCCAGTGTATCAAGCGCATTTTCAATGTCTTGTACATCCTGGATACTGATCGTTTCATTCATTCTGTCTCGAGTTGTACTCATAATAAATAGGGTTTAGGGTTTAAGAAATTTTAGTTTGAGTGTGAAAGAACATTCTGATCATGGGCCAGTAATTGTTTGAATTCCCTTGATGATGTTCGCAAGGTGAAAAACGATTCGGGAACGAATCTGCCTACATGTACACTTCTGTGCCTTTTTCTGCCTATTTATGCTTATTTCTGCCTAAAAAGTACCAAGGATGACCCAGTAGGCTTGTTGGATTGGGCGGAGATGTAGATGTAAAGGGTATTTTCTCCAGTAATCAGTTATATCGAGCATGAGCATATACTGAGTGGTTGATGGGCAATTTGAGATGCTATTAAGGACGCGGCCTCAATTGAGGCCAGCCCCTGCATAATCTATCATGGGCTCGGCCCTAATTCACAGACGCCATGGCTAAAACGGGATGGGTTTCACCCTGGGCTGGCCTACCCTGCGAGGGGAGTGAACTATGAGTCAGGGGGGAAATTTAACCGCGCAGGGTTATTGAATTTATCCTGGACCCTTAATGCGATGTAATTTGGAAGTAGGTGAGAGAGGGCATTCGGGTACAATTGGAAGCACCTGGCGACAGACTCATTTAACTACCAATCCATGCCCAAAATGGGCTTTGGGGGCAGCTGGCTTCGGTCCGGACCGAGGCTGATTAGAGTGGCAACCTCATAATTAGGGGCAAGACCATGGTTTATTTGGGGGGCCACCCTAATTGAATGAGGGGTGGAACTGGCCTGGCTGGAGGGAGGATGGAACCTGACTGGGGTTCCGGTTAACGTCGATATTCAGACAGGGTTGCTTCGATATGGGCTGCGGTTTGGTTCAATAAGGGCTGCTGTCTGATTCAATTAGGAAATGGTCGATTCCAGCGTTTTATCACAGATTTATCAATGGAAATGCCCTTCTCTGGCACGAAAATTGCCGCACTTATGGTCTGATAACCCGATTTGCCAATGATTTCTTCCAGATATATTCTCCTGACCGGCCTTTTATGCTTGGCTTCCTGTAGCGCCCCGACAGATAACGGGAACGCGAGTTCCCCTCCCTCGGATCAGGCCATAGAAGCCGATCAAGTGGAAATACCCATGGATTTTGGCGCCCCTCCACACCAGGAAGTGCCTATTTTTACAGATACGCTTCCTTTAAAGGCATTCAATCCCCACGATGGAGTACTTGACCCGGAGGCAGATGTGCTACCCGCTTACCATGAAGAATTCAATCTTGAGATCATCACCCGAACCGAGCCCGAACCAAATGAGTATTGGGGAGAGGGGTTGATCAGCCTCACCAATTATGGGCTTTCCTTCAGGGAAGTCAGTTTGGTGGACGAAAAAGGAGGGAAATGGTACGATACCTTTGACATTTTCCGCTTTCGTTTTACAACTGAAGAACAAGCCACCTTGGAATTTAACCGGCACATAAAGGGGCTCAATGCCTACAACGACCAGCCCCTTCAAGGGCAGGGTTGGGAAACCCGGCGCGTCCTGACCAGAAAGGAGATTTATCTCATCGAGGGGAGTTGCAAAACGACGTGGTTCGTGCGGGATGCTACCAACCGAATCATCTGGATGTCTCAGGCCAGGAAAGGAATTTCGCCGAAAACGATGATCAGAACATTTTGTGGTGGTGGAGCTGCTTTGAATTCCAAAAGGGTGGTTCCTCCCGAGCCGATAAGAAAATGGTAGGGGATGAGGTGACAAAAGCTTCCCAATAGTCTGACAACCATCATTTCAAGATGCACCTCCATCTCCAATCTTTGCAATACACTGCAAAGAATCAGCATCATGGTAAAAAGAAGTGCATTTTTCGGTCTATTAATCCTCTTGTTTTCATCTCATCTGTTCTCCCAAAGTGAAGTGGATCATTTTTCGATCAAACTGGGGTACATGCATGTGCAACACCTTGAACCCGCCATCTCCGGGCAAAATTTCAGCACCAATACCGACGGCATCATCGGGGGCGGCATGAGTGGGCTCGACGGTATGAACGGTTTGAATTTCAAATTCCACTATTTCTTCAACAACCATCTTGGCGTGTATGCCGATTTGGAATTTGCCAATTCAGACATTCAAGTCAATTATCAAAATGGCAGCCAGCCTTTCTATGTTTTTTCGACCCACGGTGATTATATGAGTCAAAGCATCGGGGTTGCAGGAAGGTTTACCCAAGAAGACTCCCCCTTCAATGCCTACCTGGGTACTTCGGTTGGGCATTTCGGATACAACTACTCCATGACGAATACGGCCGATGGCTCAGGGTTATGGTACGATGGCTCCCACAATATTTTGAAATTTGGGATAGATGCAATGGTGGATTTCGAAATCGTAAAGGGGTTCAACTTCTTTACTTCCCTGGGTTACAGCACCCAGATTTGGGTAGATGGGGATGGATTCGATATCAGCTATACGGACGACAATGGGACTTATTACCAAATTACCCAAAACAGTCCTTCGATGGCCGCTATTAGATTGACTTTTGGATTCGGGTACAATTTTTAATTGATATTCCCCTTTTGGGCTTTCCCCTTTTGGGCTTTCCCCTTTGGGCTTTCCCCTTTGGGCTACGGCTAGGCCTCAACAACCTCTGCCCGCTTCCCCGGATTGTAGTTTCCAATCATGCCGGGAAGGACGATTTCAAAGACGGTCCCGGCGCCATCACCGGCAAGGCAGTCTATCCGGCCCCCCATCCGCTCCACTGCCAAACGGGCCTTGTACAATCCCAAACCAAAACGCTCGGGGGCATTGGTTCCCTTGACAAACAGGTCAAATAAACTCTCTCTGATCTCTTGAGGAATCCCGGGCCCATTGTCTTTGATCTGAATCCGTAAATGACTCCCTTCTTTCCGGCCGGTCAAGTGTACGGGTAGGGGCGACCCTTTCCCAAATGTAACCGCATTGACAAGTACTTCCTTGACTGCAATCTTCAATAGGTAAAGGTCCATGGTGCCCACGATACCCGCGCTTACATCCAGTTTGATTTCAGCGGATTCAAGATGCGGATCACCCTCCACGTCTTCGATCACCGCTTCCATGGCATCCCGAATATCGACTTTGATGGGTTTCGGATCATGGTATCGAATAATCCCCAGCTCACAGACACTTAAGTTTTGTTGGTTCAACTGATCCAATGTACGGTCGATCAGTCCCAGCACCGCTTCCGCTGGCATCGCTTCCGTCTTGGCTAGCCCCAATAAACCCATCAGTTTCGTGATCGGAGTACGCAAATCATGCGAAGTCCGGTAGAGCAGATCGTTCAATTCCGTATTGACATTGGCCAGAGCCACGGTGCGTTCCTCGATTTTGATCTCCAAGCCAGCATTAATCCGCTTGATCTCCTCTTGTTGGGCATGCAACAAACGGTTGGTCTTTTGCTTGTCCCGGTAAGCCAGCACCGCCACCACCACCAGGATGAGCAGCAAGCCAATCCCCACCGCCATCAGGTTTTGTACAGACCTTTGACGGCTGATCTCGAGCTCGTTGAATTCATTTTCCTTGTTCAACAGTGCAATCTTCGCCTGCTTTTGTTCATTCTGGTATTTGCCCTCGATATCTGCCATGGCGGCGGCACGCTTCTCATTGAAATAACTCTGGATCAGCTTGGTGTAGGCTTCCTGGTGGAAAAAAGCCTTCTCCCATTGCTGGGTTGCGGAATACGCTTGCGCAAGGTTGGAATGGATATTTACGAGTCCGGATGCTGTTTGATGCTCAATCGCCATCCCGTAAGCTTCTTCACTGTACTTCAAGGCGGTTTCAAAATCATCCCTTTTGAGATACATTCCCCCGATATTGTTCAGGATAAATGCGGTAGAACTGTAGTCGTTCATTTGCCTGGTGATGGCAACGCCTCGCTCATAATAGCGCAGCGCATTCTCAAATTCTCCCTTATCGTTGTAAATCAGCGCAATATTGTTGAGGCAGGCCTGGGTACAATGGTCGTCTTTCACAGCCACAGCCAGGTCAAGGGCAATGAAATAATGGTAGAGTGCGGAATCTGATTTTTCTGCATAATCCATATAATTCCCAAGGCCAAGAATGGTCCAGGCAATGTCGATGGAGTCTTTTTCCGGGTCGAGCAGTTCAAGGGCCTCGGTATCGTATTGGAGGGACAATTCAGAGTTCCCGTTTTCCAGGTAGATGGTTGCGATTTGATGCTTGGTTTTTCCCATCGCGCTGCTATCCCCGACCGATTCATAATAGCGCAAGGCATTGAAACCAACCCTCAGACCACTGTTGTAATAGCCCTTGTTCATATACGCCCTGATCAATTTGTATTCAACATCGGCCTTTAAGTCAGCTGCAGCTACTTTTTCTGCCTTGTTCAGGGCTTGCTTCAGGAGTTCAAGTGCCTGGTCGGGGTTTTTGGTTTTGAGTTTGTCCGCTTCTCTGACTATTTCAGAAATCTCTGTTTTTAAGCCTTCGGTTTGTAGTTGATCTGTTTGTTGGCCAGCATCAACAGATTGCCCCATCCCATAATGGGAGAAAAGCCCGGCAAACAGCACAGGCAGCATGAATCGAAGCAGTATTTCCTTCATCGAAAGCGGGAGGGTGGTTGAGTCGTCTCTTAAAAAGTCCTTAAAATGCCGAATCTTTTTTTAAAGGGCAACAAAGACAATGAAGTTTCCCGCTCTTTGAAGGTCAAATTTGTGTTGTTGGCTTTATTTGTAAAACCTCAATGAAATCCCCGCCCCAATGGACAGAAGCCGGACCTTTTGCTCAAAAGAAGCCTGTCTCCGCTGGAAACTGACCGAGCCAGACTGTACAACGGTATCGATGATCTCCATTTCCTGCTGTAGCGTAGCCCGGAGGAGGGAACCACTCAATTGGATGACAGCAAAGTCAGAGATGGAATAATGCAGACCGAGCTTAGGCGTAAATGCGTTAGAGGCACTGCCCAGGGACTGGCCCGTTTTAGTGGAGTTGCTCAAAAAGAACCTCTCCCAGCCGGGGGGAATGTAGGTGCCCAGATCGGTGACATAATAGGGGTTCCCGGTTCCTAAAATGCCAAACATCAACCTTCCTTCAAGAATAAACTTCTTCATTCGGTAGCCCAATACCGGACCCAAAGAGGCAGTAAAGAATTTCCAATTGCGTTGTGACGGCAGGAATTCCGTACCCAAAGCATTTGGGGTCGCAAATGCTATTTCCAGTTCTTCCTGGAGGGCTGGATGATGAACCCGCTGCCAATTGGTTTTGAACTCAATTGCAACTCCAAGGTTGAAATGAGTCCGGTACCTTTGCACCGTTCCACCGAGGGAGAAACCGCCGCCGCCCAAGGCAAAACCACTTTGGGGATTGGGAAGGGTTTGACCGAATTCACCTATAGGTTGGCCATAAAGGAGATCAAGCTCAACTGTTTTGAAGCGATTACCTACAATGGGGAGCCCTTGGGAGAGAAGCGGACAAGTGCTTCCCAAAAGGAGGAGGACCAAAAAAGCGGCCGCGATTTTGGGAGTCAAGAATTTTGAATAGGAGCGTTTAGTACTCAAATGTGAGAAGAACAAACAAATAGGAGGAGGGCTCTTTTTCCAACGCAGTCAGCTTTCAATGCGATCAGCAGGAAAAATCATCCATTTCATGTTCGGATTCCCCTTCAGACAACTCTATCAGGTTAAAGGGGGTGAATCCTTCCAAGCCAGAAGAGTTGGGAGATTCGTTTAATGCCTGTCCAGTGAAAGTGACTCTTCGGTTCTCCACCATCTGATCAAGTGGCAGGTTACAAGGCTCAAGGATTACATCTGGATTGTCATCCGGCAGTATGACCCACACGGTATGGGAAATGGCGTAAGCCGGATCTGTAACCACTTCAGCATTTGGAACTGTTTCCCAAACCGTAATCTCCCGAATGGTCCCCCATTGAATGTCATATTCCGCGGACACATTGTCTGGGGAAAGCCTTACGCCTTCGCATTGTGGAAGAGGTTCTACATCAAGCAGCGGACCTGTAACCTCGCAAGATGACAATGAAACAAGCAAGGCGATGAAGGGAAGAAAGAGGAGATATTTTTTCATGTGGTATATGGGTAG
>CAYGRE010000008.1:0-97151 GCA_964352215.1 uncultured Bacteroidia bacterium
ATCATCCTGCTGTTGATGGTCTACCACTCTTCCTGGACACAAAACTGTAACCAACTACAGGTGGATGCAGGTGGGTTCCACCTATCGACCTCGGTGGTTGCGCTTCCGCCTGCTTCGGCAGATGATTGGCGAATTGACCTTTACCTGGATGATGATGGAGGGAATGTGGAGGGACTTATGGGGTATCAAATTGCGCTCCCAGTCTATTACCTCTCATCCTTGAGTGACTATGCTTCCGTTTCAGGAGATTGGAGCGAAAGCTGGTGTGTAGATTCAGCGGTATATCAAGGAAAGACCTGGTTAAATCCGGGAATGGATACGATCCATGTTCATCTTCGGCTGGACTCCTGTGCCTCCCGTTTCGGAAAAGGATTGATCGGGTCTGTTTATCTGAGTGATCCGAAAGGTGATATCCAGGGCAATGCACTGATTGATGGAGGAGGAGGAATCATTCTGATTGAGAATATCAATGGGCGGACCCGGCCGAATGCGACGGGCTCGAATGTGACGGACTCAAATGCGACGGGATCAAATGCGACCAGCTCGAATCCGACACTTCTATTAGAGGAAAGTGCCCCTCCGGTTCTCTACCCGAATCCTGCCAGGTCCGTCATTTATCTGGATACAAAAGGGAAAGAGATTGTTCGTATCCGTATTTTGGATATGGCCGGGCAAATCATTCGGGAGATTCCGATGGCCGGCCAGTTTATGAGTGGATTTCCAGCGACCGACCAGCCTACAGGTGGATTGTCACCGACCGGCCAGCCTGGCGGTGGATTGTCACCGACCAACCAGCCTGGCGGTGGATTGTCACCGACCAACCAAGCCAGGACCATTTCACTGGCCGGATTGCCACCGGGGTTGGTACTCTTTCAGCTAATAGGTTCCGATGGAACCCACCGGATGATCAAAGTGCTGATCCTGGAAAACTAACTACCATGAATGAGATGAACTGTAAAGGGGGAGCCGGAAGGTTTCCCCTCTATTCTCCCAGCCTTTATTCCCCCAACAACTGCAACTGCTCCTCGATCCAGCCTTTGGCTGCGACATTGACGGCCGCCTGCAACTCTTTAGAGATGCGGTCCAGCCGTTGCCGCTGCTTCTCCCGATCCACCTCCTCCGCGATCCGGCCCATAGCCGATACATAGCGAATGAACTCAAGGTAATTCTCCTTGTGGACGGTGGCCAGTTTGCCGGTACGTCTTGAAAGTGCCATGCGGAAGGAGTTGATGGCATGGTCCAGTTGGTCATACCCACGCGCCTCATTTCGCTGGAGGTAGCAGACCTTCAATTGGAATGCCCGTGCATCCAGACCGAAGAATACGTCTTCGCTGTTCCCGATCACCTTGGCGAACAAGGCATAAGACCGGGAATAGTGGCCCTGGTAGAATTCCAGCAAGCCACGGGCGAACGCCTTGCCCACCTGATCGGGATCAAAGGAGAGTTTATCTCCATAATTTTTGATCAATTGTTGTAACTGATCGTAAGAAGCATGTCGCGCCATCAGGGTGGCGATGTTCTTAAAAATCTGAGGAGCCAGGAACCCCTCGTCATCCACCAGCATTCCGGAATTCAGCTGTTCAACATACAGGTTGAGGAGCAGGTGATCATGCCGGGCAGAGTTGTACAGATTGATTTGCCGGGCACAGTGGTTCATGGCGAGGCTGTACAAATTGGTCAATTCACTTTTTTCAAGGGTCCCCGAATGTTCAGTGAGCAAAGCCAGGAGGCGATCAAAGTAGGGTTCAGGATCATCTGCCCCATCCGCATGGACCAGCGTCTGGTAGGCGAAAAAATAGAGTCGGGTCAGGGGTTGAAATGCGTGGTCGCTGGAGGGATGACTTTCGAGGAAGTTAATGATTGGGACCAGAAAAGGAGTCTCCCGGGTAACCTGTTCCTGAGAGAGGATTTTCTGTTCAGTAGCCCTGGCACAGGCATATTTCAATTTGGAGACGAGGTAAAATTCATCCAGGCGATCCAGCACCAGGTCCAGATTGGGTCGGGGGAATCGTTTAGGGTTTTGGGATTGGAAGCTGAGGGTTTCTTCCTGGAGTAGGAGTTGCAGCAGGAACGCGTGGGTGTCTCCATGAGAAATGACCTTTCCCGCCTTCTTTTGCAGGCCGGAAAAATCGCCATCGATCCCCCGTTTGTTCATGGCGCGGAGGCTCAGGATCTGTTCCAGCCCTTTTTCTTCCTTCAGAAGGTCCCAGGCCAGGAAGCTTTGAAGCCTCGCAAAAAGCTCAGAACGAACCCGGCGGTCCACAGCCAAAAGAGTCGTTTCGAGCTTTTCCCAATTCCATTTCTCTCCGGGCTTCCCTACTTCTCCTGCAATCGCCTCGTTCCAGGCATCCAAAACCCGGGAGGGGATGGGAAGAATGGAAGCGTTCAGGTACCTGTCAAAGTCCAGCAGGTCCTCTTGACTTAAAAGTCGTAAAAGATCCAACAGTTTGTTCCGGCGCATACCTTCAATTTAGGAAAAAGGATTGGCTGTGAAGCAGGTAATATTCGGACAATGACATAAAACCGTGTGTGAACAATCGTATTTTTCCTTTTAGTTTTGTCCCACGAATAGGCACCGGTGGCATTGACCCTGCGCGATAGACTCAATTTTCTGACAAGCACTTTTTTCTGAACTTGCATTGCCTGTTTGTTTGTGCCGGGCAATTTACTGAGCCCTATTCTATTTGAGACCTTACTGTTTACCAACTCAACCAGATTTTACATGAGAATAATTTTAATCACCCTGTTTTTGGTAGGGACAAGTGCCTTTACGTTGACGGCACAATCCTTGCAAAACTCATCCCCTGCCGCAAAACCCCCAGGGACCTCCTCCCCTTTCCAAAAACCTCTTCAAGCCACCTCTTCTGCCGACCAACCCGGAAAATTTATGGATTTGGCGAAGAAGGCAATTGATCAGGGGAAATACCCGGACGCCCTGACCCACCTCAACCGGGCCAAACAACAATCCAAGGAATTGGGCACTGCCGGCCGCAAGGACCTTGCGTTAACCTTGAGCGAGTTGGGGGCAGTTAAAACCGTGCTTGGCCAACTGGAGGAGAGCCGGGCTGACCTGTTGGCTTCCATCGAGTTGTTCAAACAATTGCCCTTTGAAGATCAGGAGCTACTTGCCCGCTCGGAAAGTTATCTGGGCAATTGCTACGGAGGCATGGGAGAAACGCAGCCCGCGGCTCAATACACCCTTCAAGCCATCGAAACAGCCCGGAAACACTTTGAGTCTACCAGCCAGGAATTCATTGCCCTGTATTCCCATGCAGGTTTGGCGTGTGGGAGAAATGGAGAGATCGAAACCGGTTTGGAGTATTTGGAGAAAGCCCTTGAACTGGCCAGTCAACGTGTTCCTGTTCGCCCGCTGGAACTGGCTGATATCCTGAGCAACCAAGGAGAATTGCTGGGTTTTGCTGGGGATTATGCCGGTCAAAAGGAGGTTTATGACCAGGCATATACCTATCGGAAAAGCTTGTTGGGCCCCAAAGACCTGCGCATGACAAGGTCCTACAATGATTTGATCATGCACTTTTCCAATATCGGTGACTTTGTCAAAGCCGATGAATACAACCGGCAAAACCTGGAGATCCTGCTGGAAGGTATTGGAGAAAACAACCAGCAGGTGGCGCAGGCATACGAGGACCAGGCTGGTATCGAAATGAACCTGAGAAATCCATCGGAGGCGATTGCCAATATGCGGAAGTGTCTTGAAATCAGAGAGCGCATTTTGACCCGAAACAACTCCCTGGTTGCGGATGGCTATACCCGGCTGGGTTTTCTGCTCGGAGTGTTTGGTTATTTTGAAGAAGGTGAGGAATACATGGAGATATCCAGAGAAATCATTGCCGCCATTGATATGCCTGCTATGGAAAGTTATCTTTTGTACACATTTCAGGCACGCTATTACGCCCATGCCAACCAGTTTGAGAAGTCACTGGAGGTCTATGAAAAGGCGGGTGAGAAGGTTCTCGAAGCTTTTGGAGGGATCAACCCGGAAATCGGGTCGGTCTTTGGGGGCAGGAGCGAGGTCGCCAGTCATGCCGGTAAGTATGAAGAGGGAATCGAATATGCGGATCAGGGCCTTCGTGGGAATTTAGTCCCTGCCATTCCGAAAGATGAACCCTTTTCCCTGGATCATCTCAAGGACAGGAAACCACTCTCGGCCCAGTTTCTTTGTTCTACCCTTCGAGCCAGAGTATCCAATTTATACGGTCTCTACCTGAAAGACCCTGCAAAACTGGAATATTTGAGAGAAGCGATCGGGACTTCAGTGGCAGGTGTGGAAATCTTACTGCGGTTCCGAATGGAATTGGATGGAGACATGGGGCTCTTGCTGCAAAACCAGTACCTTGCCCAACTCTTTACCAATGGGATGGAAATGAGCCATTTACTCCAGCAGCAAACCGGGGAAACCAGCTCGGAGACACCCTTGTTCCTGATCGAGGGTACCAAGTCTCACAAACTATTGAAAGCCATTACCGCGGCCGGGGTGCAGAACTATTTCCGTCTTCCTGAGGAATTGATCCAACGGCAGCAGGAATTGAAGACAGAGTTTGCCACGGTTGAGAAGAATTACTTTGAGGCTGAGGTCGCGGCGGCAAAGGAGGGGAGGATGGAAGAGGAAAATCCCTGGAGATGGCCGCTGTTCGAATTGAAAAATGCAACTGACAGCCTGGAAGAATCGATCCGCAAACAATTTCCCGAATACCACCGCCTGAAGTTGAAGCCGATGATCGCAACCACGGATCAGATCAGGCAACATATCCTCAAGGGTGATCCCGGTAAATTGCTGATCGAATATTGCTGGGTGGAAAACGGATTGTATGCATTGGCGATCCATGCGGATGGGGTGCAGTTCGTGCGGGTTGCCGACCCGGACTCCGTCCGGCAGATGAGTGGGGAACTGAGGGCCTATCTGACGCAATCGAAGGGAAGAGATGCTTCCGCAGACAGCGGTTCAGAAAGCAATGGGAACAATCGTGTAACCAAACAGACTGCCGTCGGCGAAATTCAGCATGCACTCTACAAGTACTTGCTTGCCCCTTTCCTGGAGGATTCCGCGGGAATAGCTGAGGGTAGGCATTTGAAGCGCCTGGTAATCATTCCCGATGGGCCCTTGTGCAGCATCCCTTTTGAAACCCTGCTGACCTCGGCGCCGGATAAAAAGGAAGAAGCACCTTATCTGATACGAAAATATGCGGTCGCCTACGGATTTTCCAGCACCCTTTTGCTGGAAAACTACCTGCAAATCCGCCGTGACCGAAGCCCCCTCCGCCCCGGCATTGTCGCTTTCTCCCCGGATTTCTCCGAGGACGCACCCGCGCTTGACAACCTGGGCCTAAGTCCCGGCCAGACCCTCACCAGCCTGCCCCGCAATGCCGAATTGCTGGACCAGTTGGCCGGGGTTTATCCTACGACCACCTACAAAGGCAAAGAAGCGACCGAGGCAGCTTTCAAGGCACATGCTTCCGGGTATGCCGTCCTCCATCTCAATACCCACGGATTCTTTCAGGACAGCCTCCCCATGCACAGCGGACTTGTCTTTTTGCCGGGGAATGACAGTGCGGAAGATGGGATTCTTTACACCAGAGAGCTTTTCAATATGGCCATTCAGACCGACCTTGCTGTCCTCAGTGCCTGCAACACTGGTTTTGGGACCTCTCAACCCGGAGAGAACCTCATGAGCATGTCGAGGGGATTTGCTTATGCTGGTTGCCCCAGTATGATTACCAGTTTGTGGGAGCAGGCGGAGGCCTCAACCGCAATCATCCTGGGCCATTTTTATACCTACCTCGGTGAAGGTCTGCCCAAGGACGAAGCCCTCCGGCAAGCCAAGCTCCTTTATCTGGAACAATCGGACCAGTTCGGCCGCCACCCCGCCTATTGGGCGCATTTGATCTCAGTAGGCAATACCAATCCGGTGCATCTTACGAAAGGAAACAAGTCAGGCTATTTTTGGGTGACGGTTTTGGCGCTCGTCCTGATGATCGGTGGAGCCTTGTACACCAACCGGAAGAAAGTGACTGCGAATTCATCTAACCCTGCCTGAAATGCTGTTGATTTCACTGCAAAACCGCACCCCGAAGTTTACGGACCAGGAAATTCTGGTGGCCCTGGTCGAAGACGGTGCAGGCGCTTCCGATACGATCCTGTACCTCTACCGCCGGGTCAAGCCGATCCTCTTGCGCAAAATCCAGCAGGCCAATTGCCCCGAACCCCTCGAAGTCTGCAAAGACATTCTTCAGGATGGCTTGCTGATCCTCATCGAAAACCTGCGCTCCGGGAAATTCCGGGAGGAAAGTTCTCTGGTGACTTACCTGATTTCTATATGTCGTTTCGTCTGGATGCGCCGGATGCGGGACCTGGTCCGGTCCGACGAACTCCGTAACGACGCTCCGCCAGAAGATGGGCCTCCTCGTTTTATGACCCGGTATTTTTCTGAACAGGAACGCTGCGCAGGGATCCAGAAGGTGTTCCAACATCTGCCGGAGAAATGCGGTGAACTGCTGAGACTGTTTTACTGGGACCGATTCGATATGGAGTCCATCGCCAACCGCCTGGGCTACCGGGATGGTAATTCTGCGAAGTCGCGGAAGAACCGCTGCCAACGCGCTTTGATAGATTTTTTACGGGAGAACCCCCAACTGCTTGACCTCTTTCAACCCTGATTCTACCATTATGGACAATACATATCCGGATCTCGAACGCATGGACCAATACTATTCCGGCACGCTGGAAGGAGATGACTTGGTTCTGTTCGAAGATCGTTTGAAAAATGACCCAGACTTTGCCCATGAATACGAACTCTTTCTGGCAAGTGTCCGGGCCGCCGCCGTGGAAGGACGGGAACGCGACCGCAAGAAAATCAGGGATCTGCTGGACAAGGCCGATGATGAGGACAAAGGATTTCGGTCAAGGGGGGTCTGGCCCTGGTTATTGGCCGCTTCATTACTGATTCTGGTGGGCTCGGCCTTTGTCTTTAGAACCTCAGGGAATACCGATCCGGCTGATTTGTACGAGGCTTATAACGAGCCCTATCCCGACTATTTCAACACCATGTCTGTCAATGGTTCTCATACTTTGGTGAGGCTGGGGAGTGAAGCCTATGGGCAGGGGGATTGGCAGGGGACGGTTGGATATTACACGCAGGTTCCCGACACATTTGACAGGTTCAATCTGGTTCAGATCTATTTGGGGTATGCCTATACGGAACTGGATTCTTTCTCTCAGGCGGGTGACTGCTTCCGCTTTGTCATTGATGCCGGTGACGAATCTCTGGAGGAGACTGCATGGTGGTTTCTGGGGATGTGCAAGTTGAAGGAGGGGAAGGGGGATGAGGCGCTGCGGTCTTTGGAAAGGGCTGCAAGGTTGAGTCCTGCTAAGAGGAAGGATTTTGAAGAGATCCGGGAGGCTTTGGAGTGAGGGGGGGAGCCGGATGCATTCCCCCATTGTAAAAGGTAGAATTTGAGATCAAAAAGCAATAACTTAGTCTCGATTCACCCCAATCGGGTTTTGATAATGGATAAGTTACTGAGGTTAAAGGAGCGAGTTGAAATTGCGGTTGAGCTTGGGGAAAGCTATTACCGGGAATTTAAAAGTGGTTATGAGGGCCCTCCCAGTAAAAAGACCCCTCGGGATTTCAAAGATATCTGCTACAATGTCGCCAAAGAATTGGTTGCTTTTGCCAATGCTGACGGGGGAGAGCTGTTCTTGGGAATTGAAGACAACAATACGGTAACCGGTCTTCCACATTCAGATGAAAAACTATCCGCCATTTTGGATGCATCAACCAATTATATATTAAAAGATACCCCACTGCCCATTAAGCGAAGGAATATCATCGATTACAATGGAAAGAAGGTCATTTATTTTTCTGTAGATAAAGGTTCTAAGTTTATTCACCAGACAAGTAGGGGAGAGTGCTTCAAGCGGGAGGACCGCGACAGTGTTCCTACATCGGCAGATTCCATTCGGTTTACCAGAGATGAGGCTTCATCCAGGGAATACGACAGGAGGTTTGAAGATTTAGCAACCATCATGGATTTGGACCTTGGATTGGTGACCACGGTTGCTGAGGAGTCCACAAAAATTAAGAATATATCACCGGAAAAGTTCCTTCAGTACGTTGAGCTTGCGGAATTTGATGGAGATCGTTTACGCCTCAGGAAGGCGGCCTTGCTTCTATTTGCCAAGAATCCCAGTAAGTGGCATCCACGTTCCAGGGTGCGAATCCTGAGAGTACATGGAACTGAGGAACGGTCCGCCCCGGATTATAATGTGACGGAGGTGGCCGATGTCTCCGGAAATATTTTTGAGCTCGCTGAAAAGGGATGGGAGGAATTGAGGCCAGCATTGAGTGAAACAAGGTACTCGGAGGATGGCCGATTTAAAACCCAGGTCATATACCCCGAGTTGGCATGCAAAGAGGCATTGATCAATGCGATCACCCACCGCGATTATAGTCTGGAAGGAAGAGGAATTGAGATCAGGATATTTACCGATCGGTTAGAAATACTCAGCCCCGGCAAATTGCTCTCTAAACTCACGATTGCGGATCTAAAAGAACTCAGGGGGGCCCACGAAACCAGAAATGTTTATGTGGCAAGGGTATTGAGGGAGTATGGGTACATTCGGGAGCTTGGAGAAGGGATGCGGCGAATGTTTGAGTTGATGAAGAGCAATGAATTGGTGGAGCCGGACATCTCTTCTCCCAATAAATCTTTCATAGTCACCCTGTTCTACAAATTTATCTATACCAAAGAGGAAAAGTTGTGGTTGGATAATTTTAGTCATTTGGAACTGGACAGGGAACAGAAGACAGTGGTGAAACTTGGCATCAACAGCCGCTTGGTCTCTCCAAAAGAGATTTTTGAAAATGTTGGGATTGTGGATACTGAAAAGTACCGTCAGCTTGTGGAGAGCCTGGCGAAATTAGGGGTCTTGGACCGCGCAGTTTCGAGCAGTAAGGCTACGACCTTAGCAAGGAAAAATGGAGTTTCGAAGAAAAGTATCGGAAGATATAGGATTGTGGTTCCCGGATCAGGTAAAGTTGAGGATGTGCAGGAGAAGGAGGAGAATGGGGATGACCAATCGGACTATGCAAAGGTTTTCGTAGGAAATGTTGATTGGAATGCAAATGAGGGGGACATTGAAAATGAGCTTAAAAGATTTGGGGTTATTTCTGAAATTGTCATCCCCCGGAGTACTTCAGGACATCCTCGTGGTTTTGCTTTTGTGGAGTTCGAAAAGGCAGAGTCAGTAGAAAAAGCTCTTAAATCGAAGGATGTAATTATGATTAATGGTCGAAGGATTGTGCTTCAAAGGTTCAGGGAATAGAGGGAGCAGTTATTTCCTATAATATCACTGTCTGGGTTTGGAAGGAATGAACTTTCCCTGAAATGTCATATTTTCAAGTATGAGTTCAGTTGAGAGCCAAAAGCGGTATACAGTGGAAGAGTACCTTTCCCATGAGAAGGAAAGTGTAGACAAGCATGAATTCTATGCCGGGGAAATAGTGGCCGTTCTGGAAGGCTCTTTGGACCATGGTGCCATTGCCTTTAACTGGTGCGGTGAATTGAAAGCTGCTTTGAAGGGGAAAAACTGCCGCGCTTTTACCAGTGATGTCAAGGTGCGCATTGAAACGGAAGATGCATTTGTCTACCCGGATGTTTTTCAAATACCAAAGGATTCCCTCTCTCCAGGAGTACGTCATAACTTCGCAGAACTCACCGGACGTTGAAGTCTTTCGCCGTACGGATGATGGCTGGAAGGTATATGACCATTACCATGGCCTGGAGGTAAATGTCTATCTGGGCACTTTGGATGCCGAGATTGCAATGGCCGAAATCTACCAGTCAATTTCGTTTGGGAAGTCTTGAGAATGCGCTTGTAAGAGAAGGGTTTTACTTCCAGTGACCTCGAAATACACTTCCCGGCAGGACTGATCCGCATCAGTGCCCGGAGGAATTCGCATTCGTACGGGCGGGAATGTGAACTCGTACCGGGTTACCCCGCTATTCCCGGCTCCGGGAATAAGCATCAGTCCCAGCGGGAATAAAAATTCGTGTGGGCGCGAATATGTATTCGTGTCGGGACTGATAGCACCCTAACCGGGTAGGGTCAGCATTCGCGTGGAAGCGAATACAAATTCGTGTCGGGACTGATCGGATTCGCGCCGGGACTGATGGGTATTCGCGCCCGCACGAATATTGCTTCCCGCCGACAGGAATATTCATTCCCACTCACAGGAATCTCTTCCCTAAGCATGTACTCCCTTTATCAGTCCGGACGGGAATGAAATTCAGTCCGGGCCCGAACAAGAAATACAACATTTGGTTGAAATGGCGTTTGAAATCAGGAGAATTTATTATTATTGGGGAGACGTGGTTGTCTTTTTACTTTTTCAAACAGCCTAATTAAATCACAATGAAGTACCAAAAGTTTGACTGGCCCAGTTTTCTCAATGCCCGCCTGGAGGCAAAAGGAGTGCGTCAGATTGACCTCGCAAAGCGTTGGGGGATGAAGCCTCAATCCATCCATGGCCTGCTGAACCGCAGCGAACACAAGTTGGAATCTCTGAAGAAGCTCTCGCATTTTTTAGGGGAGGACCTGGTGTTTCATTGTTTATCGGTCGAGTACCAGGAGGTTCTCAGGAAGGCCTGGGAGGCCGGGGTTCGGCCAGGGGAGGACAATCCTATGCTGGATTGGCAGGTAGAAAAGGCCCAGGTGCTGGAAGAGTTGGAGGCAAAGAAGGCATCGGTCGATCAGCTGGGCGCGGAGGTTAAAAAGCTGAAATCTGAGAAGGCTACTTTGGCCAATGAGAATGCCCGGCTTCGTGAGGAAGTGGAGCGCTTGCGTGAAGACATGGGGCAACAGCTTAATTCAATGCGGGAAGCGCATGAAAAAGAGCTTGGCCAATTGAAGGAGGTGCAGCAGAAATTTGAATATGAAAGCCGGCTAAAAATCTCAGTGCTGGAAGCGAAGTTGGAAGTCTTGCAGGGGAAATAGGGTCAACCGGGGTTCTGGTGAGCATAGTTCTTGGCACCAGAGTTGATTAGATTTTCGTATTTTTAACCATCACCTCAAATAATACCTCATGAGCACTCCTCCTGATCCATTTGCAGATTCCAGCGATCCCTTTGCCGACCCTCAAAAGCAGGGTGGCGGGTTTCAGCAAGCACCTCCCCCACCCGGACAATATCCGGGTCAGCTTCCTCCGGGACAATATCCCGGCCAGGGACCAGGCGGTATGCCTTATGGACAGCGCGAAACCCTTCCCAATGCCCAGACGATACTGATCATGGGCATCCTTTCCATTGTATTTGCCGGACTGATTGGTATGATCCTGGCGATCATCACCCTGTCTCAGGCCAAGAAGCCGATGGAAATGATCCGTCAATACCCAGGTCGCTACAATGGAGAAAGCAATGTCAAGATCGGTCGGGTGCTGGCGATTATCAGCCTGGCGCTGTTGGGCCTGATTGTGGTGGTGCTGGTGCTCGTCCTCGCGGTCGTAGGGATTAATAGCTGATTGGGACTATGGGCAGGACAATGCTCAATAACCGTGTTTATGAATGGGAAACGCATAATATAGCTTTGGGGAATACAATAATTATTCACCTAAAGATCATTATGACTGAGCATCACAATTCCAATGGACAACCCGACTACGATTACAGTGAATTACTCTCCGGCTTGCTCGGAGGCGCAGGCGGGATTTTCGGCTTTCTTGTGGCCGACAATATGGAAGACGCGACCATTCTGGCTTATATCCTGGCCCTCATCGTTGGATTTTTCATCGGTTCAGGAATCGGTCATTTGCTAGGCAAAATCCTTTCAGCGGCCCTGCAGATCGTAGTAGGCCTTAGTGGTGCCGCAGTCGCTGTCATCAGGATCATCTACTACGTTAGCGAGATGTCCTGAAAGAGAGGCCAATTACAGCTCCCTCCAAATCACCCACCTCAGCCAGATGATGGGGCCGAGACCATTTGGAGCAGCTTTTTAAATCGAGATTGGTCTACTGTGGTTGAGGCATGCTTGACTTCCTCAATCCATTTTTCCTGGGCCTCCGATCCGGGATCAACTTCTTTCAGCACCTTCCGAATTTTACTGACACTAAAAATTGGTATCGCTGATAAGTGAGTGGCAACTTGCAGAAGCTCTTTGCGATCTGCCGAGGATAATTCCAAGTGAGGCATTTGGTTTCCCATTTGTATTGGAGATACAGGTGCAGGAGATTTCATTATACCTTTTTTGAGAGTGAACCAGAAGGTCGATCCTTTCCCTACTTCACTAATGAAATCGATTGTTCCTCCATGTGCTTCAACAGCCATTTTGCAGAAAGTTAATCCGAGTCCGGTTGACCGGATATTTCCTGATTTTCTCGACATTACCTGTCCAAATTTTTGAAAGACCTGATGCATCTTTTCAGCTGGGATTCCCTCGCCTGTATCTTCCACAGAAATGCGAACAAATTGCTGGTCAAATTCCTCTGATGCGATTCGAATGAAGCCACCAGGTGGAGTATACTTGACGGCATTGGTGATCAAATTGACCAATACCCGGACCAGAATGTCGTAATCACCAACAATACGATTGCTGGACAGAGTGCATGAAACAGATATGTTTTTTTGATGGATGAGAAAATCAACTTCGGATAAAGCAGTTTCCAAAATCGATGAAAGACCATGCTCCTCGCTTTTCAGCATCATTTGACTCTCCTCGTATTTGTCAACATCCAAAATATTCATAACCATATTCAACATCTGTTTTCCGGCATTCATGATTATTTGATTCCTGTTTTTTCCGGGAAGCGAAGCAGGGGGATTAAGAATATTATTGAGTGGGTTTTTAAGATCATGAACAATCATTGAGGTCATGCCTTGCTTAAACTCATTCAATTGCAGAAGTTTCTGATTACTCTCACGGAGTTCTTCCGTGCGTACCTCAATGGTCTTTTCAAGACGCTCTTTGTCCTTTTGGAGTCGGCGAGAATTCAGTTTTACAATTATCCATACAAGTCCAATCGCAAGGGCAAGGTAGGTTCCATATGCCAGCAAGGTTCGGTGCCATGGTGGAGCGATTCTGAAAGTATAAGTTGCCGCCAGGCTTTCCGTTTGGTAGACGTTTCGGGCGCGTACATGAAAAGTATATTTGCCCTCTCTCAGGTTGGAATACTCTTTCTTATTGTCTGGAGTCCAGGCCGACCAAAACTTATCATACCCCTCTAAAAAATATTGGAAATGAAGTTCCTCCGGACTGAGTAAATAATTTGCCGAGAAGGTAAACCGAATGCTATTGTAATGGTAGGGAATTCTTTTGTCATGCCCAATACCCCTTGAAGTGTCCAATGCTCCGAATTCGTCCACCTGCGCTCCACCAAAAACGAGTGAATCCAAGGGCTTAATCAATTCAACTTTTCGGATTAAAGCTTCAAAATTGGAAGTTCTGCTAAATTTCGAGGAGGCATTGTAATAAAGCAATCCTTCTGAGGAAGCTAACAGGGCGTCACCATTCTCCAGATGTGTAATTCTCAATTGCCTGGTGAGGAAATCTTTAATGCGTAGAAATACCCTGCTTTCTGAGGAATATTCAATGATCCCATTTTTCACTTTCCGGGGTTGGATCAATTGAAGCCGGGCTGAGCCATTATCTAAAGTTCTGTCTTTGCCTTTGCTCCAAACCCAAATGTTTCCAGCGTGGTCCTCACTCATATACATGATGGAAGGTCTGCCATCCAGAATCCGGTTGAAAACAGAATCCGGATAAAAACGATCTTCAGCTTCCTGGTAGCGGTATAAACCATCGTGGGTAGAAAAAACAACTTCTCCACCGATAGCGTACACATTATCAAGCGCACTGATTGGTAAACCAGCTTCTGATGTATACCGTACCAAGCCCGTTAACTCTCCCTTGTAGGGGTCGATTCCGAATCGCCAATATCCTCCTGCGGGATGATTGGTCCAAAAGGTTCCCCGCGGATTTTCAACTAAGTTTTGGTCGTGCCCACCCAAGTCGGTAAATCGTTGTTTTAGGATCAGATGGGACGGTGAGGATGGGTCATGCTTGAAAAGCAGGACCCCGGATGTTCCAGTTCCCAATAGGTACCCCGGATGTTCCGAGAGGTCGATCAAGGAGTTGATATTTCCAATATCCTTGTCAATAATCATCTCTCCCGTTCCTGAGCCATCGATATAGCCAAGCATGTCAAAAAAAGTGCAGTACAGTTGATCCTTGACTTTGGGGAGACTGACTGAGGCAGTATTCAATCCTTGTACCGGCAGAAAAGAAATATCGGGTTGACTTGTCTCACTTTTGCCCTGCCAGGGACTGGCAAAAACTCCGCTTGGTGAACATACATACAGATAGCCTTGATGGGTATTACAATCATAAACGTTGTCTGGTAGTCCATTGTGTTCATCATATTTACCATAGGAAGATGATAATTCGAGAATGCTGACTCCTTTTTGGTGAGCAATCCAGAGATTTCCCTTGCTGTCAAATATTAGATCATATGGGCCATTCGAAGACCTCCCATTGGCTTCGTTAAACTCGGCCTCCAGTTTTCCATTTATATCCAACATTATAATTCCCTGGGAAAGGGTTTGGATGGCCAACTGTCCAGAAGGGCTTTGATCCATTAACATGCACTCTTTGCCCTTCAAAAATTCATTTCCAGGAACCTCCCATGGATGGAAACCCGTCTCGTCATAAACAAAAAGGCCCCCATAATGTGTTAAGACGAGGTTTATTCCGCTTCGGTGGACCTCCATGTCCATGATGAAATCATCTTTGGTGAGTTCTTCCTTTGGAGCCCGCTCTAATTTGTCCCCATTCAATTTCCACAAGCCTTGCCCATATTGAGCCACGTACAATTCTCCTGAAAGGGAGTAGGAATAATGAAAACTTAAAGGTTCTCCATGTGGGGGGAAGGCGATTATTTTACCTTCACGAAATAGAAAAAGATATTCATTGGTATTGAATACGATACCTTCCTTGACAGAATGGCAACTGTAAACCCTGGTAAAGTTGCGGAACTCTTGCGGAATTCTATCAAAAAGGGAAACATAGCTCATTCTGCCGGCAGAGTCTGGAGTCAGATATCCGAAATCCCCTGAAAACCCTGCATAGATTCTGTTTGCAGGCCTTTCCATGGTGGAATTTTCTTGAAAGTCATCTTGGCAGATACTGTAGTTCGCTGAATGATTGCGACTTTCTATTAAGGTCCAGTTTTTTCCATCAAATTCGAGGATTCCCAGTTCGTTTCCAATAAAGGCCAGACCACGGTGATCGTGCAGAATACTATTGCATTTGGCACCTGCTCCACTTTCGGCTTTACCAAAAGTTTGGATGAAAGGAAGCCCTTTTCGAGGGTGTGTAATTCCCCCTCCTAACCCTTCAAAAAAGATGAAGTGAAGTAGAATTAAAATGGGTAAAACTTTAAGCCCACACGTAGAGAACGAAAATTGGTTCAAGGTGATGGAGAATGGCAGATAACAATCAAAATATGAAATGATTCCAATAAGAAGGTGTGAAGATGATATTGAGTCAGATAGGCAGGCTTACTTTTAGGTGGTTACCGTCCTTTTCTCCCCTGATCATCACCTTGATCACCTTGATCGCCCTGATTGCCGTCATCCCCCTCGTTGCCTTCGTCCCCATCCTCGCCTCTGAATATATTAAAAAAATGATGTGCAAAAACTACCCCTGGACCTGGGTTGAAGAATAGTGTTACAGATTTATCGGAAGGGTCCGAAGAAATGGATACCTCGCCTTTGAATTCTTCGAGGTTGCGGTCCTCGGCAATGGAAATGAGATTTTTCTCTGCCAGTAAATGGAATAAGGCCAGTGCCTGGCCCTCTACCGGGATTCTGAATTTAGTTGGAGTACCCATAAAAACCCTATTTGTTATTTTTTTGGTAAAAATTTTTTTAGGACTATGAATCAAGGTACATAATTTTTATTTTATGACAAAGTATATCGTCTTCAATTTGGATGCGTGAATGGGGCTCAGATTGATGAAATTCCCTCTTTATTAAACATATATGCAGGTCTCATTGATAAATATGCCAATGGCTTCGCTTTCAACTCCAGCTTTGGGCCTTACCCAGCTAAAGGGAAGCCTTGAGCAAACTTGTAGCCAGGCAGAAGTGGAAACGAAAATCCATTATTTCAACCTGGATTTCTTAGAATTCTTTGGTTGGGATAACTATCTATTCCTTTCCAGAATTGATGATTCCAGAATAAACTTTTCAGAATGGTACTTCCGGGCTGAGGCATTTCCCGAACTTCCAGACAATACAGAAGACTATTTGAAGACCTTTGGTCTTTCGATGGCCAATTGGTTTGATGAGACCCAATTATCAGGTTATGAATTAAGCTCACCTTTCCTCCATAGAAAACTATTAGCTGTTGTTGACTCTCTCATTGGGAAGAGAGGGGAATTAGGAGCCTTTATGGATGGCCTGATCCTCAAGAACAGATTGCACGAAGCTGAAATTGTCGGTTTTTCCAGCATGTTTCAGCAAAATATTCCAAGTTTTGCGATGGCAAAACGCATTAAAATGATGAACCCCCAAGTGACAATAGTAATGGGAGGGGCCAATTGCGAATCACCAATGGGAGAAACGATTGTGCAGAATATTGATGCGGTGGATTATGTATTTTCAGGTCCTTCACAAATTAGTTTTCCGCGTTTCGTTCGAAATTTTGTGGATGGCAGACCGGAAGCCAGTGAAAAGTTAGATGGTGTATTCTCCCGGAAAAATCTGGGGCAAGTTCGATCTCATGGCCAGGAATTGGGCGTAAATGAATTGAAAGACCTTGACTACGACAAATATCTTGAGAAGGCGGTTCCCATACTTCGTAAATACAATCGTAAACCAAGTCTCCTTTTTGAAACTGCAAGGGGCTGCTGGTGGGGAGAAAAAGCCCATTGTACGTTTTGCGGACTCAATAAGGATTCCATGGCTTTTCGAGCAATGCAACCGGAGCTGGCCATTTCTCACCTCAATTCTTTGGTTGAACGATATGGCTCCAAAGTCAGCACTTTCGATTGTGTGGATAATATCATGCCGAAAGACTATCCTCAGAGAGTCTTTGCGAAGCTATTTCCACCAAAAGGGACTCGCTTCTTTTATGAAGTTAAATCCGATCTGAGCCTTGAGGAAATGCAGATTCTTTCATCGAAAGGGGTGAAAGAACTTCAGCCAGGAATCGAAGCTTTTGATTCCGATGTGCTCAAACTTATGAGAAAGGGCGTTTCTTCTGTTCGAAATATCCTGACATTAAAAAATGCCGCGATTGCTGGAATTTTTGTTCACTGGAATTTGTTATTCGGATTTCCGGGCGAATTCGAGGAGTATTATTACAGATACCAAAAACTCTTACCGAGCCTTGTTCACCTAATGCCTCCGGGTAGTACCGGGTCTATCCGTTTCGACCGCTACAGCCCTTATCATGACTTTTCTCAGGAGTTTGGCTTGGACATGAAACCCCTGAAAGTCTACTCCTATTTGTATCCGGATTGGGATGAAAAAACAATGGAGAATTTGGTTTACTTTTTTCGGGACCGAAATGAAATGCAAGCTTACCAGATGCATATCCGAAAATGGACCCCGATTGTAAAGAAGATAGCTGATAAATGGAAGGATCGGTGGAAAGCAATGGATGGATTAATGATTCCCGAAGTCTATTTTAAAAAAGGACTTCGCCAGGTCCATGATACCCGATCGGGGAATCTGGTTGTGCATCAACTCAGTGATCATCAGGTCAATATTTTGGAAATGCTTTCCCAGCCTCTCAATTTAGGGAGATTGAGAAGTCAGCTAGAGGTAAAAGAAAGGGAAGGCCTGTCTTTAGAGCTTGAGACCCTGATTGAAAAAGGGCTGGTTTTTCATGACAAGATGAAAAGTTTTATTTCTTTGGTGTTCGATGCTCCTGTCCGGTCGAAATCCCAGAAGCGTACGAAAAGAATGCAACAAAAATGAAGGAGATCCAGGTTCTTAAAGATATAATCGACCCGATTGATCCCGCGATATTTGAAAAAGAGTTTTTGGATAAAAACTTTTTGAGGGTAGAGCGAGACCAGCCTGACTACTTCGAAAAGCTATTTGAGATTAAAGATCTCAATGAATTTTTAGGGAGGAGAGACATTCATTATCCCAAGATCAAACTGATTAAGGATGGGAGGATGGTGGAAAAGTACAAATATGTAAATACCAAACAATACGGAGGTCTCAATCTTGGGGAATTGATAGATAACGAAAAGCTCTTTAAGCAGTTTTATAGCGGGGCTACTTTGGCCTTTCATGATTTGGGGAAAAGCTTTCAACGTTTGTATGATTTAAGCCAGAGTTTGGAAGGAGAGTTGGTGGCCAAGTGTGCAATTAATGGATACCTTACTCCTCCCCATTCCAGTGGGTTTCTTCCTCATTTCGATACCCACGATGTATTCATCATCCAGTTGTATGGAAGCAAGAGATGGGCATTGCATGATCACCCCATTCCACTCGCCCATCCCAGTCATACAGGAAGGAGTGACAACAGGGGAAAAGAGGAACCTGAATCAGAATTTATCTTGAAAATGGGGGAAACTTTGTACATACCAAGAGGGCGTGTTCATGCGGTGAGAACTGAAGATGAAATGTCTTTCCATTTGACAATCGGGATTCACAATTATAAATGGACGGATTTTTTCAAGCACATTGCATTGAATTCCTATAGAGATGTTGATTTTAGAGACTCTCTGAGAAAAGATTTTTTTGAATCATTCGATCAGCAAGCAGTAGACGAGTTGATGCAGAAGTTTTCTCAAAAACTGGTAAGAGAAAATTACAGCTCTTTTCAGGAATTAACCATTCGGGATCAAATCCCCAATGCCGAGAATCGTTTACAAGATGCACTAAGGCTTACCTCTTTGGCACTCCATTCCTGTATAAAAATACGGAGTGGAATCCGGTTTCAAATCCGAGAGCATGAAGAAGAATTGATCCTTCATTTCTATCAGGAAAAAATCTCCTTTGGTAAGGAAAAGAAATTGGCGATCGAATGGATTTTGAAGAACGGAAGGTCTCCCTTTTTAGTGACCCAACTTCCCGACCATTATTCCAGCCAGGATCAGGTTGAGATCTGTGCGTTGTTGATTAGAGTAGGATTTTTGACATTTGTGAATTGATCAGCTGACCTCTTTCACCCTAACTGGATTAGGAACCTCTATGAATACCGAAAAAATCCTGATCGTTGACGATCAACCCTCCAACTTAGTTAGTCTGGTGGATTATATCGAATCCTCTTTCCCGGAAATAGAGGTTTCTCAAGCACTCGATGGGAAGATGGCGCTCTATGTGGCGAATGCGGTCCATCCATCTTTGATCATTACCGACTGGGAAATGCCGGGAATGAACGGGATCGAACTGATCCGGGAGTTGAAAGAGGATGAGGTTACGCGGGACATTCCCGTGATCATGTGTACAGGTATCATGACCTCCCAGGACAGTTTGAAAATGGCCTTGGAAGCGGGAGCAGTAGACTATATTCGCAAACCGGTGGATCCGGTCGAATTGGAGGCCAGGGTGAGGTCGATGTTAGCCCTGATTGCCCGCAACCGGGAAATCCTGGAAGAAAAGCAGCGGCATGCGATCACCCTGTTGGAGCTGGAAAAGGAAAAGGCGGAAAGAGTGGTCGGAGAGGCCCTGAAAGAAAAGGAACAGGCGGAGGCTTCTGAACAACTGAAGAAGAGATTCTTCTCCCAGATCACCCATGAATTTCGTACTCCCCTGACCCTGATACAGGGCCCTTTGGAAGAAATCACCCAGCAAGCGACCAAAGCCAACATACGGCGTTTTGCAGAACAGGCCTTACGAAACAGCAGGGTATTGCTACGCTTGATCAACCAATTGCTGGAATTGGCCAGGATCGATGCCGGTCACCATTCCATCCAGCCTGAACGTATCGAATTGATGGGTTTTATTCGGGCAAATGTTATGCTTTTCGAACCCTTGGGACGGGGGAAGAATCTGACCATCACAGTTGACCAGGACCGGGATTCTCAATTGGTGGATGTTGACCCGCAGATGATGACCAAGGTATTGAACAACCTCCTTTCCAATGCGGTCAAGTTCACCCCCAAGGGAGGGCAGATCAAGGTCATCTGCGGGCAACAGCCCGGCGATGAGACCAGGATTCGGATTGCAGTGAAGGATACCGGAATAGGCATTCCTGAAGAAAAGCTCCCCTTCATATTCGACCGGTTTTACCAGGTCGATCACCAAAAAAGCAACGAGATGGAGGGGACTGGGCTGGGGCTGTCTCTGGTCAGGGAATTGGTGGAATTGCATCAAGGGGAGATCAAAATCACCAGTATCCCAGACCTGGGTACAGAGGTGTCGATCCACCTGCCCCTTGCACAGGAAGGTGCCATCGGTAATTCCTCTGAACCAGGAGGAGGGGTGGGCCCCATGTCTATGGAGATAAATACCTTGCAATTTGATCCCACTTCGATCGAAGATGATACCCTCGAAGAGGGTAAGGGGGATGTGATCCTGATCGTGGAAGACAACTACGATGTGAGGGGATACATCCGGCAGATATTGGGCACCGGGTATCAGATACTGGAAGCCGGAGATGGCATCACCGGAATTGAAAAGGCCAGGCAAGAGGTTCCTGATTTGATCATCAGTGATGTCATGATGCCTGGCGCCAACGGTTATGAAGTTTGTCAATCCCTGAAGCAAGACGTGCTGACGAGTCATATTCCGGTGATCCTACTGACCGCCAAGTCCTCCATGGAAGACAAGGTCGAAGGACTGGAAACAGGGGCAGATGATTATTTGAGCAAACCCTTTAATTCCATCGAACTCCTTTCCCGGATCAGGAATCTGATCAGTAACCGGCAAAGGCTTCAGGATCACCTGCGAAAATCTATGGTCACCATCGCTGCTCCGATTGGGCTTCCCTCCCAGGAAGAGCAATTTATGACTCAACTTCGCACCATCATGGAAGAGAACCTGGCGAACGAATCATTTTCTTCAGAAAACCTGGCCGAAATGATGGCCATGAGCCGTTCGCAATTGTTCCGTAAACTGAAGGCCCTGATCGATCAGTCTGCGGGTGAATTCATGCGCAATTACCGATTGGAGAAGGCTTACCAAATGCTGGAAAAGAACGTGGCCCCGATTGGTGAAATCGCCTTTATGGTTGGGTTTTCGAGTTCCTCTTACTTCTCTAAAAGCTTTTCTGCGAAGTATGGTGTTTCCCCTAAAGAGGTTCGGAACAAGCGCGGAGGGGATTGACAGCTGACTGCACAGATGTCCGACTCAAAAAAAGGGGACCGGCTACCGCCGATCCCCTTGAAGCTAAACATCATTTGTGCTCTAATGGTTAATGGCGCTCTACTTTGATATATCTGCCACATCGCTGAATGAGGTTACCTTGAATTCCGTTCTCCGGTTTAATTGGTGATCTTCCTCGGAACACTGTACTCCATTCGCGCATTCGTTGACGAGTCTGGACTCTCCGTATCCTCTGGCGGTCATGCGGTTGCGGTCAATTCCTTTGGAGATCAGGTATTGGACTGCGGAATGCGCACGGCGATCAGATAGGTCGAGGTTGTAAGCATCATTGCCACGTGAATCGGTATGGGAACTCAGCTCGATATTGATAGAAGGATTCTCGATCAATACCTTGTACAGTTTATCCAATTCCAATGCCGCATCGGTACGGATATTGTCTTTGTCAAAGTCATAGTAAATGTTTTCCAGCACGATTGGCTTGTTCAGGATCAGGGAGTCCATGGCCAATTTGCGGAAGAAGGTCTCGCTAGAGGTGACATCAACCGTAGAAACTGAAGCATATCCACCAGTGAAACGTTTCTTGGAGCTGTGCAGGGAGTAGACACTTCCTGGCTGCAATGGGAAATTGAATTTTCCATCCGGGCCGGAAACCACGGTACGTGTGGACTGGTCGGCGTGATCGGTCAATTCCACATTGGCTCCTTGGATCGGCTTTCCGGTGGTTTTGTTGACAACGATGCCATCGAGCTGTACTTCTATGGGCTCCAATTCGAGGATGGTGCGGATAGGAGCATCAACATCAACAGTTGAGATTTCCTTTTTGGCTGGCTTGAAGAGTTCTTTGCTTCCTACCAGGCGGTAATTACGGTCGGTTAAGATGGAGAAACTGAATTCACCAAGGGGACCGGCATAGGCGGTCAGGGTTTTTCCGGTTTCGATTTCTTCCAATTCAATTTTTGCCCCAGGCAGCGGTTCACGGGTGAGCTGGTTGACAGCAATGCCATTGAGTTTCAAGGCAGGCTTCAACTCGCTGAAGCTGAACAGCTCATCAACTCCACCTTTGGTATTCCGGTTTGAGGAAAGGTATCCGGTTTGCTGGTCTTGGTCGAGGATGAGGGCAAAATCGTCCCGGGAAGAATTCAGAGGGGCGTTCATATTTTCAGGGCTACTCCAGCTACCGGATTCGAATTGGGTTTTGAAGAGGTCCAGTCCTCCCATACCAGGGTGACCATTTGAGGCGAAGTACATGGTTCCATTCGGGTGAATGAAGGGGAACATTTCATCGCCGAAGGTATTGACTTCAGGGCCGAGATTTTTTGGGGCAGAGAAGGTTCCGTTTTCATAAAGGCAGACATAAATGTCGGTTCCACCATAGCCACCGGGTTGGTCACTGATGAAGTAGAGGGTGGTGCCATCGTTGGCCAGGGAAGGCTGCCCGGTTGAGAAATCATCTCCGTTGTAGGGGAATGGCTGGACATTGTTCCAGTTGCCCGCTTCGAGGGATGCGAAATAGAGTTGAAGATGGTTTACATTTTCATTGTCTTTTCCTTTTCTCCCCTGGTAGAAATCGTTGCGGGTGAAGAAAATGGTGTTTTCATTGGGGTTGAAACTTGCGATGCCTTCGTGGTAGGGAGAGTTGACTTTTCCTGTCAGCGGCACTGGTTGTGACCAATTGTTGGAACCAGTGCATTCGGCGAAGTAGAGGTCCAGGAAGCTGGCACCGGTCCAGCCTGCTTCCCAATTTTTCTTCCCTTCAGGCCTTTCGGAGGCAAATATGATCCCATTGGCGAAGTAGGTGGCCCCAAAATTGGAGCCCTGCTGGTTGATGGGGGCGGGAAGGCGATGGACTTCAAATTCCGGTTCTGAATTCACATACACGGCCATTGAGTCCAGGGATGATAGCAAGGTTTTGAATTCTTCATTCCCTGGGTTGGCCCGCAGGTTTCTTTGTACGACTTTCCGGGCTTCAGGATAGTGCTTGTTGATCATCAGGATACGGGCAAACTTGAGCTGTGCATCCTGGGGGAGGAATGGAATCTGGCGGAACTGGTCTTCTGCGTCCTGCGTCAGATTGTTTTGGATGTAGGCATCGGCCAGGCGGAGCCGCACTTTGGGGTCGTTCTTTTTGGTCAACGACTTCTTGTAGTGATCCACAGCGCGTGAGTAGTTGTATTGTGCATATTCACGGTCACCCTTGATTTGTTCTGCAGAAGTACAGGAGCTTAGAAAGAAAGCGAGGAAAAACATGGAAGAGACGATGAACAAGGCGATGCTGAAGGGGCTGAGTATATTTTTCATGATGTTGGCGTTTTGAACGGGTTGAATAGTTGGTAAAAAGTAGAGGTCTGGCTTTGACTTAGAAGTAGCGTGGGGTTTTGAGTTTGCTAACCTGGGAGCCGAAGTTGAGCGTAAGAACCAGTTCATGGGTTCCTCGGGTGTAAGCCGCTAATTCAGAAAGGGTATAGTCATAAGCGTATCCTACCTGGAGCATAGGGATAGGGATGAATTCGACCATGCCTACGATTGCATCAGAGGTACGGTAAGAGGCTCCAACCCAAACCTTTCTTGCCAGGAGCATATTCAGATTGACGTCCAACTGAAAGGGGGCTGAGGATTCGTATTTCGCCATCAGGGAGGGCTTGAGCACAAAATTGGGATTGATCTCAATTGCGTAGCCAATGGTTCCGAAATAGTGGCGGCTGGTGGTTGGAATTCCCTTTGCATTGACGGAAAAGCTTTCTTCAGGATTGTAGCTCAGAAGATTTGGAACTGACAAGCCAGCGTAGAACTTATTCGTTTGGAAGTAGATCCCGGTACCGACATTTGGGGCGACCCCTCTCTGATTTCCATTGTTGTAGATCGGGTCGTCCGAGTCCCAGTAAGTCAGTTGGGTAAAGTCGATCCTGTAATGGGTCATGCCTGCTCTGAGGCCGAAGGCCAGTTTGGCTCCTTTGTTCAATTGGATCCGGTAGGCATAAGTACCGTAGAGATCAGTCCGTGAGGTGACCCCAATGCGGTCATGCAATAAGGTGGCTCCAATGGAGGAAGATTCGATCAGGAGCGGAGTGTGAAAGCTGAGAATGTTGGTCTTGGGGGCTCCCTGGATGTCGACCCACTGGTTGCGGTGGAGGAAGGTGGTGGTCAGGTAGCCTTTGCTACCGGCATAAGCCGGATTGAGGGCGAGACCATTGAACATATACTGGCTGTACATGGGATCCTGTTGAGCAAAGGCTTTGTAGCCGAAAGCAGACAGGATAAAAAGGGCGATGAAGAGCAGGTGGATGATGTTTTGAGATTTCATGACTGTGTTTTTTAGATGTGTTGGTCGTTTTTGTCGACAGTTCTAAGAAACAATTTGGAGGAAGGAGTCAGTGGTAGGCATGTTGCGATTGTGTGTACCAGGGTTGTCGCATTTTCTTGCTGGTCAATTCAGATGCCCCAATCGTAACTGGTGTTGCATGGTTTTGTACAGACGTTTCATTTCGGAAAAAATGAGTTGGCCCGGAGTTGGCACAGGGCTGGCTCAAATAAGCTTTGGTTTACCCGGAATTCTTTGCAGCACAAAAAAAGCCAACCCTTGCGGGCTGGCTAATCACGGTCGTTAAACTTTCGTCAGTTAAACTCCAAACTTCTAATTTCTTTCCCGTCTGATGTCCACATAACCTTTGAGGTGTGCATCCTGATCGAGTTTGTCTTTGTATTTCAGGAGAACGAAATAGGTCCCTTCCGCGAGTTCTTCTCCATTGAAATTGGTTCCTTCCCAGTTGTTCTGATAATTAGAGTCTTCGTAGACCTTGTTGCCCCAGCGGTTCATCACGGTAAGGTTCGCATTGTCCGGCAGGTTCAGCACCACAAAGTATTGGTTGGAAGCATCCCCGTTGGGGGTGATACCGGAAGGAATTTGCGGTGGAATGTAGGCAGAACAGATTTCGACCAAGATGGCAACGGTGTCAGTTGCAAAGCATCCATTGCGGTCTACAGTCCAGAGGGCGTGGGTGGTATTTCCCGGTGGCATAGTGATCATGGTCTGGGCTGACCCGGCATCTTCAATTACAGCATTTTGATTGAGGCTTGTCCAGTATCCAATGGCTCCGCTTTCGGGTTCGTTTGCTCTCAGCTCGGCACTCACGGCGCATACCAGGCTTTGGTCTGCTCCTGCATCAGCCTGTGGGGCAGGGGTGGCTTCCAATTCGAAGTTTTGTCTAAACTGACAGCCATTTTCATCAATGACTGCGACCATATAGCTTCCTTCAGAGAGTCCCGTCCGGTTCAAGCTTGAGTCACCATTCTCCCAAAGAATCATATAAGGAGCAGATCCGCCGTTGATGTTCAGGTTGATGATGCCGTCATGATGTTCCGGGCAGGAAACAGAGTTGACCAATGGATTTACTTCCAGTGCGGCAGCGAGCGTAAAGGTGGCTTGTCCCGGACAGCTTCCGGTTGTGTCGCTTATCGTTACTGTATAGGTACCGGAAGCCAATCCTGTCAGGTTCTGGCTGGTGGCCCCATTGGACCAGGTGAATCCCGGAGTGCCGTTCATACCCGTAACTTCGATATTGATCGCTCCCTGGTTTTGTCCTTCACAATCCGGCAATACCTCAGAGTGGGTAACTGCGATTCCTGATGGATTCAGAAGAACCATGCTTTCGTCCTGGGTACAACCGTTGTCATCAATGACTGTGAGGGCATAGGTACCAGGCATCGCTTGTGAGATGGAACTGGATTGGTTACCGTTGCTCCAGGCATAACCGTATCCGGGGGTGCCGCCTGAGACAGCTGCCACGATGCTTCCTGGTTGGTTGCACTCGGGTTGGACGCCAGTCATTTGAATGTCAATGGGAGTGGGTTCGGTAAGGGTGACACTGGCGATTTCGTCACAGTTGTTGACATCTCTGACGATGACATTGTAGGTTCCGGCTGGGACATTGGTTATGAAGTTGCTGATATCACCATTGCTCCACTGGTACAAATACGGTCCTACTCCACCTGTAGGCAATACTTCAGCCCCGCAAGTTGCGCTTCCATGGCAAAGTGCATCTTTGGTAGTAGTTGACAGGGCGATTGGTTGGGGAGTGGTTAGGGTAACTGAGGCAGTATCCTGACAGCCAAATTGATCGGTTGCGGTAACGGAATAGGTTCCCTGGATCAGGTTGCTGATGTTTTGGGTCGTTTGGCCATTGGACCAAGTGTATGAATATCCGCCGAATCCCCCCAGCATGCTGATATCGATCCAGCCATCGTTGCGACCGGCGCAGCTGATGCCCAATCCACCTTCATAGCTTGAGTGGGAGGTCTGGACAGCAATGGCTTGGAAGGGGCTTTGTACAGAAAAGTTGGCCAAGGCAGTTGAACCAAGGATGTCTGTTACCTGGCACTGATAATTGCCCCCACCAACGGTGACACTTGGAGTTACCGGACCATGGACCCAACTGTAGGAATATGGAGGAGTGCCTCCGGTGACTTGGGTCGTCAGCAAGGTTGTCTCGCCAAAGCAAACTGAATCTGAACCGGTGATAGAGAGCTGGAGGGGGGAAACTGAATTGCAGAAGCTCATATTGGCTAGTCCTCCAGAGCCTGTGAGGTCGATGGTGATTTGGGTAACGTTTCCCTGGTTGACAAAAACAGTCTGCACAGAATTGTCGCCTGTATTGGACAGGTTGATGGTTTGGGTCTGGCCAGTGCCAAAGGTGACTTTTACCTTGGAGTTATTTTGGTCAATGTCCACCAATTTTAAAGCTCCTATGTAGGTTGGGTTGGCAAAGCCAAGGCGAATTTCGCCACCAGAGGATTCATCGTCAGGGTCTCCCGGGTCTCCATCTTCTGAAATGATCAGAAGGTTGCCCAGGTTTTGGTAATTGGAAGGAACCCCTCCCGAACCGATTCCGGGTCCTCCATATGCTTGGTTGGGAGTCCCCAGATCATCATCTGAGCCCGATGGATTCTGGCTGTCAAAGATCATGGCGATGTCTGGATGGCTGGAGTTGTTGTTAACAGCCTGGATCGTGATCCCATAAGAGGTCTGGAATTGGTTGCTTACAATAGTACCTCGGGACAGGGTATTGCCATTTCCATCGGTACTGAAGTCGAGTTGATTCAGGGTTCCACATGGGGTCTGCCCGTACATCATCGAAGCTGTAAAAGAGAAGACCAAAGTAGAAGCAAGGATCAGAAGGACAATGCGGTAGTTAAAGGTTGGAGTTTTCATGACTAAAATCGTTTTGATATTTTTTGTATTTCGTTACGACCCCAATAAGTCATGCTATTCCGGTCTCGTTTTGCACTGGTGTTGCGGTAATTTGTAAACTGGAAGCAATTTGTGTTCAGATCAAAACTGGCAATTGGAAAATTGTATTCTGGTTCCGAAAATTGGTACTGACGTTTTCAATGGCCTTTTCCTCATTCCTGCTTAAATTTGGGTAATGGCCAAGCGCATCCCCAGCCATAAAGTAGAGGAGATCTACAATGCATCCGATGTATTGGAGATTATCTCCGATTTTGTCCCCCTGAAGAAGCGGGGCACGACCTACTTTGGCTTGTCGCCATTCTCCAATGAAAAGACGCCCTCTTTTGCGGTGTCTCCCACCAAGAATATCTGGAAGGATTTCTCGACGGGCAAGGGGGGCAATGGGGTCACTTTCCTGATGGAATCTGAGGGGATGAGCTATGTGGAGGCGCTCAAATACATTGCGGAGAAGTACAATATCGACCTGGAGATGGAGGAAACTCCCGAGGATTATATCCGCCAGGACAAACGGGATAGCCTCTATATTCTGAATGATTTTGCTGCGAAATTCTTCCATGAACAACTCGCGGAGGGAGAGGGACGGCAGATCGGATACAGTTATTTTAAGGAGCGGGGGATTCTGGAGAGCACCATGGAGACCTTCCAATTGGGGTATTCTCCTCAGTCCTGGGACACTTTTTCCCAGGAAGCCCTTCGCAACCAATACGACGAAAATTATCTGATTGAGACTGGTCTTGCTTTCAAGAGCGACCGGGATGGAAAGCTGCTGGACCGGTTCCGGGGGCGCATCATGTTCCCGATCCACAACCACATGGGCAAGGTGGTGGGGTTTGGCGGGCGTATCCTGGATGCGCAGAAGAAGATGGCGAAGTATATCAATTCGCCGGAATCAGATATTTACCAGAAGAGTTTTACGCTGTATGGTCTCCACCAGGGGAAAAAGGCGATCCGCGATCTGGACCGCGCACTGCTGGTGGAAGGGTATATGGACGTCATTGCCCTTTACCAGGCCGGCATTGAAAACGTGGTTGCCAGCTCGGGAACTGCGCTTACGGTGGAGCAGATTCGGTTGGTCAAGCGGTTCACGCAAAATATCCTCCTGATCTACGATGCGGACCGGGCCGGAATCGCGGCGGCGCTGCGGGGCATCGACCTCCTGCTGGAGCAGGAGATGAATGTCCGGGTGCTACTTCTCCCCGAAGGAGAAGACCCCGACTCTTATGTCAAGGCACATGGAAAGTCCGGCTTCGACGAGTATGTAGAGAGCAAGGGGCAGGATTTTATTGATTTCAAGATCGACTACCTGGCCATGAGCCTGGACTGGTCTGATCCGGATCAGTTCACGGCTGCGATCCACGATACAGCGGGAACGATTGCCAAAATTCCCGATCCGGTTAAGCAAGCGATCTACCTGACCAGGGTCACGGAACGGTTTGGCATCAAAGAGAAGACGATGCAGCAGTCCCTGAACCGGGCATTGGCCGACCATGCCAAGCTGCAGGAACGGGAATTGCGGCGGCAGAAGTCGGTGCAGGCACGGGAGTCTCAGACCTCATTGCCGATCACAACGAACACGGAGACGGCAGGTACCACCGACACGGTTTCCGTCCCCCTGCCTTCCACCTCGGAAATCCCCGGCCAGGAAAGGGAGATCATCCGCCTGGTCCTCAACCATTACGACAAGGAGCTTGATGTAGAAGGCGAAATGTACCCCTTGATGGAGGTATTGCTGGCTGATATTGGAGAATATGAGTTTGAGTCTCCTCAAATGGAGAAATTCCGCCAGGCGATCTTTGGTTATTATAAAGAAAAGGGGAAGATCGATTTGAACCATTTCCTGAGCCATCCTGATCCGGAAATTGCGAAGGCTGCCTCCCAGATGGTGGAGATACCTGAGGAGGTAAGCAAGAACTGGGAGATCAAGGCCGACATTCGGGCGCCTATGATGGACCAGGACCTGGAAGAATCTGTATTTTCAGCGACCATGCATTTTAAATTCCGAAAGCTGGAAGCACTCATCAATGAGAATATGGAGCAACAAAGGAAGGCGTCTCCGGGTCCGGAAGCGGAGGAACTCCTGAAAGTATATATTCACCTGAAAGATTTGTATCGAACCCTCACCGACGAGATGGGGATTATCATACCTAAATAGAATATGGAAACTAAAATTGATCAGATTACCGCGGCGTTGACCAATAAGGCTTGTAAGAAGCAGGCGATCTATCGGCATACGCTCGGTGTTTTCAACCGGATGAAGGAATTGGCCGAAGGCCTGGTCGAGAGTTTGTCAGTGCGCTTCGAAGAGATCGATAAATCAGTCATAATAACCTATAAGGAGGTCAGCGAATTTGAATTCCAGGTCAAGTTCTCCGGTGACTTGCTGATGTTCAATATGCATTCCAATATTGTGACGCTTCCCCATGAGAACATTATCTTTAAAAGTCCTTATGTCCAGGAAGACCCTACCAGAGGCTATTTTGGAACCATCATGGTCTATAATTTCATGGCGGATTCTCTGAAGTACAACCGCCTCAACGATCCTGGTTACCTGATGGCCCGGATGATGGTCAACCGCGACAATCACTTCTATGTAGAGGGGGTTCGCCAGTTGGCATTTTTATATCCTGATATTGCCCAGAATCTGATCTCCGACGAATTGCTCCAGGCCTATCTTGAGAATGCGATTCTCCTCGCGATTGACAACGACTTGTTTGCCCCACAATTCCAGTCCATTCAGGTGATCCCACTTGGTCAGAAACTGGCCAATCAGGCCCTGACAACCGGTAATAAGGTGGGCTTTCAGATGAGTTATCAGCGGGATTAGGAATCGGTACCAGTGCTTCATTAGAAAGTTCTTTGCTATTCCTACCCGTTCATTTTCTCAATCGAAGGTGCTAGATTTGCCAAACCCGCATTGCTATGGCATCTGGTAGCTATTCATGGATAAGATGCAGCGTAAAATATTGAAACGAAGTATTGTTATTCTTCCTTTGGTCATCATGGCTTGTTGGCTGGTTTGGGGTTTATCCGGCGGGGGACAATTGGTTGCCGGGGAATTGTCCGAGGTAACTGAAGAAGTTGAAGAGGCGGCGGTCAATGACATGGCTTACATACCTGGGACCGGATATTTTGAGTCTTCTACGCCGGTGTCACCAGAGGATTCCTCCATCTTCGTAGGGGGAGTTCAGATGAATGAGGGAGACCAGCGGAATTGGATTCGGTCTTTGGTAGAGTCTGAGATGAATACGGTTGAGGTAACGGTTTATGCCCACCAGGGGCGTTGGAACGATAATAATTTGTGGTATTATCCGCATCGTCAGAATACCATTGAGGAGATCAGGTTGGCCAAGTTGGCGGGATTGAAGGTGGTTATGATCCTGCGTATGCAAATGGACCATAGCTTTCCCAAAAACAAGTTCCTTTGGCATGGGATGATATTTCCGGAGACCGAGTATCTCCTGCACCGGTGGTTTGATGAATACGGTGATTTTGTGAAGTCCTGGGCCGAGGTTGCCGAAAAGGAGGGCGTGGATGTATTCATGATCGGTAGCGAAATGAACGCCATGTTCGCCACCCGGTTGGTAGAGAAAATTCCCAATCTGGAGGAATATTATCTGAACGCTGCCAAGCAGAAAAAGTACCACAGTCAGATGCTGCGGCACAAGGATTCCATCACGGAAGACCTGCTGTTTGTCTACGGAGAAGATAATTACACCGACCTGGAGGCATACCTGAAGGACCAGAGTGAAGCAAACCGCAAATGGGCTGAGCTTGTCACTTTTTCCGATTCCACGGATCAGGTGCATGCGATCAATGTTCGTCGGACGATTTTAAACTATTATTGGGAACGGTTGATCGATGAGGTGCGGGGCATCTATCAGGGAAAGTTGTCTATCGCGGCTAATTTTGACAACTACCACCAGGTGCGTTTTTGGCATAAGCTGGATTATATTGGCATCAACGCCTATTTCCCCTTGAGAAGCCTGGAAAATGCCAATCCTACGGTGGCGGATTTCACGGAAAGTTGGGACAGCATTCTTACCGAAATCAATAGTTTCAGGGAGCTTGCCAAAGTACCGGACATGCCGGTATTTTTCTCAGAGCTGGGATATGCGAACCATTCGGGAGCAACGTTGAGGCCCTGGGAGGGACAGGGATTCGCACTGGTGGAGCGGTCTTTCGAGCGGGATTCGCTGATTATTTGGAAGGACCAGCAAGTCGATTTCTCTGAGCGGAACAAGGCGGTTGCTGCTTTGTACCATGCGGTTGAGCGGAGCGATTTCCCTCTGGAGGGGATTTTGTACTGGAAGTTCACCTCTAAGGAAGAGCAGTTGCAATACGATCCATTTGCCCTGCATATCGGACGGAATTCGAAAGATACCCTGCCAGGCCTGTTGGTGAAGTTCAAAGATTCGTCCGTTCAAAGGGGGCATTAATCTAAAAAGTCGTAATTTTAGTCAGGCGCATGATAAAATTGGAACTGTATTTGATAGAGTTCCGGAAAAGTTAAATTAGCTAATATGAAAAAGATTTTCCTACTCCCTGTATTGCTGACTGTTTTCACACTCGCAGCCTGGGGACAAAAAACTACTGAAGGATCAGAGAAGTCTCCGCTTGGTGATTCCGGTCCCTGTCTGATTGTTGAAGTTGAAGGGCAGCGAGACAATGTTGAGGATGTGATGAAGGACAAGTTCAAGAAGCTCAAGACAGGTAAGAAAAAGGGCTATGTGACCATGGAGAAGCAACTCTACGAAGAGATTTCTTCCAGCACGATTGACCTGTATTACACAGTCGAGAAGTCCGGTGATAACAATTCCAAGGTGATCATGTTCTTGTCCACTGGTTACGACAACTGGATGACATCTGCCACTCACCCCAATGAAGTGAACAATACGAAGGCTATTCTGGACGGTCTCGCCCGTGAGGTACGCGTCTATGAGTTGACCCTGGCGATTGATGCGCAGACCAAGGTGGTTGAAAATATTACCAAGGACCAGGAAGGCCTGGAGAAAGACCTGGAAAAGCTTGAGAAGGACCACGAGAAGCTTGAAGAAGACCTCGCCGAGAACAAGCAGGACCAGGAAGAAAACAAGAAGACCCAGGAAGAGACGAAGAAGATGCTGGAAGAAAACAAGAAGACCCTGGACGAATTGCAGAAGAAACTGGGACAGGTCGGCAACTGAGCCGCAGGCCCGAAATAAGGTTTATATACAAAAGGAAATGTCCAATCTGATGCAGGTTGGACATTTTTTGTGGGCAGATAGGAGGTCTCTTTTGGTAAAAGATGCCCTCATCCTGCTTTTCCGAATCCCGATAAAACAAGAAAACCGTCCAGTTATGGACGGTTTTCGATCATTCAAGTTTGGAAGTAGTAGCTATATAAGAACGAGTGTGAATCCTTTGTATTAGAGCAGGAACTGCTGTGTTTGTTGCTTTATGTAAAACATACAGTAAGTACCTGTTGGGACAAATGTAAGTAAAACTGTTGTTATCTGGCAAATATTTATTAAAAATAATTGATTGCTGATAAATGTTCAGATTTGGCTCCTTATATTGAATAATCTATCAATTATAGCTATGGAAAAGTCTGAAAATTTTCAAATTGATCAGTTGGACAAGCAGATCCTGGTATTTCTGGTCAGCAATGCACGGATGGCGTTCAGTGAAATTGCCAAAAATCTGGATGTTGCTCCGGGTACGGTGCACAGCCGTGTGAAAAGAATGGAGGATATGGGGATCATCCAGGGGTCAACCTTGCGGTTGGACTACGAGAAGTTGGGGATGACCTTCAATGCCTACCTGGGTATCTTTCTACACCAGACTTCTGATTCCGAGCAGGTGTTGAGTGAGTTGCTGAAGGTGCCTGAGGTGACGGTTGCGAATCTGGTTACCGGCCAGTATTCGATCTTTTGCCAAATCCGGGCCCGGAATACGCGGCAAGCGAAGGATGTGATTTATGCCATCAATGACATTGATGGAATTGTTCGGACTGAGTCCACCATTTCGCTGGAAGAGGCGATCAATGACCGGGTGAGGCTGGTCGAGAATATGTTGCGCTAGTCCTGCACCATGAAACTGGTGACTTTTCCATTGACACGCAGGAAGTACATTCCTGCAGGTAAGCCTTGCAGGCTGATTTCGGTGTCCAGTGGTGCCATTCCCGGTGCGTCCAATTCGCTTTCCATCAATACCCGTCCACTTAGATCCATGATGCTCGCCTTGAGTGTTTCGTAGTTGGGATGGCCAATGCGGATGTTGACTTTGTCCCGGGCGGGGCTGGGGAAGATTTCGACTCCATCTCTGGATGGGAGTGCTACTTCCACCACATTCGAATAGGTCTGGAAGCCGTTGTCATCAATCATGGAAACGCGGTAGCGTGCCGATCCGCCTGCCGCGGCCCGGTCGAAGTATGCGAATCCGTGGTCGGAGCTGGCTTCGATTTCAGATAGGACGGCCCAGTCGTCGCTGTCGATGGCCCGCTCGATCAGATAGGTGGATGCGTTCTGCCAGGCCTGGGTTACCCAGGTCAGGCGATTGCCTTCAGCTTCCCGGTCTACCAAGAGGTAGAGGTCATCGGCCTGGAGAATGGGGGAGCAGTCCACCCCGGCGTTGCCGGGCCCGGTTTCGAAGTTGAAACCGACGGTCCCGTTGGAATTGCTCCAATTGGAGAAGCAGACCACGAATAGCTGGTTGACGGCCACATTCCATGGTGGTTCATAATTGCATGTCGAGGCCAGAAATGGGATGTTGGCGGCTGAAGCCACCCCGGTACCTCCGGCACTGGAGCAGTTCCAATTGCATCGGATCGGAGCAATATTGTTGTTGCGGATGTCCGAACAGTTGCTGTTGGTGAGGTCATACATGATCCAGTCGTAATACCCGGATTGGGCGGGGGCATTGGCGCCAAAGTGGAATTCCAGGAGGCCTGGATTCTGAATTCTGAATATCAGCCAGGTACTGTTGAGTTCGCCACTCAGGAGGCAACCTGTGTTGATGCTTGCCGGATTGGTAAATGGATTTCCGAGGGATCCGGAGGGGGGAATGTCCTGAATATTTCCCGATCCATTGGCGGTGATGGGAAATGAAGCGGTGGAGGAGCATACCTGGATGGCAGAATCGCAATCTGCGGTATTGGCTGCCGGGCCAGCACCACAGGTTCCACAGGATATGTCCACGGAAAAGCCTGCTCCGGTGACGGAAAAGTCAGAATAGAATTCGAGGGTAATACAGTTCCCTGAACTGGAAATATTGGGAGGAAGGGTTGTCCCCATATAAGAGCCCAAAGACTGGGAAAGGGTACTTGGGCCATCATAGATATTGACGAAGTCACAGCAGGATTCAATGTCAATCATGTTCCAGTTCAGGTTGAGGCATTGCCCTGCCGTTCCGCAAATGGTCATCACCACCAACTCATTGTTGTTGTAATTGCCGAAACCACCGGGATCCAGCAAAGTACCACTACAAGTATTGAGGGTGCCATTGGTCATGGTAAAGGTCTGCCCCTGAAGATTTGGGGCTATTACCAGGGTGCAAATAAGCAGGAAGAGGGTAAAATTCAGGCGCTTCATAACATTGACTGTCTGGACGATCGGCTATTGGAGGGTAGAATACACTTCCTGAAGTTCTTTGCGTGGCTTCAGGACGATGTAGTGGCTGGGGTATTCCGGTTGGAAGGTGTTCTTTCTGCTCCACTCCCTTAAATGCTCATATTCCTGCACATCAAAGGTGCTTGGGTCAATACTGGGGCATTCAGAACAATTGGGATTTTCCATTACATACCACGACTGCTGATAGTAATAGTTGAGTTGCCTGAGCTTTTGGGGGTGATTTTGCTGGATATCCGCAATTTGTGCCTCCGAATAGTGCAGGTATATCCGATGGTCCAGGCGCTCATTAGAGGGGGCGTCTTGCAGTATTGATTGGGAAAAACCAGCCTTTGGTAGGGCAACAGTGATCAGGGCGAGAAGGCTCGCAAAAATATAGGGTCGCATAATATGAACTTCTTTCCTTGGCTTTTAACTAACTGTATACCAAGTTAATATTTATCTGACAAATTCAAAACTTATCCACATGTGAAATTGCCCTTATTTGGCCTATGGGGGGATTAATGAAGGATATCAACAATGGGGGCTAATACCTTTCAGATTCAAATCCTGGGGGTTCAGATTACCATTTTGGCCCCAGAGAGATTAAAAATTACCATTCGTAACCTCGTGACTATTTGAGAACCGCAAGAATACTTATCTTAACCTCATCTTCATCGAATAACTGAGCATATATGCAGCGCGATCTTTTACGCAATATTGTTTTGATCCTTTTTGTTTTGATTGGTTCTTCTGCTTCGGGACAATACAAGGTTTTGTATTTACCTGACACTTTGACCCTCGACAATATTGGACTTTTCTCCTCCCAGGAAGTGATCTTTACGGGTATTCCGGGCCGGGAAGTAGCCATTACCGGATTTGTCAGTGGTCAGGATACCTCAGGCTACGGGGTTCAGTCCGCCTTTCTGCTCCAAACCAATTCAGACGGTGAGCCTCAGGCCTTCAGTCATTATTATGATACCACTGCTTTGTTCTATCCTGGAGCACGCGGCTATGGCCTCTGTTATGATGGCAACAACCATTATTACCTGGCGGTCGGTACCAATGACAATTGTGTAATCATTAAGGTTGATACTTCGGGCAATATGCTGTGGGCCAAGGATGGTGGGCACCATGATTATTATGGGGTCGTTTATGACAATGGGACGATCGGGGCCCTGGGCCAGAATGAAAGTTTTACCGGTGCCCATGACTACTCGGTCACTCAGATCGATGAAGCGGGCAGCAGTTCCATTCCGGATATGATGTTCGGGACTACCGGATTCGACGTTCCCCGTGCATTTGCCAAAGCCCCCGACGGTTATGTAATGGTTGGGTTTTCGGCCAATGGTCCTGACCGGGGAAATATGATGGTAAAGGCGAATGCCAATCTGGATGTTGATTGGTCCAGGGTCTGGCGGGTAATGAACAAACGGGTGAGTGGAGAGGATGTCTTGGTATTGCCCAACCATGGTGGCTACTACGTCATCGGATCCCTGGAATCCACGGTGGGAGGACTGGATTCTATTTATGTAATGAAATTAGACACTGGTGGTAATTCACTTTGGATGAAATCTTTTGGGTTAGAGACTTATGCTACCCTTTATGCCAGCTCACTGGATTATGTGCCCTCTACTGGTAATTTGCTGATCGGTGGGTATTATAAAGTTGGCTCTTTTTCCAAAGGGTATGTAATGTCGATCGATAGTGGAGGTAATTTTCTCTGGGCCAGAGACTATGCCGACCCCGATACCACCGTCGAAGAGTCCATCAATGACATTGTTGTTTCACCGAATGGCGAGTATTTCTTTGCTACTGGTAATTATGTCCAGTACGATGGGTTCACCCTCACCAACAAAATTGTCTGCTGGAAAGCCCCGGTTAGCAATGGTGAGATTTCCTGTGATACTCCTCTGTTTTTCGGAAGCGGTATTGCCTACCCCTTTGATGCAGATGTTGTCTTTACCGAACCTTTCAGTGACAATGATCCCTACCCCATTTCTCCGGTACCGAGTGGCGTGATGGAAGACGAAGTAATCTGCTTTACGGTAGTGAGTGCAGCTGAGGCCCTTCCCGAAAGGGAGTATTTGCAAGTGGTCAATCCGGTGGGGATGGAAATGGTGGTCGATTGTGAAATGGATGTGGAACCGGGGATGCTGGAATTGCGGGACTTGCAGGGGAAACTGGTACTTAGCCGTTTGGTTGAGCCGGGAAGTCACCGCATAAGAATTTCAACCACTGGTATTCCCACGGGCTTGTACTTTCTCACCCTGCGCTCTCAAGGCATTGTTTACACCACTAAAAAGCTCCTTTTTCGTTGATGGCTTCTTTGCCTTTAACAGCTTCTTTTCCGCTGATGGATTAGCCGCATGAACCCCGGTCTATCAGGGTGGTAGAGAGGTGAATCTGATCCTTTAATGCAGCCTTGTCTCCTTTTTCGATCTTATCCAGGATTATTTCCACTGCTTTGGTTCCCATTTCCTCAATAGGCTGTTCTACCGCAGTTATCCCCGGCTGAACAAGGCCAAAGAGTTCGATGTCATCAAAGCTGAGAAGCGCCACATCATCTGGAATACTTTTTCCCATTTTATTCAGACAATTCAATGCTGCCGTGGCAAGATTGTTGTTCAGTGCATAAAGTGCCTGGACAGGCTCCGGTCCTGATAACAACTTTGGAATAATTTCCGCAATGGTGGAGTCTATTGCGTGGTATGGGATTTCAATATTGAGTGATTCGTCGTAAGGAATGTCGTTGGCTTTCAATGCGTCCTTGTATCCTCGCTCCCGTTCGGTCATGCTGGTCAGGTGAGAAGGGGAAATCCTGAGAAGTCCAATCCGCTTTTTACCTTTTTTTACCAGGTGTTCGACTGCTTCTTTACTCCCTCCATAGTTGTCAGCAGTAACAAAGGGGGTGGCTTCATTGGGAATGTACCGGTCGATCAGTACCAGTGGGAAGTCATCTTCCTTGAGTTGATGGATGTCCGCATTGTTCTCCAGGGTGGTTGAAAGGATGATTCCATCTACCAGGCGATCACGCAGCATCTGGATGAGTTCCTTCTCCCGGTCAGCTTTTTCATCAGAACTACTGAAGAGACAATAGTATCCTCTTTTGCTTGCAGCATCTTCAATGGCCCGACACATCCGTGCATAAAAGACGTTTGAAATGTCTGCAACAATCAGGCCTATGGTGTGAGACCTGCCGGTACGGAGGCTTCTGGCCATGATATTGGGCTTGTAGTCAAGCTCCTTGGCTTTGGCCCAAACACGCTTTTGAGTCTCTTCGTTGATTCCATTCTCTTTGCCCTTGTTGTTCAGGACCATGGAAACAAGTGTTTTGGATACCCCTAAAGCTTTGGCTATGTCTGCGAGTGAAGTCTTCTTCTTTTTCAATGGTGCTCCTTATTAGTGGATGGTTGGTTCATTAAGTTAAAAATAGCTAAGAATGATAATCTTATCCAACTTTGTGCATTCTGACTTGTCCGGGAAGTTGTTAAGTGGGGGAGGTCTTGCCAGGAATACCCTTGCTTTATCGGTTTAGGGGTTTATTTTTATGTAAATTAGTTTTAAAGTCAATGTGAAGATGAGTTCACTTTCAGAAGAAGAAAGATGCATTACCACAGCCAATTAGAAAATGCCCTGGTTGCAGGAATAGATTTTGGAGGGACCAATATTGAGGTGGGTATCCTTGATGGAGAGGGACGTATTGTCTGTAGCAAGAGCCTGCCCACGAGTAATTTTGGCCAACCTGGGGAATTTATAGAGGTCCTGAAAGATGTTTTGGCTGACATGGTTCCGGCAGGTGAAGGGAAATTGGTTGGGATCGGACTCGGTGCCCCAAATGGAAACTATTATACAGGCAGCATTGAACATGCTCCGAATCTCAACTGGAAAGGTATTGTTCCTCTGGCCAGGTTGTGTTCTGAAGCGACCGGTGTACCAGCTGTTTTGACAAATGACGCCAATGCCGCTGCCATCGGTGAGGCATATTTCGGAGGTGCCCGTGGGATGCAGAACTTTATCAGCGTTACCATCGGTACTGGGTTGGGCTGCGGAATCTTCGTGGATGGGGAGCTCATCTACGGCCATTCCGGATTTGCGGGAGAGTTGGGGCATACCATCGTGGTACCTAACGGCCGTCTTTGTACCTGTGGCCGCAATGGTTGCCTGGAGGCTTATGTCTCTGCCCGTGGTTTGATTCAAAATACCAGGGAGGCACTCCAAGAGCAGGGTTATGGCAGCCCGCTGGCCCAGTTGGACAATGGTAGCCTGAGGCCTGATGCCATCTTCGATGCAGCCATTGAAGGTGATCTCGCAGCTTTGAGGGCATTTGAAACAACCGGGCATTACCTGGGGCTCTCTCTGGCCAATGCTGCCGCAATTTTAAGCCCTGAAGCTATTTTTCTTTTCGGGGGACTGATGAAGGCCGGAGATTTGCTTCTGAGGCCCACCAGGGAATACCTTGATCGGGAAATTTTACCTATTTTAAAGGGTACGGTCGAGGTCAGAACCTCCTCCCTCACCGAAAAGAATGCAGCGGTCCTCGGAGCAGGAGCACTGGCATGGTCGGAGATCAGGAAAAAGAATTCCAATCGATGAAGCTTACTTCTATCATTCTTATTCTATGCGGTGCCTTGTTTCTGTGCGCCTGTGGCCCGGAGCCATCAGTTGAGCAAGTGGAAACCGTTCCTGTCCTGGAAAGTGTAGATCCTTTTATTGGAACCGGAGGACACGGGCATACCTTCCCTGGGGCCACCCTTCCTTTTGGTATGGTCCAGGTTAGCCCTGATACACGCATAGAGGGATGGGATGGATGTGGAGGGTACCATTACAGCGACAGCCTGATCTTTGGGTTTTCTCATACCCATCTGAGTGGTACCGGTGTCTCTGATTATGGAGATATCTTATTCTTGCCTAAAACAAAGTTGTTGACGAGTTATGGGGGAGATGTTTCCAAGCCTTTTGTTCGCAACCACGGTGCTCATTTTAAGAAGGAAGATGAAGTGGCCGAAGCGGGATATTACAAGGTCTTCCTGGACGAAGAGGAAATCACAGCTGAGCTGACTGCAACTGAGCATGGTGCAGTTCACAGGTATAGCGCCCCACCACAAAAAGAACTGCAAGTGGTACTGGACCTGGGTTATCGGGATGAGGTGACCTATGGATTGCTCGAGGCTCCTGGCAATACGGTAGTTGAGGGGTTCAGGGTCTCAAAAGCCTGGGCTGAAGAACAACATGTTTACTTTGTCGCCCAATTCTCCCGCCCTTTTACCTTGGTAGAGCGGGCTACTTCATTCAATGGGAATGAGGAAGGCGCGGGGCTTGTTGGCTTTCTGAACTTTGAACCCAGTGAGGAACCTTTGGAAATCAGGGTTGGAATCTCTGCGGTAGATGTGGAGGGTGCCCGGAGGAATCTGGAAGCTGAGTTGGGGGCTGATTCTGATTCAATGGTTTTCGACAAGATAAGGGCGAAGGCTCAAAAAATCTGGGAGGACCATCTGTCGGTGGTGACAGTTAAGGGAGGGTCCCGAAAAGATCAGCGAAACTTTTATACGGCACTTTATCATACCCATATTGCCCCGAACCTGTTCACCGACGTTGATGGGAGGTACAGGGGAATGGACAAGTCGATTCATTCTGTATCTGGTCCGCATCGGCAGTTTACCGTATTTTCTCTTTGGGATACATTTCGGGCCACCCACCCCTTGTATACGATTCTCCATCCCCGGGAAACAAGGGAATTCATCGAAACTTTTCTTCGTCAGTATGAAGAAGGGGGGCGACTTCCTGTTTGGGAATTGGCGGGGAATGAAACGGATTGCATGATTGGCTACCACAGTGTACCGGTGATTGTAGATGCTTATGTCAAAGGAATTCAGGATTTTGATACTCAGAAAGCCCTGAAGGCAATGGTGCAGGGAGCCAATCAAAGGTGGTTTGGGCTGGATAGTTATCGTGAAAGGGGGTATATCGAGGCTTCGGATGAGCCGGAATCGGTGTCTAAAACCTTGGAATATGCTTACGATGACTGGTGTATAGCTGTTTTTGCTGACCTCTTGGGGGAGGAAAAGATCGCCCGCGAATTCTATGAACGGGCACAGTATTACCAAAATTTATTCGATCCGGAAACGGGATATTTTAGGGCGCGGATGAATGGAGGTTGGCAAAAGCCTTTTGACCCGAGGGAGGTGAATTTCAATTTTACTGAGGCGAATGCCTGGCAGTACAGTGGGTTTGTGCCACATGATATTTCCCATTTGATCAGCCTGCATGGTGGGAAAGATGGATTTACCGCTCATCTGGATAGTTTATTTGTGGCTCCGAGTCAGACCACAGGACGGGACCAGGCAGACATTACTGGCTTGATAGGCCAGTATGCGCACGGGAACGAACCCAGTCACCACATGGCTTATCTGTACGCTTATACCGGGGAACCTGCAAAAGGTGCTTTGCGGATTCGTCAGATCATGGATCACCTTTATCGGGACCAACCTGACGGCCTTTCCGGAAATGAGGATTGTGGCCAGATGTCGGCTTGGTTTGTTTTCTCTGCCATGGGTTTTTATCCGGTCTGTCCAGGAACGAATCAATATGTTCTTGGAACCCCCTTGTTTTCAGAAATTTCAATCAGGTTGGGAGGCGGGAAATCGTTTAGGATCTTGGCCAATGGACTTTCTGAAGAGAATATTTATATCCAGGACGCTGCTTTGAATGGGGTGCCATTGGAGCAGTTGTATCTCCGGCATGAGGACATCATCGAGGGTGGTGAACTGGTGTTGGAAATGGGGAGCGATCCTGGGAAGGTCTGGTGGGAGGAACTTCCGGGACAGCCTTTTGGTGGGGACCGGACCTTGCCGGTTCCGGTTATTTCATCTGCTTCCATGACATTTGACGATCAATTGGAAATTGAAATTTCTTCCCCGCTCACAGGTGAGGAGATCGCTTACTTTACCACAAATAGTAGGGATACAGTTGTTGGGAAGGGACCGGTTCGGTTTTTCCTATCGGAAACGGATACGGTGGTAGCCATGGTCCTCGGTGCTGGTGGCCGGTCGAGCAAGCCGGTGAAGGCAGCCTTTTTTAAGATCGATGAAAGTCGGAAGGTGACTTCCCTGACTGAATATGCCAATCAGTATGCTGCTGATGGGGGCCAATCTCTGGTGGACCATTTGCGCGGGGGTGCTAATTTCAGGACGGGACGTTGGCAAGGTTTCCGGGAAGACTTGGAGGTTGAGGTTGATTTGGGTCAGGTGAAGGATTTTGACAGGATTGCCCTGAGTTGTTTGCAAGACATCAAGTCCTGGATTTGGATGCCGCGGCAGGTGAAGTTTCAAACTTCCCTGGACGGGGAGGAATGGATACTGTCTGGAGAAGTGAAGCCCTCAACCCTTGAATCTGAGGAAGGTGTTTTTCTGGAGGAAATAGGGATCAGAAAGCCTGGGAGGGCCCGGTATGTTCGGATTTCTGCAACTCAGTACGGGGTATGCCCCGCGTGGCACCTGGGAGCAGGTGGGAAGACGTGGCTTTTCGCAGATGAGGTCATTGTGGAATAAGACGCTGTTTGTACGACGATTCGGTCCAATCGTGAGATGGTTGAATGACGAAGTGGTATTGCACCCAAATCTTCTGTATTCTCTTTGCTTTTTCATTTCTTTAGGTCAAATTAGACCCTTGAATTGGAGGTCGTGCAGGATTGCGGGAGTGTATTTCCGAAATTCATGGGCCTTAATGGAAATCAGTGATAAATAGATGGCATTCAGACAGACATACAAAGGAATTTTTCAGTTCAAAGACCAGTCTTCACTGGAACGCGCAATGGCTGAAATTCAGGCGGAAGCGCTTGGATCAGACGCGATGGGGCTGCAGGACAGCTACCATGGCAATGGTGTGATGTTCCTCAACATCGATGCCAGGGCAGCAGAAAAGGATTGGGATGAGATGGCGGTTGCCATAGCGACTCTGGCCATGCATGCCTCCAAAGGCTTTGCTTATGCTTATGCAGACAGAGCCGATGGAAATGATCCTCAGATCGATTATTATGAAGCCAACAGTGGCGATTCTGCTCCTGTTCCCCAAAATACGGATGCTCCGCCCGCTCGTCAGGATGATTATTTCCCGATGGGAGAGGGGGCACATTTCGTTTTTCGCTCTAATGTTGATCCCGACAAGGTCTTTGACTGGACCACTCATAAGTACAGCACCAGGGAAAGGGATTATTTCTACTTCCAGGATGCCGGCCATCACAATGTCCACTTCAATGATTACTGGGATGGAACGTTTTACTACGAAGACAATTCTTTGATTGGTACTGTGGCTGTAGGTTCAGAAGCAGATTTAGATCAGTTGTCACTCAAGGATCCTTATGCTTCCCAGATCATCTACAATTCGAATGGCAAGCCAGGGGATATGCTTTACTCTATCTGGAACCAGTCGGATGTATTGCTTATTCTCTCCCAGGAAAATTTTCAGGATATCTCGGTTCCTTACGGGGAATTGAAAGATTGTATGGTTATCCGGGTGGAAATGTACAAAATCACCAAGGACAGCTTGGACGTTCATGTCCATAAGCAATATTTCAGCAAAGGAATCGGTTTGGTGAAATGGGAGTTGAAGGACGAGGCACTGGAATTGGTTGATTACGGTCATCCTGGATAGCCGATAGCCATTGCCTGCGAGGTAATCTGAAACCCTCTCAAACAAAAAAAGGAAGCCCATTACGAGCTTCCTTTTTTATGCCTGACAAATACTGCCAGTGAAAATGAGATGGTTTACTGTTTGATGACTTCAAACAACTCCATTTCAAATATGAGGGTTTCATTGGGTCCAATTCGGGGAGGAGATCCAAATTCGCCATAGGCCAAAGCAGCCGGAGAATATATCTTGTACTTGGCACCTGGCTTCATCATTGGAAGGATTTCCTGCCATGCTTTGATAAGACCACGTGGTTGGAAAACGGCGGGTTCTCCACGCTCATAAGAACTGTCGAAGGTGGTTCCGTCGATCAGGGTTCCTTTGTAATGGATGCGGACCTGATCGTCCAGGGTGGGGCTTTCGCCTGATCCTTCTGCGAGAACTTCATACTGGAGACCACTTGGAAGCTCTTTGATGGCCGGATTGCTCCGATTGCTGGCGAGGAATGCTTCCCCTTTAGCCTGGTTTTCACCGCTGGCTTTCTGCTGCTGAGCCATCTGCTCTTCGCGCTGGTAATTCATGATGATCTGGCGACATTGGTCCTCACTCAGGAGTGGGGTCTCGCTGTTCATGATAGCGTTGAATCCAGCAACCATTGTGTTGCCATCGATGTCCCAGCCCTGTGTAGCAATGCTACGGCCGATATCAACACCTAAACTATAAGATACACTGTCCTTCTTGGTGCTAAGAGAGGAAATCTTTCCCCCTTCGCCCGTCTGGGAAGTTCCTTGCTCACATCCTGCGAGCAAGATTACCATCATCAGAGGTAATACAATGCTAATTTTTTTCAGAAACATGCCTTGTTACATTTGAGAATTTCGGTCCGAAAATGAGGGACGCAAGTACGCGAATCGGATGCGGAAATCCAAGGATTCACTTATCCAGTTGTGCTCTCAATTCCTCAACTTCGACTTGTAAAGAGTCGATTCTCCGCTGTTGGACAGCCAGCTTGTCCTTCATAAGTGCAATGATCTCCTCTTTGTCGTTCAGGCCTCGCTTGGCATCTTCTACCGCAGCCTTCAAATAGTTGAGTTCTTGCTTGCAGAGATCCAGCTTTAGCATCGAATCCCTTAACTTGTTGTGTACGGAGTTATATGTATACTCTTCTTTGACACCTTCTACCCAAGCCGCAGGGACACCATTCTCCAATTCTTCCTTCCGAAATGGATTGACATGCTTAAAGAAATCGTATCCAAGTGACGTGCTGATCTTTGCCAATAAGTCACTGTTAACTGACTCTTTATGGTAAATTTTGTCCAGGTTGCCCCGGCTCATTCCCAGCTCTTCACAGATAACTTTGGCGGTTCGGCCATCGGCCCGAATCTTCTGGCGTATCAACTCTCCCAAGATTAAATTCATATCGCAAAAATCTACATTTATATCGTTTCAATAGTCATAGTGCTATATACAATATGGAGAACTAGTGCGCCGGAATGGTTGACACTGTTCACGTTATGTATATACGTCAATGTTTTAAGGTGTATATGAATCAAATTCAAATACATCCGATTTGGAAGGAGGAGTACTTGCTAAGCAACTTCGCGAATTTCTAAAATAATGACAAAAAAATCTTGGGTATCGGAGAATTTGGTGCTCACAGCCTGGTTTGGTGCAGGGATAATACCCATCGTTTTATGGCGTAATCACCATTGAAGGAAAATTCATTTTCCAAGGAAAAAGAATCCCTTTAGGATTTCATTACCTTTGCCTGCGATGACAAAGGTATTGCTGATAGCGCATCATTTTCCCCCTATGGGCGGACCCGGGATCAACCGGTCGCTTCAACTTACGCGGTATCTCCATGCCATGGGGTATGAAATTCACATTCTCACCGTCACAGTGCGGGATATTGAGGAGGGGACATACCCCAGCGATCCATCTTTGTTGGACAATTTGCCAGAGGGAATTCAGATTCATCGTGTTCCATTGCGACGGCCGAAGCGTTTCCGGGAGGCTATGATCCGAATCAAGCTCTTTCGTCTTTTCTGGTATCTGCTATACCCGCTCTTTTGGGAGCCTGCGGCCCGATGGCCGGGGGCCTGCCTGCCAGTTGCAAAGAAGTTGATCCAAGAAGAGGAAATTCCTCTTATCTATACTTCTTCCGGCCCCTTTGCCGCGGCACGGCTCGGCTATCTCCTGAGAAAATCTTCCCCTGTCAAATGGGTTTGCGACCTCAGAGATCCTTTTACCGATGCTTATTTTTTTTCCTGGCCTTCCAAACTGCATTGGTATTGGTGCCGACGCCTGGAGCGGAAGTGGTACAACCGGGCTGATAAGCTCGTTGTGAATACCCCTGCCGTTGAACGGCTCTATCGGAAGCGCAATCTGGTACCCACAGATCGAATGGCAGTCATAACCAATGGATATGGAGATGCCTGATTCAATACTTCGCATCGGCTATGCAGGGAGTCTGAAAGGCCATCGCCCGGGTTCAGAGCATGTCCCGGGATGGCGTGCCATTGCGGATTGGGTTTGGACCTACCGTAACCGAACCCTTCAGCACCACACCCGTTCTGGATATTATCTTCTCCGTGGGGTACATACATTCAAGGAGCAGTTCCCGGAATTGGTGCCGAATCTACAAATTCAATTATGGGGACTGATCGATCCTATCAATGCTGAACAGGTCCAGTCGTTTGATATTGGTAATCTGGTTGAGATCGAAGGCTATTTTTCCAAGCAGGAAAGTGCAGCGCGATTGGCTGCATGCGATGTCTTATTTCTTCCATTGGAGACCTCCGACGATCCATTGTTCATTCCAGGGAAAGTTTTTGACTACCTCCGGATTGGAAAACCGGTACTTGTCCTGGGCCCTGATTCGGACTGTACCCGTATTCTGGTACGGGCAGGACTTGGCATCCGGAGGGACCCTGAAAATTCGGTTGGTATTGCTGAAACCCTGGCCGATTTGGTCCAAAACAAAGCGGAACTGACCAGGGTATATAAAGGGGATGAAGCTTATATCGAAAAAACATTTCATTTCCGGCACCTGGCCCAGCAGATGGCCAATGTATTTGAAGAAGTGTTGAATTCATGAGTTATGCCCAAACAAAAAGATCCGGCGAAGATAGAAATGATCCATCAGGCAACGACAAGGTTGGTGGTCAGGACTGGATTCACTGGATTGAAAATGGCCGAGGTTGCTGCGGAGGCTGGATTGGCAACCGGAACCGTCTATATTTACTATAAGAACAAGGAAGTTTTGGTGAATGAAGTCTATGTTAAAACGAGAAAGGAAATTGCAGAGCTTCTGCAGAATCCGGACCTTCAGAGGGAAACTTTTTATGAGACCTTTGAAGCAATTTGGACCACCTATTTCCATTTTTGTCACCAGCAACCGGATAAAATGCAATTTGTGGAGCAATTCAGATATAGTGGGATGATTTCAGACAAGAACCTGGAAGCGTCCGATGGTTTTTTTGAAGGGTATGATCAATTTTTGCGCATGGGGCAGAAGCAGGGATTTTTGCGGAGGATGGATCTGGGTACCATGAAGGCTCAGATCAGGGGGGCATGCCATGAGATTGTGAAGCAGTTGCACAAAGGGCATTCCCAGTTAACAGATTCACTGCTCGATCTTTGTTTTGATATGGCTTGGTCCAGTGTTCGGAAATAGGGACCCAGCCTTCTATTGCTATATAAGCTGTTCGTATGGATAGCATTAATTATATAAATATTAACTTATTATTCACACTCCCGACCTTTGCGGGAAAATCACAAGTATTAAAGCATGCAGAAAATCCCAATTACAGTAGCCCACGGTGACGGTATAGGCCCCGAAATTATGACAGCAACCCTGAGCATTCTTGAGGCTGCCGGGGCCAGTATTGAAGTCGAAACGGTTAACATCGGCGAGCAGGTATATCTGTCAGGTCATACCTCGGGTATTCGTGAAGATGCTTGGGAATCGCTTCGGCGTACAAAGGTGTTTCTTAAGGCACCTATCACAACTCCTCAAGGGAAGGGGTACAAAAGTCTCAATGTTACGATTCGTAAGTCCATGGGGCTTTTTGCGAATGTACGTCCAAGTAAGGCCTTACACCCATACATTCCCTCCAAACATCCGGACATGGACCTGGTCATAATTCGTGAAAACGAAGAAGACCTCTATGCGGGTATTGAGCACCGGCAAACTGCCGATGTAATGCAGTGTCTGAAGCTTATCACACGTCCCGGGTGTGAGCGGATTGTCCGCTTTGCATTTGAATATGCGGTCAACAATGGCCGGAAGAAGGTCACTTGTATGATCAAGGACAATATCATGAAGCTGACCGATGGACTTTTCCATCAGGTATTCAAAGAGATCGGGGCAGAGTACCCTCAGATTGAGAAAGAATCCAAAATCGTTGATATTGGCGCCGCCTTATTAGCCGATTCCCCTGAGAGATTCGATGTTGTGGTAACCACGAACCTTTATGGGGATATTCTATCTGATATCACAGCGCAGATCGCAGGTTCTGTTGGTCTGGCTGGTTCTTCCAATATCGGTGAGCACCTGGCCATGTTTGAAGCTATCCATGGTTCTGCACCTGACATTGCTGGCAAGGGCATTGCGAATCCTTCCGGGCTGCTCAATGGCGCATTGCTGATGCTCGCGCATATTGGTCAGGGTCAGGTAGCAGACAAAATTCGTAAAGCCTGGCTTAGGACTTTGGAAGATGGTGTCCATACCGGGGATATCTATGAAGAAGGGGTTAGTAGTAAACTGGTCTCCACTTCAGAGTTTGCGCAGGCGGTGATTGATCGTCTTGGGAGTGGGCCTCAACACTTGAAAGGCGATGCCAAGGCTTCAGACAAGATCATCAAAATTCCTCCCTATGTGCGTAAGGACGTAAAGAAGGAATTGGTTGGATGTGATGTCTTCGTCGATTGGCGGGGAGATGATGCAGATGAGATCGGCCACAAGCTTGATGCGATCGTTAAGGCCGGTGGAGCTTTGAAGCTGAAAATGATTACCAACCGTGGAGTTAAGGTTTATCCCAATGGATTCCCAGAAACCTTCTGTACCGACCATTGGCGTTGCCGCTTTATCTCCAAGGAAGCCACCAAGGATGGCGATGGATGGATTTATCCTGTGTTGACTTTCGGTCAACTCCTGGATTTGCAATCCCGTCTGAGCGCCGAAGGGGTTGACATTATAAAAACGGAGAACCTTTACAAGTTCGACGGTGAACTTGCATTTTCACTTGGTCAAGGGGAATAGGTTCTCTTCTTTAGTAAGAACTATTGCTTCTAAATAAATTCGGGGTCCGTGTCTCATGACAACGGACCCCGTTTCTTTTTCAATCTGATTTTTTAGGAAAGAGACCTATCTATTCTCCGTTGATCAATACGGGAGCCTTCCCATCGGTGATGATCAGCTTTGCATTTGGGGAAGTAGATAGCTTCTCCAGGACTTCAAGGCTTCTCCATTCAATAATGGCTTTGGTAAGTCCTTCTGCCAGCACTTGCTGGGCATCTCTTACGCCTTCAGCTTCGATCTTTTTCCGCTGGGCCTCCAAGCGTTCTCTTTGCAATTCGAACTCCATCCTCTGGGCTTGCTGCTCTGCCTCAAGTTTGTTCTCGATGGCAGAATACAGGCCCTTCGGCAAAGTGATGCTCTTTAGCAGGACTGATTCGATCTCAAATCCACGGTCAGCAATCAGGCTGTCCATGTGGTTGCGGATTTCATCCTCGATCACCGACCGTTGACCGGAGTGCATGTCTTTGGCCAGGAAGCGTGAGCAGACATCTGCAGCTGAGGAGCGGAATACGCTCAAGATCATAACTTCCTCGTAGTCCCTGCCTACGGTTTCTATGACATTGGGAGCCATATCAGCTTTAATGTGGTAGAGAATTGAAATCTCGGCATTGACATTCAAGCCTTCTTTGGAGGGCAGGTTGAGTTGTACTTCGCGGTTGACGGTCCTGGTAGGCAGGCGCATTACCTTAGTAACGAATGGGTTGAATCCTACGGTGCCAGGCTGGTAAATTTTGGGCTTGAGCTTCCCTAAGGTACTTTTAATCCCGACCTGACCCGGCCGAATAATCGTGCAGCTGGTAAGGGAAAGGCACCCTGGAAGAAGAAGCATCAGTACGATTGCAAAGGGGGTAATTGAAATTCGTTGTCTTATCATGGCGGTGTATTTTTATAGTAATGTGCAGTCTAGATTAAAGCATTGGTTTTTTAAGGAGGCTGGTGAGGGGTCGGCTTTTGTTGCCGACCCTTCGATGCGTCAGGTCCGAGTTAAACATTAGGTTATTTTAGGGGACGATAAAAGTGTTTTCCCGGACGGGTGAAAGAACGTTTGTCTTTTGATCCAAAGAATTTTGTTGTACTTAAAGTCTTGTGTTTCCTTGCTAATAATTACGCGATAGCCATCCAAAAGTTCATAAATGTTGATTTATAGTATTTATGCATATAATAGTATTGGCTTATGAATTATTCCCTGCACAAGAACAGGAGAATCGGATGGTCGGTTGGGCGATCATAGCCCTGAAGAAAAAGAAGGAAAATTTCCTATCTTAGCTACCTGAAATCAAAAGGCTACGGCCACCTAACTACACATGAGAAAACTACACATCGCAATCCTTACTGTTTCTCTGCTCGCCACCGGCTTGGTTGGTTGCAATAAGTATGACGAAGGTCCTGCCATTAGCTTCCGGACTGCTGCCTCCCGGGTTGAAAACAATTGGGAACCCAAGGTAATTCTGGAAGATGGAGAGGACGTTTCCTACTTTTTTCAGGACTTTTCCATGGATATTACCGAGGATGGTCGGTTTGTTATCACCGACAAGGATGACTTGGATTCCACCTTTACCCAAGAAGGTTTTTGGTCCCTTGAAAATGACAATGAAAACCTTCAGTTCATCTACACAGAGCCTCCTGTTAATCCAGACCGTGTGACCTTTACCATTCAGAAATTGAAGGCAGATGAAATGTGGCTCCTTGAGGACCGCGACGGGGTGATCTGGGACTGGCGTTTTGTCACTGTGGGGTCCTCAACCGACTGACCTCTGAATCCCACTATGAAACCCTTTATTCTGATCCTTGCAGTTTTTCTGCTGGGAGGGATGACTGCTTCCGTCGAAACCCCATCTGCCAGACATTTTTCCCAGGTTTCCAGTGGACATGCTTGTGGTACACTGCTTGCAGAAGAGGGAGACTTTAGATCAGGAAGGATTGACCCATGCACACTTTATGGTGCTGTATTTGTCGAGGAGGTGGAGAGTTTTGCTGATTACAAGATTTTCCGGGAAGAAGATGAAGGGTTTTCGGATTTAATCGTATTCAAAGAGCAAGCCAGGTCATTTGCTGACCGCAATGGTCTTTGGTACTTCACAGATGTAAGAGGCTTTGCGGACTTTACCATTGCTTTCACAGAAGTTCAGGGATTTGCCGACCTTAATGTTCATTTTACTGAATTCAAATCTCTTGCTGGCTGCAGGGAATAATGCCATTTATGGTCAAAGAATCTTATATCCACATCAAACTTGATGTTTCCCTTGAGCAGGTGGATACCCTGATCGCAGTTTTATCTGAAATCGGTTTCTATGCTTTTGAGGAGACGGGAGATGGGCTGGATGCATATATCCTCAAAAAGGATTACCGGGAGTCTGAATTGAATCAAACTCTGGATCAGTTTTTTCCCGGTGATTTTATCCGACGTTCTCAGGAAACGATTGAATCAAAGGATTGGAATGCTGAGTGGGAGGCCAATTTTGATTCAGTGATTGTGGAAGAGTTCTGTGAAATTCGCCCACCTTTTCGGGAATCAAGTAACCGCACTTTGCATGAAGTGATCATCAACCCGCGGATGGCTTTCGGTACCGGGCACCATGCTACTACGTGGTTAATGGTCAAGCAGTGCGCTGCATTGGAATTTCAGGGCCAGAAAGTTCTGGATATGGGTTGCGGAACCGGAATCCTGGCTATTCTTGCCTTCAAATTAGGTGCATCAGAAGTTACGGGAATTGATGTTGACCCCTGGAGTTTTGAGAATTCACCCGACAATGCCAGATTAAACGGAATAGAGACCATCGAATTCTTACATGGAGATGCAAGCTTGTTGCCTACTGAACCCTGTTACGATATAATATTAGCCAACATAAACCGTAATGTGTTGTTGAAGGACCGGGACTTTTATCTGGCCTGTTTGAAGGAAGGTGGAACAATTGTCCTGAGTGGCATTTACGATTTTGACGAGGAGATACTGACCAGTCACTACCTTGCTGGAAATTTGAAATTGACAGCCAGAGAGGACCGTAAAGAATGGGTCAGCCTTGCTTTTTTGAAGACCGACAATAATAGGAATTGAACAATGCTTATGATGCGCAGGTTCGTCCAACTCACTGTAATAATGACTTTCCTTTGGGCTGGAGCCCATTTGAAGGCACAGCCCTCTAAAACATATCCATCTGAACCTGCCGAGTTCATCAGTAAGTTTGTTTCCGGGCTGGAGAAGTCCGGGACCAAAGAAATTCAGCAATATGCAAAGGTCTTCGAGGAAAAGTGGATTACAGGTTTTATGACCCAGTCTGAGCAGGAGAGGTTCATCAGTCAGGTGAACATCATGCTGCTCAAAAACTACAATCCTGGGACTGAACTGCTGCCTTATGCTAAAGCAATTGATGCCATCAAGAAGGAAGAATCCTTTGGTAAACTTGATCTGCAAGAGTTTTTCATAGCTACAGATTCCTGTATTCTCCTATTGGAGCGGCCTAAAACTCTGAAGTTCTATCAGTTTATCGAAACTTTCTGTACATCAGGGGCGGCATTTAAGACGAGTAATGCTTCCTGGTCTTATTCCCAGCCTGATCCCAAACTGTCCTTTAAAACATATTCTGATCCGGAAACGGGCCGTTCTGTTTCTTTTCCCTTCTTCACCTTTGCCAACACCTCTATTATCTACAAGAATAAGAGGGATTCCACGCATATTCACAGTACCAAGGGCCAACTTAACCTGATGAACAAGGTCTGGGATGGCGACGGAGGGATTATCGATTGGAGCAAGATGAAATTAGATCCGAGCGATGTCTATGCCGAGCTTGGGGAATACGGTCTGAATCTAAACTATTCATTTGTAAAAATCGATACTGTCCTGTTTCATTACAATAGCCTCATTGGGAAACCATTGAAAGGTAAATATGAGGACATGAACAGGGGTTATTCCGATATCAACAAAGCCAATTATCCATCTTTCCGGAGTTATGAAGGAGGGGTAGTCATCGAGAACTTTATCCCCAATGTACGTTATGAAGGGGGATTCTCGCTGAGGGGTATCCGCAAAATTGGCTCGGCCTATTATGAATGGGTGGATATCGAAACCCCGGAGATTCCAGAGGAGGAAGATCCTGTGTTGGAAGATGAAGAAGAGTCCGATCCTAACGGGTCGGTAGAGGATGAGTGGGAGGATGCTTATGACTACGATGACAGTGCCTTCTATTTCGAAGAAGATGAAGAGGTACTGGAAGATGATTGGGACGAAACGGAAGCTGAAGAATATACCGATGAGGGAGATGAGTACGATGAAGCAGATATGGAGGAGGACTATCCGGAAGAATTAGGGTTTCTGGACCGTGAATACAAGTTGGTAAAGGCAAAACTGGATGTCTTCCACAATGGAGAGCGGAAGATGACCTTGCGGGCTCTGGAATTTGTGCTGGATCTGGAAAAGCTAGTGTCCCGTCGTACCGAGGTAGCGCTGCATATCAGTGAGGAAGACAGTATTACACATCCATCCGTGGACGTTGTATATGAAGTGGACTCTTCCAAGGTAACCCTAATGAAGGATGTCAAGGACCGGCTGGCTCATCAGGCCTTCCTGAGTCCATACCATGGTTATTATCTCTACTTCGACGCGATTGTCTGGGACCAGAAAACTGATCAGATCAACTTTACCTCCCTGATCGACAAGGAAAATCAAAACTCTGCTATTGAATCTTATGACTTCTTCAAATTGCAGCGGATGCGGCAATTTAAGGGGGTTCTCAGTTTTAATCCTATTGGTGCTATATGGCGGTATATGAATCTCCATCCCGGTGAGGTTATCACAGCGGAGGATATCTGTGCTGAATACAAGAAAGACCAAGAACTTCCGGCTCTTCTGCTTGCTTTGCCTGATGTCGAAGGTTCGGGTTTTATAAAATATGACCGCAAAACCCATGTTATCAAGCCATTGGACAAGCTGGAGTACTGGGCGAGAGCAGCACGGGGGAAAAAGGATTATGATGCCATCTCAATTCTTTCCCGAGTTTCTACAGGTAATAACTCCGAACTGAATCTGAACAACAACAACATTGATATCTTTGGCGTCAAGTACTTTGCTTTGAGTGATTCTCAATTTGTAAGGTCTATTCCCAATCAGATGCACGTTAAGGTGATGGCCAACCGGGACCTGAATTATGATGGAAGAATGGCTGCTGGAAAGTTGAACTTCTTTGGAAGGGTTTCTCCGGATTCCGCCAAGATCGATACTTCTATGGGCAAGTTCACTTTTCAGTACGATAACTATAAAATTCTCTGTGACTCGCTGGACTCCTTGAAATTTGACTTTGAGCGCGACAAACGGCTCGGTGTGGGTGGAAGTATGTCCAAGCTTCAAAAAGCCCTCCAAAATACAACGATAGAGGGTGTAACCGGAGCTATTTACATTAACAAGCCCAATAACAAGGCGGGCCTGGAACCCCACCCGGAATATCCGGTCTTTGACAGTTACACTAAGTCCTATGTCTATTGGGCAAACCCCAATGTTCGTGACGGGGTGTATACAAAAGATAAATTCTTTTTTGCCATCGATCCCTTTGTGCTGGATTCACTGGAGAGTTTCGATGAGAGAAGTCTGAGTTTTGAAGGTGAATTTAAGTCTTCGGATATATTCCCACCCATCAAGCAAAAGCTGACGGTGATGGAGGATTATACCCTTGGACTGATCGAATCTACACCCTCTGACACAGGTTATGCTGCATACGAGGGTAAGGGGCGGTTCAAGGGAGATATTCAACTGGATGGTTCAGGGCTTTCCTCCGACGGATCAATGGAGTTTAATAGCACGACGGCAGTTTCAGACAGTTTCCAGATGTACTTCGACTCCGTAAAAGCGATTACCAATGAATTTACTCTACCTAAAGGGCAGCGGGAAAATGGGGCAATATTTCCTCAGATTGATGCGAAAACTGTCCAGTACAAATGGTTGACTCAGAAAGACCAAATTGAACTTGAGACCACCGAGGCTGGAGAACCTATCGTCCTCTTCGATGGAGAAGGGACTTTTGAAGGAAAACTTATCGTGACTGAATTTGGCTTGAAAGGGTCAGGAACACTAACCCTGGGTAATGTCTCTATCGAATCTGAAGAAATCGACTTTAATGAGACTGACTTTAAGGCCAAGGGTGGAACCTTTACCGTGTACGACAAAAACAACCCCGGCAAGGAGTTGTATGTGGCGACGGACATGGAGATCGATTACAATGTGAAAACCCACCATTCAGAATTTCAGTCAAAAGAAGTTGGGATTGCCAGTTCCGCTTTTCCTGAGCAGCAGTTCAAGACATCTCTTGGCAAAGGGGTATACGATAAAGACAAAAATGATCTGGTGTTGAGCAGTTTGTCACCTAAAAAAGGAAGCAACTTCTTCTATTCCAGTGATCCCAAGCAGGATAGCCTCGCCTTCCTGGCAGAGACAGCTCATTATAACTTTGATGAGAAAGAGATCGAGATAGAAGGGGTGCCTTACATCTATGTTGCAGATGCTAAAATTACCCCTGATACTGGAGAAGTCACTGTAAAACCAGATGGGTATCTTCAGAAGTTAGAAGACGCACTGATCGAGGCGAACCTGGAAACGAAATTCCATCGAATCTACGATGGCGATGTTGAGATCCAATCCTCCAAGTATTATGAAGGATCGGGTAAGTACGATTACATAGCCATTGGTGGCAAGGACCAGTTCATCAATATGTCTGAAATTAAAGTTCAGGCAGATACCTTGACCATTGCCAAGGGTACCATTCCTGAAGAGCAGGAGTTTTATCTGACAGATCGAATCTTGTTTAAGGGGCAAACTTTCCTCGAAGCGAACCAGAAATACATGCGTTTTGCTGGAGAGGTCAAAATCGAGAATGAGGCAATTGGGAAGAACTGGCTGTCATTTGATACCATTGTGAATCCTGATTCCGTATTCATTCCGATCAAGCCTGAAATGCTTGGGAAGTTGGTGGTAGGTTTGCACTATATCGAACGCAACCGGGTATTCTATTCTACCTTCCTTCAAACCAAGAAAGAACCTAAGGACATTGATGTCGCAATTGCGGCGGGGGGGCTGACATTTGACCGAAATACCAATGAATTCCGGATTGGACCAGCCAAGAAATTGACTGGGGTGGAATACCGTGGTACAACTTCGTCTTTGGATGATGTGAACAATGTTGTTACCACCGTGGGTAAACTTGATTTCCCATTTCAATTCAATAAAAATACGATTTCGGGAGAAGTCGCGGGTAAATGGCGGGATGACTTGAACAACCAGGAGATCTCCAGTGAGTTGATGTTTAAGTTCAACTTCTCCTGTATCCCTAAGGAAGCCTGGGAGAAGATTGGAGACCGATTCCGACTGGTAACAGCCGCAAATGACGATATTGATTTCACGAATTCACTTTTTATCCAAAGTCTGGCTGAATTCCTCGATCCGAATTACAGGCAACCGGAAAAGAACATCACCGAGTTCCAAAAGAAGGTTGGAGAAGCAGAGGTGCCTTCAGAGGATGTCAAAGTCTTCAAAGACCTTGGAGGAGATATATTCATCAGTGGCGTTAGGTTCAAGTATGACCAGGATTACAAATCCCTCTATTATGCGGGAGATGTAGGGTTGGTTGGCATGGGAGAAAAGTCCATCAATAAGGTGTTGGGTACAAACTCCAGGATCGAATACAATATTGGTAAATACACTCCAGCCGGCCTGCGATTGTCAGATACTTTGCGGATGTACCTGGAAGTCGATGAGTTCAATTGGGTTTACTATGAATTCCACGGTGACGTGATGTATACATGGTCCACCGACTTGGATGGATACAACGCTGAGTTGGCAAGTGCCATCGAGAAGCGGAAGAAGAATGATGGGTACAGGTTTGAGCTGGTCTCAGATTATGAAGTCCAGGAATTCATCAGCCGATTCGTCAATCGTTATGTCTGGAAAGACTGACGAGGCTCAAAGTCCTTGCATTCGGGTGATGTATTTTCCCAGAATGTCAAATTCCAGATTGACCTCATCTCCTGCTTTCAGGTTGTGAAAATTAGTATGCTTGTACGTATAGGGGATAATGGTTACTGAAAAGTCCCTTTTACCAGGGCTAATTACGGTCAGGCCGACACCATTGATCGTTACCGAGCCTTTGTCAACGATGAGGGGAGCATACTGTTCGGGAAAGGAAAGGTTATACATCCACGACCCATCTCGCTCTTCTACAGAAGTAACTTTTCCAACTGTATCAACGTGGCCTTGTACAAAGTGGCCATCCAGTCGCTGACCGACTTTCATACAGCGCTCCACATTGACAGGATCTCCCACCTTCAAAGAGCCCAGGCTCGTCTTTTCCAGAGTTTCCTGGACTGCAACAACAGAATACTCACGTGCATCATCATCGTTCTGGAATACTTCCGTCACGGTGAGGCATGCCCCGTTGTGTGCGATGCTTTGGTCTATTTTGATAGGTTCTGCATCCAGGCGGGCTCGGAAGCGCATAACCAGATTGGTGCCTTCGGTTTGGAGGTCCACGACCTGTCCCAATGATTCAATGATTCCAGTAAACATATTGGTAAAACCCTTCTTGCATAAGAAGGTTTAGAACCAGTAAGCCTGTTTTTAAGAATGGCCGTCTTGATGGATAGGTGGACAGGTTTCTATGATGGTCTACCTCACCAGATCGACATGGCCAGACAAAGGCCTTTTGGGAACGTAAGCAGGCAATCTGTCCTCTTCATAACGGATCAGGTAGAAATAGGTGCTTTCAGGAACATCCTTGCCGTCTGTGGTGCGCCCATCCCATAATTGAGTGGGATCTGGTACGGAGGTTGAAGAATAGACAACTGCACCCCAGCGGTCATAGATTAACACCTGGGTAATACGAATCGCCCGGTCTGTCAGAACAGAGAAATTGTCGTTGATGCCATCATTGTTGGGGGAGAACACATTCCCCACCTCAATGGTAGGACAGTTCTCAAAACAGAAGACGACCATTTCGGATTCATTGCCATTGGTGTCGGTGGCAGTCACTCCATAGCAATCAGCAATGCTGCTGAGCACCCCAGGAGAGAATATACCAACCCCACTGTCAACCTGGGCGATTGGAGCATAGGGTCCATCACGGTTGTCAGCAAAATAGACGGTATAGAAGTCGACGTCAGCTCCGCAAACAGAGTCTGGCTCGTTCCAGGTAATTGAGAGCGTGAGCTGCTCACAGTTCTTTGTGGTATCAAAAACGATGGTGCCGATACAGGGAGGAGTTAAGTCGGATGGAATTCCACATGCTTTCTGGGAAGCGTTGCGGACGGAATCCGGAGTTTGTTCTGAATCGTATTCTCCTTCTGAAACGATCACGTAACAATAGTCTTCAAAGTTTTCCAGGCCCCGATCAATGTAGTTGTGTGATCCGGCTCCGGTACCTTGTACAGAGTCAATTAAGAGGTAGGGACCCGTGAAATTGTCTGCTCGATAGACATAATAAATGCGATTGATCCAGGGCACATTTTCCGCCCAGGTGAGGCTCAGGAGCTCATCCCCAGGGGTAATGGAGAGGAAAATTGAGGAACCAACGTTCCCGTCACCTATCAATTGACCGTTGGCATCGTAAGTGTCCACCTTGTACCGGTAGCCTCTGGTTTCAGTGTCCATGCCTACATCGACAAAGGTGGTGTCGTTGAAGGCCAGCCCAGAGACGATTTGAGTCCAGACCAGAGGGCCGGCAATCTCATCAGTCCGGGAAAGTGTATAGGTAAAGGGCGTCGGGAAAAACAAGGTATCAATGTCCGTTGGGCGGGACCAGGCAACAGAAATACTTCCGTTGATACTGGTGATATCAATACTGTCCTTGACCAGGATGGCAAAGTCTTTGTCAATATTGACACACCGGAGATCAGTAGCACAGGTAAAATCCCCGGTGGTGGTAACTCCTCTAACCAGATAGCAAATATCAGTTCCAAATGGGAACCGGTCACCCCCATTATCGTCGAGGTAGGTGACATTGGCATTGCCATCGTTGACGGCGATCAATTCAAAACCCGCTGAAGCCGGGTCAGAGGTACAACAGACTGTATCTTCACTGTAAGTGCTCGTGCCGAAACTGCGGTAAATTTCATAGGAAACAACTGAATCGCAGGGGTGTGGCAACCATTCCAGGGAAATCTGACCATTCTGAGCTGTAGCGGTAAGTCCCTCCACAGGGCGGGGTAGAAGCGTAATCTTCACAATCTTATGGACACTTAATACCTCCAGGTTACTGGTGGAATCCCGGTAGCCAAGATTGTCGTGGGCATAAAAATCCACTTGGTAAAATTGGGGCTTTAAGTGTTCGCAAAGCGTGGCCCATTCAAATTCACCAAACACAGTATCCCCCAGATTGGGGGTGATAGGATAAGTAGGAGGGATCGGACCGATCGGATTGGTATAGGTAATAGTGGCCGGGTTGTTTTGCACTACAAAGGGGCCATTGTTGTTGATGTTGTTGTTGTTAAGATAGAAGTAAAGACTATCTATCCTGGGTGGGTTATTGTCCGGATCATAAGATACGATGTCGAATCGGAGGGTGTCTCCTGCATAAATACAAGTATCTGTAATGGTCTCAATAACCGGGGGATTGTTGTCGCATTCCTTTACCAGAATGGCCATGTCCCGCCAGATTTCACCGATCAATTGGCCATTCCTGAATTCTTCTACTTTGTATGCAAGGTTATACCATCCAGCGACTTGTGGGGTATTCCAGGTGATAAGCCCCGTGGTAGGGTCCATGGTCATAGGACCATTGTTGGAATACTGGCCGGGAAATTGAAAATTGGTGGTAATAATTGGAACTGGAATGGATGGTGGGTCATACTGACGGCATTCCACAAGGGTGTATACAAGGACATCCTGAGGGTCAGGGTCGTAGCCACCGGGATTGTGGGTCCAGATACGGTCGATACAAGCAAAATCGATGGGGTGATTCAGGAATTGGGGAGAATTCTCTTCACCGATGATTGGCGCCAAGAGGATGGTAGACTCAATGAAAAAAGCCTGGTTGCCAGAGTTGGTAATGTTGTTGACGAAATCAACCCGGGCCTGGTCATAGTATCGGACCAGATATTTGCCAGGACCATTAAATGTATAGGTAGTCTTGTAGACATTTTTCTTAATGGTGCCCACAATGTATTCGCCCATCGCCTGTCCCGGACAGGTAACCGTAGCTGGAAACTGAGGGTCAATGTTGAGGGGGCCATTGCTCCTTGGAATGTCAAGGATGGTATCTAAAGGGCCATTTTGGACATTGGGTACCGAAGGCCAAATCTCCAGATTTGCAACACAGCGGTCAACAGATGCCGCTGAGGGGTCGGTGTAAGTAGTGAGGGTGATCTCTACTGTATTACCGCTTACATAGGTATAGGTGATCTCTCCAGCAATATTGTGAGATGCTTTGGCGACTTGGGACAATGCCGGAAACAGGCAAAGTAATCCTATGCAAGAAAACAAGCGAAGAGCCGTGTATGGAAATATTTGCATTAATCTTCGTTCAAAAACAGCTGCCAGTTGTACAGGTAATTATAGATACGGATAAGCAGCAAATTAGGTGTCTATTTATATAACAAAACAAAGAAACTGTCCTCATTTGGCATCCACAAAAAATTTAATGTGGATAAATTCATTGTGAGTGCTTACCTTTGCACCCTTCCCGGTGTAAAGTCGGATTCATATATAGAAGCTGAATTGAGCCAGAAATGTTTTCCGACTCTTCAGGGAAGGAGATCTTTAACAAAGGCCAATTAGTAAGGTAAGCAATTATTTTGCATAAATAAATAGGCTTCTTCTTTGCGAATCAGGGGATTAATAGCGTATTTGCGGCCCCGTTTTTTCAGAGACTTGAATTAGGTAAATGAACACTTTAAGTTATAAAACTAAATCTGCGAATTCAGCCACGGTTGAAAAGAACTGGTTGCTGATCGACGCTGAAGGCCAAACTCTCGGCCGGGTTGCCAGCCAGATTGCTTTCCTTCTTCGCGGAAAGCATAAGCCATCTTTTACTCCTCATGTAGATGGTGGCGATTATGTTGTTGTCATCAATGCTGAGAAGGTTACTCTCTCAGGTGACAAGTGGGAATCCAAAGAGTATATCCGTCACACAGGTTACCCTGGTGGACAACGGTCTTTGACTGCACGGCAGATGCTTGACCGCGATGCTCGACGACTCATCGAGTTCGCAGTTAAGGGAATGCTCCCTAAGAATAAACTCGGTAGCCAACTCTATCGGAATATGAAGGTTTACATCGGAAGCGACCATCCACACGCTGGTCAAAACCCCGAGCCTTACGAATTGAAATACGACTCGAAAGCATAGTATAACGCATGGACAGGATTGTAACAATAGGAAGAAGAAAGACCTCAGTAGCCCGCTGCTTCATTGAGCAGGCTAAAGGCTCCGGTAGCTTTGTCATCAATGGTCGCCCAATGGAGACTTTTTTCCCCATCGACCTTCTTCAAATCAAGGTTAATCAACCTTTCACGGTAACCGGAATTTCCGTGTCTGACTTTGACATTAATATCAACGTCAACGGTGGTGGATTTACGGGCCAGGCTGAAGCCATCCGTATGGGCATCTCTCGTGCATTGGTTGAAATGAACGAAGAAAATAAGCCGCCTCTGCGTCATGCTGGTCTTGTAACACGTGACCCTCGTATGGTTGAACGTAAAAAGTACGGACAACCTAAGGCACGTAAGAAAACCCAATTCTCCAAGCGTTAATCTCTGGAATCTCTCACAATGGCAAATATCACTTACAACGACTTACTTGATGCCGGCGTTCACTTCGGTCACCTGACCCGCAAGTGGGATCCCCGTATGGCTCCGTACATCTTTATGGAGCGCAACGGCATTCACATCATTGACCTGAACAAATCTCTCCGCATGCTGGAAGATGCTACCAAGGTAGCTCGCCAACTTGCTGGGTCCGGCCGCAAGATTCTGTTTGTCGCTACCAAAAAGCAGGCGAAAGAGATCGTTGCCGAGCAGGCAACACGTGTTAACATGCCTTTCGTTACCGAACGCTGGTTGGGTGGAATGCTCACCAACTTCGCAACTGTCCGTAAATCCATCAAGAAGATGGGTAACATCGAAAAGATGGAAACCGACGGAACCTTTGAGCGCCTCAATAAGAAGGAGCGCTTGATGAAAACCCGCGAAAAGGCCAAGCTCGAAAAATTCTTCAAAGGTATCTCTACCTTGAATCGCCTGCCTTCCGCAGTATTTATCGTCGATATCAAGAAAGAACATATTGCATTGGCAGAAGCCCGGAAGTTGAATATTCCGACCTTTGCAATGGTAGACACCAATAGCAATCCTTCCTTGGTTGACTTCCTCATCCCAGCCAATGACGATGCTGCGAAGTCAATCAACCTGATCGTCTCCCACATCTGTGATGCGATTGAAGAAGGTCTTGGCGAGCGTCGCAAGAAGAAGGAAGAAGATCGGATCAAGCAGGAAGCTGATCGGCAGAAGAAAGCTGAAGAGCAGGCAGTTGCAGCTACTGCAGCAGAAGAAAAAGAGAAAACCGCAGAATGATTCTCTAATTGAGCAAAAATCATATTTAGGCGGCCCTCAGGGGCCGCCTTTTTTGTAATATCATTTCTTAACTTTGCTGCCCATGTCCCTAAAACCCACCATACCAAAAGGTACCCGCGATTTCGGACCGGAAATTATGTCCAGGCGGGAATACATATTTGATACCCTCAAGCGTGTCTTTCGAAAGTACGGTTACCAGCCACTGGAAACGCCGTCGATGGAATTACTTTCCGTACTGACTGGAAAATATGGCGAAGAAGGAGATCGGTTAATATTTAAGATCATCAATTCAGGCGACTATTTGTCCAAGGTCAAGGGGATAGATTTTGCCGACCCAGAGCTTTCAAAGAATTTACTTCCGGAGATATGTGAAAAAGCGCTCCGCTATGATTTGACCGTTCCCTTTGCCCGCTACGCGGCAATGAATCATAATGAGCTTAACCTGCCCTTTAAGCGATACCAAATCCAACCTGTATGGCGGGCTGATCGTCCTCAAAAAGGGCGTTACCGTGAGTTCTATCAATGCGATTGCGATGTTGTTGGGTCGGATGCACTGATCAATGATGCCGAACTGGTCGCCATTTACGATGAAGCATTTTCTGCTCTGGGATTTTCCGCTATACGTCTCCTCTTTAATAACCGAAAAGTTCTCGCCGGGATTGCTGAAATTGCTGGTTCGCTTGACCTGTTGGTGCCGATCTGTGTAGCCATCGACAAGCTGGACAAGATTGGGGAAGACAAAGTCAGGGAGGAACTTGCAGGACGGGGTATTGACGAAAGTGCCAGGAAAGCTATCTTCAAGATAATCACCTTCACCGGTACCAATCAGGAAAAGCTGGATTTTCTAGCCAGTGAATTTGCAGACAGCGAGATCGGGTCTAGCGGGGTAGAGGAAATGAGAGAAGTTCTGTCCCTTCTGCAATACTTTAATCTTTCCAGTGCGGAAGTTGTATTTGATATCAGTCTGGCCCGTGGGCTTGAGTACTATACCGGATCGATTTTCGAAGTCAAAGCTGTGGGCGTAGAATATGGGAGCCTTGGAGGGGGGGGGCGCTATGACAATCTGACTGGTATCTTCGGAGTAAAAGGTATGCCGGGAGTAGGAATTTCATTTGGTGCAGACCGGATTTTCGATGTGATGGAAATATTGGACTTGTTCCCGGAACAAAGCAATTCTTCCATCACTGCAATTCTGATGAATTTTGGTGGAGTGGGATTCCATGCGAGCTTACGCTTTCTTCAGCAACTGAGAGCAGCGGGCGTTTCTGCAGAGTTATATCCCGAGCATGCCAAGATGAAGAAGCAATTCAAGTTTGCCGATCGGCGGAATGCGACTTATTCTGTGAGTATAGGGTCGGATGAAGCAGAAGCTGGAACGGTGAAGCTAAAGAACATGCAAACCGGAGAACAGCAGGAACTACCTGTGGACAAAGCCATTGAACTTCTGAAATCCTCCTAAAAATCGATATTCTTCTATGAGTCAAGCAGCCCCTTTTCAGATAACCAATGTTCATCTGAGCCTCGAATTTCTCCGTGATCTGATCAACGACCCTAACCGGAAAGTTGAGTTTTCTCCCGGAGCAACTCTTGCCATAAACAGGGCCCGGTCATATTTGGATGAAAGGCTTGCAAAAGACGATTCTCCCATCTATGGGATCAATACGGGATTCGGATTTCTTTGCAATACCAGGATTGCCCATGAAGACCTGGAGTCACTGCAGGAAAGATTGATCAAGTCACATGCTTGTGGGACCGGTGATGTCGCTCCCGAAGAAATCGTGCGGTTCATGTTGATCCTTAAGGCCAAGTCGATATCCTTCGGGCACTCAGGTGTTGCATTGGAAACCGCTCAGCGGCTGTTGGATTTTTACAACCATCGGATCACGCCGGTGGTCTATGTCCAAGGATCTCTTGGAGCAAGTGGAGACCTGTCCCCTTTGGCCCATTTATGCCTGCCTATTCTGGGAGAAGGGGAAGTGTTTTACCAAGGCAAGCGCATGGCCACCCATGAGTTGTACGAACAATTGGGCTGGAAGCCTTTGAAACTCCGTTCCAAAGAAGGGATCGGGTTGTTGAATGGAACCCAGTTCATGCTTTCATTTGCGACCCATATCATCCTCTATGCTCGCCATTATGCCAAATGGGCGGACCACCTGGCTGCCTTAAGCCTCGATGCTTTCGACGGTCTTACATCCCCCTTCAATGCCCTGCTACATCAAATCCGACCACATGCAGGACAGATCACTACCGCTGAGGTGATCCGTGACCTGTTATCAGATTCAGAAATTGCTCACCGCAAAAAAATCACGATTCAGGACCCCTATTCATTCCGTTGTGTACCGCAGGTACACGGAGCGAGTCGAGATGCCCTCAACCATTGCGCAAATACCTTTATAACCGAGGCCAATTCCACCACAGACAATCCGAATATATTTGTCGACGAAGATGAAATCCTTTCTGGAGGTAATTTTCACGGACAACCCCTGGCCATGGCATTGGAATACATGGGCCTTGCCCTTGCCGAACTTGGTTCCATTTCCGAAAGACGGGTGTACCAGCTACTGTCCGGGACTCGGGGGCTCCCCCTTTTCCTGATTGCCAATCCCGGCTTGAACAGTGGACTTATGATTGCCCAGTATACGGCTGCGGCCCTTGTCAGCCAGAGCAAACAGCTTTGTACCCCAGCAGTGGTGGATACCATCCCCTCCTCAAACGGACAAGAGGACCACGTGAGCATGGGAGCCAACGGTGCCGTTAAATGCCATCAAATACTGCAGAACCTTCGAAACTTACTGGCAATCGAACTGATGACGGCTTCACAGGCACTCTGGTTCCGGGAGCCTCTCAAGACCGGGAGCAAGCTGGAAAAGATTGTAAAAGCCTTCAGAGCGGCCGTTCCTCCGGTGGAGGAAGATCGAATCCTTCAGGTAGATATTGCCAGAGCAGCACAGTTTATTGATGAATGGGAATTTGAATAATTACCATTCACCATCTTCTTAGGCCCATTCGTCATAGAAAAAAAACAATTGACACGTGGTTCGACCCAACGTCAATGCTTTTAAGCGATATTAGTATCAGCAAGAGCAAGGGTTAGGGTGACTCTCCACATGTTGGATTGAGTCCCCTAATTTTTTTTGCCCCTACCTGATCCCGATTTTTCCAATGAATTCACCTCCTAATTGCAGAAATCCTCATTTCTTACAATTAGCCCTATCCAATCAGCATCTTCAAAAGAGGGAAATCCAATCTAATTCTTTGTAACTTCGTAGCCTTGATATCATTGGAAAATCACGATCAATGACCCAAAAGACTACTGAGAAACTCGCGACTCTGGAACAGGCACAGCAACTGGGGCTGTTGGAAGAGGAATTTGAAAAAATAAAGGAATACTTGGGGCGGACCCCCAATTTCACCGAGCTGTCGATTTACTCCGTGATGTGGAGTGAGCATTGCTCATATAAAAATTCAATTCTCCAGCTCAAGAAGCTCCCCAATGAGTCAGAACATGTCCTGGCCGGCGCGGGAGAAGAGAATGCAGGATTGATGGACATCGGTGATGGGCTGGCGGTCTGCTTCAAGATCGAATCTCACAACCATCCTTCAGCCATTGAACCTTATCAGGGAGCTGCGACTGGTGTTGGAGGTATCCACCGGGACATTTTTACTATGGGGGCTCGTCCCATTGCTGCATTGAATTCACTTCGCTTTGGAGACCTGGATCTTCCCAAAACCCGTCACTTGCTCAAAGGTGTCGTGAAAGGAATCGGCGATTATGGCAATTCATTTGGAGTGCCAACCGTAGGGGGAGAGATATATTTTGATCCTTGCTATAACACCAATCCACTGGTGAATGCAATGTCGGTTGGCATCGTTAAACACGGTGAAACAGCCAGTGCCATTGCCAAAGGAGCCGGTAATCCGGTATTTATCGTGGGTTCCCGCACTGGTAAAGATGGCATTCATGGTGCCACCTTCGCCTCCGGGGATATTACCGAAGATTCTGTCAATGACCTTCCAAGTGTTCAGGTGGGTGACCCCTTTACCGAAAAGCTCCTGCTGGAAGCATCTCTTGAGATCATCAAAACCGGTGTCGTGGTTGGGATTCAGGACATGGGGGCAGCAGGCATCACTTGTTCAACCTCAGAAATGTCAGCCAAAGGAGAGTCAGGGATGGACATCTGGTTGGATAAAGTTCCAACCCGCCAAGAGAACATGAAGCCATTTGAGATTCTACTTTCTGAAAGCCAGGAGCGGATGCTGATCGTATTGGAAAAGGGGAAGGAAAATGTCGCTTATGAGATTTTCGAAAAGTGGGACCTACAGTGTGTGGAAATTGGAGTTGTGACCGAAGGCAATACCCTCCGCTATTATATGAACGGTGAACTGGAAGCCGAAGTACCTGCACAATCATTGGTATTGGGTGGTGGAGCTCCAGTCTATCAGCGCAGGAAAGCCAAGCCCAAATACATTGCGGAAATTGAGAAATACCACATTGATCAAATTCCTGAGCCGGAAAACCTGTGGGACGTGATGGAATTCCTCTGCGCACTTCCCACCATTGGCTCCAAGAGATGGGTCTACCAACAATACGACTCGATGGTCGGCACCAACAACATGTCTACCAATGGACCTTCAGATGCGGCGATTGTTCGCATCAAAGGAACCAAGAAGGCATTAGCAATGACAGTCGATTGTAACAGCCGGTACGTGAAAATGGATCCGGTTGCAGGCACGGCCCTGGCCGTAGCAGAAGCAGCCCGCAACATCGCCTGCTCAGGCGGCGAACCGCTGGGCGTAACCAACTGCCTCAACTTCGGCAATCCCTACAAAGGGCGGGTCTTCTGGCAATTCGCCAATGCCATCGAAGGCATGAAAACTGCTTGTGAAGCCTTCGGAACCCCGGTCACCGGCGGTAACGTCTCCTTCTACAACCAGTCCAGCGACGATGGTCCGGTAGATCCCACTCCAACCATCGGCATGGTCGGAATTCTGGACGATGCAGAAAAGCAAGCCATGACCCTGGATTTCAAACAACCGGGTGACCTGATCTATATGCTCGGAACAGTGCGCAATGAGATCAGTTGTTCTGAATACCTTTACAAATACCACAAAGTCGAATACAGCCCAGCTCCTTATACAAATATGCAGGAGGAGGTGGACCTGGTCAATGCCCTCATCATGTTGACCGATCAACAATTGGTCAGCAGCGCCCATGATGTAAGTGAAGGCGGCCTTGCCATCTGTCTCCTCGAGTCCGGTTTCAACCGGGATTTGGGGTTCAGCATCTTGCTCGACGACGAAGTCAGAGCCGATGCATTCCTGTTTGGTGAATGGGGAGGTCGTGCTGTCGTAACCGTACCCCTGAAGAAGCAGGATGATTTTGAGGATGCGATGGAATTGACCAAAGTCAATTTGTTGGTCCTTGGAGAAGTGACTGATGGCAATATCGATGTAGACGATGAAGACTTTGGCCACATCAGCGAATACAAAGAAGCATGGGAAAACGGTCTCGAAAAGAAACTTTTCCCTGAAAAATAATGCTGGGACTAAAATTGGAAACTGACCCTCGTTGGGTCAAGAACGCAGTCGAACAGAACATCGAAGAGATTCTGACCGACCATGCTTACTGTGAGCAGAAAGCGGCCTCCCATGCAATTTCTTTGATTGTCCAGTTCCCCGAATATCCTGAGTTGGTAGACACCATGACCGACCTGGCCATGGAAGAAATGTCCCATTTCAAAATGGTCAACGCTATGATCCAAAAGCGGGGCTTCCAGTTGGGCTGGGAACGCAAAGACCCTTACGTCGGTGATCTCATGAAGTTCGTGCGAAAAGGCCCGGACCGTAAGATCCGGATGATGGACAAATTGCTCTTTGCTGCCATGATCGAAGCCCGAAGTTGCGAACGCTTCAAAGTCCTTTCCGACCATATCGAAGATGAAGAATTGGCAAAGTTCTACTTTGACCTCATGGCTTCAGAAGCCCGGCACTATACCACCTTCCTGAGGATAGCCAAATTGTATCTGAATCCTGATGAGGTGGAAGCCCGCTGGCAGGAGTGGTTGGTATATGAGGCAGGGGTGATCAGCCGCTATGGAAAAGAAGAGACCATCCACGGGTAGGAATCATAGAAATTCGATAGTTCTATTTAATTTTCCCATGCTAGTCGGAGTAGGAGTAGTCGGCACAGGAATTGATATTTCCCCATAGCTGAAAGAACATCGCGGTCCCTATCTAATCGAATTGGAATCCGATCTTTTGGTCAACCTGTTGAACTGAACCCTTTCCCCAAATTCATTGTTAATCACTATGAAATATAGCCCGGAGCTAAGCATAGAGGTTTCGATTGGTTCATGACAGGTTCCAGCCAGTAGTACCTTGCCTTGAAGGTCATAGATTTTATACTCCAGTCCAGCGACATCTCCCTCCATGAGAACAACATCTTCAAAAGGATTGGGATAAATATTGATGTCCAGCGAAGAGATTGGATGTAGTGAAGTCGCAACCTCAGGCACAATTAGTGTAATGAACTCATCTCCAGGTTCCATGGGGACCAGATTGGAGCCAAACAAGGCTGAATCTGAAGCCCCCCCACTGATAAGCACACTGTCAACCCCAAGCACCTCAACCCGGCTGGGAATAACCCTTCCTCCAAGCCCGAGATTCCTAACCCAGCGCAAGTTTCCAGCCCCATCAAATGAAATGACAAAGCCATCGGTTTGACCAGAAGCAGAAGCCGTGTATTGGCCACCTCCCCAATGGACCGTACTGTTCACGGTTCCGATCATATAGGCATTGCCCAGGTTGTCAAAATCCATGGGCAATTCAGATGCAAGTTGGGCCCGGCTCCACCCCGTATCACCGGGAATCTCCTGCACCCACTGATAAGCACCCTGTCCGTCCAGTTGAGTCAAATAAAAATCACTGATGCTGGTATTAGGGCCTTGGTGAGAGAAATTCCCAAAGGTCAAAGGTTGGGTCGTACCGGCTCCCAGGAGGATGGCCCCATTGGGTTCCTGCCGGTGCTTGATCTTTTGACAGGTAATGTCTTCAATCAGATTTCCCCAGATACCCTGGAAGTTGCTGTCCAGTTTTAAGACATACCCGTTGTAAAAGCTGCTTGAAGGCAGAGAAATAGTATCCAATTGGAAGGAATTCCCCAGACAACTTCCAGAGATCACAATTTGACCATTGGTATTTTGGGAAATCCCATAGGCCCTTCCAAGCCCGGGAATCGCCCGGTTCTGCAAAATGGTTCCTGACGTATTGTACCGGGTGAGGTGGGCACCGGTTAGGCCTTCATTGCTGACTGCGAGAAGCTCTCCCGGTCCAGAGGCATAGAGGGCCACAGTGGAATCCGGCTGTTCCCAAAGGATATTGACTTGCCCCTGTCCGGTGAGGTGAACGACCAGTTGCCGAAAGTCGGGATTGCCTCCAAATGTGAGACCAGCAATGGACAGGATATTCGAATACCCAATCAAGAGAAAAGTTTCATTGTCATAGGAGGACATTTCCTGAACAACTCCATTGCCATAGGCGTCCACTGAATCCAGAATGACTCCGCTGGGATCCATCTGATAGATTCTCAGGTCTCCCAGCGAGGACGGGGGATAGTACGAATTCCGTTGAGGCATGGTCGCGAGCCAATATGTCCCATCCGAACGTACCGATAACTGCTCAGAATTGGAGGCCGGATTGGCGGAGTTGGCTTGGGAAAAGGTTTTTACCCAAGCGATTTCCTGCGCATCAAGAGAAGAAAGCGAAGCAAGGAGCAGCAGAAAGGTAAGGGTTACTCTCATTGCCTGACAATTCGATAGTGCTTAACGACTTCTTTTCCCTTAACCGAAAGCAAATACACCCCACCGGGCAGGGATTCCAAATCCCAGACCATTTCTCCTACCCCGGATTCAAGTCTCAAGTCTGCATTTTTGATTTTGCGACCCTGGACATCCCACAACCCAAGGATCACCGATTCTGCTGACCAGCCGGAGATTTCCAACTTTAGCAGATCGGAAAATGGATTCGGTGAAACCCGAACATTGCCGATAAGTTCATCTTGAAGACCTACTGCGATTTCTACTTCGAATTCCTGGCAGGAAGTATCCGACCCACATACATCTGAAACCGTGAGGCAAGTCTGATAAGTACCTGCAAATTGATAGGTATGAACTGGATTGGGCATGGTGCTGGTAGTCCCATCGCCGAAATTCCAAGAATAGGTAGCACTCGGGTCCGCGGTTGTACTTTGATTGCTAAAGGTGACTGTATTGAAACTAGGGGTAGGTAGGAAATCCGCCACCGGGCCAGGGCATTCGATCACCACCGTTTGACAGTTCGTTTCACTGCCGCAACTGTCGGTCAAGGTCAGGCAGACCTGGTAGGTGCCGGGACTGGAATAGGTATGGGAAGGACTGGGACTTGAAGAAGTAGTAGAATCTCCAAAATCCCAGGAGTAGACCGCGTTGGGAAAGGTCGTAGTAGAGGTATTGCTCAGGTCAATGCTCAACAAAGTGTCTGCCAGGGAAAATCCAGCCGAAGGCGGTACGCATTGGATATTGACGGTCTGGCAAAAGGTATCTAAACCACAGGTGTCCGAGACGATCAGGCAAGCCTGGTAACTCCCGGGAGTTGAGTAACTATGTACTGGATTTTGTAAGGTAGAGCCTGTCGAGTCGCCAAAGTCCCAGAACCAGGTATCCGCATTGGCCGAGCTATCGGTAAAAGTGACCAGCAGGTTACTCACAGAAAAGCCAAAGTTTGATTCAGCAAATGGGGCAACGGTCAGGATCACATTATCAGATGCGGTGCAACCGGAGTCGCTGACCATCCAGGTTAAAGTCACCAGACCACTACTCAGACCTGAAACCATGCTTTGAGGATCATTCATATTGGTAAACTGAACGCCAGTTGGCCCGGACCACTGGCCTTGGCCACCCATCGGAGCATGCCCCGCCAGCACATGGTTGTTGCCACAGGCCAGGGTATCCACCCCGGCACCGGCATAAGCCGCGCTACTCACATAGATATTGACCGTATCCGCATCCGTACACACGCCATTTGAAGTTACCCAAACCAAGGTGTTGAGTCCTTCACCCAGCCCCAAGACCACCGACTGCGGATCCGCGAGGTTGTTAAAGGTGCCGCTTCCAACCAATACCTGCCAGGCCCCCTGACCAATCGCAGGCGCGGAACCTGTCAAGATGGTATTGCGGAGGCAAAGACTGGTATCCACACCAGCCACCGCGACCGGGGTCTGGTTCAGAAAGCCCACCGTGAAGGAATCCGTATAGGAGCAACCCGCTGAGTCAGTGACCACCACACTGTAGGTGCCGTTGGTCAGTCCTGTGACGGTGGGGATGGCATCCCCGGTAGACCAGAGTACCGAATAGGGGGACGTACCCCCAGCTATATTCAAGGCAATGATTCCATCGCCGAGGTTGGAGCAGGACTCATCCGTAACCGTATCCTGGACATTCCAGGGGGCATTCGGTTGCAGGTTGAAGGTGTCCACCCCGGAATAACCATAGCGGTCCGTGACCGTAACCGTATAGGTCGTATTGAGGCTGAGCCCCGAAATGCTGACGGTGGTGTCTCCAGTGGACCACTGGTAGGAATAAGGAGCAATCCCGCCGGCGGGGAGGGCGGTGGCTGTACCCGATCCGGGTACACCAGTGCAGACTCCGGTAGTAGCGACGGTTGGCTGGACCGCATTTGGGAAGACAAAGCCGGGGCGGAGGACATAGAGTCCGAAGACAACATCCGAGGCGATTATATTACCGGAAGGGAGGAAGGGGTAAACACCCCAGCACCCATCATAGCCTACATAGACCGAATCGGTAGTGTCGGTATCAAAATACGCGGCCCGCATTGGAGAGGTCGGATCAGAGATATCGTAGATCTGCACCCCGTCGTGGTAATAGGATACACAGGCAAAATCACCATGAATGAGCGGATTGTGCGCGATGGATTTGGTATCCTGCGGGGCATTGAGTTGAGACTGGAAGGACGAGACAATGGACAGATTGTTCAGGTCCGAAACGTCGACCACGCGCACCGGGCGGTTGTGGGTCTCATCACACATCACCATGTGCTTCCCATTCTCAGTGACCCAATTGCTGTGGTTGTATCCCGCCTGGGGGTAACCGGAAAAGCTGCCCAAAGGATTTGGATTACTGAGATTGGTCATGTCCCAGATGGCCATACCCGACCATCCATTGTTATTGAAGACGGTATCGTTGCGGACGTAGAGGTCATGCGTATAGGCCCCCAGGTTGAAATACCCCAGAGAAGTCGGAGCCTCAGGGTTGGTGGCAATGTCCAGGATCACCAATCCGCCATTGAGCGTATCCGTACCCACCCCATAAAGACGGCCACTTTTCTCATTGATGAAGATATTGTGGGCCCGCACGAAAAATTCAGAGCTGTCATAAACGACGTGCACCGAATCCGGGAGGTAGGACAAGTCAAAAATCTGCAAGGTGGAATTCTGGCCCTCGTCAGCAACCCCGTAACAGTAATTACGGTAAGTCTTAAAATCCCGGTGAATGCAATTGCTGTGGCCTCCAGCCACACTGTCCCGTACCACGGGATTGAATGGATTAGTGACTTCGATAAAGTAAGTTTCAGCCAGGGTTCCGATGATCGCATATTCACGACCGGAGGCACTGTCGGCCCACCCCCAGATCTCATTGTAAACAAGCCCGCCATAAGAGGGTAGATTGGGCTTGTCCCAGTTGGACAACTGGTCCAGATTCTGGCTCCTTTGTCCCAACAGAGAATTCTCAATTCCACTAAAGGCAAGAAACAAAGCAAAGACGATCGAAATGTATTTCACCGCGAGTACCTATAAGTAGTATAGCTAAAATAACGAAAAATCAGACTTTTCCCTTCATCCAGAGTCCCAGGTTTCCGAGTCGGTAGAGCCGGGGGGCTGACAATTGGTCCAGAGGAATACCCCAGGGGTCCGGAATCCCTGCATTCAACACTGTATGGGCATGTTCAATGAACTCATCCTTGTATTTCCCCACCCACTCATCTTCCGGGGTAGAAAATCCTTGTTTGTCTTTTCTATATCGAATCTCTTTGGGCAATTCCTGAACCGCCTCCCGGAGGACCGCTTTTTGCCAGCCATTTCTGATCTTGTATTCATCCGGCAACCGAAAGGCAAATTCTATGACCCGGTAATCAAGGTAGGGCAACCGTGCTTCCAAGCCAAAGGCCATTGAATTCCGGTCCTCATACCGCAAGAGGGAAGGCATCACCCAGGACCGCAGATCGAGGCGCAAGACATCCTTGAGGGAGCGCGCCAAATTCCACTCCAGGCTTTCCGGTGGACCATCAAGCTTGCCAGTCGCCTTGAGCTTTAGATAAAACTTTACATCATTGAGAATCAGCTTTTTCACCTCCGCCGGGTCTTTTTGCCGCAACTCACAAAAGTCCTTCACCAGTTTGCGATACGCCCTGATCCGCCCCCTCAACAGAAGGTCGCGGCCCAGTTTGTACACATGGTGGTGGTACCCGGCGAACAACTCATCTCCCCCTTGACCATCCAGCAGGACCTTTACATCCGAGCGACCCACCTCCCGCATTACGGTATACTGGGCATACATCGAAGTCCCCGCCACAGCCTGGTCCTGAAATCCAAGGAAGGTCTCGAAATCTGCAAAATTAAACTCCTGGACCGGCTGGATATAGGTTGCCGTGGTGCCCAGATGCTTTTCCACCAACTTTGAATAGTAGCTCTCATCCCCAGACTGACCGGGAAAGATCGCGCTGAAAGTCCTGACTTCACCACCACCCTGGCGATCCTGAAGTGCTTTGGCAACATAGACGATGCTACTCGAATCCAGTCCCCCGGACAAAGTCGTTCCCCAGGGAACATCAGACCGCATCCGCAACCCGATCGAACTGTCCAGCAGGCTCCGCAACTCCTCTGCTGCTTCACCAATCGAATTGTATTTTTTATTCTTCTTCGGAAAATCCCAATACAACTGGAACACGGGTACCGAATCCGGGCGCACCAAAGAATAGGTCGCCGGCGGAACCCGTTCCACTCCTTTATATAATGTCTTGGGAGATGTATCCAGGCCCCGGTCAATCAGAAAAAAACTGGCCCGCTCCTGGTCGACCTCCAACCGATCGGCAAACAAATAACGGATCGCTTTGATCTCCGAAGCCACGATCCACTGCCCCTCACCCCCAAATCGGTACAATTGCTTGATCCCCACCCGGTCATTGGACAGCAGCACCTGCTGCGTTTGCTTGTCCCAGAGGATCATGGACCACATACCATTGAAACGCTCCAAACAGGATGGCCCCCATTCCCGGTAGGCAGCCAAAATCACTTCGGTATCCGTTCCCGTCTCAAAGGCATAGCCTTTTCCCTTCAACTCATCCCGCAATTCCAGAAAATTGTAGACCTCTCCATTGAAGCAGAGGATATTGCCTGCCGGGTCAATCATAGGTTGGTGTCCGGCACTGCTCAGGTCAAAGATGCTGAGCCGGCGGTGTCCCAGAAAAAAATCGGCTTGTCCGGGCGTATAGTCTTCCAGGCTAAGGTCACAAGTGAGATCAGAAGGCGTATCATCCGTTTGCAGAAACCAGGAACGCCCCGTCTTTGAATCGACCAGGCGTACCCCATCCCCATCCGGTCCGCGGTGCCGCATTTGGTTCAGTGACCCCAGCAATTGCACCAACCTTTCCCGGCTGATCCCTCCTTGCTCGTAGTATCCCAGAATCCCACACATTACAAGCCCAACTCCTTTCTCAGTTTTGCCTTCAGATCATCCGGACCATGGTAGACATAGTCTTTGCACCAGGTCAGATAGCGAAGTTCAAGATTGTAGTTCAATACACCCTGCCCATCAAAGAAGTAGGACGGCAAGCCGTAGTGCAACCGATCAAAGACAATAGTCGAGAGCATGGCCACCCCGACCTTTGGTTCGTAGAAATTGTCCCAGGAAGTTTTGCCCTCCTGGTCCCAATCAATCCCATTTTCCTCCAGGTAGTCGAGGGCCGGTGGTTTGATCCCATGCTCACGGAGCAGGGAAAATTCGTAGGGATGGAAATAGACTTTGACCTTGAGGTCATGCGCCTGCTTCAAATCCACGATTGCCTCGAGGACAGGGAGAAATTGCGCATAGACCGGATTCTCAATGTATTTGTAGTTACGGAGGGCATCCAGATCACCGGACCGCCAAAGGTTTTTGGTCCTGGCCCAGAAAGCTCCCGTATAGATGCCGATGTCATAAGTGGGCACAGTGGGAGGGACCGCATCAATATAGATTTCCTCTTCCAGTCCCCAGGTTTCCCGGCTCCCGAGTTTCATCCAGCCAAAGTCAAGATAGTGCTTGGTCTCTTCCTCCTGAAAGCGGGAGCAAAGTTTGTAGTTCAGACGGGGATTCCAGAGGTAGCGGTTGTTGGAAAACTGTACCGAATTGCTGGAAATGGTATTGGGCTGGTAGCCTTTGAGGTAGCGGGAAGCGACCAGGGCACTCAGATAAGTAGAAGGCTCGTAGGAGAAAAACTGGTATTGCGGATGGTGGGGACTGTGCCAGAGAATCTGTTGTAAGGTCTTGTTGACCAGGGCGAGGCGCCACATCCAGTGGATGCGGGTTGGCCGAAAAATATCCAGAAATGCAGCCAGGGCAAAGGTAACTACGACCCGGTGAATGGCCCATAGTTTGACGAAAGAGAGGCTGTTGAAATAGAATTTTGGGAAAGTACCATTGCCATCAAAGCCGATGATGGCCGCTTCTCCCCCCGGATTCTGTAGATGCTTGTGCAAAAAGTATCGTCGCTTGCGGGCACTCTCCGGATTGAGGATGGTATCGTAATAGAGCACCTCTTTCCCTGGATTGCGGCGGAGCCGGAAGGGCATGGACCAGAGCATAACAAAGAAGGTGACGAAGAAGCGGACCTGTAATTTTCGGGGGTAGGGTGTATCCGAGCGTTTGCCGGTGAAGCGAATCACCATAGATTGCAAAGCCTTGAGATAGCCCTCTTGGCGGGGTACGATTCTGCGTAGGATGATCTGAGAAAACCTCATTTACAAAATCTCCCGGATCAGGTCTGCATACTGCCACTCACCGACCAATTGCCCATGCTTAAATTTAAGAATGCGGTCGCAATGCTTCAGGGTCGTGATCCGGTGTGCAATCACAAAAAGGGTCTGACCAGAAGCAATCCCCTCAATCGATTCGGTAATCGCGGTTTCTGTTTCGCTGTCCAGAGAACTGGTGGCTTCGTCGAAAACGAGCACTTCAGAATTCCAGTACAGTGCCCGGGCAATACCCACCCGCTGCTGTTGACCACCACTCAGCTGTTGACCATTTTCGCCAATCCGGGTATGCATCGTCTTCTCCAGGGTGGAGACAAAATCCCAGAGCTTGGCCTGCTTCATGGCCCATTCGACCCGTTCGTCATCAATGTTCTCAGGTTTCTCACCGAAAGCCACATTTTCCCGGATGGTAGCATCCATCAGGTAGACCCGCTGCTGGACATAGCCTACGATGGCCCGCCAACCCGGCGTATTTTCCTTGCTCAGCTTAACCCCATCGACATAGATTCCACCTTCATCTTCTTCCAGGAAACGGAGCAGGAGATTGACCAGGGTCGTTTTACCGGACCCGCTCTCCCCGATGATCCCGATCTTTTCCCCCTTGGGGACCGTGAAGGAAAGATTCCGCAAAGCAGGGGCATTGGCCTTGTTATAAGAGAAGCCAATGTTCCGGAATTCAATATTTTTATGGAAAGGGATCGGGGTGATGTCGACTTTTTCCAATTCGTTGGGAAGACCACCGTCTTCGAGGATGTCGAGGGCGACGGAGTGATTCTTCATCCCCATCAGCGCATTGAGCAGACGGTTCATAGAAGGCAAAACCCGGAAGGATGCCGCCGCGAAGAGGGCAATGAAGCCGAAGAGTTGGTCCTGGTTGCTGGAAAAGTAAAAGGTATAGGCAAATATGACCACGATCCCCAGGATGGCAATCACCTCTAAGCCACGGGTAGGAATCAGGCTGATCAGGTATTTGACCTTTTGGTTGTTGTTAAATTTACCCTGGCTCTCGATATAAGTATCCAGAAAATGCTGTTCCCGGTTGGTGAGTTTGACATCCACATAGCCAAAGATCGACTGGTTGAGCCGCGAAAAGTTGGCCTTGGCCAATTCCTGCTGTTCCTGTCCCAGGCGGTACAACTTGTTCTTGGAAGCATTGTAGATGATGATTCCGGAAGGAATCAAGGCACCCATGACCGCAAAGAAAAGCGCGGTGTCGATCACTGCGATGCCAATCACGATGAAGAGCATGACCATGGATTCAGCCACGAAATTGATGGCCGAGATCAGCACCCCGGAAGCAAAGAGGGTCGGAACATTAACGATATTGTTGATGATCTCGGCTGAATTGGTCGACTTGAAAAACTGGAACCCCTTCTGGTAGTATTTGATGAACTGGCGGCGGGCCACCGAGGTCGCCACCGAGAAGGAAAAAGTCGAATGGAAGTAGTGGAGCAGGAGGGCGATGCTGTTCTTGATGATGAAGACGATCAGGAGCATGACCCCCAGAAACATCATAAAGGAAGGGTATTCGGTAAATCCGGAAGTTTCCTGGACCCACCGCATCGCGCTGCTCTTTTGAATAAAGTCAGGATCAGTCGCAGCCAGCATGACCGGAACCATAAATGCCAGCCCGGCCACGTCCAGCAATGCCCCCAGCAAGGTCGCGAACACCATGCGGAACCCCCGCCGCTTCTCTGACGGCGAAAGCAGGGCCAGAATGCGCCGGATGGTGGTGGAGACAATATTGTTGCGGATCTTTTTCAGCATGGGCTAAATACCAGGTATTTACAGATATCCATTTTCACGCAATACTTCGCGTATCTCTTCTTTACCAATCAAGTTCCCCTTGCCCCGTTCCCAGACACCTTGCCAATCAGGATTTTCCACCCTGCCTGGATCGTTGTGGGCATTGCGCACCACAAACATACCTTCCATCTCCGTGATGGCGGGAGCCTCTTCTTCGGTGAACAGGTATTCGTGCATTTTTTCACCCGCCCGTTTGCCGATGAATTTGATCTCAATGTCTTCAGGCTTATGTCCATAACGGGGAGCCAATGCTTCGATCATCACCTCAGCGAGGTCCATGATCCGAACCACATCCATCTTCAGGACGAAGATTTCCTTCCCCATCTTGACCTCAGCAGCACGTAAAACCAGCTTCACCGCTTGGGGAATGGTCATGAAGAACCGGGTCATCTCCGGATCGGTCACCGTAACCGGGCCCCCCTCTTTGATCTGCCGGTGGAACAGGGGAACCACCGATCCTTCTGAGCCCAATACATTGCCAAAACGCACACAGCTGAATGCCCCACCATGAAATCCCACCGGGGCACTGATTACAATGCGCTCACTCAGGAGCTTTGTAGCCCCCATGGTATTGACCGGGTTGACAGCTTTGTCGGTAGAAATTGCAATCAGGTGTTGTACGCCCTGACCAATTGCGGCTTCCACCACATTCTTGGTCCCGATCACATTGGTATAGACTGCTTCAAAAGGATTGTATTCACACAGCGGGACATGCTTGAGCGCTGCGGCATGGAAGATGATGTCAACTCCCTCCATGGCCCGAATCAGACGCTCTTTGTCGCGGATGTCTCCCACCAGTGGACGCATATAATGCGCCAGATCACCCAGGTCATTTTGCAAATGCCAATGCCCGGACTCGTGGTTGTCCAACACCCGGATGCGTACCGGGTCATGCGTCGCCAATTGACGTACGATCTCAGAGCCAATCGACCCACAGCCGCCCGTCACCAGAATATCTTTGTTCTTGAAGATGCTCATTCAGATCATAAAGTGTTTACGCGTCAGGCCAATTCATCGAGTGCTACCCGGATACAATCCCGGACATACCTGACCTCCTCCTCGGTAATGGAGGTATAAAACGGGAGGATGACGACCTCCTTGCTCAACTGTTCGGCAACCGGAAAGTCTCCTTCCTGAAAACCAAAATCACGCATATAGAATTCCTGCAAATGGATGCAGGGGCTAAAATAGGCTTTGGATTGAATGCCGTGTTCGCCCAGAGCTGCGATCAGTGGGTCACGCAAATGCTGGTCCACCTGAACCGCATAGACAAACCAGCTATGCCCCTCCAGGTTCCAACCTTTGGGGAATCGAATCTCCGGGATCTCCTGCAAAAGCGAATTGTACAAAGCCGCCTTTTCACTCCGCATCCGCAGAATCTCCGGCAATTTCTTCATTTGTTCCACCCCCAGGGCGGCAGTCATCTCAGAGATGCGGTAGTTGTAGCCGAGGCGTACATGGGTCAGCCACTGCATATCGGTGGCACGTCCCTGGTTGCGCAGGCTCATAAATAGCTCGGCCAACTCCTTGTTGTTGGTGGTGATCATACCGCCTTCACCGGTCGTGATCTGCTTGTTGGGGTAGAACCCATAGATGGCAGCGTCCCCAATTGCACCCGCCTTTTGCCCCTTGTAGGTCGCGGCAATCGCTTCACAGGCATCTTCAATCACATGAAGATTGTGGCGCCGTGCAATGTCCATGATGGGGTCCATATCTGCGGGTTGCCCAAAGACATGCACCGGCAGGATGGCCTTGGTTTTCGGGGTAATCGCAGCTTCGATCAGGGCCGGGTCGATGTTAAAGGTATCGGGGTCGGCATCCACAAACACCGGGGTTGCACCTTCGAAAAGGATACAATTGGAGGAAGCGATAAAGGAAAAGGGCGTGGTAATGACTTCATCTCCAGGTCCGATGCCCAGGGCCCGGATGGTGAGGTGAAGCCCGGAAGTGCCTGAATTGACCGCGATGGCATATTTGCAGCCGATCGCCGCGGCGAAGCGTTGCTCAAAATCTTCAGTCACCGGCCCAAGGGCGAGACGATCCGATTGAAGGACCGCCGTGACAGCTGCTATTTCCTCATCACCGAGATAAGGCTTTGAAAGTGGAACCTGCATCTATTCTTCTTTCCAAAAAAACGATCGTAAATATACCCCCTAATCCGATCATATACCCAATCGCAGGAGAGGCATTCGGGAAAATTCCCAATAAGATCAAGACATTGATCTTATTAGAACCCATGCCATCTGATTAAGATCATCAATTTTTCCTAATTTCCCCTTTATGAATATCCAAGTAGATGGCCGGCACTGGTTAAGGTCTCTGGAAGAGGCAGATCTGGGGAACCTCAGAACCTTATTGAACCAACCTGAGATCGAGGAGATGTTGGTAGGTTGGAATTTTCCTTTGAATCCGGATGAACAATTGCGTTGGTTTCAGGGCCTGCCAATGGGAGCGAAGACACAACGGTTTGCCCTGGTTGAGGTCAGTGCCGCGGAGGTGTGGTTGGGTTTTGCCGGACTCTGGGACATTGATTGGAAAGACCGCCATGCCGAGATCGGGCTGGCCCTGGACCCATCGGCGCAAGGTTTGGGCTTGGGCAAGAAGATCATCCATGCCTTGTCCGGGTATGCGTTCAATGTGCTGAACCTGAACCGGCTCGATGCCTATGTGCTTTCCTATAATGGCGCTTCCCGGCAGGCATTTCTGAAAAGTGGCTATTCCCATGAAGGTACATTCCGGGATAAAATCTTCAAGCGAGGCAAATACACCGACCTTGAGATTTATGGTATGTTGAGCGAAGAGTTCCAGGGCGAATGAGCAATTCCAGGTGGATTACCGATATAGATGAATGGCAGGCCAAGCTCGACGCGATCGGGGGCTATGATTTTTACAACCTTCCCGACTTCATCTTTCAGGAGGCTGCACTGCTGGGAGGGCGACCGGTTGCTTTTCATTTTGAGTTGTCGGCAGAAAAGGGACCAGATGAAAGGGGGGCAAGTGAAAAGGTGGCAATTGAAAAGGGACCAGATGAAAGGGTGGCAAGTGAAAAGGGGGCAAGTAAAACAGGCTTGATCGAGGAAGGGATAATTCCACTTATATTAAGAGACATCCCCGGCCAGGAAGGAAAATGGCTGGATGCCCTCTCGCCTTATGGATACCCCGGGGTGTTGACCACGAACGAAAAATATCTGGACAAAGTACTGACCGCCTTTTACGAATTTGCCAAACAGGAAAGGATCGTCTCCACTTTTCTCCGCCTCCACCCGATCCACAACCAAATCCTCATCCCCGAGCGAACCGGCCTCCGGCAAAGCCTTCGCGGCAAGACTTACAGTGTCTATCTCCCAGAAGGAATCGAAGCCATCCGTGCCAACTATTCTTCCAACCATCGCCGCAACCTCAAGAAACTCCGCAAGCAGGGTTATACAGCAGTATTTGATGCCTGGGAGCATCTCCCGGCCTGGCAGCAGATCTACGTGCAGACCATGGACCGCCTCGGCGCCACTGATTATTACAAATTTGACCTGGCTTATTTTGAACACCTTCGGACCCAGCTCAATTGCCGCCTGCTCACTGTCCACCGGCCCGACGGCGAAGTCGCCTGCGGCGGCCTCTTCACCTATTATGCAGATGTCATCCAATACCATCTGGGCGGCACCGCTGAATCAGAGCTCAACGCAGCCCCTTCCAAACTGATGTTTGATACCGTAATTGAGGATGCGGCGACTGCCACAGCCGCCACGAGCGCCGCGTCTCCCACTGCCGCCAACGGCACCAGTTCCACCATCACCAACAGCAACTACCAGTGGCTTCACCTCGGAGGAGGCGTGGGAGCAAAAGACGACAACCTGGCCAGGTTCAAAAAGGGCTTCTCCAACCGGGAACATTGGTTCAGGACCATTGAAATGGTTCACCACCGGGATGTGTACGAGAGCTTGTCACAAGGGAAAGAGGATACGGGATTTTTTCCGCTGTATAGAAAGGGGTGAGGTTGCCTAAGGCTGAGGTTACTAAAGGCTACCCACCTGCCCATGCTTCAGAATACCTTTCCAAGATCAATGCTTAAGTCAGGGAATATCGAAACCGGAAGCTGGTCCTTCTCAAAGAATACACCTTCCTGGTGGAATTTTCCTTCCTTGAGCAAATAGACATGGATACTCTTCTCCTCTGGTCGAACGACCCAATATTCCAATACACCAGCCTCTTCATAGAGTTCATACTTCTCATTCAGATCTTTCCTGAATGTACTCGGGGAGAGGATTTCAATCACAAGGTCAGGAGCACCAAGGCAACCTTTTGGGTCGATCTTGGAAGGATCACATACGATGCAAAAGTCTGGTTGAATAACGGTGGTGATCTCCTGGTCGGATCCTGAAGGGAACAATCTCACATCAAAGGGGGCCGCAAAGGCTTCGCATTTTTTCTCCTGAAGATAATTGTAAAATGCGCCTCCAAGTCGATAGGATAACCTTTGATGGGTCGATGAGGGGCCAGGAGACATCAGAAAAAGCTTCCCTTTGATCAATTCCACATACTCGTCCAGCCTCCACCTCAGATAATCTGCATAGGTGTAGGTCTTTTGAAAATCCAGATGAGAAATATCAGTGACCATACCGTTCATATAGATAAAGATAACCAATCTAATGCAAATCTTCTTTTGACACCACGTTCCAAAATCCGATATTCACTAAATGAACGAGACTTTTACTACCTATCTGAAACCTTTGTTATTGCTTGTCGGGCTCACCCTGGGTTACCACCAGGCGCAAGCCCAATCCGCCCCGACCGCTTTCGGGGCGACCATCTGCCAAGGCGATTCCGCCTTTGTCTACGTCCAGCCCCAAGCCGGATTTACCTACAACTGGTACGATGCCATGTCAGGTGGAAACTTGCTCGGAACCGGGGACACCCTTTTCCTTGGCGCCCCCTCCACGACCACGACCTATTATGTCGAAGGCGTCAGCGCTGGCGGATCTACCAATGGAGTCGGTGCTCCTGACAACAGCATTGCCGGTGGGACCAATTACTCCGCTTTCGGTGACGGCCTGGTCTTCACGGTCCAGAACGACACCGTCCAGTTGGATACCGTATTTGTCTACCCGAACGGACCCGGCAATGTGGTGATCAATCTGCGTACCACCAGCAACACCCTGCTACAAACCGCTACTGTAGCCACCACCAATTCCATCTCCACAAAAACCGCCATCCCGGTTGAATTCTGTATTCCCCCCGGTACCTATCGCCTCAATGCAATCGGTACCACCACGGGTGGCATGTTCCGCAATACCGGTGGTGCCGCCTACCCCTACAATTCTCCCAATATCAATATCATCGGAGCCATCAATACCTCCACCACCTTCTACTACTTCTTCTATGACTGGAAGTACCGGGTAGGTTGTGGTTCCACTGGAACGACCACTCCCAGGTCTTCTGCCACCGTGACCGTCAATCCCAATCCGGTGGTCAGTCTGGGGCCTGACCTCACCCGTTGCCCCGATCAAACCATCATCGCGCAACTTTCAGGTGGCGGGACTTACCTTTGGTCTGATGGTTCTACCAGTCCTTCTTTGCCCATTGATACGGCAGGAACTTACTGGGTTCAATGCACAGACAGCTTTGGCTGTGTCGGCGGCGATACCCTGTTGGTAACCGATGTGGTTGTCACCAGTCCTGGCCTTCCCAGCGACACCATATTCTGTGGTGACCCGCTGCAGATATGTGTGGCAAACCCAAGCGGGTCATCATATGTATGGAATGATGGCAGCAATACACCTTGCATTACGATTACCCAGGCAGGAGTGTATATTGTCACCTGCACCGACCAGTTTGGCTGCTCCGTTTCCGACACTGTCAACGCCAACCTGAATCCTCCCCCCAATGCGACTTTTATGGCCGACACCCTTGCTTGCCCGGTCATTGACTTCTTTGTATTGGCAGCAGTAGGGAACGACAACTATTCCTGGTCCTTTGGCGATGGCGGAATGGACACCCTTCCGAACCCCACTTATACTTATGCCAACAACGGCAACTATACCGTCACCCTGATCACCACCGGCCCCTGTGGCATGGACACCAACTCCCAACAACTCGATATCAATTGTATCGTGGGCGTGGAGGGCGGATTGCCAGCTGGGTACGTCATCTATCCAAACCCTTCTGCGGGAGCATTCTTTCTGCGTTATCCGGTTGGGGCGGAAAGCGTAGCCGTGCAAATTTATGACCAACGTGGAAGCCTGGTTCTGGAACGGACGACAGAAGGACAGTTGGGGCAATTGAAGATTGAGGCACCCCTATCCAAAGGCTTGTACTTTTTAACCATCGTCAGGGATGGTAAACGGTTTGGGCAGCAGATCTTGGTGGAATAAGATTTAATACATATGGTGGAGCTTCTGAAGCTTCTCTTAAAAAGCAGAGGCCATCCAAACTTGCTGGAAGGCCTCTGCTTTTATGTTTGCCATTACGGGAATTGGTACATTCTATTTGTTGGTAGGATTTACAGTATCCTTTTTCTCTTTGAAATGACCAATCAGGAATAGTATTCCCGCCAACCCCAGAACGATCAGGAAAGGCCAGGCCCCATATTGACCCGTGTTGAGACTGCTACCTGCCCACGCATAGATCACTGAAGCAGGCAATACACCCAATATGCTCCCGAAAAGCATTTTGTCAAATCTAAACCTTGCCGAGCCCGCCATGACGGAAACAGTTTCGGAGAGGAGGGGAACGGGGCGGGAGATTATGACCGCCAACAGTCCAAATCGTTGAAATAACTTTTCTCCTTGTTGTATAGCAACCGCCCCCCACCATTTTTGGAACCGATCTCGGCCCATTTTACCTAGGTAATATCCCAACAACGCAGCTAAAACACCTCCGAGGAATGCGAGGAGAGCTCCTCCTACCAGTCCGAACAAACTCCCCAAGGTGATCATGACCAGGCTTGAGGGTACTGGCAGAACAATGTCCCCAGCCAATAATCCGACACCCAATAAGGCAGCCAAAGGCAACCATGCTTCTCTCATCTGTGCTACTTGTTCCATGAAATCAAGACCTAAGGTCTGGGCAAGCCCGAACAAAGCCAGGAAGAGGAGTAAGATTACCCCAGAGAATATCCAAAATTGTTTCATGGTATTATTTTGTCAAGGGATCGATCTTGTCGAAAATGTGACTCAAACCGCCGAGTTTACCTCCATTATGGCAACTAAAACAGTTCGTATTCTCGAAGTAAGTCTCCATGGTAGAGTTTGTGAGCTTAGGAGACCCTTCGAATACGGGATCATTGGTTTTGTTCGATTGCGGAATTACACCACCTTGGGTCCAAACAGCCCCTACCAAAAAGTAGTTTTTCCGAACGTCATTGCCTTTGAGCATACCCTGTATCTGTTCGTTTAAGCTAATGATCTCCGTATTGTTTTTTGCCCCTGATTTACTTGTTTCGTTTCCATAAGGATAAACCCGAATTGTGCTGCTGGCAGAGATAGTTTGACCCGAAGCGGCTTTGATATTGTTGCCTACCAGTTCGGCGTTGGGTATGTTATTGGTCTCCTCTTTGGTCTCGGCATTGGTAAACAACCAGTCCTGGATGTCTACCAGACTTCCGTTTTTGAAATTGACCTTTTCTGTGGGTTCTCCCTTTTCATTGAGATAGTAATAGTTGGCATTGGCCGTATTGTCCTTGTGTTCGAAGGTGGCCCAGACCATTTCCGGATTTCCCTTGACACTGCCCACAATATGGTATCCAACCAAAGCCAAAGTAACATCTTTCTCAAGTGTTACCCCATCCCAGGTCCATTCCTGATCACTTTGATGAACGTACTTTTGAACATCAGCCTTCAGAGTAATGTAGGTGCTCAAGTCGTTCTTAGGATCAACCTTGACCCAGGAACTTTTCAACTCCAACGTCAATACCTCATTACTTTTGATAGAATCCTGGTATTCCTCCAAGGCATATTCTTTGATTTTTTCCAATTCCTCTTGAGTGGTGGGAAATTCGGTAAGTTCAGCTAAAGAACCCTGGTTTTTCCCGGAAACGAAATAGGCATAGACGTCATTGACATGGATGGCATAATAGACCAGTGAGCCATCTGGTGTAACTTTTGGCTGATTTTGAGACAGCAAAGTGAAGTGGATTTGCCCTGCCTGCCCTGTCTCGGTTTCCTTTCCCCCACGGACCTTTTTCATACTGCTGAACTCAACCAGACTATCTCCTTCAAGGTCGTAAAAAGGAGAAGAATCAAAAACATAACTTTTGTCCGTTGGAGATGTCTGCCACAGGAAATTTTGCCAGGACCACTTGTAGAAATCGCAGTTTGACTCGAATGGGCCATCCACACTGTTGGGGGGCTTTACCAGTCCATTATTATTAACCGTTCCAGTCACAAACCATGACGAGAAGTCGTCTACTTCACAGCCCCCTACAGTAGGTTCCTGGTGTGAGCCAGTCTTGGTTTCAGAACCTCTTTTACCATTCTCGGTCTGAGTGGTGCAAAAGCTTAAAATCAAACCTAGGAAGGCGACGAGGGGAAATAGAACGAGGGTATTTTTAGGTGTTTTTAACTGTAGCATAATGGTTGAATTGAAGTGTGAAGAAGGGTTATTGCTCCATTTCATCGATCCAGGCTATGATCCGATCCCGGTCGGCTGCTGACAAATCTCTGGTTACCGGCATGTGCTGAATGTCTTCCAGGGGTTTGCTAAGTAAATTCTGGACCAGGTTTCTATATTGGGTGCCAGACGGCCCCTCAAAACTTTTCGGATTGGCAAGGAATGACATGATCGGGTAGATCCTCCCGTATTGTTGCAGTGTGGTGAGGCCGGGTTCAAGAGCTTCCTGCCCAAAAACCTTAACACTAATCACATCATTGGTATCCTGAACCAGTTCTTGTTTGTCGTTTCCTTTGAACAGATGGTAGTCAAGGAAATAGACCTGGCCATTCAATGGTCCCCGGGGATTGCCAGGAGAAGTACACTTAAGTTCAAAAGAGGCAACACCATTTATGACATCTGCACTTTGAGAGAAGGACAAGGCATCCTGGGGTATTGACAAATTTGCAATGCCAGGGGTGCCACCTGTTCCAGCAGTCTGGCTGATATAGGCAAGGGCCTGTTCTGGATTTTTCATCTTCAATTTGATCCTAAACCCATCCGGGATGGGCTTGCCAAATTTCAAGGCATAGATTTTCAGGCCAGCAGAATCCCCTCCCAGCTTGTCAGGTGAACCAGGCACTCCGGGATTCATTCGGTAGACGAATTTATCCGCCCGGATAGAATACCCGTTCTGGTTTTCCTGCAAAAAGATTTTCGTTGGATTTCCTGCGGAATCACAAGAAACGAGCCCTAGGGGGGTGTCCTCATAACCATGACTGAGTTGGTGAGAGAAGAACCCCGCATTGCTTAGTAGAAAATTCCGTTTAGAATATGGGATTTGAACCAATTTCTCACAGCTCCCCAAATCAATTTTTCCTCCTCTAAATGCAACCAGCCACAGGTCGTTTAACTCAGCCACAAATGGGTGTGTTCCTGGAAGCTTGGTAGGAAGGGAGTTGCCCAGATTGATGGTGAGGTGGTTGTTCTGGTCAATAAGAAAGGGAGCATAGTAACAAGTCGACTCTCTTTTTGGTCCGGATCCTGTCACATTTATATAGGGTCTCAACACGCGTGAAGGAACGAAGTAGGTAGGTGCTTCCTTGCAGGAAAGACCAATGGTGCCAGTGATAGTTCCATGAGGGAAGGGGTTATTCGTGGCAGGAATATATGGCATTTGGGTCCGTTTCATGATAAGGCCTTCGAGTGGACCAACTGTTGATCCGCCAGTTTCACTTTCATAGGGTTTTAGAATCCTCTTCAATAGGAATAGTAAGAATCGTTTTGTCGGAATTCCCCCTTTGGGGTTGTTTTTTGGGACCGATTGATTCCATTTTTTAAACTGTTCAGGTATATACTGGCGAAATTCTTTCAGTGGTTCGAGTAAAATCAGGACTTCTTCAGGAACATATTTGCCATCTTCATCTTCAATTGCCATGGCTTTGAAAGTATCATCATTGAATAAATACACCTTGGGAGCGTTGTTGTGTTCGTTGGTATTGAAATTGAGAGACAGGGCTGTTGGGCCACTGGCTTTTAACATTTTTATGAACCGACTATTTGAGGTGTTATCAGCTACTTTAATCTCATCCATATTGGCCTGGTATACAGCGGACCCACTTGCAGAACTTTGAGGTGCGTTTTGTCCTTGACTTTGCAGCCAGATCCCACAGAAAGGAGTAGGGGCCAACTTTCCGGAAATCACAGTCAACCCTTCACCAGTCTTATCCCCAATCTTTATGGCTATCCTTAAACCCCAAATCTCTGAAACATTTTGCTGCATCGGATCGAGGTCTACGATTGCCGCATCGATGTGAAATCCAGCATTGTCAGAGGAAACCACCTCAGCACCAATGATTGGATCTTCTTCTGGGGTAGATGCACTCTCTCCAGGTCCGTATTCTACAAGGGTCACTTTGCAGCTAACAAAGGCAAAACCTCCGTCACCACGCGGATTCCAATAGAGGGCGACGTTCTTCAGATCGTGAGGGAGAAAGTAGTTTTTCGGATCATAATTCAGGGGGGTGTTGTTGAGGGTAGCAGGGTTTGCCAAAAACTGACCTGAAAAATGGATTCTGGGGTAATCTAGATAGCTCATGAGAAGATTGATAGGAGGTTTACAATTGCAATAAAAGTAGACTCCCCAAATTCTTAGAGCATGTACATTATCAGCCTATTGTCACCTCAAGGTTTAATAATGAGACCTGTGAAACGGATCAAGATCCATCGTGCCAAGCATCACGATCCCATCATTTTTGATAAGGTGCATCCTGAGTGTAAGACCAAGGTTGCCGCCGATGGGAATACTGCTTGCCACATAAGGGGCTCCTGATAAATCATAGACGATTCCCTTTCTATAAATGATTTTAGGGGTAAAATCGTCCGGGAAGGAATTATCTTTCTCATGAGAGCATTTGCCTGCAAGGAGGTGGTGGCCGGGGTCACGGTCGGATCGCTCAAGTGTGACAGGGGGTATTGGTTGCCAAATGTCGAACCATGATACCTGAGTTGGGGCACTGGGCGAAAATGTACATTTCTTAGGCTCAAGGTTTCTACATGGTATTTTTTTAAATTCTGCAAGAGAATCGACAGGAGATGAGCCCCCGCCTGGGATTAAAAGGTATGGGTTTTCATTTCCGGGGCCAGGATTCAAATACTTCAAGGAAACAACCTCAACAGAATTTGTAGATGAATTGTGAATTCTACTCCATTCGATTTCCCCACCATCTCCTTCATCCAGAAAGCTTATCTTTTCGATTAAGTAACTGCCTCCGTAATGACCATGACTGATTTCAGACCCGAAGATCGTAAGATCGCAACCCGTTGTGGGAGGAGTTTCAGGGTTGTCGAAAGGCCGTTGCAAAACCCATAATTCTGGAACAAGATTGCCTCCGCCATACCAGAGATAGGTGTAATTCGCCAATTTATTAAATCTAAGGACGAGGGCTTCATTCAAATTGATCTGTGGATGCTTTAAATCCCAATACAAGCGGGGGATATAAACCTTTGAAAGAATATAGCTCAAATTGCTTTCAAGCACACAGGTCTCCACCTGTTCCCATATTCCAGACGAACAGTTCCATTGATCAATGGAACATCCTGGGTCCATCGTAACAGTTGTGAGCTTCCACGCCATATCAAGATTGGGTTAAGTAGTAAGTAGGATTGCTTTCTAAACCAAGATACCATATCCTCAAAAAAACGCCAAAACTACATGAACATTTGCAGGGCATTGTTATTGGTTTTATTTTCAGTGTAATACCAATTACCGGATAAATTGTAGCGAGGCTTTATATTTTATGACCGAGTCCAAGCTGGAATATTTTCTTCACCGACTGGGAGATTCCGAAAGGAAGGTTTTTCAGGCCCAATTGTTGGAGAGCAACTCGAAGTCAGATCAGGTGCTCGGAAGGCTGATGGAGTTGATTGTAAAGGGAGAAAAAAGCAAAGAAGAGATATATCAAACCCTCTATCCTGAAAAGCCAGTTTCGTTGGGGAACTATCGCAACTTACGCTCTAAGTTGTTTACCAAGTTGATGGATTTTCTTGCCTATCGACAGTTCCTGGATTCACCGGAAAAAACCCTGTTCCTTGCCAGGGCTTTGAATAAGATGAACGCTACTCGATATTTTCCTTCATTAGTGAAAAGGTACGTTTCAAATGGTCCCAAAAGACTAAGTCTGGATCAGGCTGATATTGACAATCGGTTGCACGCTGAATTCCTGCAACATGAAAAATCGGTTGAAGGAAGGAAGGGGCTCCCGCTGGAAGAATTGATTGAGAATTCTGAAGAGGCTTTTGTAGCAAAGATGCTGTATTATGCCCTTGCTCACCATGAGGCCCACGGGATGTACAAAAACTTGAGAGAGACACCTCCCCTCAAGTTGTGGCCTTCGATTATGCAAAACCTGGAGAACGGAAATTGGCAGGAAACTCCTCTGGTCTGGATTTATTACAGCTTGGTAAAATTGGTCCAGGAACCAGATGTGGGTGCGCATCTTACCGAATCAAAGTCTTTGCTGACTGCTTTCGGAGCGCAAATCGACCGGCAAGAAGTCCAGCAGATGTATACGGTAGCCCTCAATCATTGCATTCGGACTTTTAACCATGGGAATGAAGGATATTTACCAGAAATATTCCACCTCTACCAGGAAATGCTCGATCGGAACCTATTGGTCAACAATAACAGGATCAGTGCCTGGCATTTCAAATCGATTGTAGGGAATGCAATTCGCATGAAAGAGAGCGGATGGGCCAGGGAATTTATGTTGGAGTACGGGAAGTACCTTCCTGCTCAATTCAGAGAAAACCTCCTGAACTATTGCCAGGGTATGCTCGCATTTGACGATGGCAACTTTGGAGAAGCTGAGTCATTGATGAACCAGGTGCTAGAAGATTTTGAAGACCCATTTTTTGGATTGGATGCACGGTCCTGGCTGCTTCGAATCTATTATGAAACAAAGAATGAAACTGGTATGGAGGCTTTGACTAACTCCTTTCGATTGTTCATACGCCGCCACCGCCACTTGTCCTCCGAACGGCTCCGAAATTACCAGGAGTTCATTCGTTTCTACAGGAGGCTGACTGCTCTTGCACCGGGCAAGACATCCCAAGCCTTGAAATTACAATCAGAGATTTTGGACTCGCCGTATCATGCAGGGCGAAACTGGCTCCTTGAAAAACTGAACAAATGGCTACCAGAAACAGAGTGAAGATGCCTCGCAAGCGGAGACATCTTCAGTTTTGGGAAAGGATTCAGCCATCGAAGCGGTTTGGGAGTTTGCCTCCATCAATTGGCCTTCACCTCGTTTATCTCTTGATGATCTTGACCCTTTTCAATGTGGTTTGATCTTTGAGAACGGTTAGAAAATAGGCTCCCGGATGGAATCCAGAAAGATTCAGCTCTTCATTTGAGACCATGAGTGACCGAAGTAGTAAGTTGCCGGATAGGTCATATAGGAAGATTTCCACTTGTTCGGGGGGGGAGTTGTAGAATTTCAGGCGGTCCTGGCAAGGGTTGGGATAAACGGCAAGTGAGGATTCGTTTATTTCCGGGGAGGGTAGAAAATGTTTCATATCCAGGTTTTCTTCTACAATCAGACCTCCATCCAGCGCTACAATTACTTCATTGGTCAGTATGGGTTCGTCCCCAACCACAAAATTGACTTTGATCACCCAACCGTTTCCAGATTGAAAAGCGGAGTCTTCTCGTGCCAAGGTCCACTGTGCGGCAATTCCCGACTGATCTTCTAGCAAGGTCACTGATAACTCGGAAGGAATCCCCAACCAGCTCTGATCTGGAACGAGGTGTTCAGAGGCTGGGTCCAGCGTAATTCTACTGTCCCAACCCAGATCAAATTGCGCCCCCAAACACTCCTGAGATCCTGCGGTCTTTAGATGTAGTTTGACCGAAAACTGCTCGTCTGCGTGTAAAGTGTCATTGGTGCTACAGATTTGATACCCGACCTGAAAGGAGTCCAGATCAGTCCAGTTGACAGGACAAGACTGACCGAGGGCGATTTGAAGGCCCAATACACCCATAAAAATTGCCCAGATGGAGAGGGTACGAGATGAATCCAAGAGACATACGAATCCCTTTTGCGGCTGGATACCTGGTATCCAGCTGCATACATTGCTTAAATTTCGCATACCATGTTAGCTCACCGGTGGTGACGGTTCATGCCTGATCTGACCAGACCAGGATCAACTGTCAGCCGGTAATAAATTTGATTTAATAGTGAATAAACAATGCCAAGATGGGGGCTGGTGAAGAGTTAGAAAACCCTGTTTATTTGAGAAACTTCATTTCCAAATTTTCAATGCGATGAGTGATTTTGACAGTTTTAGTGGCATTAAACTGAAATGAGGGATACGGTTAACTTCAATTATTGCGCTTTAAAGAGAGTTATTTCTCTCTTTCGATCTCTAATATTGAATGGATACTGCAACGATTGATCCGGCTTTTGGCCCACATCCAAAGTTCTACAAGGCCAGGAAGATTCTTGCTTTGCTCATTCCTTCTCTTCAAGTCTAAAAAACTCTCCAGGTTCAAGATCCACCGATCCCGATCGGTTGGGGTTTTCGCAAAAATATACTGCTGTAAGCATTGGGTGATCTCCAACTCAAGACCTTTGTGAGATTTAGTTTTCTGGATTCTCCTCAAGGAATTTCGGATCAGGTTCTCGGCTGTCTCAAGGTCTCCCTGCTGGATCAGGATAGCGAGTTGGAGCAAACGGGCACCTCGCCGCAAGTCTTTTCTGATATGGTTGCTGCTGCTGCCAATGAGTTTGAGCACCCAATAGTTACTTTTGGAAAACTGGTCATTGATGAAATGGAAAGTCGCCAGGTTATAAGCAATGCTCAGCCAATGATTAATTTCAATTTTCCCTTCAGATACATTGAGCCATTGCTCGATCTTGTTTATTTGCGGTACCACGGCCTGGTATTCAGAAAAATGGAGATGGAATATCAATGAGGCTGAATTTCGGATCCGGTTAAAGCGTATCCTCTGTGCCCTGTTCAGCGATCCTGGAGTTTTTAAGTTTTCAAGGCTTTCCCCAATTGCTTGATCCATTATATAAAGGCGACAATTGATATAGTTGTTGAGGCTGGAAAGGTAGATCTCCGGTTCTGTTTGGATCCAATCTGGGTGTTTTTTCCAGAATTCAAACAATGTTTCACAATAGGGCAATGCCTCAAACGGATTCCCCAGAGAGAGGCGTCCCAGCCCATTGGCATTGTAGAAGCGAATCTCAGCCCGGAGACTACTTCCCTGGGCCAGGGTGCGCAGTTCTGCCTGGTCGAGGATGTCCTTGATCCGTTGGTTTCCGTCACGGTACCTGATCAGTAACCGGATATGGTCATGCAACATAGAAACCTGACCCTCATAACTCATTGCTGCCAGCGTTCGCTCCTGTCCTTCCCATGGTTCCGGCATAACCTTCCGGGGAGGTTCAAGCAATAGGATCTGTCGGTGCCATTGTTGGATTTGCAATAGGATTTCGGGCAATCGGAATTCCTGAGCCATCTTTTCCAGCCTTTTGAGCCGCTTCTTCATCGCTCCATATTGACCCTTTTGAAAGAGAATCTTAATGTCTTCCAGCATCACCCGAAGCCTTGATTCGGGTTGTTTTCCCTCCTGAAGAAGCCGTAAACTTTTCAGAATCGCATCGTAGAGGCGGGTTTTGGTAGTTGAGACGTTGCCCTTCCAGCGGAACCCTTCCACCTCTTTTTGAAATTGTTCCGGGTCCCATTCTTTCATCCTTGCAAGCAAATTGAACAACTCGATATAGCTGGTATTGGCCCTGTTACCTGTCAAGCCCGCAAACAATTGGAAGTACCGACGTTCAGATTTGTCCAGGCTTTGGACCAATTGGTGAAGTTCATCTTTTTTTTTCATAGGGGGCTCAGAGGGTAAGTAGTAGAAGACGAAGCCGGAATATCAAGGAGATAGAAAATAACGAATAACCTTATGAAATGCTGACAAACGCGAAATCTTGTACATGTTTCCAGGGGGATGTAATTCTATTTTGGTGGGAACACACTCAAGACCAAAATTATGCAAGACATTAAAAATTATGCTCTTATGGGGCTCGCTTCCCTTGCGGGCCTTGCTTTGTTGATCTACGGTTGTAGATCAACCCAGGGTTCAGGCCCATCCTTCAAGAATGAAACAGCAATCATTCCCCAACATTTTCCAGGTAAAACCACAACTGGAATTACCTTCCCCGAATACCCTTCCGTGATCTACGATTGGTTGAAGAATGAGGACACTTCTTCCATTGCTCAACATACATGGGGGATTTGGTCGGGATTGACTTCGAAAACAGATCAGGTATATGGGGGGGACACCTTGCTGTTATTCGAAACCTGGATGGGAGCCCATGAAATCCGGGAAATCCTAGAGAGCGATGGAAATGACATCAGCACCTATCCTTACCGAAAAACAAGCAGAACTCCTTTGAGTATTCCCACTCAACTTAGTCACGGAGTCCCTCTTGAAAATGACAGAGGAAGCGAATCCTTATCCAACTCAGTGGATAGGAAATTCCAAAGATTGGTAACGGTATGCTACAGCCCACCTTCAGCTGAATTCGCCATCAACAACCGGATTTTTGATCCCAAGGTTCTGCTTGAATACAAGCCAGAGAATGGAGAAATTGGTGCCATGCCTTCCTTCCCCAGCAATTCCATCAACATTAAGCCAACTTATTTTACCGTTGCCAACAAAGGAACCGATCCGATTGTCCTACCTATATGGCCGGGGCCACCTGATACCATCGCCAAGATTACAGGTTGGGATACATTTTGGCAGTACGTCTTTATCGACCCAACCAATAGCCAGCCAGCCAATAAGATTCCTGTCCTGGCTGATAGTATGGATGCAACCGGAGAAACCCAAAAGCGAGCAACTGTCAATCTGAATGATTTCATTTACTTCTATGCAGATTCTGCCATGGCGAATCAATTCAACAACGAACAAGGTTCCGATTCTATAAGCCCTGGTGATCTGGCCATATTGGTAGGAATGCATGTGACAACAAAAGAAATTCAAAACTGGACTTGGCAAACCTTTTTCTGGGCACCAGACCCCCAAAACCCACCTTTTCCGAGTTCAAGTTTCACCGCAGGGCATCGACTTCCAAAGACCCAATTGTCCAGTGCAGCTCAACACTATGCAGCAGTACCAGTCTACAATATGGTATGGCCCAACCAACCGATCAATGGCGGAACGAACACTGGAGTGAGTCCCCTGATAGGGTACAATCCTTACCTGGAAGCTGAATTGAATAAGTTCACCGTTTACGATTCGTTGAACCCGAAATTTATCTATGGAGTCCGAAGTAATTGCATGAGTTGTCATTCCTTGGCCGCCTATAAATTTGAAGGTCAATCTGATTTTCGCTATTCAGGTGACCAGTACATCTCACGGAACTCTTCTCTTTTCAATGGATATGTGCAGTTAGATTTCGCCTGGTCTGTCCTGGCAGAGGCAATTGAATTTAAAAAGAAGTAGTGTCCTGAGTCGATGAATCGGAGTATTGTCTCAGTTGAATATCCTATGGGAATCACCTGAGACAATACTTTTCCCTGTATCTCGCCTTTAGCAAATTAGGCCAAAACACATTTAAACCAGATTTGCCCTCCTTTTATGGGAATGGATTACGGTTTATTCTGCAAAATCCCACAATGTCCCAAAATCGAAAGCACTTGTCCCAAAGTCGCCAAAACCCACCTGACATGCGGCGTAATAATAGGTGTAAGCAAGCTGATCAATATATAACAGCTGCAAAATCAAAAATCATAAACACACCAAATATTACGATCATGAACACACTGAACAACATCCTCCGCAACACCCTCCCAGCTTTCGCAACTGCTACCATCATCGCTTTCGGCCTGACCAGCTGCAGCCAGGAAACTGAATTGTCCAACGAAATAGAGACACCTGTTAATAAGGTTGTTGATTTAAGCACCTCTTCGGATTCCCCTGCGAAAGCTGAGGCCTCTGTGGTCAAATTTGAAGAAGGGTTGGCAGATGCACCTGATACCATTGCAACAGCGCAAGCAGAAATCTCCATCATCAAGGCCGTGGCCTGTGCCGGAATCGAAAACCACGAACCCGTCGATCCATCCACCGACTTTGAGGTCTATGACGATAAAATCTGGGTTTACACCAAGGTTAAGATGCCCAAAGGACAAAAGGGGGTGATCCAGCATGTCTATTACCTGAATGACAAGAAAATCCAGACCATCGACCTCAAAGTAAAAGGCCCCACCTTCCGTACCCGTAGCTACAAGACCATGAATGCAAACCTGTGTGGCGAATGGAAAGTCGAGATACTGAACGAATCCGGAGAGTTGCTGGATACCGTGGAATTCTCCAACTACGAGACGGGTGGATGCTGATCTGAAGCAGACCAACCAACACACAGACCAACGATTTCATCAGGCAAACCGAACGAACCCATTGAGCTGACTCCAAACAGACCTTTTAACTACCTAAGTAATTAACCTTAAGCGTTCAACCTGAAAAAAAGAAGCCGACTCCGCAACGAGTTGGCTTCTTCATTGTTACACATTTGATATTGCCTCATCCCTGCCTCATCCCTGCCT
>CAYGRE010000009.1:0-5501 GCA_964352215.1 uncultured Bacteroidia bacterium
GCCACCGGAGCTTCAGTATCATTCACCGTAATCGTAAATGAACAACTATCGGTATTTCCAGCACTGTCCACTACCGTATAAGATACCGCCGTGGTACCGACCGGGAAGAAGTCACCGGAGTTGGCACTGCTGGAGGTAGAAGCTACCCCGCAATTATCAGAGCTACTCAAGGTAAATGCAACATTTGCGCCACACTGTCCACTGTCATTGCTGACCGTGATCGGTGCAGGACAGATCGCCAGAGGAGCCTCATTGTCATTCACCGTAATCGTAAATGAGCAACTATCGGCATTTCCGGCACTGTCAACCACTGTATAAGATACCGTAGTCGTACCGACCGGGAATACATCCCCGGAGTTGGAGGAACTGCTTGAAGAAGCAATGCCACAGTTATCAGAACTATTCAGGACGAAGTTCACTTTTGCACCACACTGACCACTGTCATTGCTGATCGTGATCGGAGCAGGGCAGATTGCAACCGGAGCCTCAGTGTCATTGACCGTGATGGTAAATGAGCAGCTATCGGTATTACCTGCGCTGTCGGTAGCGGTGTAATTCACAGTGGTCGTACCGACTGCGAAGAAGTCACCGGAGTTGGCAGAACTTGAAGTAGAAGCCACCCCGCAGTTGTCAGAACTGCTCAAGGTGAAGGCCACCGCTGCACCACACTGTCCACTGTCATTGCTGACCGTGATCGGTGCAGGACAAACCGTAACCGGAGCCTCAGTGTCATTGACCGTGATCGTGAAGGAACAAGTATCGCTGTTGCCAGCGCTGTCAGCCACCATGTAGTTCACTGTTGTGGTACCCACTGCGAAGAAGTCGCCGGAGTTGGCTGAGCTCATAGAAGAAGCAATGCCACAATTGTCATTGCCACTCAGGGTGAAGGTCACGGCTGCACCACACTGTCCGCTGTCATTGCCAACCGTGATCGGAGCAGGACAGTTCGCTACCGGAGCTTCAGTATCATTCACCGTTACAGTGAAGGAACAAGAATCAGCGTTACCAGAAGCATCTACTACCGTATAGGTTACCGTAGTAGTACCCACGGGGAAGTTATCACCCGGTGCATGGGTTGACGTGAGGTTGAATCCAGGACAATTGTCACCCGGAGTTGGAGGAATCCAGCCAACAATGGCAGCACATTGACCATTGTCATTGGACTGGGTGATATTGGAAGGACATCCGGAGAGGGTTGGTGCCTCCGTATCGTTGACCGTAATGACAAATGAACAGGTATCGCTGTTGCCGGCAGAATCCGTTGCGGTCAGGGTTACAGGCGTCGAACCGATCGGGAAGAGCGACCCATTGAAGAAGTCAGTGGTTTCACTGGCGATACCACAATTGTCAGTGGAGCCAGGAAGCGTCCAGGTAACGGCTGCGCCACAAGTACCGGTGTCATTGCTGACGGTGATATTCGCAGGACAAACTGCAACCGGAGCTTCAGTATCGTTGACGGTGATATCGAAGCTGCAGGAATCAACATTACCCGCCGTATCAACTGCAAAATAAGTCACAGTTGAAGTACCGACCGGGAATACATCTCCAGGAGCATCGGTTCCAAATATGGTGTCAAGTACACAGTTGTCAGTGGCCGTAGGTGCAGTCCAGGTGACCGAAGCACTACAGAAACCGGAATCATTGGCCTGGGTGATATTCGAAGGACAACCCGCCAGGGCTGGAGCCTGAGCATCCACAACCGTCACATCAAATGTACAGGTATCGGTATTGCCGACCGCATCGGTAGCAACAAAGACCACCTCAGTTGTACCAACCGGGAAGAAATCACCAGAGTTGAAGTTACTGATCTGGACCACACCAGGACAGTTGTCACTGGCACTGATATTGCCCCAGGTGACATTGGCACCACATTGACCGGTGGTATTGTTCCGGACAATGTTCGGTGAACAGTTGGTCTGGGTTGGATTCTGAGTGTCCAGCACGATGATGGTGAATACACAGCTGTCGACATTCCCGAAGGTATCGGTTGCGGTGTAGATCACATCAGTCGTATCTACCGGGAAGAACTGACCGGGGAAGAAGTTACCCACCACGGTTACAGATCCGCAATTGTCGCTGGCCGTCGGAGCCGTCCAGAATGCGTTGGCACCACAATTGGAAGGAATATTGTTCAATACCTGATTGGCAGGACAATTGACGATGATCGGTGTCAGTGTGTCTTGCACGGTTACCTGTGCGGTACAACTGCTGGAGTTGCCGTTCACATCCACAATGGAGAGGGTAACGGTATTGGCTCCAACATTTGAACAGGTAAAGCTCGATGGGGAGACAGTCAGGGAATCAATTCCACAATTGTCAGTCGATCCTCCATCTACGAAGGTCGGATCAATCGAGACATTACCGGAAGCATCCAGGTATACAGTAGTATCGGTGCAAACTGCAATCGCCGGAGTCGTATCCATGACCATGACGGTCGCAGAACACGCATCGGTATTGCCACTCACATCAGTAACAGTTAGGACTACCGGATTCGCGCCGATGTCAGCACAATCGAAAGTATCGATGTCGAGAACCAGGCTGGCGATGCCACAATTGTCAGTCGAACCGCTGTCCACCTGAGTTGCGGTGATGGTTGCATCTCCGTTTCCATCAAGGAAGACCGTCAGGTTCTGACAACTGGCGACCGGTGCGGTCGTATCACTCAGGGTAATCGTCGATTGACAAGTAGATGCATTGCCACTCACATCGGTAACCGTAAGGGTAACCTGGAAGGAGCCGGTATCTGCGCAAGTAAAGGTGCTGTCATCCAAAGCAATCGAAGCGATGCCGCAATTGTCAGAGCTACCATTGTTCACATCAGATGCGCTGGTAGCAGCATTGCCACTTCCGTCGAGGAAGAGGGTCAGGTCCTGACAAACTGCGATTGGGGCAATTGAATCGCTCAGGGTGATCGTCGAAGTACAGGTGGAAACGTTGCTGCTCACATCCGTTACGGTCAAGGTAACCTGGAATGAGCCGGTATCAGCACAAGTAAAGGTACTGTCATCCAGAGCAATCGAAGCAATCCCACAATTGTCACTGCTGCCGTTGTTCACATCAGATGCACTGGTGGAAGCATTTCCACTTGCGTCTAAGAACAGCGTAAGGTCCTGACAAACTGCAATCGGAGGCGTGGTATCACTCAGGGTAATATTCGAGGTGCAAGTATCAACATTGCTACTTACATCGGTTACGGTGAGTGTGACTGCGAAGGTTCCGGTATCAGCACAAGTAAAGGTGCTGTCATCCAGAGCGATCGAGGCAATGCCACAATTGTCGCTGCTGCCATTGTTGACATCAGATGCACTTGTGGAAGCGTCACCGTTGCCGTCCAGGAAGAGGGTCAGATCCTGACAAACTGCAATCGGAGCAATCGTATCTTCAATGGTGACCGTACTGGTGCAGGATGAGGAATTACCGCTTGGGTCAGTGACCGTAGCTGTAACCACTACCATTCCGGTATCGGCACAGGTAAACAACGTGTCACTCAGGGTTGGTGTATTCGCGGTGCAGTTGTCTGCAAATGCAGTCACTACATCGGATTGGTTGATCGAAGCGCTGCCGCCTGCATCCAGTTGAACCGTAATGTCCTGACAAGTGATGGTCGGTGCGACTGTATCCTGAACCGTGACCGTGGCGGTGCAGGTTGAGGAATTGCCATTGACATCGTTCACCGTCAGTGTGACGGTATTGGTATCAAGATTGGCACAGGTAAACGAAGTCGGAGACGCACTGATAGATGCAATGCCGCAGTTGTCGGTGCTGCCACCATCTACATCAGTAGCCGTGATCGAAGCACTTCCTGCCCCATCCAACTGGACCGTGATGTTCTGACAAACAGCATTGGGTGAAGTGGTGTCTTCAACCGTGACGATCACAACACAACTTGAAGCATTACCAGAAGTATCAACTGCGGTGATGGTTACAGAATCCACTCCGACGGTCAGAACCGTACCGGCTGAATCCACCTGGGTCAAAGTAACCGGGCTGCAATTGTCGGTGGCAGTGGCCAAGGCAGTGAGGTCATGGAGGACATATTCACAAGCACCGTCGACATAGACAGTTGTATCATTCGGGCAGGTCAATGCCGGAGCATCGTCATCCACCACAGTAACGGTCAAAGAACAAGTGTCAGAGTTGCCACTTGGATCAATTGCGGTGAAGAGGACCGTGGTCGTTCCAGCATTGTAGGTTCCACTGGCATTGCCGGTGAAGTTGAAGCTATTGGTGATGATGATCGGTGAACAGTTGTCACTGCGAACCGGAACAGGGATACTCACAAATGCGGTGCAGTTCGGATCATCGGTGCCTACAGTAGTATCGTTCGGACAGGTAATCGATGGCGGTATCGTATCGCTCACCGTCACCTGTGAAACGCAGGTGGATGAGTTACCATTGCTGTCACTGACAATTACTGTAACCCCGATCGGGCTGGCAGCCACATCAGCACAACTGAAAACAGTCTGGCTGGCAGTGCTGCTGGCAATACCACAGGCATCGCTGAAGGTGGAAATATCATTGACGGTCAAGGCACCGTTTCCGGCCCCATCCAGGAATACTGTGTAAGCGTTACAGGTAAGTACCGGTGCGATGCTGTCTTCAACTGTAATCGTAGCCGTACAAGTAGAAGTATTTCCGTTGACATCCGATGCCGTCAGGGTCACTGAATTTGAACCAACATTGGAACAATCGAAGCTGTCATTGTCCAAGGTAAGTGAATCGATGGCACAGTTGTCAGATGAACCATTGTCCACCATAGCTGGTGTAATGGTAGCCGAGCCAGCTGCATCCAGATAGACCGTCAGATCCCGGCAGATTGCAATCGGAGCTACCGAATCCTCAACCGTGACAATTGCTGTACAGGTCGAAACATTGGCATTGCTATCGGTAACCGTCAGTGTGACTGTATTGCTGTCTACGTTGGCGCAGGAGAAGGTCGAAGGATTGACCGACAAAGAGGCAATGCCACAAGCATCCGAAGATCCATTGTCAATCATTCCGGCGGTGATGGAAGCACTCCCGGCGGTATCGAGTTGGATGGTGATGTCCTGACAAACCGCAACTGGAGGAACTGTATCCTGAATAGTCACCGTTGAGCTGCAGGTGTCAGAATTGCCATTGCTGTCCAGCACGGTCAGGGTGACGGTGTTGGCACCGATATCGGCGCAGCTGAAAGTACTGGGCGAGACACTCAGACTTGCAATGCCGCAGGCATCGCTGCTGCCATCATCCACATCGTTCGCAGTAATGCTGGCATTACCGCCCGTATCCAGCTGAACCGTAATATTCTGACAGATGGCCACCGGAGGTACATTGTCCACTACTGTGATCTGAGCCGTACAAGTAGCTGCGTTGCTGTTGCTGTCGGTAACGGTCAGGGTCACGGTATTGGAACCCACATCCGCACAACTGAATGTATTATTGTCAAGGCTCAAACTGGCAATTCCACAGGCATCAGATGAACCATTGTCCACCATACCCGCAGTAATCGAACCATTGCC